>CAZAUQ010000001.1:0-16569 GCA_964488495.1 uncultured Bacteroidales bacterium
CGCCTGGGCACCTATAAAGAAGAGGAACAGGCAGAAATGAAAAAATTTCATCAGCGATGACAAGGGAAGAATCAGCAATGACAAGAGAAGAACAAATTGCAGCACTGCGCACTCAGGCCTGGCGCGAAGATTTACGTAAAAGTCGTAAAGCCAAAGAAAGAACCGAGATCCCACGGGTAAAAATGAACGAACAGGATGCGGAAATCCGCAGCCACAACCACCTGGAAGTCAATCAGGGTTTAACAGCCGAACAAGCCAGGCTGGAAGCTGTCCGCTGTTTGGATTGCGTCAATCCTACCTGCATTTCGGGCTGTCCGGTGGAAATTCAGATTCCGAGCTTTGTGAAAAATATTGAGCGGGGAAATTTTCTGGAAGCTGCCCGGGTGCTCAAGGAAACCAGTGCCCTGCCGGCAGTTTGTGGCCGGGTCTGTCCTCAGGAAAAACAATGCGAGGCCCAATGCTTCTACACACTCAAGCTGGGCAAGCCTTCGGTGGCCATAGGCCATCTGGAACGTTTTGCCGCCGATTACGAACGCGAGAGCGGTCAGATATCGGTGCCGGAGCTGGCTCCTGAAAACGGCAAAAAAGTAGCGGTGGTGGGTTCAGGCCCTGCCGGCTTGTCTTTTGCCGGCGATATGGCCAAATACGGTTACGAAGTGATGGTGTTCGAAGCCCTCCACGAAATAGGCGGAGTGCTCAAATACGGTATTCCCGAATTTCGTCTGCCCAATTCGGTGGTGGATGTGGAAATCGAGAATTTGCGCCAGATGGGCGTGCAATTTATGACCAATTGCATCGTAGGCAGGACCATTACCATAGACGAACTTAAAGAACAGGGCTATTGCGGTATTTTTGTAGGCAGCGGAGCCGGTTTGCCCAATTTTATGAATATCCCAGGCGAGAACCTCATCAACATCCTTTCGTCCAACGAATATCTCACCCGGGTCAACCTGATGGATGCCGCCAATCCCGAGGCCGATACACCGGTAGCCAAGGGTAAACGTGTCGCCGTCATTGGCGGAGGCAATACTGCCATGGATTCCGTGCGTACGGCCAGACGCCTTGGAGCTGAACGGGCCATGATTGTGTACCGTCGTTCAGAAGAGGAAATGCCCGCCCGTATCGAAGAGGTGAAACACGCCAAAGAAGAAGGCATTGAATTTCTCACCCTGCACAATCCCCTGGAATATTACGGGGACGAAAGAGGCCGGGTAAAACAAATGCGTCTGCAAAGAATGGAACTGGGGCAGCCCGATGATTCGGGGCGTCGCCGTCCGGTACCGATACCTGGTGCTGAAATTCTGGTCGATGTAGATGAGGTCATTGTCAGCGTGGGCGTTTCGCCCAATCCCTTGATTCCAAGTTCAGTTCAAGGCCTGGAAATCAGCCGTTGGGGCACCATAGTGGTAGACGATAACATGCGTTCGTCCATTCCCATTATTTATGCCGGAGGCGATATTGTACGAGGTGGGGCCACAGTGATTCTGGCCATGGGCGACGGCCGTAAAGCTGCTGCTTCGATGCACGCGCAACTCAGCGGTAAAAAATAATAGTATAGCTTAGATCAAACTCCGGGTTTCCGGCCACGACCACCCGTTTACTTTCAAATAAAAAAGAGAGCTGCTTATCAGGCAGCTCTCTTTTTATTTTTTTAGTTTATCACAGCAGCCAGGGGAAGGGAAAACAAGCTTTGTCGTAGAGCGCATAATCAGCTTTACCATTTACGGCAAAGCTTTTTACTTTGGCGGCTCCGGCCTGAATCAGTAATTGTTTGGCAAAATTCAGGGTACTGCCCGTCTTTACCCGGTCTTCGACCAGGAGGATGCGTTTGTTTTTGCATTCGAAATCGATCTCGGCCAGTAATTTGGGCTGATCGTAGAGGGGACGTTGCTGTTTGTCCCGGAGGTTGATTTTGAGCAGGAAAACTTCCAGTTCCAGCTTTTGAGCCAGAACGGCGGCCGGGATGATGCCTCCGTTGGCGATGGCTACTATCTGGTCAAATTCCTCGTCGATAATCAGTTCGCGGAATTTTTCCAGGATCTCTGTAAAGCTTTTCTGTTCCATAATGTATCACAAAGTACCGTGCGATTTCTTAAACAGCCACTTATTCATGGAAATCAACAATAGCCCCAGCAGAATAGAGACTGCTGCTATAATGACAAATATATTCATCGCGCCCATTTTAGAAGCATAGGAAGCGATGAAACCTCCCATGATGTTGGCTACAAAACTGCTCAGGAACCAAACGCCCATCAGCAGCGAGGCTAGCTTGACGGGTGACAGTTTAGTTACCATGGACAGGCCGATGGGCGACAGGAGCAATTCTCCAAAGGTATGGAGCAGGTAAGCTCCCACTAAAAAAAGCAGGTTGGCCTTGACGGTTTCGTCGGGATTGTTGCCGCCGCGTTGCAGACAAGCCATGACCATCAGCACAAAACCAATACCAAGCATAATCATACCAAGGCCCATTTTTATGGGCACATTGGGTTCGCGTTTGCGGGTGGCCAGGAAGGTCCAGAGCATGGCAAAGAGCGGAGCAAACAACACAATAAAAAATGCATTCACCGACTGGAACCAGGCGGTGGGAATCTCGAATCCAAACACATTGCGGTTGATGTATTTTTCGGTGTACAGAGTCAGGGAACTACCTGCCTGTTCAAAACCGGCCCAGAAGAACACGCAAAACATCACGATAATGATAATCACCCAGGTACGGTCTTTTTCGGCTTTGGTCAGGGGATGATTGTTGCCGTTGGGATTATTTTTATTTCCGACAGCCACTTTTCCTAAATTTCCCAAGTACTTAGGACCGATAAAGTTATAAAACAGCTGCCCCAGTAACATGCCTATACCGGCAGCTAGAAATCCGGCTCTGTAACCGTACTGCATGCCCAGCCAGCCGCAAACCAAAGGTGAAATACCGGCGCCTAAGTTGATACCCATGTAAAAAATGGTAAAAGCGGAATCTCTTCTATTGTCGCCCGGTTGGTAAAGGTCGCCCACCAATACCGAGATATTGGGTTTGAAAAAGCCGTTCCCGATGATCAATAGGAACAAACCCAGATAAAGCATGGCTACACTGTTAAGGGAGGCCAGGCAAAATTGTCCTAACATCATGGTAATACCGCCAATGGTAATGGAACGGCGCTGTCCCAAGTAATTATCGGCCAGCCAGCCCCCTATGATAGGAGTCATGTAGACCAGGCCGGTAAAAAAGCCGTAAAGCAGGGTGGCGTTTTCTTCGGAAAAGCCCATGCCTCCTTCGAGTACAGACTGAGTTAAATACAAAACGAGCAGGGCCCGCATACCGTAATAACTGAAACGTTCCCACATTTCAGTCATAAAGAGCAGATATAAACCTTTGGGGTGCTTAAGAGTGTTTGCCATTAATAATGAAGTAGAGTTGAATGTCCGAACAGCCCGGGAGAGCTAAATACGGACATCTTAAATTTTAACAAGCAGCAAAATTAGTTTAATTAGACGAAAAAAACGGTTTTTTTTTGTTTTTGTTTCTAAACAATCTATATTTGCACACTCAAACCGGGGTAAGCGCCCTAATTCGAAAGAAATGATGTTTTGGCAACTACATATAACTACCACTACTACCACTACCCCTATGGGGGTCTGATAATCTTTCGCATTCCGATCGCGAAGGCTGGGAGCCTTTTCGATATTCCAACAAACGACAATAATTATTTTCCGGTTCCAAATTAAAAAATGCATGCGTAATAAAGCATGGCATGATTCTTGGCAATCATAGGTGTCACCAAATCAAGATAGAGCAAAATGAAAGTTATTAAATTCGGAGGAACGTCTGTAGGTTCCATCCAGGCGTTGCGTCAGCTGAAGCGCATCGTAGAGCAACAAGCCGAAAGGCCGGTAGTCATAGTAGTTTCCGCCATAGCCGGAATGACCGATTTTCTGATCAAAACAGCCCGAACTGCAGCCGAGGGAAACATCAGCTATCTTAGTGACCTGACCGAAATGAAAAACAGGCATTTCTCGCTGGTAGAAGGTGTTTTTGCTCCGGAACAGAAAAAACCGGTTATCGAAGAACTGTCGTTGATCTTCGAAGAATTGAGCAATATTTTTCAGGGGGTGGCCCTGATACATGAACTTTCGGATAAGTCGGAAGATGTGATTGTAAGTTATGGCGAAAGGCTTTCTTCGCTCATAGTAAGCCGACTGTTGAATATCCCACATTACGATGCCCGAAAACTGATCAAAACCAATCATAAATTTGGAAAGCACGTAGTCAATTTTGAAGAAACTTCTGCGGCCATCAAGGCTCAGCTGAGCGAGCTTCCTGAGCTTTCGGTGATGGGCGGCTTTATTTCGAGTGATGCCCAAACCGGTGAGATCACCAACATCGGCCGGGGCGGTTCCGATTATACGGCCGCGATTCTGGCCTCGGAGCTTAACGCTTCCATTTTGGAAATATGGACCGACGTTGACGGTTTTATGACGGCCGATCCCAAAGTGATCAATAATGCATATGTGATTGAAAATCTGAGCTATGTGGAAGCCATGGAGCTTAGTAATTTTGGGGCGAAAGTGATTTATCCGCCTACCATTTTTCCTGTTTATCACAAAAACATCCCCATTCGCATCAAAAACACCTTCAATCCAGAGGTTTCGGGCACTTATATTTCGCGCGACAAGAGTTCGGGCGAAGGTAAAGCCATCAAGGGTATTTCGTCTATACCCGATACCAGCTTGATTACCATTCGGGGCCTGGGTATGGTCGGGGTGATTGGTGTGAACTACCGTATTTTTAAAACCCTGGCTAAGGCAGGCATTTCGGTTTTTCTGGTTTCGCAGGCTTCATCGGAAAACACCACTTCGATAGGTGTACGCAACTCAGACGCTGAGCTCACGGTCAGGGTACTCAAAGAGGAATTCAGCCATGAAATAGAGATGGGCGAAATCAACGATATTTTTGCCGAATGCAATCTGGCAACTGTGGCTATTGTAGGTGAAGGAATGAAGCGTACGCCCGGCATTGCCGGAAAATTGTTTTCCACGCTGGGACGTAACGGTATCAATGTGATTGCCTGTGCGCAGGGAGCTTCCGAAACCAATATTTCCTTTGTCATCAAACTCGATCATTTGCGCAAAAGCCTCAATGTAATTCACGATTCTTTTTTCCTGAGCGAATACCAGGTGTTGAACCTCTTTTTGATAGGTATAGGTACCGTGGGCGGCAGTTTGCTGGATCAAATCAGGCAACAGCAACCCAAGTTGATGGCGGAAAACGGACTGAAACTCAATGTGGTAGGCATCGCCGATATAGATAAAGCCATTTTCTCGCGAGAAGGCATCGACCTGGAAAAATACCAGGAACTGCTAAAACGCGAAGGCAAGATCAGCAGCCCGAACTTGCTGAGGGACGAGATCATGAATATGAACATCTTTAATTCTGTTTTTGTGGATTGTACAGCCAGTCCCCAAATTGCAGCTCTTTATGCCGATTTGTTGTCTCATAACGTATCTGTGGTGGCTGCCAACAAAATTGCAGCTTCTTCCGATTACGACAATTACGCCCGGCTCAAAGAACTGGCCCGCCGCAAAGGCGTTAAATATCTTTTCGAAACCAACGTTGGAGCCGGTTTGCCCATTATTAACACAATGAACAGCCTGATCCACAGCGGAGACCGTATTCTGAAGATGGAAGCCGTTTTATCGGGCACTTTGAATTTTATCTTCAACACCCTCAGTGCCGAAAATCCCCTGAGCAAAACCATCAAAATGGCCCAGGAGAAACGTTTTTCGGAACCGGATCCCCGCATCGACCTGAGCGGTACGGATGTTATCCGTAAATTGGTGATTCTGGCCCGCGAAGCCGGTTACAGGGTAGAACAGGAAGATGTGGTGAAAAACCTCTTTATTCCCGACAAGTACTTCAAAGGCAGTCTGGATGATTTCTGGAAAAGCATTCCCGAACTTGATGCCGACTTCGAAGAAAAACGTAAGTTGCTTGATAAAGATTCCAAACGCTGGCGCTTTGTGGCCAAAATGGAAAACGGAGCCTGTTCGGTCGGTCTGCAGGAAGTCGGGCCATTGCATCCCTTCTACGATCTGGAGGGCAGTAACAACATCATTCTGATTCAGACCGAACGCTATTTTCAGGATCCCATGGTGATCAAAGGCTACGGGGCCGGAGCCGGTGTAACGGCTGCGGGTGTGTTCGGCGATATCATCTCCATAGCGAATATTCGTTGAGATGAAATACCTGATTGTTTTGGGAGACGGCATGGCCGATGAGCGTATCCAGGCCCTGGACGGAAAGACGCCCTTGCAGGCAGCCCTCACTCCCTGTATGGATAAAATGGCCCGGGCAGGACGTTGCGGACGGCTGATTACAATACCCGAAGGTTTTCCTCCCGGCAGCGAAATAGCTAACCTCAGCCTGTTGGGTTACGATGTCAGTAAACAGTTCGAGGGCAGGGGCTCGCTGGAGGCAGCCAGTATGGGAATAGACATTCCCGAAGGCTTTATGGCAGCCCGCTGCAACCTGATTTGCGTGCAGCACGGCAAGATAAAAAATCATTCTGCCGACCATATTTCTACCTCCGAAGCAGGGGCATTGATTGACTTTCTAAACAAGGAACTGGGCAGCGAAGAGCTGGTGTTTCATACGGGTGTTTCCTATCGCCATCTCATGTTGCTAAAGGGTGGTAACAAAGAGATTCATTGTACGCCTCCCCACGATGTGCCCGGAACGGCCTGTGCCGAGGTGTTGCCTAAAGCCCTGAATCCACAGGCAGAGGGCACGGCTCGATTGCTTTCGGAGCTGATACTGCGTTCTCAGGAACTATTGCCCACTCATCCGGTCAATTTAGCCCGCAAGGCCAGGGGGCTGGACATGGCTAATTCCATCTGGCCCTGGTCGCCGGGTTATCGTCCCGCCATGTTGCCTATGAGGGAAAAGTATCCGATACGCAGCGGTTCGGTGATTTCGGCCGTGGATTTGATCAAGGGAATAGGCGTTTACGCCGGCCTGGAGGCTATCGAAGTGCCCGGAGCCACGGGTTTGTACGATACCAATTACGAAGGCAAGGCTCAGGCGGCTATCGACGAGCTGAAGAAAAAGGATTTTGTGTTTTTGCACGTCGAAGCTTCCGACGAAGCAAGCCACGAAGGGAATGTCGATTTGAAAATACGCACCATAGAATACCTCGATCAGCGCCTGATCCGCCCCATACTGGAGGAAATTTCCGTCTTGGACGAAGCCGTCACCATAGCAGTTTTGCCCGATCATCCAACCTATTGCCGGACCAAAACTCATGTGGCCGATGCGGTCCCTTTTTTGATTTATCGCAGCGATGCTGTTCTTCCGGTTTCAGGCAAGCCTGCCAAAGGCTTGAACTGTTTTGAAGCAAGCTACAACAAGTCGGCCCAAAGTGCTTTTGAGCCGGACGCAGTGCAGGTGTTCGATGAATTTTCGGTGCAGGACGGCTATTACGGCACTTTGCGGGGAGAGGAATTTATCCGTGCCTTTTTCGGCTTAAGCCAACATCCCTGAAAGGCTGGAAAGTTCCTGAAAGCAATATTCTTTTTTAATAAAGTCAGACATTTTTTACAAACCATAGAATGAACTATTACAGCACCAACAAAAAAGCCCCCATGGCCTCTTTGCAAGAGGCAGTCGTCAGGGGCCTGGCTCCCGACCGGGGCTTGTATATGCCCGAACGCATCAATCCCTTGCCGGCATCCTTTTTTGAGGAGCTTCCAGGCCTGAGTTTTCAGGAAATGTCCTACCGGGTGGCAGCGGCTTTCTTTGGAGAAGATCTTCCTGAAAATACGCTGCGGGAGATTGTTTACGATACATTGAGTTTTGATACGCCCCTGGTCAGGATAGACGAACATATTTACAGCCTGGAATTGTTTCACGGCCCCACGCTGGCTTTCAAGGACGTGGGCGCCCGTTTTATGGCTCGTTTGCTGGGCTATTTTATTCGTCTTCAGGGACAGGATCAAGTCCATGTGTTGGTGGCCACCTCGGGCGATACGGGCAGCGCCGTAGCCAACGGCTTTCTGGGGGTGGAGGGCATACAGGTGCATGTCTTGTATCCCAAAGGCCTGGTTAGTGAAATACAGGAAAAGCAGTTCACCACCCTGGGGCAAAACATCACGGCTCTCGAAATAGAGGGCAATTTTGACGATTGTCAGCGCCTGGTCAAGCATGCTTTTATGGATGCAGAACTGAACGAAAAATTAAATTTAACTTCGGCCAATTCCATCAATGTGGCTCGTTTTCTGCCTCAGGCTTTTTATTATTTCAATGCGTATGCTCAGTGGAAACGCTGCAAGGATTCCTCAGAGCTGGTCATTTGCGTACCCAGCGGCAATTTTGGAAACATTACGGCCGGTTTTTTTGCCCGGCGGCTGGGTTTGCCTGTCAAACGTTTTATTGCTTCGAACAACAGCAACGATGTCTTTTATGAATACCTGCAAAGCGGAAACTACCGGGCTCGCCCCTCGGTAGCCACTTTGGCCAACGCCATGGACGTGGGTGATCCCAGCAATTTTGCCCGCATCCTCGATTTGTACGGGCATTCTCACCGGGCCATCACCGCCGAAATCAACGGCGCCCGTTACGACGATCAACAAATTCGCGAAACCCTCTACCGTACTTATAAAGAAAAGAATTACCTGCTCGATCCCCACGGAGCCTGCGGTTACAGGGCTCTGGAAGAAGGACTGAGGCCGGGCGAAAGCGGTATCTTCCTCGAAACGGCCCATCCGGCCAAATTCAAGGACACGGTCGAGAGCATACTGGGCGAAGCAATTGTTGTGCCCGAACGCCTGCAGGCCTTTATGCAGGCCAATAAACAGAGCATTCCGCTAAGCGCAGCTTTTGATGATTTCAAAGCGTATTTGATGCAACAAAAAAAGCATAATAAATAAAAAAAGCACTACATTAGCAGCGCTGAATTTTAAGCTTTCAAAACAGAGGAAATTATTTTGTGAATACTATGGAACAATCTGCAATGTATCGTCCTGAGAGTTCGAATCAGGGATTTAGGGAATTTACGCTGAGAGCCTTGCTTATAGGGTTGGTTCTGGCGGTAGTGCTGGGAGCAGCCAATGCTTATCTGGGCCTCAAGGCCGGCATGACGATAGCCGCTACCTATCCGGCTGCCGTAATCGGCATGGCGGTATTACGCTTTTTTAAAGGCAGCCTGCTGGAAGAAAACTTTGCCCGTACGGTAGGATCTATCGGTGAATCGGTGGCTGCCGGGGCTATTTTTACCTTACCGGCCTTTTTTATTGCCGGTGTGTGGGGAGGCGAAGAATTTTCTTCCTGGAGCAGTTATATGACGGCTTCGCTTATCCTTGTAACCGGCGGTGTGCTGGGAGTGCTTTTTGTGGCTCTCCTGCGTAGGGTGATGGTCGAAGACAAGGAATTACCCTTTCCCGAAAGTACCGCAGCAGCCGAAATACATAAAAGCGGTCGCAGCAGCACCGGTGATTCCAAATACCTGATCTGGGCCATGGTAGGAGGAGCCCTGGTAACGCTGGGATCGGCATTGCAGCTTTATGCCTCGAGTGCCAAGGCCTTTTTCAAGGTGGCGCTGGCCAAATTGACCAGCGGGCACACGATTGAAGGAGGTTTTTATGCCGCCGCTCCCAATGTCAGCCCTGCCTTTTTGGGCGTGGGTTACATTATCGGCCCGAGGCTGGCCTCGCTCAACTTCAGCGGTTCGGTGATGGCCTGGGGCCTGATGGTACCGCTCTTGCTTGCTGTGTTTGGCCGTGACTTTGTGAACGGTTTTGCCGTGGACGGCATTGCTCCCGATTCTCAGGAAGCCTGGATGCTGGCCGCCAATACAGTATGGCAGTCGGTGGTGAGGATAGTGGCCATAGGGGGAATGTTGCTGGCCGCCATCTTTACGCTTTATCGTATGCGTTCAAGCCTGACCACCGGCCTGAAGCGTTCGGTGAAAGACTTGAAAAAAGCGGCTACCGAAAGCGGCGAAGAAGTAGTAAGGACCGAAAAAGACCTGAAAGCCTCCTGGGTGCTGGCAGGCATAGTGTTGGCCGCCATCGCAACTTTTTGCATTACTTATTTTATTTTCAATACATCAATTCTTGTTGCAGTGGTTGCTGCTACCATTATGATAGTGCTGGCCTTTTTCTTTTCGGCCGTTTCGGGCTATCTGGTTGGTTTGATAGGTTCAAGTAATAATCCCATCAGCGGCCTGACCATTACTGCCCTGGTGATTACCGCGCTGATTCTGGTGCTCTGCGGAGTAAACGAAAACACCGGAGGCGTAGCTGCCGTGCTTGGCGTGGCAGCCATTGTCTGTGTGGCTGCCGCAGTGGCAGGCGAAATGTTTCAGGATCTCAAGGCCGGGCATATCCTGGGTGGTACACCCTGGAAAATGCAGGTAGGCGACATCATCGGTGTGGTACTCTCGGGTTTTGTGATGTTCGGTGTGCTGATTATTCTTAACAACGCCGACATAGCCATGGGAGGTATGCAGGGTTACGCCGGAGGTTTTGGCAGTGAAGCGCTGCCGGCTCCCCAGGCCAGCCTGATGGCCATACTCTCCAACGCTGTGGTGGGTGGTTCAATGACCTGGATTTTGATTATTGCCGGGATGTTGCTTTGCGTAGCCCTCATTTTGATGGGTGTAAAAAGCCCTATGCTGGTCTTTGTGGGTATGTATCTGCCTTTCCAGACGGTTTGTGCCATTTTTGTAGGAGGACTGATAAAGGGCTTACTCGATATGCGTACAGCCAAATTGAATTATTCGCCGGTACAACTGGCCAAAGTAGAGAATACCGGAGTTTTGCTGGCTTCGGGCATGATAGCCGGCGAAGCTCTGATGGGACTGGTTATTGCCATCTTTGCCCTTTTCAATGTTTTCTTCTCGGAAATGTTGCCCGTAGAGCAACCCAGTTATTGGATTGGCCTGGTACTGATGCTGGCGATGGCCTATCTGATGATTATTTTGCCTCTGAAAAAAGCCGCCAAAACCAATGGCCAAAAATAAAGCCCTCAACTTATTCGACCTGATACCCACATTGAGTGACAGAATACAGGTTGAAACAGGGGAAGACAAGCTCTTGCAGCTGGTCTTCCCCCGTTTCAGATCAGTCTGGCTGAATCGTCATCTCACTCCCCGGGGCAAATCGCCGGATATTCACATTAAGCTCGAGGAACATGGTTCGGCTGTTGTACAACTGATTGACGGCCAACACAGTGTCAGGGATATTGCCCTGGCCCTGTCAGAGCATTTCGGGCAGGAACCGGGTTACGAACATCGGGTGGCCGTTTTCATTGAACATTTACGCAGGGACGGCTACATTAGCCTAAAACAGCCTGCCGGGCATTAATCTTGCAGCTTGCTCCTGTGTTGAACCCGTTTGTACCGATGTTGAATCCGTTTGCTTCGGTGTTGAACCGGTTTACCCCGATGTTGAACCGTTTTGCCCCCGATGTTGAACAGATGGATTGTTCTGTCCGGTAAAGGAAATCAGCTGCGCCTGCAGATATTTTTGAAATCACAATAGGAGCATCGATCAAGAACTTCGGTTTGATGGAAGCTTTGTGTCGGATCGAACAGTTCGTTGATGACATGTTGAAGTTCGGTTTCGAACGTTTCTTTGATTTCTCCGAAATCCTCCACTATGCCTTTTGATTTACCCTCGGAATTTTTGGGAAAATTCAATTTGATGTCTGAGGTATAATCGGATTTCCCGGCCTGGTGAATATACAGCAGTTCCGGCTTAACTTTAGATTCGGGGTACTTGTCCTTGATGATGCCGGCGTAAAAAAAAGTCTGAAAGACGTGTCCGTTGCGTTTTTTGTCCGATTCGAACAAGTTTATTTCAAAAGAAGCATCTTCGGTTTTGCCACCGGTTTTGTAATCACAGATGCGAATAGTCTCGTCTTTTTTATCCATACGGTCGATAATGCCTCCTATTCGCAGTTTCAGTTTTTTGTCCGGGGCAGGGCTGATTTCCAGATATTTTTCTACGGCAGTTTCCAGACCCAGCAAATCAAAGGGGGCGTATTTCTGGTCCAGTTTGAATAAGAATTTCAGGAACTGAACCAGTAGTTTACGCTGAATAAGTTGTTCTCCGTTTAAGGCCGGCAGGCTTTGTCCGTTTTTAAGACGGAAAAAGTCCTTAGCCATAAAATATTCCACTGTACGTTCCAGGCAGGCTTTGTCGGTGTATAAAGTTTGCAGGTCGGAAGCTTCTATTCTTCCGTTTAAGCGGCCGGCTGAAGAATCTGGCGCTTCCAAAGCCCGGTTGAAAGCCCGGATGTCTTCCATGTTTGCCAGTATGTCTTCGTGGCTGTGATTACGTCCGTTTTTTTGTAAAATCAGGCCAACATAGAGGTATTGGGCGGCTGCATGAAAAATAGTGCCAAAACACTGGGGATCCATTTGTTCGCTGAGTTCTTCTTCTTTTTTCAGCCCACGCAGGTATTGAAAATAAAACTTTAAACGGCAGTCTAAGTAGGTATTCAACATGCTGGGCGAGAGATAGCGCTTTTTGCTGTTTGCGTTCGGGGCGGCATGGTCGTACATGTCGTAAAGTTGCCGCATCAGCGCCGGAGTCTTGGTAATCAGAATGGGAGAGCTTTCGAGAGCTTTGATTCCTGAACTCAGATGCAGGATTTCGACAGGCAACCTGGTTTCGATAGCTATCTGCAACATAAAACGACTCATTTCGCCCCGGTCCAGGCCTTCGGTTGAGCTGTTGTATACCAGTGTGATGTTTTCGGCCCTTTGCAGAGCTCTGAAGAAATAATAGGCAGAGATGGCGTCCTGATGTTCGGGGCCGCTCAGATTGAAGGCCCGGCGTAGATTGTACGGAATAAACGAATTCTCTGCTCCGTTTTTGGGCACTTGTCCTTCGTTGACCGAAAGCATCAGGATATTTTTGAAATCCAGACAACGGGTTTCGAGCAGCCCCATTATTTGCAAACCCCGAAGTGGTTCACCCGAAAAAGGCACACTGAGGTCAAGTACTTGCAGCAAGAGCTTTTTGTAGGTTTGCAGGTTGATTTCAAGCAGGTCTTTTTTCAGGAGAGCGTTCAGGCGCTGTACTTGGGTGTAGCTTTTGAACAGGGCTTCCTGGAACAAGGGCAAATAGATTTCGTTGTTTTCGTCCGAAAGTAGGTTTTGGTCTTCGCCGGCCTCGTTGCCTGAAGGGTTGTTGCTAGCCGGGTTGTTACTTGCCGCGTGGGTCTTGCTGTTTGTTTTTTCGGTCCCGTAGTTTACAGAGTCTTCCTCCTCATTTTCCGCGTCCGTATTATCTACGGCCTGACTCAGAAGACTGAACAACTTAAGCAGCAATTCTCCCAGCTCATAAGGTTTTTGTACGGGGCTGAACAAGAGAGTTAATAGCTCATCTTGTTGTAATTCGCCGTATTCCGGGTAGAGGCGGTTTTTTGTACGCAGTTCTTTTTCGAGAGTTGCAGCTATGGGGCTGTTTTTTCGGATATAGGGATTTTGCAGCAAGGGTAATACGTAGCGTGAGCGGAAGTGTTTTTTGCCCTGGTTATCGCAATGTAAAAACAAAACCTGCCTGATTAAATTGTAGACGGCCGTTTGTTTGACCGGATAACCCATGGTGACATTTAATTCCTCTACCTGCGAAGGTACGCATTGAAGCAGGCCGGGCAAGAGGTTTTCGTTACAAAGGATAATGGCGGTATCGCGGGCGGCAGACAGGGTTTCTGTTTCTTCTTGTGTTGTGCCTGCATTTTGTTCCATCCAGTGGCTGGCGTAATGCACCTGGGCATGTTCGGTGGAAGAGTCAATGAATTGAATTTTTTTGGCTGTTTGTTTCCAATTATCAAAACAGCTTTCGTACAGTTCGTTAGGAAATTGCCTGAGGTTCTCGCGGATAAAATGACCGGCTTCGTGCCCGGGATTGTTAAGGTAATGGTGGTCGTAGTCCCAATAGAAGTGTGCTTTGCCGGCTTTCTGCAGCCTGCCGAACAGAAATTTTTCGCAAGCGCTCAAAGCGTTAAAACCGACAAAAAGATAGGATTTGGCCTCAAATCCTTGCTTTTCGTCGAAATGTTCAACTACCCATCGTTGCAACATACCTTCGTAGGCCATATTCTTAGCCTTCAGCTCCTCCCGGAACTGAGTATAGATGTTGAACAATTGGTTCCAGAGGCGAATAAAGCGTTTTTTCAATTCGCTGCGATCTGTTTCGAAATGGGCAAAAAACCGCTGAATGGCTGCAGTCTGTTCGGGCGATAAATACTCAAAGTCATCGCTGTAGGCGGCCAGTTCGCTGATGTTGCGAAATAATTGCCTTGCGTCGGCCAGATTTTTGTCGATGTTATCAAAATCCTTGAGCAGCAGACTGCCCCAGGGATAAAAATCGTCGAAACTTTCTTTGTCGAGCCCCTGTTTTTGATACACTTTGAACAAAAGGCTGTTTTGCAAAAGAGGATCGCAGAGTTCCAGCGGGCAGTGTTGGCTGAAAAGATCGCTGATGTTGCTGAATTCCGGTGCCCAGATGGCTTTGCCGGCTTGTTTGTAAAGTGCTTCTGCAAAAAACAATCTGGTCCTGTTGTTGGGGAACACGATACATAGTTCGTTCAGGCTGTCGGCATACTTGTTGTAGATGTCTTCGGCGCAATAGTGCAGAAATGTTTTCATGGCATTACCTCCCCGGCTTCTACTTGTTCCACTTGTTGATCGTCGACATACCATAAATAACCTTCTACTTTTTTGTGTCCCATCTGGTGTAAAAGTTGCATATATTGAGCCACTTGCCTGCGGTATTTTGGCATGGCTTTACCGAATTTGAAATCGATTACCAGCACTTTGTCTTGTTGTCGGATAACTCTGTCCGGACGTTTCTCGCGCAATTTATCGGTAGCGTCCCGGTATAAAATTACGCATTCATTGTACAGACGGTAGTTGTCGGAATACCATTCTTTTACCTGCGGATGTTCCAGGGCTGCCTGAGTATAGCGCAGCAGTTCGTCCTGCTCTTCTTCGCGCAACAAACCTTCGTTCAGCAACGAGCGTACGGCGGCCGGGGCATCAGCCTTCTTTCTGATACGTGAAAACAATTTATGCAGGAGTTTGCCCCGGTCAATATAACTGTTGTGAAATTCGCCCCTGCTGCCCTCCAACACAAAATCGCGCGAAGGATTGGATTGCCGGAATCCGGTTTTGCGGGGGAAGCTTCTGTATTCAACCGCAAAATCCTGTTCAGTCCTTAAGTTCTTGCTTTCGTTTGCATCGGTATAGATGCTGCCGTATTCAAACAGGAACTCAACGGCCTTTGTATTATTTTGTTTTTCTTCAAGGTTTTCACTTTTTCCTGTACTTTCATTTTCTTCCTGCTCATAAATACCCGGATTACCTTCAGCCTGATTTATTGGTGTAAAGCAGGACGAAAATAAAGGATGTGCAGGATCAGACAACACTTTGTAAATCAATTGGGCTACTGTTTTAATGTCCTGATTTTTCTCCGAATCCTTTTTGTCGGGCTTAGGGGCTTTGCTTAAGATCACTAAATTCTTTTCTGCGCGCGTAAAAGCCACGTACAGCAAGTTAAGGTTGTCAACGAATTGTTGTATGCATTCTTCCTGGTAATCTTCCTTGAATATGGTTGTATTCATAAGTTGTTGAAAATTAACGGGAATTAAAGGCAATGCTGCGAAAGGTTGCAGGTTGGTATGACACCAGAGCAGGTTGCGAGTGTCGCCTTCGGTTGACCAATCGCAAAAAGCGACAATAACGCTGTGGTATTGAAGGCCTTTGGCTGTGTGGATACTAATGATACGAATACCGTTCACGCTGGAGGCACGGGGCAATTTTGTACTGCTGAGGTGTTCGTCCCAATAGCGCAGGAAGCTGCTCAGGTCGGAGGTGTTTTTTTCGAGAAATTCCTGCAGTTTATCCATAAAACAAAAAAGGTAGCTCTCCTGAGCCGGTATCTTACTGAGATCGAAAAGGCGTATAAGCAAGTCGGCCAGTTCAAACAGGGGAATATGAATCAATCCGCTCAACTGTGACTCGAAGCTTGCCGGTAAATCTTCCTGAAAGGCCTCCGATTGTTTGCTGTAGGTTTTGAAAATACGACTCCGGCATTGTAAGAGTTCTGCCCTGGCCAGCTTGTCGTCGGGATTGGCCAGCATTTTAAAGGCAGCAATCAGCAATTGTACTGCCGGTGAGGCATCCAGACGAAAAGCCTCGTCCGATACTATGGTGTAGCAATAGGGGCTGTCCGGATTTTTCAACTGATATTGAGCAAAGTAAGTGGCAATTTTGGGAATGTGTTTCTTGTAGCGTATTAATATGCAAATCTGCTCTGGTTTAATTCCTTGCTCCTGAAGGTATTCTGAGTGTTTGACCACTTGTTCCAGGCAGGCTTGGTAATAATTATCATCGTCCTTGATAAAAAGGCTTTTCACCCAGCCTTTTTCCTGATTTCGTGGGCTTTGTTGCTCTATTTCTTTGTAGGCTTGTGCAAGATCGGGGCAGTTTATTTCGAGTTTTTGTTCCAAAGAAGCTGTGGAAAGCAGGCTGGCCTGTTTAAAAAGGGCATTGTTGAATTGTACTATGCGTTGTT
>CAZAUQ010000001.1:16669-66662 GCA_964488495.1 uncultured Bacteroidales bacterium
GAAAGCAGGCTGGCCTGTTTAAAAAGGGCATTGTTGAATTGTACTATGCGTTGTTCACTGCGAAAATTACTGCTCAATGTATTAAATTGCAGAGTTGTTTCGGACAATTCCTGCTCTAAATTGCCAAGTATTCGCCAGTCGCTGTTGCGCCAGCGATAGATGGCTTGTTTTTCGTCTCCTACCAGCAGGCTGTCGTAGTTTTTGGACAGGCCTTCGAAAATCAGGGGTTTAAAGTTGGACCATTGTATGCGCGAGGTGTCTTGAAACTCATCTATCATGATGTGTTGCAACTCAGTACCCGCTTTTTCGTAAATAAAAGAGGTATCGCTGTCGCTGATGAGGGTCTTTAACAGGACAGCTGTGTCTGATAGTAGAAAGCGATTTTGCTCGCGGTTGATGGCTCTGACTTCTTTAGCAATATCGGTGAGCAGCCCGATTTTGTAGATGTGTTTTAGGCTGAGGTCGCAGGAATGAAAGATCGAAAAGAGTCTGGGGCGTTCTGTCTCGCATTCTTTCAAATAGGGCATTAGGGTTATTTCGACCAGGTTTATAATTTCTTCTCGCTGAGGATGTTTGGCCGTGACCCATTTTTCGGGATCAATCAGAGCTTTCTGAACAGTGGCATTTAAAATGTCTGTTTTGAAATTTTCGTTGCTCAGTTTTAAAAAATAGTTGGCCACACCATTTTTTTTACCGGAAAAATCATCAATAGTCAGGCTGTGTTGTTCAAGGAGCTCAAAGAAATGCTGTCCCATTTCTTTGAGTTTCTCATCCGCGTTGGTTTTGAGTGCATAGAGTTGCCTGCGATAGTCGTTTAAGAATGACTTATCCGAAAGCAACTGTTTGAGCTCATTTTCTCTGGATTGAAAAGATTCAGAAAAAATGGTCTCTCCAAATTTTTTAAGGGCAGAAGCGACTCTGCGATCGCGCCCTTCGAGCAGATTTTCTTCTATGTAATCTTGTATCCATTCCAGCAGTTCCTTGTTATCACCTGCTTTTTCTATCATCAGGTCTACGGCTTCTTCCAGAATTTCATCTTTTTCCAGCTCAATGTTCATAGAAGTGCCCAGACCCAATTCCCTGGCCAGGTTGCGCAGGATGCTCTGAAAAAAACTGTCGATGGTTTCTACTCTGAAGCGACTGAAGTCGTGCAGTAATAAGCTCAAGGCTTGTTCTGCCCGGATAGCAATGGTCTGCCGTGGCAGGCCTGTTTCCTGTTCCAGGGTTTTCAGCACTACATTCTCTTTTTCGATGCGGGGGTCCGAAAGCAGTTGCAGGTAATTGAGTATGCGCTGCTTCATTTCGTTCGTAGCTTTGTTAGTAAAAGTCACAGCCAGAATGTGCCGGTAGGATTCGGGATTATTAATTAAAAGTTTAATGTATTCCACCGACAGACGCCAGGTTTTTCCTGAGCCGGCAGAGGCTTTGTAAATGTTAATCCGCGCCATTTGCTGTTTTCTATTACTAATCTCCCCTCGGAGAAAGAAATTCAGAGAAGAATTCTTATGTGCCAAAGATAGAAAATTCTTACCTTTGTGGCTAATTGTACAAGGATAAATTTGATTCATTCTGCCTCCATGAAAGCCGGATTATACATTTCTTGTCTAGCTCTGCTGCTGCTTGTTAACATTAACAACGGGCTCCATGCCGCTGATAAGTTATCGAAACAAGAAGAAAAAAAGATAAGTTCGCTCATTTCCAAAATGAGCCTCGAAGAAAAAGTCAGCTTGCTGCATGGTAATTCCAAGTTTTATGTGGCTGCCGTTCCCAGGCTGGGAATTCCCGAACTGGCCCTTTCGGACGGCCCTCACGGGGTAAGAGCGGAAATCAGCCGCGACAGTTGGAATTATGCTGGCCGGACCGATGATTCCTCTACCTATTTTCCCACCGGAACAGCGCTGGCTGCCAGCTGGAATCCCAATCTGGCCCGTTTGCGCGGAGAGGTCCTGGGCGAGGAAGCCCGTTTCAGGGGCAAGGATATTTTGCTGGGCCCGGGAGTTAACATTATCCGTTCTCCGCTCTGTGGCAGAAACTTCGAATATATGAGCGAAGACCCCTATCTGACAGCACAAATGACTACAGCATATATTCGGGGTTTGCAGAGTCGCGATGTAGCAGCCTGTGTAAAGCATTACCTTGCCAATAACCAGGAAACTGACCGGGGCACAGTGGATGTGTACATGAGTGACCGGGCTCTGCATGAAATTTATTTGCCGGCTTATAAAGCTGCTGTGCAGGAGGCCGGCACTTATTCCATCATGACAGCTTACAATAAGTTTCGGGGAATCTGGTGTGCAGAGCATCCTTACCTGCTCGACAGCCTTATGCGCCGTGATCTTGGTTTTGACGGGATTTTTGTCAGTGACTGGAACGGCACCCATTCTACACTGGCTTCTGCCAAAGCGGGTTTGGATCTGGAGATGGGCACCGACAAACCCTACAACGACTATTATTACGCTCAATCCCTGATAGATGCTGTTCGTAAAGGAGAGTTGCCTGAATCATTGATTGACCAAAAAGTGGCCGGAGTGCTGAGATTGATGATGAAGCTTAAAATCTTTGATTCTGCCGGACGTTTCGAAGGTAGTATGAATACACCCGAACATCAGCAGGCTACTTATCTTTCGGCTGCAGAATCCATCGTTTTGCTCAAGAACGAAAACAATATTTTGCCACTGGATCCTTCTCAAATCAAATCACTGGCCGTCATTGGTGATAATGCCACCCGCAAACATTCTTTCGGTGGCCAGAGTTCCGAAATCAAAGCCTTATACGAAGTGACACCCTTGGAAGGTTTAAAAAACCGGGCCGGAGCACAGTTCGATATACGTTTTGCCCAAGGTTACCAAAAAAGCCACCGGCCTTCGGACAGGCCCGATTGGGAGCTGATTAACCAGGCTGCTGCATTGGCGGCTCAATGCGATGCGGCAGTAGTAATGGCCGGCCTCAACCACGATTACGACACAGAATCGCGCGATAAGCCCGATATGGCCCTGCCTTATGGGCAACTGGAGCTTATCAGGGCCGTGTTCAATGCCAATCCCAAAACCATAGTGGTGATCATTGCAGGCTCAGCGGTAGACATGGCTGGTTTTAATTACCGGGTTCCCGGCCTGCTGTGGGCCTGGTACAATGGTATGGAAGGCGGTAATGCCCTGGCTGACGTCTTGCTGGGTAAGGTTAATCCTTCGGGCAAGATGCCCTTCAGTTTGCCGGTTTGTCTGGATCAGTCGAACGCGCATGCCTTGGGTGAATTCCCTGGTCGCGATCAGAAAGTGAATTATTTTGACGATATTTTTGTAGGTTACCGCTGGTTCGATACATACGACATTGCTCCTTTGTATCCGTTTGGACACGGTTTGTCTTATACCCGGTTTGAATACTCGGAACTGCGCGTGGACAAAGACGAATGGAGCATGGACGAAAAGCTTCGTCTTAGCATGATTCTCAGCAATACAGGCCGGTGCGATGGAGCCGAAGTGGTTCAGTTATACGTTTCCGACCCGGAATCGGAATTGCCCAGGCCCCAAAAAGAGCTCAAGGCTTTTCAAAAAGTCTTGCTCAAGGCAGGTGAAAGCCGTGAACTGGTTTTTGAATTACATCTTGGCAGCCTGGCATATTACAACGATATTAAAAAGGAATGGCTGCTTGAACCGGGTAGAATTAAGTGTTTGCTGGGTTCTTCATCCAGAGACATCAGGCAGGAAATAAACATTAGAGTTAAATAATGCACAAGATAAAATACTAATATGAACAAAAACATCAATTGGTCTGAATTGTCGTTTGGCTATATGCCCACCGACTATAACGTCCGTTGCTATTTTCGCAATGGCCAATGGGGAGAACTGGAAGTTTCGTCCTCTGAAAACATTTCCATGCACATGGCTGCTACTTGTTTGCATTACGGACAGGAAGCTTTTGAAGGCTTAAAAGCTTTCAAAGGCAAAGACGGTAAAATTCGTATTTTTCGTCTGGACGAAAATGCCAAACGTATGCAATCTTCCGCCGAAACCATTTTAATGGAGAAATTTCCGCAGGAAATGTTCAAGGAAGCCGTACTGAAAGTGGTAAAGTTGAACGAAGCGTATTGTCCCCCTTATGAATCGGGAGCTTCTCTGTACATCAGACCTTTGTTGATCGGTACCGGTCCGAGGGTTGGAGTTAAACCGGCAGATGAATATTTGTTTGTGGTGTTTGTCACGCCCGTAGGTCCGTATTTCAAAGAAGGTTTTAAACCGACCAATATGGTGATTATGCGTGAATTCGACCGGGCAGCTCCTCAGGGTACCGGCCATGTAAAGGTGGGAGGTAATTACGCCGCCAGTTTGCACTCCGGCGAGATAGCCCACGCTAAAGGCTATTCGGCTGTCTTGTATCTCGACTCAAAAGAGAAAAAATTCATTGACGAATGCGGTCCGGCCAATTTCTTTTTAATCAAAGACAATAGCTATGTAACCCCGGCTTCGCATTCCATTTTGCCTTCCATTACCAACAAAAGCCTTATGCAACTGGCCGGAGATATGGGTATGGAAGTGATACGCAGGCAAATCAGAATCGAAGAGCTTAATGATTTCGAAGAAGCCGGTGCTTGCGGTACCGCAGCTGTCATAAGCCCGGTAGGACGTATTGACGATGCGGATACCGGACAAAGCTATGTGTTTTCCAAAGACGGCAAACCGGGTAAAGTCTGTGAGCAATTATACCACAAACTCAGGGCTATTCAGTACGGGGATGAGCCCGATACTTACGGCTGGATCACCATATTATAAGCAAGGCCGTACAATATAAATGGCAAAAAACAAGCTTAAAAAATTTGAGGATCTGCGCAACTGGGGCCATGTATATGAGTTTCCGCTCCAGGAAGGCCGTCAACCTGAGTGCAAATTCAAAGGTAATTGGAATGCCGGCGTGTTTGGCAACGATCATCCTCTGGTTTTGGAGTTGGGTTGCGGCAAAGGAGAATTTACCGTGGGCCTGGCCCGTTCCAGGCCGGATATGAATTTTATCGGCATAGACATCAAGGGAGCCCGTATGTGGACAGGTGCCCGTCAGGCCCTGGAAGAAGAGCTCGTGAACGCGGCTTTTTTACGCACTCAGATTGAGTTGTTGACTGGTTTCTTTGCCCCGGGTGAAGTGTCTGAAATTTGGTTGACTTTTCCGGACCCGCAAATGAAGAAAGTGCGTAAGCGACTGACTTCGACTTATTTCATGAGAATGTATAGGCAGATACTGGCTAAAAACGCTGTTTTACATCTCAAAACCGACAGCCGTTTTATGTATGAATACAGCCTGGCAGTCATAAAGGCCAATGAACTGAATATAATTTCTCAGACTCAGGATCTTTATTCCGATTCGCAACGGGAAGCAGGGGTATTGAAGCTTGCAGGTGCTGCTCCCGAAGCAGGATTTGTCGAAGTCCCGGATATTCAGACATTTTACGAACAACAATGGTTGTTGCGCGGCATCAACATCAAATACCTCAAATGGTCCATTCCTGAAGTCGCTGAATGGAAAGAACCCGATATTGAGATAGAACCCGACGAATACAGAAGTTTTGGCCGAAGTGCCCGTGTATTGCCTAAAAACAGACAACAATGAACATTTATCCTAAACTGATTTTGGACGCTCTTTCAAAAGTGCGTTACCCCGGAACCTCCAAAGATCTGGTGTCTTCCGGCATGGTAGAAGACAACATTCGTATCGAAGGCAATAAAGTGAGTTTTTCGCTGCTTTTCGAAAAACAAAACGACCCTTTTATTAAATCGGTAGTCAGGGCTGCCGAAACGGCCATCCTTACTTATGTAGGAAACGAGGTGGATATTAAAGGCAATATCAAGGTCGTCACCCGCCCGGCCGCTCCTGCTCAGGAAGAAGAGCCTATGTTGCCGGGAGTAAAACACATCATAGTCGTCGCTTCGGGCAAAGGAGGAGTGGGTAAATCTACCATAACCACCAATCTGGCAGTAGCTTTGGCCGCCGAAGGCTATAAAGTGGGTCTGCTGGATGCTGATATTTTCGGACCTTCCATTCCCAAGATGTTGGATTTAGAGGAAGCCAAGCCGGCCATGGAGACTATTTTAGGAAAGGACCGGATCATTCCCGAAGAAAAATACGGGCTTAAGGTATTGTCTATCGGATTTTTTGTACAAAAAGAGAATGCCATCATCTGGCGCGGCCCCATGGCCTCCAATGCCCTTAAGCAACTTATAGCTGATGCCTATTGGGGTGATCTGGATTATTTCCTTATTGATTTGCCCCCGGGCACCAGCGATATTCATCTGACCTTGATACAGAACCTGAAACTTTCGGGAGCCATCGTTGTTACAACCCCTCAGCAGGTGGCGCTGGCTGATGCCCGTAAGGCGATCGATATGTTTCAAAACGAAAAAATAAAGATTCCGGTATTGGGACTGGTCGAAAATATGTCCTGGTTTACTCCGGCTGAACTGCCTCAAAATCGTTATTACCTTTTTGGTAAAGACGGGGGATCAGAGCTGGCTAAAGAAAGAGGAGTTTCCCTGCTGGGACAGATACCTTTAGTGCAAAGTGTATGTGAATCGGGTGATGCAGGTAAGCCGGTGGCCCTGAACGCTGATACTGTGATGGGACAAGCTTTCAGGCAGTTGGCTGCGGCTGTTCAGGAGCGTCTGGAAAAACGCTGATAGTAGCTTACGGACTTGGATTTTTACCGATAACTTCAGTTTTTCCCTTGTCTGATTTCTTTTCGGCAAGTTCTTCTGCCGTAGTGCCCAATTCGGAATTTATCGGTTCTTCTTCTTCGTCTTCTTCTTCCTCCAGGGGCGGCGGAGCCTGAGGCCCCTGCTTTTTTAAGAGCAGAGCCCAGAGTAAGCCGGCCATGGCTCCCGATAAATGGCCTTCCCAGGAAATTTCACTGTTGAATTCTCCCCAGGGGAACATATTCCAAAAGGTGCTGCCATAGAGAAAGACTACTACAAACGATATGGCCATCAGTGGTTTATGCCCGCGTATCAATCCGCTGAAGAATAGAAAAAAGGCGTAGGCATATATCAAACCGCTGGCTCCGATATGCCAGTTGGCTCTGCCGATGAGCCAGGTGAACAGTCCGCTGCAGAGCCACAACAAGAGGCTGCCCTTCCAGAAGAGCTCACGATAGAAATAATAAAAACACCAACTCAAAACAAAGAGAGGAACAGCGTTATTGAAAAAATGTGCCCAGTTTTCATGGATAAATATTTGTGTGATTATACCGGAAAGACTTGATATCTTGCGAGGGTAAATGCCCAACATATACCAATCGGCCTGCAGGCCGCTTTGCAGAGTCTGCACCAGGGCGAGTACGCACACCAGCAGGGCGGGAACATAGAAAGAAAGCTTGAACCTTTTTTTTTCAATATCCATGTTTCGATTAGATTTTAGCGGTATAAGCTCAGTAGATTACCGATATCTTGCGGACTCTCAAAGCCTGTAACAAATCGGGTAAATCGTAATGCTTCGAGGCTTTGGGTACTATGTAGGATATTTGTTCTTTGGCCATGGGATGTTCCAGTAAATACTCCCAGGAGGGTATCTCGCTGTATAGCTTTACTTCCCGGAGTTTGTCAAGAAAAAAAGCCGCGTGCAGGGCAGGAGGAACGCATTTTCCGTAAGCTTCCAGCTGCAGTCCCGGACAGTTTTTGAGTGTTTCATGTTGTCCGGTAAAGGAGGCCAGCATCAGAATGTCGGTGGCACGTTGTCCGACCAAAGTCTTGCCTATATGCAGCGACATCATGCCAACGCTGTATTCCGTATTATAATACTTGCTTTCGTTGCGTTCGGGTTTATCGCGACTTTCGCCTAAGCCCCTGAGATCTGCCAGTAACAGAATCCGGCCGCTTTTTTGGCATAGTTGAATACAGGAATCGATAATAAAACTTTTGCCTTGCTCGTGCAGGATGATTGTGATAACATCATGTTTTGGTTTATCGGGTAGCAGCAGCAGGCAGGGCAGAGGTGTTTGGTTTTCTGCATGCAGAATAAAGCTTTCGAGTCTTAAACCTTCTAAGGGCAGAGATCTGATTTTTTCGGCTCTGACTTTGGAGTCGAGGTTAATTCCGGCCAAAGAGGCAACTTGCAGGTTTTGCGCTTCGGGGCTCAGTGTGTGAAAGCCGGCTCTGAATCTGGCCTGCTCTTTCCAGATTTGCTGATTGCGTGCCGGTGTCAACAGTTCTCCTTTAGAAAGATAGGCGCTTAAATTTCCTTCGGGTGTACAACGCATTTCGTCGGCAGGGAGGGTTTTAAATTCATAAGGGGCTGTTATGCCGACTTCTTCGGCAAAAGCTGTCGCGGAGGCATAGTCGGCCTTAGAAGATGTGTGACAAAAAGTCTCGCCCTTTTGCTCTTTGTTGCAGAGGTATTTGAGAAACCAGGCCAGCACCAGATCCTGTTTTTCTCCCGCTAAAGAATGACCGTCGTCACCGATGTATTGGAGTACGCATTCCGGTTTTCCGCAGGCTGTATAGAGTTTTTTAAGTTCTCTGTAGCCGGTTTCGGCTCCGATGCGGTCAACAAAATCGTAGGCTCCGTTGATAATTATAAGAGGTTTGGGAGTAAATGCCGAGATAAAATCCACCTGCTCCAGCTTTTTGAGGCCTTCGCCCGGCAAATGCTGACAACCGTCCTGGGGAGCAATCACTTCCATGCTTCTTCGCCTTTGGGTAAAATAGCCCCCGATGCCTCCCACCTTGATGCGGGGATCAAAGGCCAGCAGGTATTCTGCCTGGGTGCCTCCGCCGGAGAATCCGAAACAGCCTATTCTGCTCGTGTCAATATCTGCCCTGTCGTACAGGTAATCGATGGCTCTCAGATTATCCCATAATTCGTCTTTGACCATTGATTCGCCCACTATGAGTGAATTCATAAGCAAGAGGGTGTGTTCGCTGGTGCCGCTGCCGCCCCGGGCCGGATTGTTGCCTTCGTGGTCAATCAGCTGAAAACGCTCACCCTGACCGGGAGGATCAATTACCATGGTGGCAATACCGTTGGCGGCATACAAAGCAGCCTGATATTGGTAAAACAGCATTTGTTTGCCCTGGGCTCCATGTCCGCATAGCATCAATATGGCTGGATGTTTTCCGGCCTGGCCCGGTAAATAAATATTGGCAGTGACTCTACGGTTGGGGCTGCTTTGATAGATAATTTTCTCTAGGCTGAATGCTCCGAAATTGTGGCTGCCGCAATGTTCCACAGCCAGGGCTGTACGATTGGGCATAGGCCCGAGTAAGTCAAGATATGTTTGTTTGGCTTTGTTTCCATATTCGCGGGCTTCTTCAGCGCTGATATCAGAGCAGAAAAAAGCATCGCGCTCCAGGTATTGCTCATACACCTGTTGAAGCAGGTATTTGTTGAACATCAGGTCAGTATCGAAAGACAAGAGTTGGTAGGACTTGCTTTGTGCTGACAGACAAGCAGGCAACAAAAGGCCTGCAAACACTAAAAACAGTAAGTTGCGTTTCATGATACCAGGATTAAAGGCCTGTAAAAATACATAATTTTAGTACAGCGACGAAGTTTTGTATATTTGCGTTTTCAAACATTATACTATGACTGTTGATTATCGTACGGAATACCTGGAAAGCATACTGGCACAAAGGTATGATCCCGACGAATACCCTGTCCTTCTGGATCAGATGGCTGCCTGGACAGTCCAAAAACCCTTCAGCGGACTCAGGTTGCTGGATGCTACTCCTGTCTTTATCAACACCCTGCTTAAACACTTGGCCCTGATTAAAGCAGGTGCCACTTTGTACGTGGGTGTGTCCGATACCATTGCTTTTGATCCCAAGGCGAAAGACTTGCTTCAGTCTGCTGGTATACCCTTGCTGCACAACAAACATGCGGCTATGGATATGGATATAATTCTGGATTGTGCTGCCGCTTTTTCGCAATGGAACTCGAATTTAGGTTATGTGGAATTGACCCGCAGCGGCTATGAACAGTATAAGGCACTCAACAAAAGAGTTTTTCTGGCCGATAACGGAAAAATTAAACTGATAGAAACCTTACTGGGAACAGGGGAATCCTATTTCAGGGCGATGAAACAGTTGGGTTATGAGCAATGGAAAGAACGCAGGCTGGTGATATTCGGCAGCGGCAAAGTGGGCCGTGGCATAGCTATTCATGCTCTCAAACTGGGAGCCCTTGTTACTGTGGTGAGCGATGCAGCTCAGTCAGATACGGGCTTGCCTGCCGTTGAAGCAGATTTTATTTCATATACCGATCGTCAGGCTGTGGGAAGAGCGGTAAAAAACGCCTATGCCGTAGTGATGGCCACCGGCAGAGTCGCTTCGTTTCAGGCAGATTGTCCGCCCGAGGCCTGGCAACAATCGGATGCTTTGTTTGCCAACATGGGAGTGGAAGATGAATTTGGCCCCTCTGTTCCGGACGCCAGAGTGTTGATGCAAAAGAAAACCCTGAATTTTATACTGGATGATCCTACCCGTTTGTGTTATATTGATGCCACCATGGCTCTGCACAACCGGGGAGCGGAATACCTGCTCAGACATCCGGAGGCAAAGGCGATGATTGAACCTCCGGCTGATATGGAGCAGGACTTACTTACTATCTGCCGCCGTAAGAGTGGAATAACCGCCGAGATCGATTACTTGTTTGCTAATAAATGATTTATATGAAAAGCATATTAATTAAAAATATACTACTGGATCACAAGTCTCAGGATGTCCTGATCGAAGGCAATCGCTTTTCGCGCATCGAAACGACCATTGATTCACCGGCAGATCAGATTATTGATGGAAAGGGCAAGGCTCTGATTCCTCCCTTCTACAATGCGCATACCCACGCTGCCATGTCGCTGCTTAGGGGTTGTGCTGAAGATATGCCCTTGACAGAGTGGTTACAGCAGAAAATCTGGCCCCTGGAGGCCAGAATGCAAGGCGAAGATTTGTATACAGGCACCCGCCTGGCCATCCTGGAAATGATCAAGTCGGGCACGGTGTTTTTCAGTGATATGTATTTCAATGTCCCGGTGACTATACAGGCTGTGGAAGAAATGGGCATCAGGGCTGCCATTGGCGTTACTTTTCTGGAAAGTAACGGCACAAAATACGTCGAACGGGGCTTGCGTTTTCTTGAAAATCTTCCCGAAACTTCATCACGTGTGAAGATTACCATTACACCCCATGCTGTCTATACAGTTAGTGCAGATTTGTTTAGACGTCTTGCCGCTATTGCCCGGGAACGTTCCCTGATTATTCATACACATTTGGCCGAAACCCGGCAGGAGGTGCAGGATTGTATTTCGGCACACGGCATGAGTCCTGTGCGCTGGCTCGATCATCTGGGCTTGCTGGGGCCCGGCACAGTAGCGGCACACGTTATTCACGCTGACGACTATGAATTGGATTTACTCAGGGACAGAGGGGTCTGGCTGGTGCATAATCCCAGCTCCAACATGAAACTGGGCTCCGGTGTTTTCCGCAGCGCAGACATCATTGATAAAAAATTAAAGGTAGCATTGGGTACCGACGGTTGTTCTTCCAATAATAACCTTGACATGCGCGAAGAAATGAAGATTGCCGCTCTGCTGGCTAAGGTGCATTACGGACCCGAAGTGTTGAAGGTTGAAGAGGTTTTTCGTTGGGCAACCCTGAATGGAGCGAATGCTTACGGTCTGGATGCCGGCGAGATTGCCGTGGGTAAATTGGCTGATGCTTTAATCATTGACCTGAACAATGTACGTATGGTGCCTTCGTACGATTTGCTTTCGAATTGGGTCTATTCCGCTGACACTTCCTGCATAGACAGTGTTATCTGTGACGGTAAGTTTCTGATGCAGGGTGGAAAGGTCCCTGGTGAAGAACTTATTTTGAAAGAAGCCTTAAATGCAGCCTCTAAGCTGGCTGAAAATAAGTAATCAGGACTAAAACAAGTCGTCCTTTAGAGCAGGAATACCAGAAACATACTATATTTGCAGTATTTTTAACAAGCTATACTTTATGCCAATTTCATCACGCCGGGGAGCTCTAATGCCCGAATCGCCCATCCGCAAACTGGTACCCCTGAGCAGGCAGGCCATTGCCAGAGGAGTCAAAATTTATCATCTTAACATAGGTCAGCCCGACATCAAGACTCCCCAGGTAGGCTTAGATGCTTTAAAAAATATTGATCGTTCCATTTTGGAATATACTCCCAGCGAAGGTTTGCTGAGTTTACGCAAAAAGCTGGCCGGTTATTACCAAAAATTTCGCATCGATGTTGATGCAGAGGATATTATAATTACTACCGGCGGTTCCGAAGCCGTACTGTTTGCCATGATGGCCTGCCTTGATCCGGGAGATGAAATCATTGTTCCGGAACCGGCCTATGCCAACTATACAGCCTTTGCGGTGTCTTGCGGTGCGGTAATCAGGCCTTTTTTACTGAACATCGAAAACGGTTTCGCCATGCCTCCTGCCGAGGAATTCGAAAAGATGATCACTCCGCGTACCAGGGCGATACTGATAAGCAATCCCAACAATCCCACCGGTTATCTTTACAATCGCAAGGAGCTGGAAGACATCCGTGACCTGGTAAAAAAGTACGACTTGTATTTATTTTCGGATGAGGTTTATCGGGAGTTTTGCTATACCGGGGCTCCGCATATTTCTTCTTTTCATCTCGAGGGCATACGCGACAATGTGATTTTGATTGATTCTGTTTCTAAACGTTACAGCGAATGCGGTATCCGCATTGGAGCCCTTATCAGTAAAAATGCACAAGTTCGCAAAAATGTGATGAAGTTTTGCCAGGCCCGTTTATGTCCGCCTTTGATTGGCCAGTTGGTGGCCGAAGCTTCTTTGGACGTTCATGAAAACTACATGGAAGAAGTATACGAAGAATACCTTGGGCGCAGAAATTTTATGATTGAGGCAATTAATAAAATTCCCGGTTGTTATTCACCTATGCCTATGGGGGCTTTTTATACTGTAGCCCGTTTACCCATTGACGATGCCGATCATTTTTGCGCCTGGTTGCTGGATAGTTTTGAATACGATCATAAAACCATAATGGTTGCTCCGGCATCGGGCTTTTATTCTGCTCCCAACGTCGGCAGAAACGAAGTAAGGCTGGCCTATGTCCTGAACAAAGATGATCTGACAACGGCCATGATGCTTTTGGAAAAGGCGCTTGAAACATATCCCGGCCGAACCATTTGATGGCTGAATGCAAAGCCTTAAGGCTATCGAAAGAATTGTCTATCAAGTCTGAATATTGAGTTTAGAGTATTTTATAGCTAAACGCTTGTTCTTCAAAACCGAAGATCAAAAGCAAGTTTCACGGCCGGCAGTACGCATAGCTACTCTGGGTATAGCGACGGGCCTGGCGGTGATGCTGATTGCCGTGGCAGTGGTGGTAGGATTCAAGCGTCAGGTGGAAAAAAACATCATTGGCCTGAGTTCTCATATTCAGGTAACCAGCTATCAATCGAATTACTCTTACGAGATGGCAGCCATGGAGCTGCCCGAACAGTTGCCCGAACAACTGAAGTCCGTCCCCGGAGTACGACATGTGCAGCGTTTTTCTACCAAGCCGGGTATAATCAAGACGGGAGATTCATTTCAAACCCTTGTTTTTAAAGGTTTTGGCCGGGATTTTGATTGGAATTTTCTTAAACGCTACCTACTGGAGGGCTCTTTACCCGAATTAAACGACAGTCTGCCCTCAACACAAGTGCTACTCTCCAGTGAAATTGCCCGTCGCCTGAAATTGAAACCGGGCGATAAATTGCTTTGCTATTTTACCCGGGACGAACAATTATACACCCGTCAGTGGGAACTGTGCGGCATTTTTGAAACCCATTTTTCGGAATTTGACAAAGTGTTTGCATTGGTCGACGACAGGCAAATTGTCCGGCTGAACACCTGGGATAATAATCAGACAGGAGGCCTGGAGATATTTGTCGAAAATATCAGGGACCTGCCTCAGGTAGAGAGCGATGTATATAATTTGCTGTTTCAAACAGGGAATCTCCAAGGCAATGCCTACATGGTACAATCGGTGTACGACCTGAATCCCGACATGTTTGGCTGGCTCGATCTGCTGGATATGAATGTCTGGCTGATATTGGTGCTGATGATTTTTGTGTCGGGTTTTAATATGATTTCCGGTTTACTGATTCTGATTCTGGAACGTACCAACCTGATTGGCATGCTTAAGGCAATGGGTGCAGACAATATATCGGTGCGCAAGGTTTTTTTGTATCTTTCGTCCTTCCTGATTGGCAAGGGTATGTTCTGGGGCAATGTGTTGGGCCTGGGATTGTGCCTGCTGCAGTATTTTTTCCGCTTTCTGAAACTGGATCCTGCGGTGTACTATGTCGATGCCGTTCCCGTAGAATTGAATCTCTGGTATATTATATTGCTCAACCTGGGTACTTTACTTGCTTCACTGCTCATGATACTGGGGCCTTCGGCTCTGGTAGCCAGAATTAGTCCGGTCAAAGCCATTCGCTTTGATTAATCCTGAATTTTCTCGCTGATTCTGAATTTTTCCTGTATTTTTGTCCGTAGATCAAACATACTATGGGGAAAATAATTGAATTGCTCAAAAAACAAAAACACCTCGTTTCCGATGGAGCATGGGGAACTTTTCTGCAAGCCAAAGGCATGCAAGCCGGCACCTGCCCGGAACTATGGAACATTGACCATCCCGAAGCGGTGAGCGACATCGCCCGCAATTATCTGGAGGCAGGAGCCGATATGACCGAAACCAACAGTTTTGGTGGTAATTCCTGCAAATTAGCCCATTACGGCTTGTCCGGCCAGGCTTATGAAATCAATCGTGCTGCGGCAGCTCTGTCCAGAAAAGCCGCCGGCCCGGACAAGATAGTGCTGGGATCGGTGGGCCCGACAGGCAAATTCCTGATGATGGGTGACCTTAGTTCAGAAGAGATGTTCGAGGTATTTTACGAGCAATGTCAGGCTCTCAAAGAAGGAGGGGCCGATGCCATAGTGGTAGAAACCATGACCGACCTGGAAGAAGCCGTAATTGCGGTTCGTGCTGCAGCCAAAACAGGCCTGGATGTGCTTTGTACCATGACTTTTGATCCCTTGGTTGGCGGCGGCTACAGAACCATGATGGGTGTTTCGCCCTCCGATATGATTCAGCCCCTGATCGAAGCCGGAGCCTCGGTGATAGGCAGTAATTGCGGCAATGGTTCCAAAGGCATGATCGATATTGTGCGCGAAATCCGCAGTGTGAATACAGAGATTCCGATCTTGATTCAGGCCAACGCCGGCTTGCCGGTTTTTAAAGACGGACAGACCCTCTTTCCTGAATCTCCCGAAGAAATGGCAGCCTCTGTTCCCGAATTAATAACAGCCGGAGCCAACATTATTGGCGCTTGTTGCGGCAGTACACCTGCACATATCAGGGCTATAGCTGCCAGAGTCAGAAATTATCCGCAACAATGAAGCTGAATTTTGACGAAATTATTGACAGGCGCAACACCAACAGTCTGAAACACGATTCCTGTGCTCAGATTTTTGGCCGTGATGACGTGCTGCCGCTTTGGGTGGCCGATATGGATTTTCCTTGCTCCGAAGTAGTGATTCAGGCCATTAAGAAACGTCTGGAACATTCTGTTTTTGGATACTTTAACCACAGTGAGTCTTTTTATCAGTCCATAGTGGGCTGGATGCGTAGACGGCATGCCTGGGAAATAGAAAAAGACTGGATTTGTTTCAGCCCCGGAGTGGTTTCAGGTCTGGCTATGGCTGTGCAGGCATTCAGTCAGCCCGGTGATAAAATCATAGTACAGCCTCCTGTTTATCACCCCTTTTATTATGTAGTCGAAAAGCAAAACCGGATTTTACTCTTTAATAAGCTTATCCAAAAAGAGGATCAATACAGCATGAATTTTTCTGATTTGGAAGAAAAAATAAAGTCGGGGGCCAAAATGCTGTTATTGTGTAATCCTCACAACCCGGTTGGCCGATGCTGGACAAAAGATGAATTGCAAAGGTTGGCTGAATTATGTCTGAAATACCATTGTCTTGTGATATCTGATGAGATACATTCCGATTTAATAATGGAAGGCCATGTACATACACCCATGGCCAGCCTGAGCCCTTCAATAGCTGCCAATACCGTCACTTTTATGGCTCCCAGTAAAACTTTCAATCTGGCCGGCATGGCAAGTTCCGAGTCAATAATACCGAATGCCGTTTTGAGAAAGGCCTTTTGCAAAATCAGCAGTGAAGTATTGCACGTTAACCTCGGCAATACCTTTGGCGACATAGCCCTGGAAGCGGCCTATACCCATGGCGAAATCTGGCTGGATGCTTTGTTGGATTATCTCAACGGGAATCTGCTGTATATAAACGACTTTATTTCGAGTCAGCTTCCCTCACTCAGACTTTATCGCCACGAGGCTACCTATTTGGTCTGGGTGAATTTTTCAGCCTTGGGTTTGGATCACAAGGCGTTGCAACATAAACTGGTGCATGAGGCCGGATTGGGTTTTAGCGAAGGCAGCATTTTCGGACCGGGAGGGGAGCAACATATGCGCATAAATATTGCCTGTCCGCGCTCTGTGCTGGAAACAGCCATGAAACGCCTGCATGCTTGCTGCGTTTAAAGAAAAAAATTATCTTTGCTGCATAAAGCTTTTTTCAACAAACTAACTAATTCTGATCGCTATGAAAAAACACCTTCTTGTTCTGACAGCTGTTTTTGGCATTGCTGCCATAGCTGTTTCTGCAGAAAAGGCCAATCTGGTTGTCAATGCCGATCAACCGGGTGCGCAAATCAGCAAACATATTTACGGGCATTTTGCCGAACATCTGGGTAATTGTATTTACGGTGGCATCTGGGTAGGTCCTGAATCGACTATACCCAATACCAATGGATACCGCAACGACATTATTTCAGCCCTCAAACACATACAGATTCCCAATTTGCGCTGGCCCGGAGGTTGTTTTGCCGATGAATATCACTGGAAAGACGGCATCGGACCCAAAGCAAGCCGGCCCAAAATGATCAACACCCATTGGGGCGGAGTGGTAGAAGACAATTCCTTTGGTACACACGAATTTCTGAATTTTTGCGAACTGATAGGCACTGAGCCATATATCTGTGGAAATGTGGGCAGCGGAACAGTTGAGGAAATGTCCAAGTGGGTGGAATACATCACTTTCGACGGCGAGTCTCCCATGGCCAATCTGCGTCGTGAGAACGGACGCGACAAACCCTGGAAAGTGAAATTCTGGGGTGTCGGCAACGAAAACTGGGGTTGCGGAGGAAATATGACTCCTGAACATTACGCCAACCTGTACAGAAATTATGCCACTTACTGCCGAAATTATGGAGACAACCGTTTGTTCAAAATTGCAGGTGGAGCCAATTCTTCAGATTATAACTGGACCGAAGTGATGATGAAAAACGTCGGTGCCGGACAAATGTGGGGCCTTTCACTGCATCATTATACCGTTCCCAAAGGTTGGGGTCCCGGAGGTAAAGGATCCGCTACAGATTTTACCGAAGAGGAATACTTTACAACGATGGAAAAGAGTTTGTTTATGGATGAGCTGATCGGTAATCATGTGGCCATCATGGACAAATACGATCCCCGCAAAAGAGTCGCCTTCTGTGTAGATGAATGGGGAGCGTGGTACGACGTGGAGCCCGGTACCAATCCCGGTTTCCTCTATCAGCAAAACACCCTGCGCGATGCGTTGCTTTGTGCCGCCACCATGAATATTTTCCACAAATACTGCGACCGTGTCCGTATGGCCAACATTGCACAAATGGTGAATGTGTTGCAGGCCATTATTCTGACTAAAGAAGATAAGATGGTGCTTACTCCCACCTATCATGTTTATGATATGTACAAAGTACATCAAGATGCCACTTACATACCCGTCGAAATACTGAGTCCGGTGTACAAGTTGGCTAACAGATCCTTGCCTGCTTTAAATGTGAGTGCTTCGAAAGATGCTCAGGGAGTGATACATATATCAATAGTTAACATCGATCCCCAAAACGATATTGAGGCCTTTTGCCTGTTGAAGGAAATGGATGCTAAAAATGTGAGCGGAATAATATTGAGTTCCGATAATCTATCAGACAAAAACACCTTCGAAGATGCGCAAAAAGTCGTACTCAAGGAGTTTAAAAAAGCCAAAATATCCAAAGACGAACTAAACCTTACAGTTCCCGCCAAATCTGTAATAACTTTGACCATTCAATAACTAAAGGGATGTGAAGACATCTCAAATAAACTACATAATGCGGACATACAATTTTTTAGCCTTCGATTTGGGAGCCACCAGCGGACGAGCCATTTTAGGTACGCTTGGCGAAGGCAAACTCGAAATGAAAGAATTAACCAGGTTCCCCAATCTTATTATGCCCATCAACGGCAAATCGTATTGGAATATTTTCGGACTTTATGAGTCGCTCAAAACAGGCTTAAGAGCTGCCGCAGCCTCAGGACAAAAAATTGATGCCATTGGTATTGACACCTGGGGTGTGGATTTTGTCTACGTTGGCAAGGACGGAACTTTTCTGGGTTGCCCCAGGGCTTATCGGGATCCATACACCGATGGTATTCCTGAAAAGTATTTTAAACTGATTCCCCGCAAAGAAGTATACAAACGGACCGGTATACAGATTATGAATTTCAACAGCCTGTTTCAGCTTTATGCTGCCAAGCTGGAGAATTCTTCTGCCCTCGAAGCTGCCGACAAGATTTTATTTATGCCGGATGCCCTTTCGTATATGCTGACCGGGAAAATGGTTTGTGAATACAGTATTGCCTCCACTTCACAGATACTGAATCCCCGAAACAGAAAGTTTGATCCTTCACTGCTCGAAGCCGCCGGAATCAATCCGGACATATTGCCCGAAATAACCAATCCCGGGGTGGTGATAGGCCCGCTTTGCGATGCCCTGGCCGAAGAAAGCGGACTGGGAAAAGTACCGGTTGTAGCGGTAGCCGGACACGACACCGGCTCGGCTGTGGCTTCGGTTCCGGCCGAAAACGAATGTTTTGCCTATCTGAGTTCAGGCACTTGGTCGTTGATGGGTATTGAAGTCAAAGAACCCATCATCAACGAAGAGTCTTTTCAGATGAATTTCACTAATGAAGGCGGGGTTGACGGAACCACTCGTTTCCTGAAAAACATCACCGGTATGTGGTTGCTGGAACAATGTCGCAAGGAGTGGAAAAAGACAGGCGTATCCTATTCCTATCCCACGATCGTGGAGCTGGCCTCTTCGGCCGATGGTTTCCGTTCGCTGGTAGATCCTGATGATACCTCTTTTGCCAATCCGGCAAGTATGGTCAAGGCCATTGTAAATTATTGCGCAGCTACCAACCAGCCTGTGCCTCAGAATCATGCACAATTCATACGCTGTATTTTTGACAGCCTGGCGCTCAAGTATAACTACGTTTTGAGCAAACTACAACAAGTGGCCAGCTTTAAAATTGAAAAACTGCACATTATTGGAGGAGGTGCCCAAAACCGCCTGCTTAACCAGTTTACTTCAAATGCCATAGGACTTCCGGTAGTGGCAGGCCCTGTGGAAGCTACTGCCATAGGCAACGTGATGATGCAGGCCAAGGCCCTGGGAGTGGTTGGAAATTTGCAGGAGATGCGTACACTTATTTCTTCTTCTATTACCACGGAAGTATTCCTGCCCCAGGACACTATTACCTGGTCGCTGGCTTATCAAAAGTATTTGAATATTATTAAAAAATAATCATTAACCCTTAAAAACTAGAACATTATGGTAAAAGAAAAACTCGTTCAACAGGCATATGAAATTGCCAAAGAACGTTATGCAGCGATTGGTGTAGATGTAGATACAGCCTTGAATAAACTTCAAAAAATATCCTTGTCTCTGCATTGCTGGCAGGCCGACGATGTGAGTGGATTTGAAAATCCCGACGGAGAACTGACAGGTGGTATTCAGTCTACCGGTAATTACCCCGGTAAGGCCAGGAATATAGATGAACTGCGGGCTGACATCAAAAAAGCCACTTCTTTTATTCCCGGAAAACATCGCTTGAATCTTCACGCCATTTATGGTGATTTTCAGGGAAAATTTGTTGATCGTGACCAACTGGAACCCAAACATTTCGCAAGCTGGATGCAATGGGCCAAAGAAAACGGAATGAAGTTGGATTTCAACTCCACTTCTTTTTCACATCCAAAAAGTGAAGCACTCACGCTGGCCAGTCCTAAAAAAGAAATCCGTGAATTCTGGATTGAACATACCAAACGTTGTCGGGCTATTTCCGAAGCAATGGGTGTTTATCAGGGTTCTCCCTGCGTAATGAATCTCTGGATTCACGACGGCTCAAAAGATATGACCGTCAATCGTCTGGAGTACCGCCGTATTCTGGAACAGTCACTGGACGAAATTTTTGCACAGAAGTACAACAACATGAAGGATTGTATTGAAGCCAAATTGTTCGGTATAGGTGCAGAAGCCTATACAGTAGGTTCTTACGATTTCTATCTGGGTTATGGAGTTAAGAATCAGAAGATTGTTACCCTTGATACCGGTCACTTCCATTTAACTGAAAGCATAGCCGACAAAATTTCCTGCCTGTTGCTGTTCACCCCCGAAATTATGTTGCACGTTTCCCGTCCCATTCGCTGGGATTCCGATCACGTTACTCTTATGAACGACGATACCCTGGATCTGGCTAAAGAAATTGTACGTGCTGATGCTTTAGGTCGTGTCAATATTGGACTTGATTATTTTGACGGATCCATCAACCGCATCGGAGCTTATGTCATTGGTACCCGTGCTACCCAAAAATGCTTCCTGCATGCTCTGCTCGAACCAATCGAAGTTCTGAGAAAATACGAAAGCAAGGGACAAGGTTTCGAACGTCTGGCTTTGCTCGAAGAATGCAAAGGCTTACCCTGGAATGCCGTTTGGGATTATTTCTGTCTGAAGAACAACGTTCCTGTAGGAGAAGATTTCATTCCCCAGATTCAGCAATACGAAAAAGAAGTAACTTCTAAGCGCTGATTATGAATACTCTGATTGGTTTACTGGTGATTGCCGTCGGCAGTTTTGGACAGTCCAGTTCTTATGTGCCCATCAACAAGGTCAAGAATTGGTCCTGGGAAAGTTTCTGGCTGGTTCAGGGTCTGTTTGCCTGGTTGGTTTTTCCTTTTTTGGGAGCTCTGTTGGCTGTACCTCAGGGATCGACACTGGGCGCTTTGCTGAGTGTTGATGCTGCTGCTTCTTGGAAAGCTATCGGCTTCGGGGCACTTTGGGGCGTGGGTGGTCTGACTTTCGGACTGAGCATGCGTTACCTGGGTGTTGCCCTGGGGCAGTCCATAGCTCTTGGAACTTGTTCCGCCTTTGGAACCTTGATTCCGGCTTTGTTTTTCGACAAACAGGATCTCTTCCACGGGCCCGGCCTGATTCTTTTGCTGGGTGTTTGCATTACGCTGGCCGGTATTGCCGTCATTGGTTTTGCCGGTGGCCTGAGAGCTCAAAACATGACCGAAGAACAAAAGAAAGCAGCCATTAAGGATTTTGCCCTGACCAAAGGTTTACTGGTAGCTTTACTGGCTGGTGTAATGAGTGCTTGTTTTGCTCTTGGACTCAGTGCAGGACAGCCCATTGCCGATGCAGCCAAAAGCATTGGTGCCAGTGATCTCTTTGCCACTCTCCCTGCCACTCTGATGGTAACGCTGGGCGGATTTTTTACCAATGCTGTTTATTGTTTAATGCAAAACGCCAAAAACAAGAGTTTCAAAGACTACACTTCGAATACAGGTATGGTGTGGGCCAATAATCTGTTTTTCTGCGCTTTGGCAGGCTTACTCTGGTATTCGCAGTTCTTCGGCTTGTCCATCGGCAAAAGTTTCCTGGCCGGGAATGCCATTATGCTGGCTTTCTCCTGGAGTATACTGATGGCTCTGAACGTAACATTCAGCAATGTATGGGGAATTTTGCTCAAAGAATGGAAAGGCGTATCAGCCAAAACCATTACCGTATTGATACTGGGCTTGCTTGTCCTGATCTTTTCGGTCTTTTTTCCGAATCTGTTTTAACAGACGACATATCCCAAAAAAGGGCGTCCTGCAAAGACGCCCTTTTTTTATTCCATTTGACGGGTTAGGGTTTCCCGGATCAGATTGCGTAACTGCAATTTTTGTACATCCACCACTCTTCGGCTTACAGGTCGGTAATTTTCGGCGTATTTGCAGGCGGCCGGCCTGATCTTAAGGTCATCCATGGTGCCACTGATGTCTACGCCCAGACGGGTGGGCAAGGGGCTTTCGAGCAGTGAAATATGATAATCGAAACTCATATCCAGATTGTGGCGGCCTCCTACGACGGCTTTGTACTTGTCCATCACTATGGTAAAGGGATATACATCCACTTCGTTTTTGAATACTGTAAATTCAGCGCTCAGGCTGTCTATCCTGTTTTCGGTTTTTTTGTTGAACATCAGAATCCGGGAGATCTGCCCAAAGGTCTCGCTGTCCAGCAGTACCAGGTTGTCGCCTCGAATAGAGGAGGCACCTCTCAGGGTGGATTTTTTCAGATTGTAGTTTTTATCGAGGTAAGTTTCTGCGGCCAGATGAAACTCGCCCTGGCCTTTGAAAGAACTCAGCATAGGCATAATGGTGTCCAGATCGGGAAACATGCTAAGCAGTTCATCAATCTGAATATCAACCATATGGTAATCCAGGCCCAGGTAGAGGTGGTTGGGGCGGGGTGAACGATACATGGCCGTCAGCTTGAGCCTGGCGGCGGCGCTGACAAAACCGATTTCTTCGAGTATCAGGGCATCGTCCTTTACATATAGCCTTCCGGTGAGGTTAGTAGCGATCTGATTACCTACATAGGCATTCATGATGCTGGTATTTACGCTGATATCTATGTTTTTTGGGACCATGAAGGGATCGGAATCTGTTGCACTGTCAGCTTTTGCTATTTCTTGTCCGGCGTTTTCTGTATTATGCGCTTGTGTTGCTTCTTGTTGGGCGTTTTCCTCGTTTTCTGTTCCTTCAAGTCCGTTGATGAGCTTCATCAATTGATTGACGTCGGTGAGGTTGGAAACGAAGTTAAGCTCACCTTTGAGGCTGCCTGTCTTATTGAGGTAATCGCCAATATGTTGCACATCTCCCATAAGTTGAAAATCGGAATTGCCCAGCTGGATACGACTGTCGATAATATTGAAGGCTTCGTTGCTGTAATTGAACCGGATGTCGGGAACGACAAATTTCTCGGAGAGAGCAGTTAATTGAACATCGCCTTCCTGCAAATAGACTTCCAGTTTAGGATTCCAACGCAACAAAATCTGTTCCTGAGTATCGTCTTCGGTTGCCTCTGCTTTGATTCCGAGAGATTCAGTCGTGATGACCTCCTGCCCGTAACGCAGATTCAGGGCAGAGTTGAAGTAGTCGGCCTTGAGAAGGGCGCTGCTTTTGTCCTGCTCCTGGCCTTGCATTTGCAGCCTGGCCACAGGATTCTGAATATTCAGCCGGATACTGTCCATATGACCGTACAGCTGACTGGCTTCCACATCAAAAAACAGGTCTGAAACGGCAGTGCTGTCTACGAAGTCTATTTGCATAGCCATTTCTGCCTTAGGCTTGAGCAAGTCAGCCGCTATCTGATCGTACCAAACCAAGGCTTTTTCGGCTTTCAGATTGCCCGAGAAGGCGATGCTGTCGGTAGTGCTCATCACATCAGAGAGCTCAAAATAAATATCGGCCTGTTGCAGTTCCGTTTTCAGACTGCTGTCCATGTAGGCATACAAGCTTTGGCATTGGTAGAGATTTGCGTTGAGCAGTGAAGTGAGACGTTTGTTGTTGGGTATAGTCAGATTCAGCCTGCCGCGAGGCGTCTCCAACTTATAATCCTGGTAACGTCCTATGAAATTATGCATTAAAAAATCAGCCTGGACTTGCATTTGTTGCAAATTCATCTCCATCAGTTCAGAGAGATAAAACTGAGCTTTACCCGGGCCTTTGGCCCTGCCAATCAAGCTGATATCCATGTCGTCGGGCAAAAAGGCTGTAATTTCCTGCAAATTCAGATCCAAATCCAGATCGAGATCAAAATGTATATCGTCTGCCAGCAATTTGTTGATTAAAATCCTGCCCGCTAAACTTGATTTGCCGGTATTAGCTTTTGCGTTCTTAAGTACAACATAGGATTTTTGTTGCCTGTTTAAATCGACAAACAGCTCCACTTCAGAAGAAATATCCTTTAATACAATAGCAGGATCATCGTAGCTGAAACAGGAGTTTTCCAAGCTACCTGATAAGAGGATTTCGGGCATTAAACTATCGTTATAAAGACCCCTTATTTCGCCTTGAAGTTCAAAGAGCCCATCCACAACTATACCCCCGGGTAATGAGGCCAGGCTGGAAGGAATCAATTGCAGGCTTTGTTGAATAGCTGCCTGTTCAGTTTCAAAATCCAGGTCAAACAAAAGTCCCTGATCCAGTAATTCAATGGAGCCGCTGCTTTGAAGGCGGAGATGGTTAAGAGCCAGCAACACTTGGTTCAGGCTTAATATCTTATCTTCAAAACATAGAGGAAGTTCAATGTCCAGACTATCTTCATTCAGAAAGTCGTCTCCGTCCATGCTAAAACTCAGGTCCGGACTGTTCAGGCAGAGCAGTCCCTCGACTTCTTGCTCCCGGTATTTTAAGCTCAGGTTGAGATCCAGCTTGTTTGCCCGGGCAAGTATGCTATCGGCCATATCTGTGTATAAAATACAGGCTTGTTTCAGGTTAAAACAATCAAGCTGAATGGATTTGAACGGCAGGGTCAGGGCTGTGGTATCCTCCGGATCGCTTTCCAGATTCAGGATATCAAAATTGGATTGCCCGCTGCTGTCGATAAAGGCATGGAGATTCAGATGGTCGATGAGAAAAGTATCAATAACCAGGGCCTGTTGTGAGAGTAATTTCCCTACATGTATCCTGGCCTTTAGATGCTTAATACCCAGTAAAGTGTCGTTAGGAGCACCCGGTAAGGGATTGATGAGACTCAGTCCCTTAATATCAAGCTCCAGTTGGGGAAAGTGGCTAAACAGATTCAGGTCAATGCTCTCTATTTCGTAAGGACAGCTCAGGTATTTGTCTGCCTGAGTCTGCACCAGAGAGTTGAAGCTTCTGGGATGCAACAATAAGGCCAAAACCACAATAATAACCAGTAGCAGCAGGCTGATGGTATAAACAAGTACCCGGGCTGTGATCGAGAAGGCCTTTTTCATAAAACCAGGTGCTAAAAAACGGAGCAGCTCTTGTCAGGAGTCGCTTTTGGTAAAACTGTGGGTGTTGCCAAACTCGTCCTCGTATTTTAAGCTGGTGGCTGTAAGTTCGGTAACAGTATATACTTTAGGTACCACGCCTCCAATCTCCATAATGTGTATGTGGGTGAGTGTGGAGTAAACCAGGGTCCAGGTAAATGCCTGAGCTTCTTGTTCAGTTACGTCGTCGGCTGTATCCCAGGTAAGTCCTGTACCGTCTTCGTTGTAACGGTAAAATTCTGTACCTGAAACCCATTTGCCTATCAGTAGCGAAGAGTCGTATTCAAATTCCTTAATACAGGAGGTTGCTGCAAAGCCAATCAAAAAACTGATCAGCAAAAACAAGCCAGATTTACGTTGTGATTTTTTCATGGCACAGGACTATTTTTTTTTGGGCGGACTTTTTCTGACAACTTTGCGGCCTTTTTTTACGGTAGTTTCTCCGGCTTGCTTTTCGATGAGTTCCAGACAATCCTGATAGCTGAGTGTTGCCGGATCTGTTTTTTTGGGGATTTTATAATTATGTCCTTTTTTACTTATGTATGGTCCGTAACGGCCGTTCAAGACAAATAATTCCGGATCTTGCTCAAAACTGCTGATGATTTTTTTAAGGTCTTCTTCCTGTTTGTTTTTTATAAGTTGAATAGCTTGATCCAAACTGACTTCCAGAGGATCAAATTCTTCTGGTAAAGAAACAAATTGATTTCCATGCCGGATATAATTACCGTAACGTCCGTTACCTACGCTTAGGCTTTTGCCTTCGAAAGATCCCAGTTCGCGGGGAAGCTTAAATAAGGTCAGGGCTTCTTCCAGGCTGATGCTGTCCATGCTTTGCTCTTTTCTCAGTGAAGCAAACAAGGGCTTTTCTTCGTCTTCTGCAGTGCCTATTTGTACCAGGGGTCCGAAACGTCCTATGCGTACCGATACCGGACGGCCGCTTTTGGGGTCGTTGCCCAAAAGACGGCTGCCCACCTTTTGGCCTGAATAAGCGGCGGCTTCCAAAACAGCAGGATGAAAAGCTTTGTAAAATTGGTCGATCAAAGCAACCCATTCCAATTCGCCTTCGGCTACCTGGTCGAAGTATTTTTCGACGGTGGCCGTGAATTGGTAGTTCATTATGTTTGGGAAAGATTCCAGCAGAAAATCGTTGACTACCATGCCAATATCGGTGGGAAAGAGTTTGGCTTTTTCTACACCAATCATTTCTGTTTTGGTTTTATCGCTGATTTGTCTTGTTTTGGACAGTTCTAATATGTTGTATAGTCGTTTTTCTCCATCCCGGTTGCCTTTTTCTATGTATTCCCGTTGTTGGATGGTGGATATGGTCGGGGCGTATGTCGAAGGACGACCGATGCCCAATTCTTCGAGTTTTCGAACCAAAGTGGCTTCGGTATAGCGTGGTGGTTTTTGGCTGAAACGCTGAACAGCCTGGGCCGTATCCATGTTCAATGCCTGATGCAGCTGAACGGGAGGCAGCAATTTGCTGTTTCCGTTTTCGGAGTCGTTTTCCCTATCGGAATACTCGTAGACTTTCAGAAAACCTTCGAAGGTGACGACCTCTCCGCTGGCAATGAATAGTTGTTTTCCTTTGGAATGGCTTATGCTGACAGTAGTTTTTTCCAATTGGGCGTCGGCCATTTGAGAAGCGATGGTTCTTTGCCAGATGAGTTCGTATAATTTCTTTTCGGGCACGGGACCATCTATTTGGTGCACATTCATATATGCCGGACGTATGGCTTCGTGCGCTTCCTGAGCTCCTTTGCTTTTGGTCTGGTACTGACGGGTTTTTACATTGTCTTCACCGTAAAGACGGGTGATTTCGGCTTTGGCGGTATTGATGGCTAAAGAGGAAAGATGAACTGAATCGGTACGCATGTAGGTTATTTTTCCCGATTCGTAGAGCGACTGGGCAACACGCATGGTCTGAGCAACGGAAAACCTGAGTTTGCGGGCAGCTTCCTGTTGCAAAGTAGAAGTAGTAAAGGGTGGGGCAGGTGAGCGCCTGAGAGGTTTAGTACTGATGTCTTCCACATTGAATGCAGCAGTTTTAAGCAATTCAAGCAATGCGAGAGCTGATTCCTTTTTTTCGATTTTTTCGGGAAATTCAGCTTTGAGTTCTGCCAGGCTTCCATCAGGATTAGGCACCAGAAAAACAATACTCAGCTTATAATAGCTATCTGAATTGAATTGCTGAATTTCTCTTTCCCGTTCTACGACCAGTCGAACAGCCACCGATTGCACTCTTCCGGCCGAAAGTGCCGGCTTGATTTTTTTCCATAGCACCGGCGACAACTCAAAACCCACGATGCGGTCGAGCACCCGGCGGGCTTGTTGTGCATTCACCAGGTTGAGGTCGATGCTACGGGGATATTTTATGGCATTTTCAATGGCCTCTTTGGTGATTTCGTGAAAAACAATGCGTTTTGTGTTGTCTTCCTTAAGATTGAGCACTTCTGACAAATGCCATGCGATTGCTTCTCCTTCGCGGTCCTCATCAGAGGCCAGCCAAATAATTTCTGCTGTTTGAGCTGCTGATTTTAATTCACTTACCAATTTTTTCTTATCCGGAGAAACCACATAGACCGGTTTGAAGTTGTTTTCTATTTCAATACCGAAGTCTTTTTTTCTCAGGTCACGGATGTGCCCGAAACTAGACATCACCTTAAAGTCCTTTCCCAAAAACTTTTCTATGGTTTTGGCCTTAGCCGGGGATTCTACTATGACTAAATTCTTTTGCATTAAAGAGTGCTTTCAATTAATCCGGAACTAATTATCCAGGAGTTCAACATCATAAAAAAAGGAGGGCTTCAACTCAATTCTTCTCCTATTCAAGCCTGTAAAAACGGCGCAAAATTAGTAAAAACACATCAGTATCAAGTAATTTTCTGAAAATATATACAGAAATTACCATGCACTGCCCCTTATTCTTCTTTATACCAACTCGCGTAGAACTGGTAATTGTCCGAAATCCTTTTATTGATTGTATTGGTTTGTTCTGCGTCGGCATACTTGACAAATTTAGCCGGGACACCGGCATAGACGCTGTAGGGTTCAACTCTGGTTCCGCTGAGCACCACCGAACCGGCGGCAATAATGGCGCCTTCGCCGATGACGGCATGATCCAGCACTACCGAGCCCATACCTATGAGGGCAAGCTTCTCAATAGTTGCTCCGTGTATGGTGACGTTGTGCCCGATGGACACATTGTCCCCGATTTCTATTACGGATTTCTGATACAAGGTATGCAGAACAGCACCGTCCTGGATGTTGACGTTATTGCCAATGCGGATGGAATTGACATCTCCCCGGAGAACGGTATTGAACCAGACACTGCAGCCCTCTCCCAATACTACATCTCCAATAATGCTTGCGTTTTCGGCCAGATAGCAGTTCGGTCCGATGACAGGATCGAAACCCCTGACAGATTTTATTAATGCCATATTATATTTTCTGTGTTTTTAAGGCCAACCATGCTTTTTCTTCTTCGCTGAGAAAAGCCGAAAGCTGGCTGTAGACAAAACAATGATAAGCGTTTATCCAGTTGATTTCCTGTCCGGTATAATAGCTTTTTTCTATTGCCTTAAGCTCCAGAGGGCAAAGGCTCAGGGTTTCAAAGCCCAGGAATTGTCCGAATTCAGATTCCCCTTTTTCAATCACCAGCATCATGTTTTCTACACGCAGGCCGTATTTTCCGGTTCGGTAAATGCCCGGCTCGTTGGAAATCACCATACCAGCTTTGATAAGTTCGGGATTTTCTTCCATGCGAATACTCTGCGGCCCCTCGTGTACATTCAGGAAATGACCCACGCCGTGGCAGGTACCGTGCCCGTATTGAAGCATATCATTCCAGAGAAACTGACGGGCCATAATGTCCAGTTGAGAGCCTCTGGTATGCGTAGGGAATATACATTCGGACAAGGCAATATTACCCTTTAAAATACGGGCATAATCCTGTTTGAATTCCCCGGGTGTTGCTCCACGATAAAGAGAAAAAGTCCGGGTAATGTCGGTAGTGCCTTCGAGATATTGGCCTCCGGTATCTACCAGCAGGTAACCATCGGGCAGGATTCTGGCCTTGGAACTTTCCGAAGGACTGTAGTGGACTATGGCTCCATTTTGATTATAGCTGATGATGGAATAAAAACTGTCACCTTTGCAGTTTTCCTGCTCCAATCTGAATTCGCTCATTTTGCTGACCAGGTCGGTTTCGTAAAACTCAAGCCCCTGTTCCAGGGCAGCTTCGAACCAGCGCCAGAAACGAATCAGGGCTACCCCTTCTTTTTGCATGGCTCTACGAAATCCGGCAATTTCGACAGGATTTTTGACGGATTTCAGAGCCGTAGTCGGAGCTGTGCCTTCCACCAGGGTGCAATATGAGGGAATGTGCTTATATATACTGTAATTGATGCGGGCCGTATCGGTAAATACCCCGGAACCAGCCGGTAATTCATTTAAATCTGTATACAGGGCTGAATATTCGCGCAGCTGAATGTGGCTTTGTTTGAGATAGCTCAGTGTGCTGTCGTTGATTTTATTTTTGTCGGCATAAAGGTTCACAGTTTCCGGGCCGATCAGGGCAAAAGCAAGGCCCACCGGATTGAAGTCCACATCGCTGCCCCTCAGATTAAACAACCAGGCAATATCGTCAAGCCCGCTTACAGGCAGATAATCTGCTCCCAGTCTGCTGAGTTCGGCTCTGAGTTCCCGGAGTTTTTCCTCTACGCTTTTGCCGGCATATGTAACAGAGAAAACATAAAGGGGGGCTTTAGGTAAGTCCGGTCTGTCGGGCCACACCCGGGTGTAAGGTTTAAAATCGTCGATCAGTTTGATTCCGTGTTTATTGAAGATCTGAATCATTTTAAGGGCATCCCGGGCGGAAAACACTTCTCCGTCAATACCCGCCGAACGGTATTTCATGCTTGCTATCCAATCGGGAATACCGGGAGTTTCGGGTAGGGTGGTTTTAAACAAATCGATACCGCTGCCCCGGAGTTCCTGTTCTGCCTGAAGATAATACCTTGAGTCGGTCCATAAGCCGGCTTTATCTTTGCCTACTACCAGAGTTCCGGCACTACCCGTAAATCCTGAGAGGTATTTTCTGAATTTAAAATGTGAGGAAACGTATTCTCCCTGATGGCTGTCAGAAGTTGGAATTATGCAGGCTTCCATGGCGTTTTCTTTCATGAGGCTTCGTAATGCCTTTAATCTTTCCGGAATGCTGTAATACATTATATATAGGTATATGATTGGTTTTGTAAAATCACAAAGGTAGTAAAAAAACAGCTTTTCGAATTAGGTCCCTGATTTGAATTTTGGATAGGATACAGAAAATATTTTGAAAGATTCTTAGATTTTTTTTGTTTACTAATTTGTTTTGCCTACTTTTGCAGGCCAAATTGAAATCATTTTTTATAGAACTAAAAGATTATGATCATTGTTCCCATTAAAGAAGGTGAAAACATCGAAAGAGCTTTGAAAAAGTTCAAACGTAAATTTGAAAAAACAGGAACCGTTAAAGAACTGAGAAACAGACAGGCATTCAGCAAGCCTTCGGTTATCAAACGCCAGCAGAAGATGAAAGCTGTTTACGTACAACAGCTGCAACAAAATGAAGAATAAAAACAGACAGGAAAACACTTAAATTTAAGTCTGTATTTTTGCTGTTTTGAAATAGCTTTACTATATTCGTTGCGGAATAATTTTTCAAGCAGCGGAGTTATGTGGGTGGAGCAATACATACAATATTTGCGGTATGAGAAGAATTATTCTTCTCATACCGTTTTTGCTTATAAACGCGATTTGGAACAATTCCTTACCTTTGCCTCGACGAACTTTCAATTGGAGTCTCCCTCAGATATGGATGCCGATATTATCAGAGCATGGATGCTTGCTTTGATGGAAAAGGGCGATACTGCCCGTTCGGTCAATCGTAAACTTTCTTCTCTCCGGTCGTATTGGCGTTATTTGTTGCGTCAGGGCCTGGTTACTGTCAATCCTACACAAAAAGTACTGACACCTAAAATTAAAAAAGCCCTTCCTTCCTTTTTAAAAGAAAACGAATTGAACGACTTACTCGATAAGGCCAGGAGTGAGACTCAGGCTGATTCTTTTATCGAAAGCCGTGACAATCTGATTTTAGAGATGTTTTGCCTTACGGGCATCAGACGGGCTGAATTAATAAGTCTAAAAACCGGAGACGTAGACACAGGTTCAGCTTCTCTGAAAGTCACAGGTAAACGCAACAAGCAACGTATTCTGCCCTTTGGAGCAGCTCTAAAAAAATCGATAGATAATTATCTGGTCTTACGCCTGGACTATCTGAATAAACTCAAAGATTACCCCGAAGTGGAGCCGCCCTTTTTTATTAATGCCAAAGGAAGAGCCCTGAATCCCCGCCGGGTTTATAGTCTTGTCAATGAAAAATTAGCTGAAGTAGGCAATTTGTCTAAAAGAAGCCCGCATGTGCTCAGGCATACATTCGCCACCACCTTATTAAACAGGGGAGCCGAGCTGAATGCCGTTAAGGAACTCCTGGGACATGCCAGTTTGTCTGCAACGGAAGTGTATACCCATACTACTTTCGAAGAATTGAAAAAAGTGTATAAACTAGCCCATCCAAGGGCAGAAAATTGAAAGGAGATTTATTATGGAAATTAGAATTCAATCCGTGCATTTTGATGCAACCAGTACCTTAGAAAAATTTATACAAAAAAAAGTAGCTAAACTTGATCAGTATTACGACGGTATATTATCGGCCGAAGTAACCCTTAAAGTAATTAAACCTGAAACTGTTACCAACAAAGAAGCCTTGATCAGACTCAATATCTCCGGCCGGGATTTGTTCGCTTCCAAAACCTGTGACACTTTTGAAGAATCTGTCGATGAAGCCGTGGAAGCTTTGGGGAAACAATTGAAGAAACATAAAGATAAAATCCGTAGTAAATAAAATTTCAAAAATAGTTTTGTGGTTAAAAAATAATGTCTACATTTGCAGCCGTTTCTCTAAAAAGGAGTTTTAGAGTACGGCTGCTTTGATGTAGTCGTATAAATTGAAGAAATTAGGGCAGTTACCAGAGTGGCCAAATGGGGCAGACTGTAAATCTGCTGGTTGATACCTACGGTGGTTCGAATCCATCACTGCCCACAAACTATTTTAGGAGGATCGGCGTTTTTTGGAATTGTTGACCGGAAAATATTTTGCGGGAATAGCTCAGTTGATAGAGCATTAGCCTTCCAAGCTGAGGGTCGCGGGTTTGAGTCCCGTTTCCCGCTCTTGCCTGTGTAGCTCAGTGGTAGAGCACTTCCTTGGTAAGGAAGAGGTCCCGAGTTCAAATCTCGGCACCGGCTCAAACAAATAGATTACTTACTTATTTTAAATTTTGATTATGGCAAAAGAACATTTTAACAGGACTAAACCCCACGTCAACATCGGTACGATTGGCCACGTGGATCATGGTAAAACCACATTGACTGCCGCTATCACTATGATTTTGGCAAAAAAAGGACTTTCCGAAATTAAATCTTTCGATCAGATTGATAATGCTCCGGAAGAAAAGGAAAGAGGTATTACAATTAATACATCGCACGTAGAATATCAAACTGAAAACCGTCACTACGCACACGTAGACTGCCCGGGACACGCTGACTATGTTAAGAACATGGTTACCGGTGCTGCCCAGATGGACGGAGCTATTATTGTTGTAGCCGCCACCGACGGTCCTATGCCTCAAACACGTGAACATATCCTTCTTGCCCGTCAGGTAAACGTTCCCAGACTGGTTGTTTTCATGAACAAATGCGATATGGTTGATGACGAAGAAATGCTCGAATTGGTTGAAATGGAAATGCGCGACTTGTTGGGCTTCTATGAATTCGATGCCGAAAACACTCCTGTTATTCGCGGTTCTGCACTTGGAGCCATGAACGGTGTTCCCCAATGGGAAGACAAAGTTATGGAACTGATGGCCGCAGTGGACAGCTGGATTGAACTTCCTGCCCGTGCCGTTGACAAACCTTTCCTTATGCCCGTCGAAGACGTGTTCTCGATTACAGGTCGTGGTACCGTAGCTACAGGACGTATCGAAACCGGTGTTATCAAAACCGGCGAAGAAGTTCAGATTATCGGTTTGGATTCCAAAGGCAAGAAATCGGTAGTTACCGGTGTGGAAATGTTCCGCAAGATTCTGGATCAGGGTGAAGCCGGCGACAACGTAGGTTTGTTGCTCAGAGGTATTGACAAGGACGAAATCAAACGTGGTATGGTTATTACACACCCCGGAAAAGTAACTCCTCATACCAATTTCAAGGCTTCGGTGTATATCCTGAAAAAGGAAGAAGGTGGACGTCATACTCCCTTCCACAACAAATACCGTCCTCAATTCTATATCCGTACCCTTGACGTAACCGGCGAAATCACTCTTCCCGAAGGAACCGAAATGGTTATGCCCGGCGACAACCTGGAAATTAATGTAGAATTGATCTATCCGGTAGCTTGCAGCGAAGGTTTGCGTTTTGCTATCCGTGAAGGCGGTCGCACCGTCGGATCGGGTCAGATCACCGAGATTCTGAAATAAATAAGGCAAATATACTCTCGGTGGGGCTATTAATACAATAGCCCCGCCGAAAAGTATTTAATACGGGACTAGCTCAGTTGGTAGAGCATCGGTCTCCAAAACCGAGTGTCGGGAGTTCGAGTCTCTCGTCCCGTGCCATAAACCCCATCTTATGAAAAAGTTTTTTAAAAGGGTCGCCACCTATATCAAGGATGCATACAATGAACTCGTACACAAGGTCTCCTGGCCTACGCCATCTGAGTTGAGCAATAGTGCGATTGTCGTATTAACTGCTTCCCTGGTGATTGCGCTTATTGTGTTTATCATTGATTTAGGCTTGGAAAATCTCATGACCTTCATCTACGAGAAGGTGTTTTAAGCTGAAGGAAAATGTCTGAAACTTCAAAGAAATGGTACGTTTTGCGTGCTATTAGCGGTAAAGAAAACAAAGTGAAGGAGTATATTGAAGCTTCCATCAATAATTCCTCCCTTGGTGAGTACGTGTCTCAGGTATTAATTCCGACGGAAAAGGTGTACCAGTCGCGTGCCGGGAAAAAGGTGCTCAAAGAGCGTTCCTATTTGCCCGGTTATGTCCTGGTCGAAGCAAATCTGGTAGGTGAAGTGGCACACGCCCTTCGAAACATTCCCAATGTGCTCGGTTTTTTGGGTGGAATGAACAATCCGCAACCTCTTCGTGAATCCGAAGTCAATCGCATCCTTGGTAAGGTCGATGAGATGCAGGAAGCCGGAGAAGACATCAGCATAAATTATTATGTTGGTGAGAGCGTAAAGGTGAATTTCGGACCCTTTAGTGGTTTTAGTGCCACTATCGAAGAGGTGAACAATGAGAAAAAGAAACTCAAAGTCATGGTGAAAATATTCGGCCGGAAAACTCCGCTCGAATTGGGTTTTATGCAAGTGGAAAAAGAATAAAAGATGGTTACGCATCTTGTATTTTTTTTCAAAACAATCCTCAAATTTTAAATTAGAACAAAAATGGCTAAAGAAATTGCCGGTCAAATCAAATTGCAAATAAAGGGGGGTGCGGCAAATCCCTCTCCGCCTGTAGGACCTGCTTTGGGTTCCAAAGGTGTGAACATTATGGAGTTTTGCAAGCAATTCAATGCCAGGACACAGGATAAGGCCGGAAAGGTGTTGCCTGTTGTCATTACGTACTATTCCGATAAGTCTTTCGATTTTGTTGTTAAAACTCCTCCTGCAGCCGTACAGCTGTTGGAAGTTTCCAAAACCAAATCGGGTTCGGCTGAGCCAAATCGCACGAAAGTAGCTGAAGTCACCCCGGAACAGGTTAAAGCAATCGCGGAAGATAAAATGAGCGACTTAAATTGCTTCACGTTGGATTCAGCCATAAAAATGGTTGCAGGTACAGCCAGAAGCATGGGTATCAAAATTAAGGGTGAATTGCCCACGAATAATTAAACTTCGAAGAAAATGGCAAAATTGACAAAAAATCAAAAACTGGCTTTGGAGAAGATTGAAGTGGGTAAAACGTATTCATTGAAAGAAGCTTCCGGACTGGTTAAGGAAATCACCTTTACCAAGTTTGACGCTTCTGTCGATCTTGACGTTCGCCTGGGAGTTGATCCCCGAAAAGCCAATCAAATGGTACGCGGCGTCGTGTCGCTGCCTCACGGAACCGGAAAAGAAGTACGGGTGTTGGTCTTGTGTACTCCTGACAAAGAAGCCGAGGCTAAAGAAGCCGGAGCTGATCATGTAGGTCTTGACGAATATATCGAAAAGATAAAAGCTGGTTGGACAGATGTGGATGTAATTATCACTATGCCTTCAACCATGGGTAAAATTGGCGCTTTAGGCCGTGTTTTGGGCCCCAGGGGCTTGATGCCCAACCCCAAGAGTGGTACTGTTACCATGGAAATCGGCAAAGCAGTCAGAGAAGTTAAACAAGGAAAGATTGATTTCAAGGTAGACAAGAACGGTATTGTTCATACTTCTATCGGAAAAATCAGCTTTAGTCCTGATCAAATCCGCGAGAATGCCAAAGAATTCATTCTCACTCTGATCAAATTGAAACCGACTGCTGCCAAAGGCACTTATATGAAGAGTATTTATCTTTCAAGTACAATGAGCAAGGGCATCAAAGTGGATCCTAAGAGCATTGAAGATTAACAAACGAAACAATTATGAAAAAGGAAGATAAATATATTGCTGTTGAGCAAATCACCCAATTGGTAAACGAATACGAACATTTTTATGTTACCGATATCGCTGCTTTAAATTCCGAAGAAACCTCTTCACTCAGAAGGGCTTGTTTCAAGGAAGGGGTTAAGCTCTATGTAGTTAAAAACACCTTGCTTCAGAAAGCACTGGAAAGTCTCGATACGGATTTTTCTCCTTTATACGAAACCTTTAAAGGCAATACTGCTCTGATGTTTTGCAACACCGGAAATGCACCTGCCAAATTGATCAAGGATTTCAGAAAGGATAAAAGTGTTCCGGCTTTGAAAGCTGCTTGCGTAGAAGAGTGTTTCTATATCGGTCCCGAACATTTGGAAGCCTTGATTCATGTTAAGAGCAAGAATGAGCTGGTTGCAGATCTTATTGCCTTGTTGCAATCTCCGGCCAAGAATGTGGTTTCTGCCCTCCAAAGCGGAGGTACTATACTTCACGGTGTTTTGAAAACACTGGGAGAACGCGAAAATTAGGACTTCTAAATAGAGAAGCCTCCAAAAAACGAATAAACAATTTTAAATAACACTTAATACATTACTAAAATGGCAGATTTGAAAGCTTTTGCTGAACAATTGGTAAATTTAACCGTCAAAGAAGTCAACGAACTTGCTGAGATCCTCAAGAATGAATATGGTATCGAACCCGCTGCTGCTGCTGTTGCCGTAGCTGCCGGTCCTGCCGCTGCTGCCGGTCCTGCTGCAGAAGAAAAAACTTCTTTTAATGTAGTTCTGAAATCAGCTGGAGCAGCTAAATTGGCTGTTGTTAAGGCAGTAAAAGAATCTTGCGGTCTTGGTCTGAAAGAAGCCAAAGACTTGGTAGATGCCGCTCCTTCCGTTTTGAAAGAAGGCATTGCCAAAGACGAGGCAGATGCACTGAAGAAAACGCTTGAAGAAGCAGGTGCCGAGATTGAACTTAAATAAAAGTACTCACCTGATCAACAGGTCCCCGGTTTAGAATCTCCGTGATCGGAGGTTCTAAACCTTTTGTGTCTATATTCTTTTTAAGTTCTTATAATCCCTCGATAAATGTCCTCAACTACTGACAATCAAAGAATAAATTTTGCATCTATCAAGAGCCCGATCGATTATCCGGATTTCTTAGAAGTGCAATTGAAGTCATTCCAGGACTTCCTGCAATTAGATACCCCGCCCGAAAAAAGAAAAAACGAAGGATTGTACAAGGTGTTTTCCGAAAGTTTTCCCATTACGGATACACGGAACAATTTTGTCCTCGAATTTATTGATTACTACGTTGATCCTCCCCGTTATTCCATAGAAGAGTGTATTGAGAGGGGATTGACCTATAGTGTTCCACTGAAGGCAAAACTCAAACTCTATTGTACCGATCCGGATCACGAAGATTTTGAAACTAAATTTCAGGATGTATATCTGGGTGCTTTCCCATACATGACTCCCAAAGGTACTTTTGTTATCAATGGTGCCGAACGCGTAATTGTATCACAGTTACATCGTTCACCCGGAGTATTTTTTGGTCAAAGTGTGCATGCCAACGGGACAAAACTTTATTCCGCCCGCATTATTCCCTTCAAAGGCTCGTGGATTGAATTCGCCACAGACATCAACAACGTGATGTATGCCTATATCGACCGCAAAAAGAAATTACCCGTAACGACTTTATTGCGCGCCATCGGTTTTGAAACAGACAAAGATATTCTGGAAATATTCAACCTGGCCGAAGAAATTAAAGTAACCAAAACCGGTCTGAAAAAATACGTTGGCCGTAAACTGGCTGCCCGTGTTTTGAAAAGTTGGGTAGAAGATTTTGTGGACGAAGACACCGGCGAAGTGGTTTCCATAGAAAGGAACGAAGTGGTCATTGATCGCGAAACCGTTCTTGAAAACAGTCATATTGAAGACATACTCCAATCAGGAACACCTACCATTCTCTTACACAAAGAGGATCCCGGTATGTCCGATTACAGCATAATTTACAATACGCTGCAAAAAGATCCCAGTAATTCCGAGAAAGAAGCCGTGCTGTACATTTATCGTCAATTGCGTAATGCAGAACCTGCTGACGATTCCAGCGCACGCGAAGTAATCCAGAATTTATTTTTCTCCGAAAAGCGCTACGATCTCGGAGAAGTAGGCCGTTACCGGATTAATAAGAAACTCCAGTTAAATACGGATATAAATACCAAGGTCTTGACCAAAGATGATATTATTCATATCATTCGCTATCTGATAGAACTGGTCAATTCCAATGCCATAGTGGACGATATTGACCACTTGAGCAACAGGCGCGTACGCACGGTTGGCGAGCAACTCAACAACCAGTTTGGCGTAGGCCTTGCCCGTATGGCAAGAACTATTCGCGACAGAATGAATGTGCGCGACAACGAGGTGTTTGCTCCGGTTGACCTCATCAACGCCAAGACTGTATCTTCTGTCATTAATTCCTTCTTTGGAACCAATGCCTTGTCGCAGTTTATGGATCAAACCAATCCTCTGGCCGAAATGACTCACAAGCGCCGCTTATCGGCTTTAGGCCCGGGCGGTTTGTCGCGGGAACGTGCCGGTTTTGAGGTTCGTGACGTACATTACACCCATTACGGGCGTCTTTGTCCCATCGAAACACCCGAAGGTCCCAACATCGGTTTGATTTCGTCTTTGTGTGTATTCGCAAAAATCAATAAACTTGGTTTTATAGAAACACCTTACCGTAAAGTAAATAACGGTATAGTCAAAAAAGAAGTGGTTTTCCTGACCGCTGAAGAAGAAGAAAATCTGGTAGTAGCACAGGGCAATGCTCTGTTGAACGAAGACGGTTCTTTTGTTCGCAACAGAATTAAATCTCGTCTCGAAGCCGACTTCCCGGTGGTTGAACCAGACAAGGTTGACCTGATGGACGTTTCTCCCTCTCAGATAGCTTCCATTGCTGCTTCTCTGATTCCTTTCCTGGAACACGATGACGCCAACCGTGCCTTGATGGGTTCGAACATGATGCGTCAGGCCGTACCCCTGATCCGTTGTGAAGCGCCTATTGTAGGTACCGGTCTGGAAGAAACTCTGATAAAAGATTCCCGTACTCAGTTGATGTCCGAAGGCGAGGGTGTAGTTGAATTTGTAGATGCCACCAGCATTCATATTCGTTACGACCGCAGCGAAGACGAAGAGTTTGTGAGTTTCGACGATGCTGTTAAAATCTACAGCATTCCTAAATTCCAAAAAACCAATCAAAGCACAACCATTGACCTGAAGCCCATTGTTCATAAAGGTCAAAGAGTGACCAAAGACCAGCTTTTGACCGAAGGTTTTGCTACCGAAAATGGTGAACTGGCTCTGGGTCGTAACCTGAAAGTGGCTTTTATGCCCTGGAAAGGTTACAACTTCGAAGATGCCATTGTACTGAACGAACGCCTGGTGCGAGAAGATATTTTTACCTCCGTGCATGTTGATGAGTACACGCTAGAAGTTCGCGAAACCAAGCGTGGTATGGAAGAGCTGACTGCAGATATTCCTAACGTCAGTGAAGACGCCACCAAGGATCTGGACAAAAACGGTATCATTCGCATTGGTGCTCATGTCAAGCCTGGTGATATTCTTATTGGAAAAATTACTCCCAAGGGAGAATCCGATCCTTCACCCGAAGAAAAACTCTTAAGAGCAATCTTTGGTGATAAAGCCGGAGACGTTAAGGATGCTTCTCTGAAAGCAACTCCTTCTCTTAGTGGTGTGATTATTGACAAACGTCTTTTCTCCAAAGCCATTAAGAATCGCAAGAGCCGTCTGACGGATAAAGCCATCTTACCTAAACTCGATGAAGAATTCGAAGCAGAAGTAGCTGCCATACGTGCCGTATTGCTCGAAAAACTCTGGATTTTGGTTAGTGGTAAAACCTCTCAGGGAATCAAAGATAACCTGGATACCGAAGTTGTACCCAAAGGTGTTAAGTTTACCCAAAAGATTCTGAATGAAATCAACTATTCTTCCATTCAGTTGAGTAAATGGACTTCCGACAATCACAAGAACGATATGATTCGCGATCTGATTATTAATTACCTCAAGAAGGAAAAAGAATTGGATGCGAAACTCAAACGCAAAAAGTTCAATGTGACAATAGGTGATGAGTTACCCGCCGGTATTATTCAGATGGCCAAGGTTTACATTGCCAAAAAACGCAAAATCAAGGTAGGTGACAAGATGGCCGGTCGTCATGGTAACAAAGGTATCGTTTCGCGCATTGTCCGCGAAGAAGATATGCCTTTTATGGAAGACGGAACACCGGTGGACATAGTCTTGAATCCTCTTGGCGTGCCTTCGCGTATGAACCTGGGACAAATATTTGAGACCGTATTGGGATGGTCCGGACAAAAGTTGGGCGTTAAATTTGCCACGCCTATTTTTGACGGTGCCACTCTTGAAGATCTGGAAAAATGGTCTGATAAAGCCGGATTGCCACGTTACGGTAAATGTTACCTCTACGATGGCGGCACCGGTGATCGTTTTGACCAGCCGGCCACAGTGGGTGTAATATATATGCTTAAACTCGGCCATATGGTTGATGACAAGATGCATGCCCGTTCCATTGGGCCTTATTCTTTGATTACCCAGCAACCTCTGGGAGGTAAGGCGCAGTTTGGTGGCCAGCGTTTCGGAGAAATGGAAGTTTGGGCGCTCGAAGCCTTTGGAGCATCGCATGTGCTGCAGGAAATCCTGACTATTAAGTCGGACGATGTGGCAGGCCGCAGCAAAGCTTTTGAAGCGATAGTCAAGGGTGACCCCATGCCGCAGGCCGGCATTCCGGAATCCCTGAATGTATTGTTGCACGAACTCAGAGGCCTGGGCTTAAGCATCGAATTAGATTAACAACCTCAATTACATACTGAATATGGCTCTCAAAAAAGATATAAAGACCAAAACAAACTTCTCGAAAATTTCCATAGGATTGGCTTCACCCGAAGAAATTCTGGAATTGTCGAGTGGTGAAGTATTGAAGCCGGAAACCATTAATTACCGTACCTATAAACCCGAACGAGACGGTTTGTTTTGCGAAAGGATTTTTGGTCCGGTAAAAGACTATGAATGTCATTGCGGTAAATACAAACGTATTCGTTACAAGGGTATCGTGTGCGACCGTTGCGGGGTAGAAGTTACCGAAAAGAAAGTACGTCGTGAACGTATGGGGCATATACAGCTGGTAGTTCCGGTTGCCCACATCTGGTATTTCCGTTCCCTGCCCAACAAAATAGGCTATTTGCTGGGTTTGCCCACCAAAAAGCTGGATTCGGTTATTTACTACGAACGCTATATTGTTATCCAGGCCGGAGTACTCGAAGAGGAAGAAGGCATCAAGGTTAATGACTTATTATCGGAAGAAGAATACCTGGCTCTCATGGATAAACTGCCCAGGGAAAATCAAATGCTCGAAGACAACGATCCGAGGAAATTCATTGCCAAAATGGGCGCCGATGCAGTTCACGACCTTCTGTCCAGGCTCGATCTGGATGCTCTGTCGTTTGATTTGCGCCACCGTGCCAACACAGATACTTCCATGCAGCGTAAGAACGATGCGCTCAAACGTCTGCAGGTGGTGGAATCTTTCCGCGCAGCCAAGCACAGAAACAAGCCTGAGTGGATGATCATTAAGATTGTTCCGGTTATTCCTCCCGAATTGCGTCCCTTGGTTCCTCTGGACGGTGGTCGTTTTGCAACTTCCGACCTGAACGATCTCTATCGTCGTGTTATCATACGTAACAATCGTTTGAAACGACTCATAGAAATCAAAGCTCCGGAAGTGATTTTAAGGAATGAAAAGCGCATGCTGCAGGAAGCCGTCGATTCTTTATTTGACAACTCCCGCAAATCCAGCGCCGTAAAAACCGATTCCAATCGTCCGCTTAAATCCTTGTCCGATTCTCTCAAAGGCAAACAAGGCCGTTTCCGTCAGAATCTGTTGGGAAAACGTGTTGACTATTCAGCACGTTCCGTCATTGTGGTCGGTCCTGAGCTCAAAATGCACGAATGCGGATTGCCCAAGGATATGGCCGCAGAGTTGTTCAAACCATTTATCATTCGTAAACTGATTGAACGCGGTATCGTAAAAACCGTCAAAGCAGCCAAAAAATTTGTAGACCGCAAGGATCCCGTAGTTTGGGATATTCTGGAACACGTCATGAAAGGCCATCCCGTGCTGCTCAACCGCGCCCCTACATTGCACCGACTCGGTATTCAGGCTTTCCAGCCAAAAATGATAGAAGGCAAGGCTATTCAGTTACATCCTCTGGCTTGTACGGCCTTCAATGCCGACTTTGACGGAGACCAGATGGCTGTACACCTTCCCCTGGGTAACGAAGCTATTGCCGAAGCTCAATTGCTGATGCTGGCTTCACACAACATTCTGAATCCTGCCAATGGAGCTCCCATTACCGTTCCTTCGCAGGATATGGTGTTAGGTTTGTATTATATTACCAAAGAGCGCACAGGAGTTCAGGGAGAAGGCTTGATTTTCTATTCTCCCGAAGAAGCCAAAATTGCTTACAACGAAAAAAGAGTTTCTTTACATGCCCTTGTAAAGGTGCGTGTTAATGGCGAACTGATACAAACTACCATAGGCCGTATTATGGTAAACGAATATGTGCCCGAAGAAGTTGGTTTTGTAAACACGGTTCTTTCCAAAAAAGAACTTAGGAATGTAATTGGTAAAGTCATTGCTTTCTGCGGAGTGGCACGTACTGCACAGTTCCTCGATGATATCAAGGATTTGGGTTACTCTATGGCTTTCCAGGGAGGTTTGTCCTTTAACCTGGACGATGTAATAGTTCCGGATGAAAAAGCCGAATTAATACAGGAAGGGTATGAGGAAGTTGAATCCATCATGGAAGAATGGAGACAGGGCTTTATCACTCCCAATGAACGTTATAATAAGATTATTGACGTTTGGACCATTGTAAACAATAAACTCTCCAATATTCTCATCAAGCAACTGGCCGAAGATGATCAGGGCTTCAACTCTGTTCATATGATGATGGATTCCGGAGCCCGCGGATCGAAAGAACAAATCCGTCAGTTGTCTGGTATGCGTGGTTTGATGAATAAACCTCAAAAATTTGGTGCCGAGGGCGGACAGATTATCGAAAACCCCATTTTGGCCAACTTTAAAGAAGGTTTGTCAGTGCTGGAGTATTTTATTTCCACGCACGGTGCTCGTAAGTCTTTGTCGGATACTGCACTAAAAACAGCTGATGCCGGATATCTTACTCGTCGTCTGGTAGATGTTTCGCACGATGTTATTATCAACGAAGAAGATTGCGGAACCCTGAGAGGGCTCACAGCTGTGGGCATCAAAGGAGTAGCCACGCTTTACGAACGTATTCTCGGTCGTGTATCTGTACACGATGTTTTCAATCCGGATACCAATGAACTTTTGGTAGCAGCAGGCCAGGAAATTACAGAAATAATTGCTCAAAAGATCCAGGAATCTCCCATCGACCGGGTGGAAATCCGTTCGGTGTTAACCTGCGAATCCAAAAAAGGAGTGTGTGCCAAATGTTATGGCCGCAACCTTGCTACCGGACGTATGGTAGAAAAAGGAGAGGCTGTGGGTGTTATAGCCGCACAATCCATTGGTGAACCAGGAACGCAGCTGACTCTTCGTACTTTCCACGCGGGTGGTGTTGCCAAGAGTGAAAATGTCGAAAACAAACTCATTGCACCTTACGATGCCTTGGTTGAGATCGATGAATTACGGGTAGTACCTTCTTTTGAAAACAAAAACGTCAGGATCGTAGTAGGTCGTTATGCTGAAATCCGCCTGATAGACCCTGTTACCAATATGGTTACGACACACAATCTTTCTTACGGATCACGTTTATACATTAATCCCGGGGATATGGTTAAACAAGGCGATCTGATATGTGAATGGGATGTCTATAATGCGGTAATCATCTGTGAGCAATCCGGTAGAATTGAATTCGACTGTATAGAAGAAGGTGTAACTTACCAGACTTATATGGATGAGACTACCAGGGTTAAGGACAAAATCATCATTGAATCCAAAGATCGTTCCCGTGTGCCTGCTATTCATATTATGGACGAAAAGGGCGAACGCCTGCACTCTTATAACTTGCCCGTTGGCGCTCACCTGCTCAAAGAATCGGGTGAACGTATCGAAACAGGCCAGGTGTTGGTGAAGATACCTCGTGCTATACCGAAATCGGGTGACATCACAGGAGGTCTTCCCCGTGTGACCGAATTGTTCGAAGCCCGCAATCCTTCAAATCCTGCTGTTGTTTCCGAAATTGACGGAGATGTAATAGAATTAGGACGAATCAAACGTGGTAATCGTGAGATCGTTATCCAGTCCAAGACCGGCGAGGTCAAAAAGTATCTGGTTCCCCTGTCCAAACAGGTGCTGGTACAACTCAATGACTTTGTCCGTGCCGGAACTCCTTTGTCGGAAGGATCCATTACACCTTCGGATATCCTGGCTATCAAAGGTCCTACCGCTGTACAGGAATACATTGTCAACGAAGTTAAGAATGTATACCGTATGCAGGAAGTAAAGATCAACGACAAACACTTCGAAGTTATTGTACGTCAGATGATGCGCAAGGTTGAGATTGTAGATGCCGGTGATACTCATTTCCTGGAACAACAAGAGGTAGACAAGAATGAATTTATGGAAGAAAACGATCGTATCTGGGGTAAAAAAGTAGTACTCGATCCGGGTGATTCTGCTACTTTGAAAGCCGGAATGATTGTGACTGCCCGTAAACTGCGTGACGAGAATTCCAGTCTGAAACGTCGTGACCTTAAACTGGTTGAGGTAAGAGATGCCATTCCGGCTACCTCCAATCAGGTGTTGCAGGGCATTACCAGGGCAGCTCTTCAAACCAGCAGCTTTATGTCGGCAGCATCCTTCCAGGAAACCACCAAGGTGCTCAACGAAGCAGCCATACAGGCCAAAGTTGACCGTCTGGAAGGCATGAAGGAAAACGTAATTACGGGTAACCTGATACCTGCCGGAACCGGACAACGTGAATTTGAAAAGCTTATAGTTGGTTCAAAAGAAGAATTTGACCGTATCGAAGCAATTCGTGACAGCTTGACTCAGGATGTCGTTGTTGAAGAAGCTGAGCTTGAATAACTGATTAGTAAGTAATCTTTAGCATAATCAGAAAGAGGAAGGCCGTTCAATTGAACGGCCTTCCTTGTTTGTGTGCCGGTTTTGTTTTTTCGTTGTGGAAGTCGTGTTTTAGTAACTTATTTGACTACTGAAGCACTGCCGGGAACAATAAGGCTTAGGCCTTTGAGTAAGGGCGAACTGAGCATAATACGGACATCTTCCTTTGCCTCATCCTGGAGACGAATATAGGCCAGCAGACGGCCGTTCTGGCAGCGCTGACGGTTGTCGCGGTAGTTTTCACTTACGTTATTACCACCGTTTTCGAGTCCTAACAAGCTGGCCGGGCCAATTATATAACACAGGATTTCGTTGTCGGCCAGAAATACCAGATTTCCCTCTTTGTCGACCACTTCTATTTCCAATTGTATAAAGTTTGTATTTCCGGTTTCTACAAAGTTTGCCCGTATGGCATAAGGTGCTCGGCTGCTGACAATTTTATCGCTGACACTTGCAGTGGCAGCATTGCTTTCATAGCCTGACACTTCGAGTTCTCCGGGTTGGTATGGTATATCCCAATATATGATGGCAGTTTGTTCGTCATAGGTCTTGCGCTCTCCGACAGTTTGTCCGTTTAGTCTGAGTTCGGCTTCGGCACAATTGGTATAAGCCACTACACGAATCTGTTGACCTTCTTCGTAATTCCAGATTTGTGGTGCATCGGTAGATAACCATTGCCTGCTGCTGCGTCTGTTGCTGCCTCCGACAGGGTAGGTGCCGACATATATCACCGGCGATTCGCTCCAGAGTGCTCTTCTAAAATATCCTCTGGGTTTGATACGACCGGCCAGGTCAATGAGTCCGGTAGTAAATCCTCTGGATGGCCATCTGCCCGATTCTCCAAGGTAATCGAAACCGGTCCAGAGAAATTGCCCCATGATATAGTCTTTGCTTGTAACTGCTTTCCAGTCTTCGATCCCGTGGCGGTTTTCGCTGCCGTAGAGGACTCTGTCGGGATAGGTTTTGTGATCTTCTTCGTAGCGACCTTCGGTGTAATTGTAACCTACCACATCGAGTGCTTCGGGATAGGTGGTAAAATTAGACATAACGGCTCCGGCAAGGCCGGCTGTAACGGGCCTGGAGGTGTCGTGTTGTTTAACAACAGCAGCGAGTTCAGAGGCTATTTCGCCCAAACGCTCGGCCCGGGGCTGACCGGTCAAATAGCCCCTTACGTGTTGTTGCCCTATACCTTCCTGATCGAGTATGGGATGTGAATAGGGATCGTTGGGGTAATCAACTTCATTACCGATACTCCACATAATCACACTGGGGTGGTTTCTGTCACGCCTTACCATATCGGCCAGATCGCGTTTGCACCATTCCCTGAAGTAGAGGGCAGAGCCCTGAAAGCCGGGAGTACCGACATTCCAGCCTTCGATCCATTTCTTTTTGGGGTATTCCCATTCGTCAAAGGCTTCGTTGTTTACCAACAATCCCAATTCGTCACAGAGCTCATAAACGCAAGTGGCCTGAGGATTATGGCTGGTCCGTATGGCATTACAACCCAGTGACTTCAGCTGAATTAGCCTTCTACGCCATACTTCACGATCTACGGCGGCTCCCAGGCAGCCGGCATCGTGATGCATACAGATTCCTTTGATTTTAAGCGATTTCCCGTTCAGGCTGAAGCCCTTGTCGGGATCGAAGTTGATGGTGCGTATGCCAACGCTGATGTTGGTTTGATCTAAGACTTCGTTGTTGTTCAATAGGCTTGTTTCCAGACGGTAGAGGTAGGGACGATTCAGATCCCAAAGTTCGCAATTTTGTACTTTCAGTTCCTGCCTGAGCTTGCCCTTTTCTCCGGCCGGTATGAGCACTTTCCCCTGAGTACTGCTTATCAGTTTGCCCTTGTTGTCGTAAATGTCTTGACGGAGAATACAACTCATATCTTTTGAACCTTCGTTGATTACTTCGCTTTGAATTTTGACAAGGGCATTTTTCTCTTTTACCTCTGTTTGATAAGAAACACCCCAAAGATCAATATGGGTTTTGGGAGCATTAACCAGCCAGACGTCACGGTATATTCCTGAGCCCGTATACCACCTTGAATCAGCATAATCTTCGTGATCTACTCTGACGGCCAGCACATTTCTTCCTCCAAAATGAATATAGGGTGTCAGGTCGTACATAAAGGAGATATAACCATTAGGGCGTTTGCCTATCCACTTGCCGTTAATGAAGACTTCGCTGTTCTTGTAAACGCCTTCAAAATAGATAAAGACCTTTTGCCCTTCCAGATCGGAGGGAATGTCCAGGTCTTTTCGGTACCAGGCAATACCTCCGGGCAAATAGCCTGTGCAGCTTGCCCATTGCGGGCTGGGTGTGCCTTCCACACTCCAGTCGTGCGGCAATTGCAGTTGTCTCCAGGAAGAATGATTCAGAAACTCAGCCCCGCCGTATTTTAGGTCACCAAAATTAAAATACCAGTCTTTATTAATGAGCTGCCGCTTGCCAAAGCCTTGTGTAAAGCCGGGACAAGCGGTCAGCAATATCAGACAAATCGTACATATCATGCGGATTACCATACTATTGAGTTTTAAGGTTATTACCGCAAAGATGCCACGATTGCTTTAGAAATGCAAATTCATTTTCATCAATAAACCCTGTAATTTATTCTTTAAACACTAGAATTCATTCATTGCCTGCACAAACTCCAAATCGGCGGATCATACTGCTGCCCAGGGCGTCGCTTACCTGAACATCAATGTAGGTGATACCTTTAAATTCTTTGGGGGCTTTGAGCTGAGCCTGTTGGTCTGTGATTTTTACTTTAAGATTGCCGGCATCGATGATTTCATACTTTGGAGCATCCTGATAAGCGATAAAAAATTGTTGTAAATCAATGCTGCCATTTCCTTTTTTGTCGAGGCAGAAACGGGGAAGAGACATCCACCGAAGGTAATCTTCCAGTGCTGTATAACCGTCCCGATCCTCGTCTGCATTGGCGTCCGAGAAGTCACCCGGGGTGGATGACGGATTGCTGCCCTGCATTTTCTCCCACCAATCGGGCAGACCGTCGTAATCGGAGTCAAAGCCTTCGGGACGGACTTCTTGGGGATAATCCTCGTAACCTCCGGCTTCATCCTGATGGTCTATTAATCCGGGTTTTTTGGATTTACTGCCGGTATAGCTAAAGCTGCCTTCCATTGTTTCGCGGACTATTCGTTGATCGTGCTCGTCAAACAGCGGCATGTTGCAGCCCACATCGGAGAGCACCGATTTGTAAGCATCGGCAGCGGATTCAATGTTGGCATGAGAGGGGAAGAAAGGCTGATCTACAAACACTTCCCAATCAAGTTGTTGATTTCTGTAGAGTTGATAGGCTCTTCCGCAACTGTCAATGCTGCCGTCACAAGCCAGATTGCCATCGGTGTTTTCTATGACATTGCCTTTGTAATAATAACTTTGCGAGCCGGAACCCAGTCCTTCGAGCTGAGCTTTCAGAATGATGTCCTGCGAGGTGGCGGGGCCTTTCTTGTAGTAGTTATTGACAAAATTCACCTGATGTGCACCACCGTCGGTAGCCCTTGTTCCCCAGTTGTAAACCACATTGTTAAAGATGTCCATTCGACCGGCATAGGCTCCGTAAGCATCGAGCCCTCCGCCCAGGCTCCAGTTGCGTCCGTTGCAATGGGCCAGCAGGTTGTGATGGAAACTGCCGATGTCACCGCCAATGGTGGCTGCGTAACCGTGACCGGTGCCTTCTCCGTAATTCTTATGTCCTGCAATATTCAGAGCTTCCGCTATCATGGTGCGCTGGAGGCTGAAATTTTTACCGCCTCGTGAACTGAAGCCTTCATCTATGGTCCAGCTGATGGAACAGTGGTCAATGATGCTGTTGTTGGCTCCGGCCATACCCATTCCGTCGTAGGTTTGGCCCGCACCGAGACGAAGCCTGACGAAACGACAGATGGCTTCACTGCCAATGCCGAAAGGCGCTGAACGTATGCAAATCCCTTTGCCCGGAGCTGTTTGGCCGGCAACGGTAACGAAGGGTTGATTCAATACCAGTCTGGATTTTAGTTCTATAACGCCGGAAACATTAAACACGATGGTGCGAGGCCCAATGTCTTTGGTGACGGCTTCCCGCAGGCTGCCGGGACCGTCGTCGTTGAGATTGGTTACCACCACTACTTTTCCGCCGCGCCCTCCTGTAGCATAGCGTCCGTAACCCTCAGCACCTTCGAAAGCCAGTTGCCTGGGCCGGAATGTCCAGATATCTCCCTGTGTTGTTTCACCTAGTTGATTCACCTGATCTACTCTCCAGTAATAGGTGTCCATACTGTAGAGATATTGTACCGGATAAAAGGTTTGACCCACCGGAAGTTTGGCCAGTAAACTGGCCTGACTGCCTAACATCTCCTTGTCGAGGCTGAAATAAACCAGTTGTTCTTTCAGATCTCCCTGACGAGCTGTTTCCCATTCCAGATTCAGAAAACCGGCGTCGGCGTCGGCATGCATATCCATGTCGGCAGGAACTGGTTTCCGGGCTTTTTTGTTGTAGTCGGTGGTATTGATTTCGAAACCGTCAATGCATACGTTCTGAACGGTGATTTTCCCATCCTTGGCGTTGAATGTTTTATCCGATTCGAACAAAAGACTGATTACCTGTTGTTGATTGGCAACATCAACCACGGTATACACGCTGCTGGCTTCGCTGTTGAGTTCTACACGGTTGCTGCAATACAGATTGCTTTGTACAAGTTGTCCGTTGCAATATACGTTGATGGGGCTGAAGTCTTTTTCTTCGCTTTTACCCCAGGTATTGTGAAAGGTCTGAATGCTGTGTTTTCCCCTTGGCAGGCCGGAAATAAGCATTTCAATA
>CAZAUQ010000001.1:66762-80254 GCA_964488495.1 uncultured Bacteroidales bacterium
TGATTCAGGTCAACTTTGATTACAGGTTTTTGCGCTGTGGCTACCAGGAAGACACAGGCAAATAACATAAAGGCTGCTCTTTTTTTCATGATTGATAAATAAGGGTTATTAATTTTTAATATATAATCCGATGGTTCTTTGCATGGAGTCAGTATCATCGTCGCTCACTTCCAGCATGAAATAACTGATTCCGTTTGCTTTGTTTTTTGCTTTAATGCTCGCTTTGGATCCTTTAATTTTAATATCGGCCTGAGTTGCTCCGACTACCTTAAAGACCGGGTTTTTGTAGAATCCAAGGCTGAAATCAGTAAGATCCAGAGTGAGGCTTTGGTTTTTATCCAGAATAATCTGAGGTACCGACATCCATTCCAGGTAATCTTCCAGAGCAGTGTAACCGTCTTTATCCGGATCGGCATTGCTGTCTCCAAAGTCTCCTTTGGGCGAGTGAGGATTGCTGCCCTGTAATTTTTCCCACCAGTCGGGTAAGCCGTCATTATCTGAGTCAAAATCATCGGGACGTCGAATCTCAGGGTAATCCTCATATCCTCCTGCATCCTTTTCGTGGTCAATGATGCCTTTGTTTTTTGTGGGATCTTTCGAGGATAATTCAGGGAACTCTGCATCGATGGCCACTCTTTTGCTGCTGCCAGAATAGGTATAGCTGCCATCTAAGGTTTCGCGGATGATACGCTGATCGTATTGATCGGCCAAAGGCAAATTGCATCCGACATCGGAGAGTACCGATTTATAAGCTAGAGTTGCTGCCTGAATCTTGGCAAAAGAGGGGAAAAAGGCTGTGTCTACAAAGACTTCCCAATTGAGAATCTGTCTGTTGTAAAGTGTATATAAGCGTCCACAGGTATTGTCGCTGCCATCGCATAGAGTTTTACCCTCCTGGTCAACCATGACATTTCCGTCGTAATAATAGCTTTGAGTGCCGGCTCCTACGCCTTCGAGTTGTGCGTGCAGCATATTGAATTGAGTAGTGGAAGGGCCTGTTTTGTAATAATTGTTTACAAAATTCACCTGATGAGCCCCTCCGTCGGTAGCTCGAACACTCCAGTTATAAACTACGTTATTGAAAATATCCAGTTTACCGGCGTAATGTCCGCTGCCGTCCAAACCTCCTCCCAAACTCCAGTTACGGCCGTAGCAATGTGCCAGCAGATTGTGATGGAAGGAACCGACATTGCCGCCTATGGTGGCCGCATAGCCGTGTCCGGTGCCCGGAGGGTAATTTTTATGACCTGCCAGGTTGAGTGCTTCGGAAATGAGTGTGCGTTGCAGGGTGATATTTTGAGCGTTACGTGAGCTGAAGGCTTCGTCGCTGGTCCAGCTTACAGAGCAATGGTCGACAATGCTGTGGTTGGCTCCGGCCATCCCCAAACCGTCTCCTGTGGCTCCGCTACCCAGTCTGAATCGAAGGAAACGGCAAACGCTTTCACTACCGACACCAAAAGGAGCAGAACGTATGCAAATGCCTTTGCCCGGAGCCGTTTGTCCGGCAATAGTGATGTGGCTTTGTCCCTGACTTAAACGGGATTTCAGCGTGATGACGCCGGAGACATTAAAAACAATGGTTCTCGGTCCTATGTCACGACTGACAGCTTCACGGAAACTGCCCGGCCCATCGTCGTTGAGGTTGGTTACCACCACCACTTTCCCGCCGCGTCCTCCGGTAGCATAACGACCGTAGCCTTCGGCTCCTCTAAAGGCCAGCCTGCGCGGTTGAAAACTCCATACATCGCCCCGGATTATATTTCCGTTTTCTTCTTGCTGATCAACTCTCCAATAATAGCGCTGCAGGCAATACAAATCTTTGACAGGCAAGGAACAATCTGCTTCGGACAAAACAGCCGCAGCCTGCTTGCTGTTACCGCTTTCTATTGTCGCCACGGTGGCAGAGTCTGTGCCGAAATAAAGAAACTGCTTGACGATTTTTAAATTGGGCGCTTTTTCCCAAATTAAGTTGATATATCCTTTGTCTGCATCGGCGTGGAGATCTCCATCGGAAGGCGAGGGCAGTCTGGCCTGCTTGCTGCGATCAGGGGTATTGATTTCAAAACCGTCCAGACAGATTCCTCCGCCATCTTCAGCAGCAAATTGCAATACTATTTCCTGTGTTTCGTTTTCTACATCCAGCATAGTGTACAAAATGGTCGCTTCACAGTTGGCTATTACCCTGCAGGTTCTTTCTATTTTTTCATGTACTTTTTTTCCATTCAGATACACTGTAATCAGACCTTGTGAAACGCTGCCGGGGCTGTTCCATGAATTGTGAAAAGTCTGCAGGCTGTGTTGTCCGGGAGGCAGCCCTGTGATACGCATCTCCAGTATTCCCTTGCCGGCCACTGAAATTCCGTCGTTGGCCAGTCGGGCAAAATAGGGAGATTGTATTTGCATTTTGGACCAGCCGGTTTCGAGAATTGCTCTTTCTGAGCCTATTGCTTTCAGTTCTACTCTGATCCCCGAGAAAACAGCTTTACTGCTTTGATTTGCCGGAACTACCCAAGAGGTATAGCCGGGTTCGTTCACTTCGGACATGCGACGTCCAAACTGATTGATATCTACTTTAATAACAGGAACTTGAGCTTGTAGTGTAACAAAAATAATTGAACCAAGGATTAGGCTGAGGATTTTGAATTTCATCAATTGGACGATTTAAGGACTTTGAATACTTCGTTAATATCTCCATGCCGGAGATCTTTTATTTTTAAGAGATAGAGCTGATCGCTTAATTGTTCGGTAAAGAGAATCTGAAGATGGTTGAGACCCTGATCCATCCGGTAAATTTTTCTGAAAATTTCTTTTCCGTTTAATTGATGCAGGCTGACACTCAATGGTTGGTTGCCGGTGGAATAGCAGTCGATGTTGATATGATCTTGAAATTGTTTAGGATAGACTTCAGGTTTCCCGAGCTTGCCGGTTTCTTTCAAGGCTGTATTATTGCTGTCTTCAGCCTGTACCAAAATACCGATTCTTCGTTGCATGCTGCTGTTCTCATCGTCTCTGACTTCAAAGTCCAGATAGCTGATGCCTTCGAAATCATTATGAGGAAGTACTATAGCCTGAGCGGCGTCAAAACTAAGCTGCAGGTTTTCGGCTTCTACCAGGCTAAAGACGGGATTATTTACGTAGGCCAATGTAAAAGGGGTCAAATCGATGGTGTCGGCAGTATTTTTATAAAGATAGAAGTGGGGAACGGACATCCATTCCAGGTAATCTTCCAGGACAGTATAGCCGTCCATATCCGGATCGGCATTGCTGTCCGAAAAATCGCCGCTGGCAGAGTTTGGATTACTGCCGTGCAGCTTTTCCCACCAATCGGGCAATCCATCCAGGTCGGAGTCGAAATCTGTTGAACGTTGCATTTCGGGATAATCTTCGTAACCTTCGGCTTCGTCCTGGTGATCAATAATACCGCCTTTTTGAGTTTTGCTGCCTGTGTAGGTATAGCTGCCGTTGAGCGTTTCATTGATTATACGCTGGTCGTGTTCATCAAAAACGGGCATAGTACAACCTACATCAGAAAGCACAGATTTATAGGCATCTTTGGCCGGTTCAACAGAAGCGTAGGAAGGAAAGAAAGGTTCATCCACAAAGACTTGCCAGTCAACGACCTGATCACCTGAAGTGACGTAAGTGCGGGAACAACTGTTGTCGCTACCGTCGCAGGCAAGACTGCCATTTGTATTTTCGACCATGTTGCCGGCATAGTAATAACTTTGTGAACCTTTACCGGTGCCCTCAAGCTGGGCTTTAAGAATAGTGTTTTGCGATGTGGCTGCTCCTTTTTTGTAATAATTGTTGACAAAATTTACTTCGTATGCACCTCCGTCGGTAGCTCTTGATCCCCAATTGTAAACGACATTATTGAAAATATCCAGTCTTCCGGCGTAATAACCGGCAGCGTCAAGACCTCCGCCTAAGCTCCAGTTCCGGCCGCTGCAATGAGCCAGCAGATTATGATGAAAACTGCCGATATCTCCGCCAATGGTAGCGGCATAACCATGGCCCGTGCCCTCAGGGTAATTGGAATGCCCTGCAATATTGAGGGCTTCAGAAATCAAAGTCCTTTGCAAGGTGATATTTTTGGCGTTGCGCGAACTGAATGCTTCATCTATGGTCCAGCTTATGGAACAATGATCCACAATACTGTAGTCGCCTCCTGCCATTCCTAAACCGTCGTAAGTAGTTCCTGCTCCAAGTCTGACACGTAAGAAACGGCAAATACTTTCGTCTCCTACGCCAAAGGGAGCTGAACGAATGCAGATTCCCTTACCCGGAGCGGATTGTCCGGCAATGGTGATATTTGATTGACTTTGAGTTAAACGGGAATTCAATTGAATTATACCCGATACATTAAACAAGATGGTTCTGGGACCAATGTCTTTGGTGACAGCTTCGCGGAAACTGCCGGGTCCGTCGTCATTCAGGTTGGTTACATATACCACTTTGCCTCCGCGTCCGCCTATGGCATGGCGGCCATAGCCCTCGGCTCCCCGGAATGCCAGCTGGCGGGGCCGGAAACTCCAGACCTGCCCCTGGGTGATATTGCCTGCATCATCCTCTTGGTTAACTTTCCAATAATAAACATTCATACTGTAGAGATTCTCAACGTGATAAGTGCTGTCTTCTCTTTCTAGTTCTGCCAATTTACAGCTGGTATCAGCTGAAGCTACTGCAGCGGAATCAGTACTGTAATAAAGGATATTCCTTACAGAGTTGGCCGCAGGTTGCCAGCTGAGATCCAAAAATCCGCTGTCTGCAATGGTATGCATATCCTTATCCGAAGGATAGGGGGCAGTAGCTTGTTTGGCTGTTTGAGGAGTATTAAGTTCAAAACCGTTGATCGTTACACTGATTTCTACATTTTTAAGAACATTGGGATCAGATACTTTGGTTTCTGTCGAAGTAAACTCTTTATCCGATTCAAACAGGAAGACAATCTCCTGTCCTTCGTACTCTACTTCAAAATTGGTATATAAGGTGGTAGCGTGGGAATTGACTTCAACCCGGTTGGAACGTAATATGTTTTCGTGAACCAAATTGCCGTTGAGATAGACATCGAAAGGGCAAAATGCGTTGTTGTCGGGATTACTCCAGGTGTTATGAAAGCTTTGTAAACTATGTTCTCCGACTGCCAGTCCGCGGATGCGCAGTTCTATATCACCACCTTCGTTGCTGGAACTCGTGACCCCGTCGTTGGCCAGACGGGCATAATAAGGGCTTTGGATATGCAATTTAGACCAGCCGGTTTTAAGAGTAGAATATTCGGGATGGATAGCTGTGAGTACAAATTCCACTCCTGATAAGGTAATTGAATCTTTGCTTTGCGAAGCAACAACCCAGGGGGTGTAACCCGGTTCGTTCACTTCTGATTCAGGACGTCCGGACAAATTTAAGTCTACTCTGACTACAGGCTCACCGGCTAAAATATTCAGGCAAAACAATCCTCCTGACAACAACAATAATAAATGTTTCATAAGATGATTTACTTATATAAAATGTCCATTTTGTGTAGCATGGTCGCTCCCCCACCGGTAGAACCTGTATGCTGGATGCCGCTGCCTCCAAAGTTGTTTTCGGTAATTTCTGCTTCCAGCTTCACTTCGTGGGGCAAGTTAGGATCGCTGTTATAAGGTTTGGCAGTAGTGGTAGAAACTTCGGCTTTCAACAGCTTGCCTTCCGTTGCGAGTCTTATGCTGCAATTTGTCAGAAAGCAGGTGGATGAAACTGTTTCGGATATTTCGCGACTGATTCCGTTGTTGTATTCCATCAGTACGAAGTCCACAGCGTTGGCGTATTTGGGAGTCCGAACTATGCGCAGGCCGTAACCGCTCAGGCTTTTACTGTCGAATTTTATGTAAATATCCATGTATTGTCCGGTGGCGCTGCCGAAGCCCTGGCCTGCTGTTTTGCAGGGATCTGCCAGCAGGCTGACCTCCATATTCTGGTAGCTGCCTTCGACAGGAGTATAAAGCAGGCGGGCACCTTTTTGGCCCTGCAGAAAACCACTACCGTTTGCTCCGCCTTCGGCAGTTCCGTAAAACCAGGCTTTATCAGAATTGGCTTGCCAGTTATAAGCTTCAGTATCGGCCGGTTTGAAGGCATCGACTGTCCAGAATCCCGGTAGAATTTGCTTTTGTGTATCAGCGGGAAAATTCTGAAAATCGGTGGTGATAAGCTGAGTATTCAAGACATCTTCTTTTGCAACCGGCTTGGCACTGCAAACTGTAACAGCAGTTCCGGGCAGGCTCCTTACGTGTTTAGGCTCAATTTTGGCCTGAATATAATATCCGACATCACCGGCGCTTAGGGTGTACTTGTATTCGGGTTGATTCAGTCGGCTGACGGCTACAGGAATGGCCTCTGTGCCCTGAGCGTCTTTACACCGATACCAGGTAATAAGGGAGTGATCTGCTCTGTTTCGAAGGTTCAGGCTATAACTCAGCTTAATAATGCCCTGTTCGGGGGCAGACATTACAGGATAATAGGTAAAACGGGGAGCAGGAAGAATGCCTGGTAAAACCTTGATGACAGAAGCCCCTCTGAGTCCGGAGGAATGCGTAGCTTCCACCATGACATGACGTATTTCGTCAGTCTGATTGATTCCGATAAGCAGGCAGTTCCCGTTTCTCAGTCTGCGCAGTCGTAAAAATCCGGCATCTTCGGGACTGATTGACCATTCGATTGTCCCTTCGATCGGGAAATTCCCAAATCTATTGACAGTATAAAAAAGTGTATCGGCTTTTTCTCCGGTTTGGAGTTCGATATACTGAGGTTTTACACTCAATTGAACAGGAACGTTGCCGTAATCAAAACCGTCTTTCTGAGAGGCTGCAGCCACTATTTCTTTAAGGCCCTGCGGATCCCAGTCGTCGTCGCTGCGCAGCAAATTATAGGTATTGTAAACAGGCTTTCCTTCGTACTCAAAGCGATAAGCCTTCAGAACTTCCTGGTCTTGCATATCTACAGTCAGATAAGGCCGGTCGGATTGAAAAAGTACTGCCTGTCCGTTTAAACTCACATTATACTGGTAACAACGCATGTCGTCTTTGGGGTATTGAGTCCAGCCCAAATAAAGGGAATCTCCGTTGTTCTTGAAACGACAGTCAACCAAGGCAACCTGGCTGCCCACTTTGGTCAGGTATTGAGCATGCCGTGTAATCACATTAAAATCACAATTTAAAAAGGCGGCTCCTGTGCCATGTGTGCTCCAGAATGGTTTGGAGCTGTAAAAATCCAGGTCGCAATTCAAATAGACTCCATTGCCACACAAGGCATCGTCGGTACTTTCGAAATGACAATCAACGAAAAAGGCTCTTTTGCATCCTACAAACGGACAGGTGTTTAATCGGCTGATGAATGAACAATTCACGGCATAAATTTTGTCGCTGTTGTTGCACAGTGCCAACTGGGCCTGAGTTATGGCCGGTGAACGTTTCTCTCTGTTCAACGAAGGTTTAAGCGGATAAACCAGGTCAACATTGCAATAATTTCCCATGGTCAGATTTTCACAGCGGATGTTGTCTCCGTTGAATCTAAACATAGTGAAGTTGCCTACCGATCCCTGTGTTTGTCCTCTGTTGCAAGCCAGTACAACATGTTGCGGGTCTTTGCTCAGGCCGTAAAAATGAAGGTTGCCCGCGTCAATCACCAAACCGTAGGGTATTCCTCCGTTTTCGGCTATCCGTTCCGAAGCATCATCGGGATCATCGATCCAGTAAACATAAGGAGCAATATACAAAGTCATTGCTTCGTCGGGACTGCCTTCGCGGATGTCTTTTATTGCCTCGTTAAAAGAATTGTACACATAGGGATAGCGTTCGGTAATTCTGTCGGGTATACGACCGTCTATAAAAAAAGCCTTTTCTCCCAGCATATACTTCGTGTTGTTGTAGAAGATATAATTGCCTTTGAAAACAACAGGATCCTCTTGATCAAGTGATGAATAGGAGTAAATAAAAGGATTATTGGGTATATAAATCCACAAACTTAAAAAAATCGTAACCGCAGCTAACGAAATAAGGATGATTAGGCTGGACTTTTTCATTTTTCTGAGTTTTAAGGTTCGCAAATATAGTTACTTATGTTAGGTTTGGTTTTGAATCAGGCTGGTTTATAAGTTTTTTTGTAATTATTGAAGCTATTTTCGGATTAGCCATAGCCTTGATTTAATAAATGTGATATTTTTGCCTTATTCCTTTATTTAAAGGCAAAAAGAGCTATTTTTGTCTCTCAATGCAAATAAAAATTGAATATAAATCAATACGCATGAATTGCAAATTTTTTTTCCGAATAAGTCTGACAGGACTTCTTTTTCTCCTGAGTTTTAATCTGTATGCTCAATTAACTAATTATTCTGTTCCTGACAGGGATACCATCCCGGCTTTTCCCGGAGCCGAAGGAGCCGGTAAATTCACTACCGGAGGCGCCGGAGGACAGGTGTATATCGTTAACAAACTGGATGATGACGGAACGGAAGGAACCCTCAGATGGGCACTTGAGCAAAAAGGGAAACGGACTGTCGTTTTTGCCGTAGACGGCACGATAGCCTTGAATCGTCATTTGGTTATCGAAAACGGCGATTTGACCATAGCCGGACAAACTGCTCCCGGCCAAGGGATTTGCCTTAAGAATTTTCCTTTGCTGATTTCAGCCGATAACGTTATTGTCCGCTATATACGCTCCAGGATGGGAGATGAGCAAAGAACGCAAAACGACGCCATGGGGGCCATGCGCAGGAAAAATATAATAATAGATCATTGCTCCATGAGCTGGAGTACTGATGAATGTGCCTCTTTTTACAACAATCAAAATTTCACCATGCAATGGTGTATAGTAAGTGAAAGTCTGGCCAGTTCCATACACGAAAAAGGAGAGCATGGCTATGGTGGCATTTGGGGCGGACAACCGGCGAGTTTTCATCACAATCTGATTGCTCACCATACCAGCCGGACTCCCCGTTTTAACGGCAGCCGGCAAACACACAGGCCGCAGGACGAAAGAGTGGATTTCCGCAACAATGTCATTTACAACTGGGGTCCGGTCAATGGCGCCTATGCCGGCGAAGGAGGCTTTTATAATCTGGTAAACAATTATTATAAACCAGCCTATGCCACTGTGCAGAATAAACGATTAATCAACCGTATTTTTGCACCCTGGGTTGGCAGAGTCAGTCCTGAATATCCCAGGGGTGAAACAGGCCGGTTTTATGTGGCAGGTAATTATTTCGATGACAGTTCTCCGGCCCTAGATCAAAATAATAAATCTGTGCTGGCAGCCGTAAATCGGGATAACTGGTTGGGCATACATCCAAACGAAGATTTCAAGGGAGATCTGAGCGAATTAAGAGCTGATAAACCGTTTAAAGTAGTTGATATTAATACACAAAGTGCCCGGGAGGCCTATCTGGCGGTCCTGTCCGATGCCGGTGCCTCTTTCAGACGTGATGAAATTGATATTCGCATAGTGGAGGAAACACGAACCGGTACTTGCATCAATTACTTAAATGGCGGAATGGGTATAGTAGACAGCCAAAGCCAGCTGGGTGGCTGGCCCCTGCTCAAGTCTGCGCCTGCACAGGCAGATTCCGATGCCGACGGCATGCCTGATGACTGGGAAAAATTAAAGGGGCTGAATCCCAATGATTCTGCTGATGGCATTCTGTATCAGTTGAGTCCTTTCTATACCAACCTCGAGGTGTACATGAATTATTTGGTTTACCGGCCATGGAAAAATGTGGCTTTGTCGATGGATGAACGTATTGAATCTCTGGTGAAAGAAATGAGCCTGGAAGAAAAATGCGCCCAGTTAGTCAACGGAGCACCGGGCATTGAACGATTGGGTATACTTCCCTATGACTGGTGGAGCGAAGCTTTGCACGGAGTTGCCAGAAATGGCAGGGCTACCGTTTTCCCTCAGGCTATTGGTCTGGCGGCTACTTTTGACGAAGACTTGATTTTCAGAGTAGCCTCAGCCATTTCGGACGAAGCCCGGGCCAAATTCAATGCTTCCCTCGAGATGGGACGTTACGAACAATATTCCGGCCTGACCTTTTGGACCCCTAACGTGAATATCTTTCGTGATCCGCGCTGGGGTCGGGGGCAGGAAACCTACGGCGAAGATCCCTACCTGACTTCACGTCTTGGCGTGGCCTTTGTAAGAGGTCTGCAGGGAGACGATCCCAACTACCTTAAAACGGCAGCCTGTGCCAAACACTATGCCGTACATTCCGGCCCCGAAGCTTTGCGTCACGAATTTGATGCCCGGCCCTCTGCCAGAGATTTATTCGAAACTTATTTACCGGCATTCGAAACCCTGGTGAAGGAATCCAAAGTGGAAGCCGTGATGGGAGCCTACAACCGGGTCTATGGCCTGCCGGCTTGCGGCAGCGCCTTGCTCCTGGATACCATTCTCAGGCAACAATGGGGTTTTGAGGGGCACATTGTGTCGGATTGCGGGGCTATCAGAGATTTTTATACTACGCACAAAGTAGTGCAAACTCCCGAAGAAGCCGCTGCCATGGCGGCCAAAGCCGGTGTTAATGTCAATTGCGGATCGGTTTACCGGCATTTGGGGGCAGCCATCGAACAAGGGCTGATCACAGAAACAGACATAGATCGTTTAATCCGACCTTTATTAAGAACCAAAATCAAACTGGGATTTTTTGATCCCCCGAAGGCCAATCCATACAACAACATCAGCCCCGAAGTGGTCGGGTCGCCTGCACACCTGGCATTGAGCAGAGAAGCAGCCGGCAAGTCCATCGTATTGCTCAAAAACGACAAAGGGGTGCTGCCTTTGGATAAAAATATTCGCAGTTTGTACATTACAGGGCCTTTTGCCGCCGATGCCAATGTCTTGCTGGGAAATTATTACGGCCTGAGTTCTTCGCTTTCTACTTTTCTGGAAGGGATTGTGGCGAAACTCAATCCTGGCAGCAAATGCGATTATAAACCAGGAATACTTATGGAAGGCGATAACCTGAATCCAATAGACTGGACTACGGGTGATGCCAGAAAAGCAGACGCCATGGTCGTTGTACTGGGCATCACTCCACTGAAAGAAGGGGAAGAAGGCGAATCCATTGCCTCCGCCCACAAAGGCGATCGTCCCGATTTGAATCTGCCCGTGAATCAGGTAAATTATTTAAAAAAATTGCGTAACAACAACAAAAAACCCATTATTGTTGTCTTGACCGGAGGCAGCCCTATAACCATGTCCGAAGTGGCAGAACTGGCCGATGCCGTGTTGTTTGTCTGGTATCCGGGCCAGGAAGGCGGAAATGCCTTAGGTGACGTTTTATTTGGTGACGTCAATCCTTCCGGCAGACTGCCGGTAACTTTTCCCAAATCGGCAGATCAATTGCCTCCTTACGAAGATTATTCCATGAAGGGAAGAACGTATCGTTATATGACTCAGGATCCCTTGTATCCTTTTGGCTATGGCCTGAGTTACACTACTTTCGCTTACAAGGATGCCCTGCTTGAATCAACTGCCGTCAAAAGAGGCCAGCCCCTGCGTATGGAAATCAGAGTTGAAAATACTGGCAAATTTCCGGGCGAAGAAGTCGTGCAGTTTTATCTCAGCAAACCCGGAGCCGGAATCAGTGGTCCCTTTAGTTCGCTTATTGGCATCAAACGGATTAAACTTGAGCCCGGTCAATCTCAGTTGCTGGAATTTGAAATTAGCACCGAAACTATGGCTTCAATCGACGAACAAGGGAAAAAACAATTGCTCAAGGGGGATTATACCCTGATTGTATCATCCGCTGCTCCTGTAAAAAGAAGCGCCGAACTTGGAGTCAACAATCGTGTAGATCTGAACTTTAGAGTTAAATAAGTTATGAAACCACTTTACCATGTTGGAAGGTATTCCCAACTCATGTACAGGTGTTTTTCCAAACCGCAGCGTCTGGGAGTTTTTTTAAAACAAACACTTAAGGAGATTGATCTTCTGGGTGTCAACTCTCTTTTTATTACCCTGGTTGTTTCCCTGTTTATGGGAGCTGTCATGACTGTACAGACTCAGAATAACATAGAAAATCCCATTTTGCCCGATTATACTGTAGGTTTGGTTACCCGCGATACCTTGTTGCTGGAATTTTGCTCTATGGTTTTATGTTTGTTTCTTTCCGGGAACATCGGATCGAATATAGCTTCGCAAATAGGAACAATGCGGATTTCGGAACAGATTGATGCTATGGATATTATGGGAGTAAATTCTGCCAATTACATTATTTTACCCAAGATTGCAGCAGTTGTGTTTTATATTCCCATACTGGTAGTGTTCAGTATGTTCACCGGAATATTAGGCGGATACCTGATTGCTATATTTACCGATATTATTACTACCTCTAAGTTTATTTATGGCATTCAATATTGGTTTATAGAGTGGTATGTATATTATTCTCTGATAAAAGCAGCTGTGTTTGCTTTTATTATTGCCTCAGTATCGGCTTACTGGGGTTATTATGTGCACGGAGGCACTCTGGAAGTCGGTAAGGCAAGTACCAGGGCCGTAGTAAGTTGTAGTGTACTTATCTTGGTGGCAGATATGATATTAACTCAAATTTTGTTGCTATGATCGAAGTCAGAGATGTAAGTAAATCCTTTGTGAGTGACGATCGGGTATTAAAACACATCAGCACAGAATTTCACAGCGGCAAAATCAACCAGATCATCGGGCAAAGCGGTTCGGGAAAAACGGTTTTATTGAAGTGTATCGTTGGTCTGCACACTCCCGATTCGGGTGATATTCTATACGACGGCAGAAGTTTTACTGCCATGACCAAAAAGGAAAAGATGCAGCTATGCAGCGAAATCGGTATGCTTTTTCAGGGCTCAGCTTTGTTTGATTCTTTGACGATTTTGGAAAATGTGCTCTTCCCCATGCGAATGTTTTCGGATAAAAACGATAAAGAGCAACAAAACAGAGCACGTTTTTGCCTCGAACGAGTCGGCCTGAACAATGTATTTGATTTGTACCCTTCGGAATTGAGCGGAGGGATGCAAAAAAGAGCTGCCATAGCCCGGGCAATCTCTTTGAATCCCAAATATCTGTTTTGCGATGAACCCAATTCAGGACTGGATCCTTTGAGTGCCATTACAATTGATGAATTGATTGTTGAGCTGACCAAGGAGTTCCAAATGACCACCATCATCAATACCCACGATTTAAATTCGGTCTTAAGCGTGGGCGAGCAAATTGTGTTTATTTACAAAGGAGTGAAAGCCTGGGAGGGACCAAAAGAAAAAATTTTTGTGTCTGAATGTCCCGAATTGAACGAGTTTATTTTTGCCTCGGAAATGTTTCAAAAATTCAAGACCAACCTGGTCAGCGAACAATCCGGGCAACGTTGAATTAGTACCATGAAAATTATTTCCTACAATCTGAACGGTATCCGATCGGCCCTGAGCAAAGAGTTGACAGCCTATTTGCAGCAAGAAGCTGCCGACGTGGTCTGTTTTCAGGAAACCAAAGCCCA
>CAZAUQ010000001.1:80354-87090 GCA_964488495.1 uncultured Bacteroidales bacterium
TAAGGTTGTTTCTTTTAAATCTGTACTGTTATGGCTGTTAACCGAGATACTTCCTCTATTTTCCGACTTGTCTTTTTTCTGGTCGCCCTGATTATCATTGCTGCTTCTACCTGGTTTTCGAACAATCTGGGTAAAGAACTGGCGGGAGAAGAACAAAAAAAGATTGAGCTTTGGGCCGAAGCCATACGGCTGTTGGCTCAGGAGCCCCAACCCGGCGAAGAAGATGTCCGTTTTGATTACACCCTGACACTAAAAGTGATCGAAGGCAACACCAATATTCCGGTGATTCTTACAGACAACGAGAAAAATATTCAAAGCTATGCCAATCTGAATCTGTCCAAAAAAAATCCGGAGGCAGACCTGGAGAAAAAAGCCGCACGTTTGATACAAAAAGACAGGCATATCCAGGTAAAATTAGACGAGAACACCTCGCAGTATGTCTATTACGACGATTCCGATTTACTGAAAAAGCTCCGTTATTTCCCTTTTGTACAATTGGGAGTGATGTTCGTTTTCTTAGCCGTCACCCTGGTATCGCTCACTGTGTTCAAGCGGTCTGAGCAAAACCGCGTATGGGTAGGTTTATCCAAAGAAACAGCCCATCAGCTGGGAACACCCATTTCCTCACTTTTAGCCTGGGTGGAATTGCTCAAGCTCAAAGAGATAGACCCCGGATTACTGAAAGAAATGGAAAAAGACACTCAGCGTTTGAGAACCATTGCCGAACGATTTTCAAAAATCGGCTCCCGTCCCGATGCTGAATACCATACGCTGGCCCCGGTAGTGGAAAACGCCGTCAATTATCTGAGGGGACGAAGTTCACAAAAGATTCGTTTTCAGACGCATTTCCCCGAACAAGCATCGTTGGTATTATTAAATATCCCTTTGTTCGAATGGGTCATCGAGAATTTGTGCAAAAACTCCATCGACGCCATGAACGGCGAGGGACAAATAGATATCGTAGTATCCGAAACCAGGAAACAAGTCTTTATCGATGTTTGTGACGACGGCAAAGGCATACCCAAAAAACATTTCAAAGCCATTTTCCGTCCCGGATTCACCACCAAGGCACGCGGCTGGGGCCTGGGCCTGTCGCTGGTAAAACGAATCATCGAAGAGTATCACAAAGGCAAAATCTTCGTCAAAAGCTCCGAACCGGGCAAAGGCGCCTGCATCCGCATAATACTGCGCAAAGAAATCAAAAACTGAGCTGCGCCCCCAGGTAATAAGTTCGCCCCTGATAATGCGTATAAGCGATAATACTTGAATAATCGGGCGAATAAAGACAGGCTTTTTGGTTTTTGCGGTTCAGGATGTTGCTCAGGGTGGCAAAGAGTACCAGCCGACGTTGGTTTTTCCCGAATATCACCTGGTTCAGGCTTACATCCAACCTGAAATATGGTTCATATCTTTGAGAATTATAAACTCCGTATTGAGGTTCAAACGCATAGGCTTCTGCTACATAACGACTGCTTTCCACAGGCGTATAACGTAAGCCCGTTCTGTATACTCCGCTGCAGGAAAGGCTTAGCAAGTGTTTGCCGGTATAATTGAAATAGGCTTTAAGAAAACAGGGCAAGTCGTTTTCTGCTTTATGCCAACTGCTGTCGGCTTTGATGCAGGCTTTTAGCAAAGTGTAAGAGAAGGACGCCCGAAACCTGCTCCATTCGTATTCTGCCGAGCATTCCAGCCCCCTGATTTCTCTCTGAACTATTTTCATCCTGTATTCAGGGCCGTAATAAGAGGGCGACTCTTCTTGCTTACAATAAGCAGCAGCCTGAATAAACAGCTGCTCTCCCTCGTAGGTATACTCCAGCGACAATTGTCGTGATGTTTGCAGCGAAAAGCGAGTGTAGCGGTAAACAGGATAAAAGCAGGCACGGTAGTTCCCGCCGCTGAGCAGTAAACTGTGTCTTTCCTCAAACTTCTTTCTTAGATTAACCTGATAAGAAAGGTATGCAGGTAATTTGTCCGACAGGATTTTTTTTCTTATTCCAATTCCCAGATTGATTTGTCCGGGCAGTTGCAGTTTGGTGTAGACTACAGCTTCGGGAATAAAGTATGTGATGCTTGTATCCTGATGCAGCATGGGTACAGAGTCGGACATGGAATAAGCATAAGAAGGTTTATCGGTTTTGAAATCCAGAGATAAATATTCAGTCGCAAGTCCTGTTTGTAATAAAAGAAAATCGAGGGGAAGAAATTTTAGATTCAGTGAAGTTTTCCATTCCCGTTCTTTTTGAACCGACTGCAAAATGCCTAAGCCAAAATCAGACCTGCTCAGATTATTGCCCGTATTTAGTTCAAGGTAACAGCAACCTTTGTGCCAGCCCAGATTTAAAACATTGAATTGTCTGATCTTTTGGGCTGTTGTGGTCACTTTTTTGCCAAAAGCATAGTCTTCGGCACGAAAACTCTCGCTGATGCCGTAGCTATAAAGATTAATAAAAGCAGCCTCTTTTTTCCATCTGAAATTCAGGCCAACATCGTCGGTGCGAAAAGCTTTGATCTTGTTACCCCCGGGATTGAAAAACAAATAGGGTTCCGAAAACAGATGATTGGCGTAGCATTGAACGAAAGCTTCCTTACCTAATTTTTGTGCCCTGAACAGTCCGGCATTAGCCATCGAAACAGCCAACTGTGTTTCGTTCTTTTCAATTTCATTGCAGGTGTTTATCTCTACCAGGCCTGAGAGTGCGTTTGCCCTGCTCAGCGGAGGATTCCCTGCGTAAACAGTCATATCTCCGATCAATTCGGTATTGAAGAGACTGAAATTGCCCATGCCGCTCAGTTGGGTATTACGTACTGGTGACGTAATACTTATCCCGTTGAGCAGCACCTGAGCAGACGAGGCCGGGCTGCCCCGTAATTCCGGATTGGCATTTTCGGCAGTGTTGCTCGAAGCTGGTAAAAAACTTAGGGCTTTAAGCGGATCTCCATCCGAAACGGGAGAAAGATATATGTCCATTTTATCTACTTTCTGCAAAGAAAACTCTTCGCTAAGCCTGGGATTGTGTTCTATAATGGCAGCATTTAGCATACGGTTGTCTTCCTGTAGTTTGAGTTCCGAAAAGGAAGAAGTAAGGCTTTTCAAGGGGATGTTCAAAGGCTTGTATCCTACAAAAAAGAGGAACAGGCTGTCGTCTGTTGCCGTATCCGGTATTTCCAGACTGAAGTAACCTTTGGTGTCGGAGTAGCAGCAACAATTTTCCTGTTGTTTTAAACAAACAAGAACAGAAAACAGGCCGTTTCCGTGTTGATCACATACCCGGCCTTCGAGCAGAGAACCGGCCTGAATAAAAAAAGGGAAAAAACAGGCAAAGCTCAGGATAAAAAGAAGTTTGACCATATTGGGAATGTCATTAAAGCCGCAATCATAAACCAATACAGACTGATATTGATGCAGGCAATCAAAAAATAAAGTAAATACCCAAAATGCTTCAGTGATATTTTTTCTGTGAAAGGATGTTTTATACAGCCTTTGAAACATTCGTAAGAATCACCAAACAAGCGTTCTTCGCCAATCAGGTCTTCAAACACATAATAGCCGTCGGTACCCGGGAAAAACACATTCAGATTGCTAAACAATTGAACCACATAATAATAAAACAGGCATGCTGTAAGCAAGGCAAACACATCGGTTTGGTGATAATGGGATAAAATGTTGAGCAACAAAAGCATGATCAGGATATCCATCAGAATTCCGGCCAGGCTGAGTTTAATTTTTTGCCGCTTATCATGCCAGAGTTGCACTTGCTCTATATGGGTAAACATGACCGGAAAAACAAGAAACATAAGCCCGAGGCCCATGCTGTTGCTTCTTCCTCCGTAACGCTTATAGCAAAGATAATGTCCGCTTTCGTGGATGAACAGGCAGGTAAAAATACTCATTACCAAAAGCAGAAAAAAACGAAGAACCGGTATGTGAATCATTCCGAAACCGGAAAATCGTATTTCTGCACCCGGCAACAGCAATAAGCTACTCAATAAAACCATTATCAATATATAAAGTGGCAGCAACTTCTTTTGAAGTCGTTCTGAAAGAGCCATTTTACACAAGACGGTATTACTGAGGTCCAGAGAACATAATTTGTAAAAACGCAAATCACCTTTACACTCCGCTATGAGCGTCATTCTGAATAATTTCCCTATTATTCCTAAGAAACGGACAAAAAGGAAATAAGCCGTTATTTTTAAGCCGGAACTACCCCCGTGGGTCTTTCTAATGTTATCCGACCGTATGAGCAAGCCAAGATGGCGGGCTTTGTGGGTAAGTGCATCAAACAACTCTCTTTCAATACGGTAATCTTGCATACGACGGCAGACCATCTCATAATCATTGTCAAGGCTATAACAATGCAAAAAATTGAATTCGGCTTCGGACAAACTTACTAAAGCGCCGTTGTTGTCGTTTTTCAGGATCAATTCTGAAGCTTTTTTTTCAAAGATCAAAAAATCTTCGTTCCATTGCCAGACTGTTGTTTCCATAATCCTTTTATTTACCTATAAACATTCCGAGCAAAGCACTTTCGTTGGGTTGTTTAAAACCCAGGAAATCATTCAGATGCTGATCGAGGTAACCACCTATGGCACAGCAGCTCAGTCCGTTGGTTACTGCCGACAAATGCAGATTCTGACAGAGGGCTCCCACGTCCATCAACACAAAACGTAAACCCCGGTCGCCGTATTTACAGGAACATCTGTTCAATACCCCTCCAAAAACAACGATGCCGGAAATCATATCAAGATTCCAGGAACCGAGCACTGCTTCGGGAAAGCATTTTCTCAATTGACGCAAAAAGAGTTTTTTGTCGGCTGCAGACTTCAAAATTTCCAAGGCTTCTTCGTGGGGATTATATACATAAATTCCTCTTGGCAAGCCGATGGTATTCAGATTGATATAGTACAAATCTACCGGATACAGGGCACCGCCCGAAGGGATACTTCTGCGCGACAAATGATGACTGTGTTTATCGAAGCGTTCGGTAATAAAATAGGAACTGAGCAGCAAGTTGGCCAGTTCTTCCAGCCTGATGTGCTGCTGAAAGGAACGGCTGCTTTTACGTCTGATCTGGATACTTCTTAAATCCAGGCTTTCTTTGTTAAACGCAGCGTTAAGCTTAATTCTTTCCGTAGTTCCTCTTTCCAGTGTATGAGCAATAATTTGCCGGCTGTAGTAGGGAATGTTCATGATACTTTGAATCCGTTGGGCATTTTCCAGCTGATTAAAAGAAGTCATGGAAGAACTTTGCATAAAATCCAGTGCGTACTGGCTCAGTCCCTGGTCGTAAAAAAGGTTGGCAACATCCATGGCTTCTACTTGAATTGAAGGATTCTGGGATCATTGGGGTAAAGTTTCATAGCCTCGGCAAACAAGAGCCTGGCCTTTTCCATATCCTTGCGGCAATAATGATCCAGTAAATAATAATAGGCATCGTTTTTGCCCCAGGAGGGATCGTTGGGATTGTCGCTGTATTTGTCCCGGAGTGAAATGGCTTTCAAAAAGAGCCCTTCGAATTGGGTTTTCCCTCCGTAAACAGACGGCGTATAAAAATCCCGGATGCCCAAAGCCAGGTAAGCCCTAAGGTTTTTCGGATCCATATCGATGGCTTTTTGAGCGTATTTTTTGGCTTCTCCGCTTACAAAGGGAATTTTGATGGTAGCAATAAATGCCACGCTGTAATTTTTGAGGATAGATAATAAAGCGTAGTCCTCCGATTCTTTGTTCTTGATTCTATTCAGGCAATGAAGGGCTTCAGATAATTCGATTCGGGCGGTTTTCTGAAATTCATCCGCCGGATTTGACTGGGCACACAGTGACTTTTTGTACCTGCCATAGGCTGTCCAGTAATTCAGGTAGCGATTGTTTGAATTTTTGTTCTCCAGATGAAGTGCATTGATAATTTGATCGATTTCTTCCATCCTGCCGGTTTTGAAATAATGAATAAATGCGGTGTCGATTTCTGTTTGCAAGCATCGGGCCTGCAGAGGTAATACAGCTGCTAACAAAGGCAGCAAAAAGATATTTTTCATACGTAGATGTTTAAGGAAAAGGATGAGGATAAGTTGTGAATAAGGCCTGATTGCCGTTGAGGCAATATCCCAAAAAAGGCCAGTTGTGATTGCCTGTCAGCAAAGACCAACCGGGAGTTACTACCCGAAAAATTTTGTATTGCAACTCTTCTGCGTCCACTGGGCTGATGTCTTTGTACACAAGGTGTTTAAGTCCGACTTTTCTAAGTTCTTCTACAGTAAATTCCCGGCATTTGTTGTCGGGATCGGCACGATAAATTGTTTTGTCGCCCGAATCAAAACGAGCAGCCTCTCTGAGTATGGGCGCTTCTTTTCTGAATTGGGGATATTGATTGTAAAAATGGAAATGCTTGTCGAAGTCGTCAATTTGGTTAAGATCGGGTTCGTCAGGTAATAAATGCTTTTCACCCAGACTGATGGCATATTCAATGCCCTGATAAGCTTCCAGGCAGGCTTTGATCAGAGCCTGAGTTTTGTTGAAACGCGCTGCACAGCCCAGTGACTGATAAATCTTGTTCTTGTAGCGGAAATAGAGAAAGACCACTATACATTCTACAGGAGAAAAAGCTGCCAGGTCAAAACACTTGAGTAGAACAGCCGGATTCTGAAAGAGCCGGCAAATCGTTTTGTTTTTGTGATAATGCTGCAAGATGAGTTTTGTTGTGTAAGAACGAAATGGCAGAGCATCCTGGTGATACCAGAA
>CAZAUQ010000001.1:87190-92397 GCA_964488495.1 uncultured Bacteroidales bacterium
AGAGGCCCCAAAGTAAGAGTGCTGGGCGAGAACTCGACATACAGGATGGGAATCATACTTTTGTAGCTCCTGTACGAAAGATCCTGCAGCAGTGAATAGTGGTCAAAAACCGGGCTGATCGCTAAAATTAGTTGCAAGCCCTGTATATGACAGTCCTCGTTCACGGAGACAACGTTCAGATCAAAAAGCTCAGTTTTCAGGTCGGTTTCCAAATGAGTAAAAACATCCTTGTTACCGTAGAAACCAATCTTTTTAGTTTGTTTTTTACGCTCGCATTCTCTATAGATCAGATTGTTGCTAAGTAAAAATTTCACAATTTCCGAAAACTCTGTTTTACTGACATTTTCAGATTGAAAATCTTCCAGTGAGGCTGCACTGCGAAGGTGTTTCAAGACCTCAATTATTTTATGGTTGGCCTTACTTTGGATCTTTATAAGATTGCCATCAGAACGCTTGCAGTAAATGGCATCTTTACATTCCCAGATGTCCATATTGTGTATTTTGATTTTCATGGTATTAAGAATTTTGGTTGTTTAGGAGAGCCGCTCATAAGCATAACCCCTGAGCGTCTCTCCTTTATACTAAGCCTGAATCAAAAACAACAGATTGGTTAAACCTAGATGTTCTTGTTTGTACTTAAGGATTCACCAAGATCTCCCGGTGCGGTTACTGTGGAGGTTCCGCCACTGCCCTCGCCGGTGCCAAAGCAACAGGAACAGCAACAGGTGCAGCAACACATTCCGGGAAGGTTGCGTTCGGTCAGCATCAGAGGAGCGGAGCGATCTTCCACTACCTTCATAGTCATTTCAAGTGTTTTCATGATGTGTAGAGTTTATATGATATGGCCTACTCTTTATTGGCTTTTCGGCTATCTCCAAGATTAATCCGATGCAAAATAAAAGCAAATAAAACATCTATCAAAATATAAAATAAACATTAACACAGAAAGAACAAAGAATTAACATTAAACATAAAGGCATAAAAAAACCGGAGTAAATTACCCCGGTTAATACTATAATATAAAGTCAGTTATGCTACCAGTGTCGTCAGAATCTCCGTTAAGCCCTGAGGATCGGGAGTGTAATAGTTTGCGCCGATTTGTTTGCAAAACTCATTGTTCACCGGAGCTCCTCCCACAAAGGTGATTGTTTGGGGCGAGGCTTGTTTGATGGCTTTATTTATTTCCTCCATGCTTACCATGGTGGTGGTCAACAAAGCGGACATGCCTACAAAAGCGCCCGGGTGAGCTTCGATGGCTTCGATGAATTTATCGGCCGGAACATCAACGCCCAGATCGATTACTTCGAAACCGCTGCCTTCGACCATCATGCTGACCAGATTTTTGCCTATGTCGTGCAAGTCGCCTTTGACGGTGCCAATAATAAAGGTGCCTTTGCGTTTCACCGCGCCGGAGCTGAAAAAGGGCTTCAGGTGATTCATGGCCGTGCTCATAGCTCTGGCAGACATCAGCACCTGAGGCACGAATACTTTGTTTTCCCTGAATTTTACCCCGATTTTTCCCATGCCGACGATCAATCCTTTGGTCAGGATGTCGTTGGGAGCTACACCTTGTTCCAATGCCTTTTTAGTATATTCATCAGCGCCTTCCTGGCCTCTCATATCGGGAGGGTAGGGCGAGGCCAGGTTGATTTTACCGTATTCAACGCAATAAGCGATTTTATCCAAAAGTTCTTCCATGTTGTTGTTATTAAAATAATGTCTGATAACAGACTGCAAAATAAATCAATTTTCGGGGGCTTTACAAATGATATTCCCGACGCAATTGTGAGGCGGTAGAAAACAGAGTGTGAATCTTATCGTCTGTTACCTTATCGTCCATATTTATGCAACAGATACCCGTCAGCCAGGGATTCGCGGAATCTTTGACCAGCCTGCGTATATGTCCTTCCAGGGTTGCGCAGCTCATCGTATTGATGCTGACGGGATCGAGCCGGATATTGATAAAGGTAGAGGGCAAATAACTGCGCAGACAGGCCAGGTTGCCTCCCCAGCCTGCATCCAGGAAGTCGAGATGGGGGATTTTGGCCATTTGGGCTGCGTGCCGGTGGGGATCGGGTCCGCAATAATGCACTCCGAAAGGCCGGTATTTTTTGCTCCATTCTACGTCAAAGGGCAGCAGGAATTCTTCGTACTGCTCTTCGGAAATCATGGTATGTGAGCATTCCGAATGCAGGTAAACGGCCGGTGTAATGTTGATTACATTTCGGTTTACCGAAATGGAATTGCTGCCGGTTTCCTGTTGGATAAAACAAAAGAAACGCTCGATCAATCCTGCCAGCTTTTTAAAATACAGCTTGACTTCTTCGGGTTGAAGGCAGAGATCCATAAGAATTTCTTCGCCTCTCAGGTCCATGGCCAGATTGAGTATTCCTCCCCAATTGACATCTCCTTTCAGGTAGCCGAAACGGCTTTTTAGTTCAGACATCAGTTTTTGGAGCCTCTTAAAAGCCGGGCTTGCAAAAGCCGCATCCGTATCAATACTTAAATCTGTTCTGTGAGCCGGGATAACCTGGGGAGCGCTGTCGGCAAAAAAGCGAATTTCACAGCCCAGCATTTCCGAAAGCAAATAGCCGGCTGCGTTGTGTACGGCGCCAATCTGAGGCAACTCTTTGTCGTGATCCCCACCCAGGCCGTATTGCCCGAAACGTTCATACAATTCCTTTTCCATGCGGCGTTCCGTTTCCACTCTTTTGAGCGGATGGTAAAAGAAATCTTCGTCAAAGTCTATTCCGCAATGCTTATGCCACCAGGAGGGATGAAATACAATTTCCACCGGGAGCATCTCGTTGCTGAATGCTGGGTTTTTGATATAGGTCATATTGTCTTTGAAAAAGTTTGCATCTAATATTTTGCCTTTTTATCTAACTCCGAATATATCTAAGTCCGAAAGCCGGGGCTTGCATTAGCCGGATTTACCTGACCTGAATCTGCAAGCTGCCTTTTTGAGGTCCGCTCAGCCATTTTGCCTGAGAGGAGGGGCCAACCAGATCGGTAGAATTCACTTTGTTCCGTACTCCCGGAATAACATCCAGCACAGCTATTCCACTTTGAGGAATAGTATACAGCAGAACATCACGACCGTCTCTGGGGGTATAAACGCCCAGATAGCTGCCCGGTGTTCCGTTACCTATCCAGAGTTGTGCTTCCGTGGTCTGAAAATCAACCCATTTCCAGTCGTTGTAATAGCCTTTGAACTCGGGATAAATAAAGCTTTCTCCCGGGATGGGGTCGTTGTATTCCTTATCCCAGACATCAAACAGGGTGCCGTGCATACGGTTTTGCCACACCCGGTAGGGGCCTTTGCCCAAGAGGCGCATACCCTGCATTTGTTCTTCAGGATAATCAAAGCAAATGCCTGCCAGCTCTACTACACCTTCGTACTGATATTCATAATCCACCTTTATTTCTTCCTTATCCGTGATGGTCCAGCAAACATTACGCAGGTTGCCGAAGTATTCGGTTTTGAACATTATTTTGTCTTCTTGTTCTTCCACTTCTAAAGAAGTCAGCTTTGAGTTGCCGGAAATATCGCTGTAAATCCTTTCCTTGCTTTTGGCCAGTTTGTCGTCGTGGTTGTAAAATACATCCATGGAGCGGTCACTGCGACGGGCGGCAATAAAACGCGGTCCGTTGGAAAGGGATAGCTTTTTGTTCCCTTTGCTGATCTGAATCAGATAGCCCGTTTTTGTGTCGAATTTCAGGCTTGTGGCTCCCGATGTGATAATCAGGAGATCTCCTTCACGGCTTTGTGTTAATTTGGCAGAGGAAGCTTTTGTTTGTTCGGAAAGGGCAGCATCAACGTATTCCTGATCGCTTTTCCAGTACCAGCCCCAGGTATAAATCTCTTCGCCCCGGGGATTGATGACGCTGACATACAGCACATCAGCATCTTTCCAGTTGGCCGGCAGGCTGAGCTGAAGTTCTCCGCTTTGATGAGGTGCAAGTTTTGGGCCTGCTTGTTCGCCCTGGCTTAGCATTTTGTGTCCGGTGTTTTTATCGCCCGGTTTGGCAAAATTGGCCAGAGACCATTTTATGCGGCAATCTTTGAGGGAAATAAAATCATAGCGGTTTTCTATAGTGAATTTACCCATAAAAGCTTCCGGATCAGCAATGAAGCTGTTTTGATCCTGCCTTAAGGCTTCCGTTCGGTCGGTACTAGTCGTTGTTCTGCCCTGAGCCTTGATTTGAACGGGACACCAAACTTCTCGGACAGTAAAGAAACTGCCTTCTTTTTCGTGATGAGGACCTACGATGCCGTCAGCGCCGTAGTTGCCCGAATTATCGATGCGGCCGTTCTGGTCAGTACGCATTACGCCTTCGTCGGCAAACACCCATAGAAAGGCACCGGCACAACGGGGATGTTTACGCATCATTTCCCAGTAATCCCAAAGCCCGGCACCGTGTCCGCCGTCGTAAAGTCCGTGCAAAATTTCGGTGGGCATAAAGATCTCGGGTTTGCGCATGTATTCCTGCGATTCCCCGTAGGAACGGTAATGCATGGTCTCGAAGCTGCCAAAATTGCCCTGAGGGTGAAGTACCGGGCGTTTTTGCGGATCCCAGGGATGGAATTCGCTGTCGAGCTCTGTGTTCCAGCCTCCTTCGTTGCCGTTGGACCACCAGATGATGCTTGGATGGTTCAGGTCGCGGGTGATCATTTCCTTCACCAGCTGTTTCCCCACCTCGGTGTCGTACTTGCCGTGCCAGCCTCCGAGTTCATTCATCACGTAAAGTCCCAGCTCGTCGCAGGCTTCCAGAAAAACAGGATCGGGAGGATAATGCGACAAGCGGACGGCGTTCAGGTTCATTTCCTGCATAAGACGCACATCGGCGTAATTGTCTTCTTTGCTCAGGGTTCTGCCGGTTTCGGGCCTGAAACTGTGGCGGTTTACGCCCCTGATCATAACTTTTTGTCCGTTAATGTATAAACCGTCGCTTTCTTTGACTTCGATGGTTCTGAATCCGATACGTTCTTCTTTAACAATATGAATCACTTCCTTGCCTTTGAGCAGACTGAATTGAACATCATACAAGTTGGGGGTTTCGGCCGTCCAGGTTTTAATATCTTCGAATTGCCCGCTGAGAATGATTTTATCTGATCCCGTCCGTAATTCGGCTTTCAGGGCTTTGCCAATTTTTTTGCCTTCCCGGTCGCTTAACTGAGCTTCGATGCTGTATTCTCCATCCAG
>CAZAUQ010000001.1:92497-103848 GCA_964488495.1 uncultured Bacteroidales bacterium
AGTTTGATGGCACGGCGGCCGTTAATATCGGCCGAGCAGTCGGTCATGACCCCTTCAAAAACCAGGCGGATCATTCGGCCTTCCCATTCTGCCGGTAATTTAAAGCGGGTTTTATACAGCCCTTTTTCGTTGGCAATGCCCGGAGAGTAGGCTTTACCGTAAAAAGGCATACCGTACTGATACGTGCCGAAGCCCTGTAATTCCCAACAGGAAGGAACTTTAATTTTGGTCCAGTTACCGCTGTTGCGGCCGTCGGTACACATAAAATCCCATTCAACCGCATCGTCAGGTCCCTGTCCGGATAAATACAGTTCGGCTGTTTGCAGGGGATCAAAACTGAGGGCTGAACTTTTTTTCTTAAAAGCTGAAGCGTTGGTGATACTACCACAAAGCAGGAGTATTAAAGAGAATTTCAAAAGATTTTTAGCATTCATAGGGCGTATAGTGTCTAAAGGGCTTGTATCAATAAAACAACCAATCAATAGCTTTATTTCCCGTAAAACCGGCATCTCTCGTGCTGAAAGCTGTTTCAGCTTTGGAGAAACCCAGTACCAGGCAAAGGCCTTTGCCCAGGTTCAGGTCGTGCTCACCGGCTTCGAAACGGTATTGATGCACATTTACCGACGGCATATTTTCAATCTCCATGGCGTTGGCAATTTTGATGTCAGCCTGGCCGTATTGGTTGGCACTGGCATCGGTTTCCAAACGGGGAGCCGGCATAAAGTCCCCTTGTCTGAATGTTTTGAAATAAGCAACCCAAAGATCAACGGCTTCCCGGTTGCTGAAACGCAGGCGGATGTTTTCGTTAAGTTGTTGAAGGCTGTTCATACGCAAGGCCTTGAGTTGGCTGAGTTCCGGTGCCAACCCTTTTATCTTGAAAGCCAGGTCGCTGTATACAGCTGCTCCTACCTGAAGTGGATAGAATTCTGCGCGGGCCGGAGAAATCAATTCAACTTCTTCAGGGTTAAGCACTTTTATGTTTTCAAGGGACTGATTGCCTGACTTGATTTTTTGAATATTGGAGGCAAAACGTTCCAGTTCTTGTTCGAACTGAGGTAATAATTCGGTCCAGGTCTTGTTGACTCCATTGTTTCCGGTGACGGGAATGCGGCGCATACCGGTTTGCATGCTGTTGGCATAGAGGTAGCTGTCACGGGTGAGTGCTTCCAGTTTGCGGTAATGCTCCAGGCTGCTTTCCATCAGTGTGTAAGCTTTTTCCAGGTCGGTAATTTCGTTAGAATAGGAATACCTCAAAACCAGCATAGAAGCTTCCAGTTTTTCGGTAAAGCAATCAGTAAAAGCCTTATAGGCGTAGATGTCGTTTTTGAGTCGTTCAAACTCTTCTGTGTTTTTGCGCACACGACTGACTTTATTTATAGCTTCCACAGCTTTTCGGGCGTGTTCGCGTGTTTCAGCAATCAGTTGAGGAGGAGTTTCACCGACATGGGGCTCTCCGTTCCATTCACGGTAGGCCCAGACTTCGAGTTTTTCGCCTTCGGGTCCACAGGAATTGGCAAAATCGGGATAGACTGTCCAGCGATTGGGATTGACCAACTGACTCATAAACATCCCCAGCAGGAAAGTTTGGCGGTTGCCCTCGGTAATGCCGAATTTGCGCAGCAGTTTGGGCGATATTTCTCCCGTTTGTTCGTAGGCTTCCAATACGTATTTACCCTGCTTGCCGCAATCGTAAAGTTCGGATAATAACCCTGACCAATACTCTACTTCTGACTTGCGATCGCGATCGGCCGACCAGGCGTAACGTCCCCAGGCCTGATACCAGATCCAGTCTCTGTCCATTTCGAGCAGGCGGCTGTCGTCTTTGGTTTTGTCTGCAGTATAAGGCCAATCCCAGTACGATGCCTGGGGATATAAATGCAGACCGTTGGCCCCATGCGTATTGTGCATGGCCTGAATGCTCTTTTGTATAAAATCGGGGGAACCGTAGCGGAAAGGTTCCAGGTTGGCCAAAATGTGGACATTGGAGATGTGTACGGACCCCAGGGAGCTCAATGCCTGATGAGTGGCCGTCCAGGGCCCTCTGGGTTCGTAGGTGCATAAAGATTCCCCGTTGTATTTGTTCATGGTGTAGAGATTCTTGTAAATGGGTAGGGCCGCATCCATGACCATTTTGGCGTTGGTATCGTGCGCTCTCAGTACAATAGGTGGTTCCTGCTCCAGTCCCAACGTTTTCAGCCCATCTTGCACGCCGGGAATGATGGTTTCGGTAAACCATTGCACATCGTCTTCGTGCGTGTTCATGGCTTCACCCAGGCAAACCAGCAAACCTACGTTGGGGTATTTTTCTATAAAAGCGGCAACAGATTTGCGGGTATAATCCGATAAAAGGGGAGTAATTTCTACCTTGCGGTTTTGGGTAGGAATGTTATGATGATCTGCAAAAGGTTGAGAAACAATTATATTATAAAACATCTGGATCACCCAGATGCCTCGTTTGTTGGCTTCCTGAGTGAGAAAACCAAACATTTCTTCGTTCCGCTTGAAATCTTCTTCGCTCACCTCCAGGGCATAAGGATAATCGGGCAATTTGACCAGCGAAGCAAAGGGGTGTCCGTTCCAGAGATAAACAGAATTCATGCGATTCTCTACCAGCATATCCAGATACTTAATCCAGAGTTCTTTATCGTAAAACCAGGGGAAGAGTTCCTGAGTATAGGGGTATTCGTAAACCTTACGGCCCGGCAGCAGATACATTTTTTGCATGCCGATGCAAGTCCCCCTTAATACCATATCGGGAGCATTAGAGTAATCAAGTTTTTTGGGCAGTCGTCCGTTTGCTTTCAAACGATCAATCAATTCCATGCACCCGTAGAGCAAGCCGCTTTCGTCGGCGCCACAGACTACCATTTTTTCTCCGTCGGCAAGAATTCTGAACGCCTCTTTGCCTTCGACAGGCTCCATGGAAATTTCCTGTTCTTTTAGTCTCTGTTGAAACTCCTGGTCATTCCAGCAGCCGAGATAGACTTTGGTTACTTTGTCTGAATTATTCTCATCCACAATAGCGTAATTATTGGAGATCAGGCATTCAGTCAATTTTTCTTTGGCGTAAGTGCTTCTCGGGGAATCGGATTCAGTGCCGAGCAATTGTACTTTGGGTTGACAGGCAGTAAACAAAAGCAAAGTAAAACACAAAATGGAGAATGGAGTTTTCATGTCGAATTAGTTTAATCGTTTTAGAATAGCAAAAGTAGGATTAATTCATTATGGTAAAACTAAAAAAATCAAAAACTTACATACTTAAACTTTAATAAAAACGCGATAAAGTGACCAAAATTCACTCAAGTATTAGTTCTATATCATGGCCACTGTATGTAACTGTATGTCTGTTCATGCCTGGCAAATCTATACCTCCGGCAGAACGACGATCAATAAGTACAATCTCAAAGTTGCGTTTTTGGACTTGTCCCGGGTAAGAGCCTTTGAGTCCGGAAATTTGAAGGATTCTTTCGCTTTCCTTGTAATTGAATTCTATGCGGCTGTATTGCCCTTTTTCGTAATTATAATTACTGCCTTCATCTTCGTATAGGCTGTAAGTTGCGTCACTACCGGAATAAATATACAAGCAGAGGTCGTGTTGAGGCATAGAGCTGTGTTGCACGGGAACGCCCAGCGGAAGTATGGTTCCGGCGGGCACAAAAACCGGCATGCGCTCGTAGGGAACTTCCACCGTGCTTTCTTGTCCGCCCGGGTAGTAGTTACCCAGGTACAGATCGTACCAGCCGGCGTTTTCCGGAAAATACACTTTTCGGCTGCGGGCCTGGTATTCGTACACCGGACACACCATCAAACCAGATCCAAACATATATTGGTCACCAATGTCCATTACCCGGGGGTCGTTTGCAAAATCCATCATCAGAGGACGCATCATGGTGTAATCATCCCAATAACAACGGCCGGCCATAGTATAAATATAGGGCAACAGGCGATAACGTAGTTCAGAATAATACTTCATGGTTTGGTAAGCCGGGTGCTCTTCGGGAGCAATATTCCAGATTTCCCGGTAAGGATACTGGCCGTGGCTGCGAAACAAAGGCACAAAAGCCCCGAACTGATGCCAGCGTGCATTGAGTTCCCGCCATTCCTCCAAGTCTTCCGATCCTTCTTTGGCCCTTTCGTAGCGTCTTTCTACACAGAAGCCTCCGTTGTCCATGGTCCAGTAGGGATTGCCCGAAATGGAAAAATTTTGTCCGGCGCTGATCTGGGCTTTCATATCTTCCCAGCGTGTGCCGATGTCGCCGCTCCAGACGGCCGCCGCATAGCGTTGTGAGCCGGCGTAGCCCGAGCGGGTCAGTATAAAAACCCTGTTGCTGTCGTTTTCGGAGCGTTGGCCTTCATAAATGCCTTTGGCATTCATCAATCCGTAGGCATTGAAATTTAAAGCCGAGGGACCCAAAGCAGTGGGGTTCATCAGTTGTTTGCGGTAATCCATATCGGCATTGGACAAGATGTCCGGCTCCGAAGCATCCATCCACCAGGCATCAAAGCCTTTGACGTAGAGATGCTCCTGCATTTGTTTCCAGAACAGCTCCCGGGCTCCGGGGTTGAAAGCATCGTAAAAAGAACTGATGTAGCCCCGGCCTATCCAGTCGCGAATGCTGTCCTGAACAGCCAGTGGATAAATCCAGCCTTTTTGCTCAAATTCTTTGTAATGCCCGGTGTTAATATAAAATTTAGGCCAGACCGAAATCATCACCCGGGCATTTAAACCGTGGATATCCCGAACCATTTGTCCGGGATCGGGAAAACGCTCTGCATCGAATTCGTGGCTGCCCCAGGCATTTTCTTCCCAATAAGACCAATCCTGCACGATGTTGTCGATGGGAATTTGTCTGCGTCTGAACTCCCGCAGGACGGACAAAATTTCGTCTTGTGTTTTATAGCGTTCCCGGCTTTGCCAAAAGCCCATTGCCCATTTGGGCATGACCTGTGCCTTGCCTGTAAGTGTACGGTAGCCGCTCACGACTTCGTCGGCATTCTTGCCCCTGATAACGTAATAATCCATCTGTTTGCCCATTTCCGACCAAAAAGAAATCTTGCCTTCTTCTTGGGTGGGCAGGGGACTCAGGGCTTTGAGCCCGATGTAGGAACTGCCTCCGTCGGGTTGCCATTCCAGCCTGAGCCGGTGTTTCCGGCCGGCCTGCAGAGGATAAGAAAACTTGCAGGTGTTGGGATTCCAGGCAGTACGCCAATGTTCCGGCACCACCGGCTTATCGTCAAGGTAGAGTTTGACGTAACCCGCGTAATAGAGTGCAAAACGAAACAGTCCCGTGGTATCGGCTTCGATGGATCCTTCCCAGCTTACCTGCGCATTTTGCAGCGGAAAAGCCTGAGGGAAAAGTTTTAGAGAGTTCAAATCCTGGTAATCAATGGTTTTTTCGACACGTTCCAGTTCTTTTTTCCGGCCCGGATTGGAATAAGAGGCAGTCAGTCCGCCTTCGTTACCGTACTTATCGAATAGCCTAAATTGGTTCAGGTTGGCAAATTCCCGGGGATCGCCCCATTTGCTGTAGGAATTGTTGTCCCATAGCAGGCCGTAGTTATTGCTCGAAACCACAAAAGGCACCGAGACCTTGGTGTTGTACTGATACAGGGCTTCGTGTTTGTTTTTGTAGTTGAATTCGTCCGACTGATGCTGGCCCAGGCCGAAAAATGCTTCGTCCTGAGGCGATTCAAACACCTGTCTGAAAGAATAGGCCCGGCAGCCTTCGTATTCGGCAGGACTAAAGCTTTTGCCCCCGCCTGCTTGTTCCCGCAAAAAAACTGAATCTTGCAAGTCGCTGAAAATTAGCTCCCCGCTGCTTAGCAAAGCTGTCGCTTTCAGCGTAGCCGTTTGCAAGATCACACTGTCTCCGGAACGAAACACCTGCCATTGACCGGATTGCCTGAACGACTTGTCTTGCCAGGAACACATCAGTCCGGTTTTCAGGCTGATTTTTTGGTCCGGGCTGGCTATCACCCTGATTATATTATCGTTGACAACTTGTAAATAGAGGCTGCCGGTCGTGGCTTTCCCTTTGTCGGGTTGAATAAGCACTCCGTTTTCGCTGACACGGAAACTTGGCCCGGAACAAGCCGACAGTAACAGGGCCAGAGGCAAAAACAAAAACTGAAACCGAAACCGAAACCGAAACCGAAACAATAGCTGAAACAGTAATCGTAACCTTAATGGAAAGAAGCGACTAGTCATGATGTAATCACTTATAATGGCGGTAAAATTCAACAACTACCTCAATACATTTCAGCCAGAGATCCAAAGGATAGTTTTCGTTGGGGGAATGAATGGCGTCTGATTCCAGGCCAAAACCCATCAGGATACTCTTAATACCCAGGACTTTCTCGAACGTAGCAATGACAGGAATACTGCCTCCGCGCCTCAAGGCCAGCGGACGTTTGCCAAACACCTTGTGATAGGCTGCTTCGGTGGCTTTATAAGCCGGCAGTTCCAAAGAACAAACGTAAGGATTGCCCCCGTGTTTAAAGCTAACCTCCACTTTAACTTCGGGGGGAGCCAGTTGCTTAATGTAGCTTTCGAAGAGCCGGCCGATTTCCTCGAAATCCTGATCGGGTACCAGGCGGGTGGAAATTTTGGCAAAAGCTTTTGAGGGCAGCACTGTTTTAACTCCTTCGCCTGTGTATCCTCCCCAGATGCCGCAAACATCCAGTGTAGGCCGAACGCCGGTCCGTTCTATGGTTGTATAGCCTTTTTCTCCCTTCAGTCCCGGAGCCCCCAACGATTTGCGGTAAGCTTCGTCGCAGTGCGGTACGGCAGCCATCATGGCCTTTTCTTCAGCCGAAACCTCCTGAACCTTGTCGTAAAAGCCCGGAATGGTCACTTTGCCCTCTGCATCGATCAAACGGGAAATCAACACGGACAGTTCCTGTATGGGATTGGGCACCGCTCCGCCGAATATTCCGGAATGTAAATCGCGGGAAGCACCTGTCACTTCCACTTCCCAATAGGCGATGCCCCTGAGCCCGGTGGTAATGGACGGAGTATCAGCTCCCAGCATGCTCGTGTCTGATACCAGAATGACCTCAGCCTTGAGCAACTCCTTATGGTTTTCGCAGAATTCCTCCAAATGGATGGAACCGATTTCTTCTTCGCCTTCGAGCAGAAATTTTACGTTGCATGCCAGGAGATCATTTTCGAGAGCCAGCTGAAAAGCTTTGGCTTGTATCATGGATTGCCCTTTGTCGTCGTCGGCACCGCGGCCTTTGATCAGCCCGTCTTCGATCCGGGGCTCAAAGGGAGGGGTGGTCCATAGTTCAAGGGGATCTTCGGGCATCACATCGTAATGACCATAAATAAGAACCGTATTTGCCTTAGGATCGATTATCTTTTCTCCGTAGACTATGGGATTGCCCTTGGTTTGAAAAATCTCGGCTTTATCTACACCTGACGAGAGTAATATTTCTTTCCAACGCAGCGCACAGTCTTGCATATCCTGCAAGTGCGCCTTTTGTCCGCTCACCGAAGGTATGCGCATCAGGCTGAACAATTCGTCGATGAATGCTGTTTGTCCGGATTGAATAAGGTCTTTAAGATTCATATAAACAGGTTTTAGGTATTAAGCAGTTGTTGCATTTCTTTGGCCAGAAATTGTACTTTTGGCCCCACTATCAACTGAATGGTATTTTTGCCCGGGCGGACGATGCCTGCGATAGCTGCAGATCTAAGCATAGCTTCGTCTACGGCTTCATCTTCTTTGAGTACAATGCGAAGCCGGGAGATGCAGTTGTCGAGTTCGGCAATGTTTTCTTTGCCGCCCAGGCCCTGTATCAGGAGAGCCGCCATTTCCCGGTAATTATCGGTGTTCTTTCCGGTTTTGGCTGCTGCTTTTTTGTCCGGCTGACGATTTTGCTTCATAAACTCTCTGCCGGGCAGACTTTGCTGATTTATATGCTCCTTTTGGAGTTGATTATCCGTCTTTTCTTCCTCCCTTGCCGGCAGAGTATCCTGATTTTCTTCCTCCCTGCCCGGTGTGTGCAGTCGGAAGCCTTGTATCGTAAAACGAAAGACCAGGTAATAGACCAGAGCAGTGATAAGTCCTATCCAGAGGATCCAGAGGGGATTAAGAGCCATGGGCGATTTGAAACTCAGCAGGTAGTCCACCAGTCCGGCACTGAAATTAAAGCCTGCCCTGACAGGCAGATAGGCCATAATACCGGCTGTCAGCCCCGTTAGCAAAGCGTGCAGGGCATACAGGCCGGGAGCCAGGAACATAAAAGAAAACTCCAGAGGCTCGGTTACGCCGGTCAGAAAGGCACTCAGGGCGGAGGCCAGCATCAGTCCGCCTACCGCTTTTTTGCGTTCCGGTTTAGCTGTGTGGTACATAGCCAGGGCCGCGGCCGGCAAACCAAACATCATCACCGGGAAAAAGCCCGTCATATATTGTCCGCTTACACCCAAAACGCCTTGTCCTGACCAGAAATTTCCCAAATCGTTGATGCCCGCTACGTCGAACCAAAATACCTGATTCAGCGCATGATGCAAGCCCAGCGGAATAAGCAGGCGGTTGAAAAAAGCATAAAGTCCGACGCCCACAGGTCCGGTATCTAAAATACTTTTACCAAACCATATCAGCCCGTTGTACATCAGGGGCCAGCAAAAGAATAAGAGAATACTTAAGAGACAGGCAAAGCCGGCGGCCATAATGGGGACAGAGCGTTTGCCTCCAAAAAAAGCCAAGGCATCGGGCAAATGAGAGTTTTTGAAACGATTGTAACAGAAAGCACCCACTAAGCCCGAAACAATACCCGTAAAGACATTTTCGATTTTATCGAAGGCCGGATCTGCCGTTTGTCCGCTGAGCATGACAACGGTTGCAGGAGAGAGCAAGGTAGTGATAACCAACCAACTGACCAGTCCGGCCAGGGCAGAAGCTCCATTACTCTCGTCGGCCATTCCTACAGCAACTCCTACTGCAAACAGCAAGGGAATGTGATTAAGTATAGCTCCGCCTGCCTGTAATAAAAAAGTCGCCGGAACAGAACTGCCCAACGAAGAGTCCAGCCAATAGCCAATACCAAGTAAAATACCGGCCACCGGCAGGCAGGCTACCGGCAACATCAGCGATTTGCCCAGTCTTTGCAGGTATTTCATCATAGCTGTTCTTCTAATATCTTTTTCATGGCCTGGCCGGCTTGCATTTCGTCTTCTCCTTCGATAATGATTTCCAGCTTATCGCCCTGCTTGAGGCCCAGACTCATCAGAGCGATCATTTTTTTTGCACTGATTTCCCTGTCCTCGTGGCGCAGACTTATCGAAGAACAAAAGGCAGCAGCTGTTTTTACCAGCAGAGCGGCCGGCCTGGCGTGTATGCCCAGGGGATCAGCGATTATATGTGTAAAGCTTATCATAGCAAGAGTTTAAGCTGAAGGTTCAGAGCTAGAGTGATGTTCGTACAGGAATTTTCTGAAGGCTGGAATATGCACCGGAGCCATGGAGAAAGCACTGAAGCCCATTTCCAGAAGCATTGCCGTGTGCGCTGTATCGTGAGCCAGTTCCCCGCAGATGGAGCAGGGGATTTGCTCTGCTTTTGCCGCCCGGATCACCTCCCGGAGCATGCGGAGCACAGCCGGATGCGTTTGTTGGTACAGAGATGCAAGCGCAACATTTTGCCGGTCAATGGCCAGGGTGTATTGGGTCAGGTCGTTGGTGCCGATACTCAGGAAATCAGCTTCTGCAGCCAGTTCTGCACAGAGCATCACGGAGGCTGGCGTTTCTATCATGGCGCCCAGAGGCAGCTCCGGGACTTCCAGGCCTTCTTGCCGAAGCTCTTGTTGAATTTCGTACAGCAGGCGTTTTACCCGGAGCAATTCGTCAACGGAAATCAACATGGGTACCAGCAACATCAGATTACCGTAAGCTGCAGCCCGGCAAACAGCCCTGAGCTGAGTCCTGAAAATATCTTGCCTTTCCAGGCACAGCCGTATGCCTCTGTTTCCCAGAGCGGGATTTGCTTCTTTGGCTAAATTTAAACAGGGAGCGTCTTTGTCGGCTCCGATATCCAGGGTTCTGATCACCACTTTTTGTCCTTTCATACCCAAGGCCAGCCGGCGGTAAAGCTCAAACTGTTCTTCTTCGGAGGGAAGCTCAGGGCGTCCCATATAGATGAATTCGCTGCGAAACAAACCTATGCCCTGGCACTCTTTCTGAAGGGTCGGGTCGAGTTCCTCCGGGCTGCCTATATTGGCCAGGACTTCTATTTCTTCCCCTTGCGGGCTGCGAAACCGTAAATCGCCCGGGATTTGTTCGCTTAAGCTTTCTTGTTTGATTTTTTGCCCGAAGTTATTGAGAAATCCGGTGTCGGGATCCAGATAAAAAATCCCGGCAGTGGCATCAAGTGCCAGCATTTTATTTGCATAAGTCTCATCTGGTTCAATGTCGGCTGCAATAAGGCAGGGTAGTTTCATGGCGGCGGCCAGGATGGCCATATGAGAATGGGCTGAACCCCCGCTCAGCATGAGGCCACGTAAGAGCGGTGAGCGCCACTGCATCAATTCACCCGGGCTTAAGTCTCTGGTCAGAAGAATAAAAGCTTCCGCGGGCAGATCGGGTGTAGTCCTTGTTCCACTCAATATCACCTGTAAGCGTTGAATCAGGTCCCGAATGTCTGCCGCCTTGCTGCGCATGAGCTCATCTTCCATACCTAGAAATAAGGCAGCTATTTTTTCACCACCAGCTCTAACCGCTTGTGTTGCACTTAGATTCTTTTTTAGAATCAGAGAGCTGACAGCCTCCTCAAAATCTTCGTCCATCAGCATCAGGGCCTGGGCTTCAAAAATAGCGGCTTGTTCTTTGCCCATTGTTGCTGCGCTTTGCTCTTGTAAAAGCCGGAGTTGTTCCAGCGCTTCTTCCCTGGCTTTTAAATACAAGTCCAGTTCGCTGAAGGGACTGGCTGCTTTTTCTGCTTCAGGACTTGGTGAAGCCTTGGGTGGAACAACGACAAGTTTGCCGCTCGCCATCCCTTCTACTATTCCAAATCCTTTGCCAGTACGCATGTTTTTTATTTTTTTTGGATCCGGATAAAAGGCTTACCGAGTATGCCAAGCTCCCGGCCCGGAAAACTTTCTATTTTGGCATAATCAGCACTGTTGCAAACCACAACAGGGACAACAGTACTATAGCCTTCTTTTTGAATGGCAACAGGGTTGAATTCAATCAAAGGATCTCCGGCTCTGACCTCGTCACCTTGTTTTACCAGGGCTTTAAAATGCCTGCCTTGCAATTTTACCGTATCAATGCCAATATGTATCAGCAACTCTACACCTTCCTTGCTCAGCAGGCTCAGGGCATGGGCTGTATCAAACAGCACTTCTACTTTGGC
>CAZAUQ010000001.1:103948-157618 GCA_964488495.1 uncultured Bacteroidales bacterium
CCTTGCTCAGCAGGCTCAGGGCATGGGCTGTATCAAACAGCACTTCTACTTTGGCATGGAAGGGGGCTACAATCAAGCCTGTGGCAGGGAGTACTGCCAGGCCTTTTCCCAGCATTTCAGATGCAAAAGCCTCATCACCGCATTCGCTCAGGCGGAGGCTTTTGCCCTCGAGCGGAGATAGTATCTCTATGGTTTTGCCAAATCCAAACATCATCAGCGTTTAGGCTAAGCATTCTTAGCAGTTTGTGATAAAAGTCCTTGTGTCAGGGCTGTGATTTTATATGTTGCCAGGGAGCACGAATGCCCGCTTTTAATTTAATGCTTTCATCCACCTGAGGTCCGTTGTTTTCCCAGAGATTCAGGCCGGGCTGGTTTTGTCCGAATTTGGGTTGACTGCACCAGTTGTCGCGTATGGTCATCCACGAAGAGGCTTCGTCGAGATAGATGTAATAGCCCTGATTTTTGTCGTGCACATAGTCGGGATGATACATGTCGTATACATAATTTTCGGCTATCAGTGTTCCTGTTTGGGCCGACAAGGTGTACAAGCCTCCGCAGCTGTAATTATGTCTGCCGAAACGATGCACTCGGTTGGCTACGATGCGGTTGTCTTTCATACAGTTGGCTGTTCGGGTCCAGCCCCAGCCTACACTGATGCCGGTATAGGGCAGCTCGCAGACTTCGTTGTGTTCGATATGTATATCTTGCACATAACCGGCCAGAATGCCGGGACAACCCCAGTATTCGGTGGCGCAGTTTGAAATATAATTGTCTGTTATCAAAGCTTTTCGACTGATTTCGCGGAGATCATTGGGCTGATAGGGCAGGTGGGTTTCGGTACCGGGTTCCGAAAAACGGCCCATCACTATTGCGCTGCCCGCAATATCCTGAAAAACACAGCCTTCTATGCGGTCATTGCCCGAAGCTTCCAGGTAATCCAGCCCCGAAGCACCCAGGTGTTCAAAACGACAGGCTTCAAAGACCGTGTTGTTTACGGCATATAATTCAACGGCAGCAGCTTGTCTGCCTATCCAGGCCTGGTTTTCGAGGGCGGCTTTGTCGGGAGTTCCCGGCTCTTTCAATTTATAAGCATCCAGCAGAAACATGCCGGCCTGCAAAGGCACGTAACCCTGTTGTGAAGGACGCAGCCAGCTGCTGTAGGCAAAACTCAGACCTTCGAAACGAACATATTGTACCGGCCTGTCCAAAGAGCCTTGCACACTGACAAGGGTTTCCAGTACCGGCACAATGCATTCAACCTGCTGCATATCTTGTCCGTTCAGCGGAATATAATACAGCAAGGCTCGCTCCGGGTCATAATACCATTCTCCTGGTTCATCTAAAAATTCTATGGCCCGACTCAGCATAAAAGGAGAATTGCCCGTTTCCGAGATGACAGGCGGTGGCCAGGGATGTTCAAATTCCAGCCTTCTTTCGGGGTTATGAAAACTAAGGACGGCTTCCTTGCCTTTGATTCGAATATCTTTGACGCGCAGGATGGCTACTTCCCACATCTGGTGGATAAAAAACTCCATTCCGTCGGTTGTAACGAAGTTTTTTTGTTCAGGGGCCGGAATGCTTATCTCCTGTTTATCGTAGTCTACGGCCAGGATACATTGCATACAGGAAGTGTCTGTATTGGCGGCAGCCCGGGTTTTTTTTCCGTTCACGTAAAACTGTCTGAAATCAATCTTGCGTCCCGCGTATGTGGGGATTTTTGCTACCCATACCTTTGAGGCGAAGCTTTTGTCCATTCCTTTTGCCCGCTTTTTTAAAGGCTCCCAGTTTTCAATTTTGAGGCCTCCGCTGATAACTGCCTTGCCGTAGTGTTCTGCCTTAATCGTGGTGGGACTGTCCTGTTTACCGGAGTCTTCGGGACGTATCAACAAGGTTTCGGGTAAAACGTAGCAGCCGTCTTTCAGTATGATGTCTATTCCTTTTTCGATGAACGGATTCCGGAGTCTTCTCATTTCTCTGGCTTTGCGCATTGCACCCTGAAGGCTGGCCATGCTTTGTTGTTCAGTGCCGGGGTTGGAGTCGGAACCCTCGGGTGATACCCAGATCTCAACTGCAGCATAGGCCTTAAAGCCGGCTGTAATTAAGAGGAGAAAAACAAGCAGTGATTTCATAGTATGGTTGGTTTAAGCAAGAAAAAACAAAAATAGGAAAAGCCTTTGATTCTGTTCTTTAAAAAAACGCAAAAACTCCTTAATGCCTGTTTTCATGCCAGATCAGAATCAGAATCAGGCAGACAAAGGCAGCCAGCGAACCCATCAGGTCAAAAAGCAAATCCATAAATTCAGCTCCCCGGTAGGGTAAATAAGATTGAATGAATTCAATCAAAATGCCGTACAAAAAAGGAAGCGAAACCGACCAGAAAAATAAGCGACCAACGGATACATTCGTTGATGAAAAACTTCGGCGATTCAGTTCCCAAAGCAATACGCCTGTCTGGACAAAAAACAACAGGGCATGCATGATTTTGTCGGCATAGGGAATAAGAGGCAGCTCTTTGGTGGCTCCTGAAAAGTCGAAAACAAAAAGAAAAAAAATGCCGAAGGCCCAGAGCGATGAAAAGAAAAATCGCGGAAAATGCTTGAGGAAAGGTTTATTCATAATCTCAGCTGACGAATAAAATGCAAATATACGTTTTTGAACACTATTATTGCACACAAAACACCTTTTCTATATGCAGGAGTTGGCACATTATATAAATATTAAATAAGTATATTTGTAATGTAAACTATCAGCATGGGAAGCTCTTACTTTAATACGAACAAAGGTGAACAGGCAGCGATGATTCTCTTATTGTTGGGGATTATTGCCTTGAAATCCCTTTGCTTTGATTACTGGCATTTAAAACATCCCCGTATTCAAAAACGTCTGGCCATGGATTCAGTCCGTTATGAGCTGCAAGCTTTAGCCCGACAATACAGGCCGGGATCCCGTTATGAAAATTCAAGATCAGTGAAGATATTCCCGAAGATAGATAAGGACTTCACTGCAACAGATCAAGACTTCCCGAAAACATATAAAAAGATCCCGAAAACAGAGAATAAGTTGCCGGTTTCAGTATTGCATTTACAGAACTTTGATCCCAACCTGGCCGATTCCGCTCAATTACAAGCGCTGGGCCTCAGTTCCTTTGTGTGCAGGAATATTCTTAAATACAGAGAAAGGGGAGGGGTCTTCAGACAAAAAAGCGATTTAGCCAACATTTACGGCCTGAGTCAGGAAACGTATAAAAGGTTGGAACCGTATATTTTATTACAGAAGACAGAGCAGGATGTTGTCGGCCGGGTTCCGAAGGAGGCTGAGCTGGATGATGTAAGGCCGGAATTATACTCCGCGTTATGCCGTATCAACACGGCCGATACGGCCGACTTAATGCAATACCCGGGCATCGGTACGTACACGGCAAAACGCATAATGGATTACAGAGAACGCCTGGGTGGCTATTGTTCACCGGATCAGCTGGACGAAATATCAGGTATTTATCCCGAAAATCTGAGGGTGCTAAAACAATGTCTGCAAACGGACAGTACAGAAATACGCAAATTAAAACTGAACCACGGCAGCCTGGAACAATTCAGGTCGCATCCTTATTTGAATTTTTATCAGGCCAGGGCTTTGGTTGAACTAAGGCAGTCCAGAGGTAAAATAAGCAGCCCGGAGGATTTGATTTTTCTGGATGAATTCAATGAGCAAGACTTGAAACGCCTGCTCCCTTATTTTGATTTCAGATAAATTGGCTGTATTCCGATCATAAAAGGCCAAAGATGATTTTACCAAGCCAGTCTTTATAAGGTTTTCAGTCCGGGCAGTCCGGCCACCAGGGTGGCAATTTCCGTCAGATAGTGGCAGTCAACATCATCAAAAGCTCCAAGTTGATCGCTGTCGACATCGATTACTGCAATTACCTTCTTGTTTTTGATGACCGGAACCACAATTTCGGAACGGGATTGGGTACTGCAGGCAATATGGCCGTCAAACTTGTCTACATCCTTCACGATTATAGCCTTTTGTTGTTCCCAGGCCTTGCCGCAGACCCCTTTGCCCCGGGCAATACGAGTGCAGGCCAGTTCTCCCTGAAAAGGCCCAAGCACCAGCCAGGGCCCATCCACAAGGTAAAAGCCCACCCAGAAAAAACCCAGGGCGGACTTTAGTGCGGCCGTAATGTTGGCCAGATTGGCTATGTGATTTTGCTCGTCCCGGACCAAATGCTGCAATTGCGGCAGCATTTGCCTGTAAATTTCTTCTTTGGTACCGGAGAGGGGAATCAAGCTATGAGTCATAATTATTTAACGTTCACCCATCTCTTTGTCCATTTGGAACAAACCAAGACCGTTGTCTTTTATGTGGCAGAGAGCATCCAGAATGCCGCGGGCGGTATCTTCTTCTTCGACTTGTTCGTCAATAAACCACTTCAACATGGATTGGGTGGCGTAGTCTTTTTCTTCCATAGCCAGCGTGTAGAGGTTGTTGATCAAACCGGTAACCACTTGTTCGTGATGTAGCGTGTCTTCGAATACTTTTTTGGTGTCTTTCCAATCGGAAGGTACAGCATCGTAAGCGCCAATTTCTGCTTTGGCTCCGCGGCTCACCAGGTATTTAAAGAAACGCATGGCGTGTTCCTGTTCTTCGTTGAATTGTTTCTGCATCCAATGGGCAAAACCGGGAAGGCCTTTGTCTGCAAACCAGGCAGACATAGACAGATACAGGTTGGCTGACCAAAACTCGGCGTTGATTTGTTTGTTGATGGCTTGATGTAATTTTTCGCTTAACATAGTAGTATTATTTAGAGTTAATATTCTGTTTAATGTTGATGCAAAGATACACCCGGAATTATATAAATCAAACAGATAATGTCTATATTTGCATAGATTATTTCAATGAGATGACTTTACAACAATTGCAATACGTTGTGGCCGTGGAACGTCACCGCCATTTTTTGAAAGCCGCCGAAGAATGCGGAGTAACCCAGCCCACCCTGAGCGCCATGATCCAGAAATTGGAAGATGAGCTGGATGTCAGGATTTTTGATCGCAGCCGTCAGCCGGTGGAACCCACCGAAACAGGCCTGCAAATCATACATCAGGCCAAAACAGTGCTGAGCAATGTCTTTCAACTGCAGGATCTGGTCAATCAACAGCGTAACGGTCTGAAAGGAGATCTCAATTTGGGAATCATTCCTACCATTGCTCCTTACCTGGTTCCGGATTTTATTTCGTCTTTTGTACGTAAATACCCGGAGATTAACCTCAGTATCGCGGAATTACAAACTCGTCAAATCATTGAGCATCTCAAGCATTCAGAATTGCATATGGCCATTTTGTCAACCCCGCTCGAAGATCCCGATTTACTCGAAATACCCCTGTATTACGAGAGCTTTGTAGCTTATGTTTCGCCCCGTGAAGAACTGTATGCCCTGAAAGAGCTTTCGTACAACGACATGCCTCTCAAAAAGCTCTGGGTGATGCAGGAAGGCCATTGCCTGCGCAACCAGGTTTTTCACTTCTGCCACGACGTACAAAAGCGTAACAATATTTACGAAGCCGGCAGTATTGATACTTTGGTGAGCATAGTTGACAAAAGCGGAGGCTATACCATCATCCCGGAATTACACATTCCTTTCCTTAACGCAGAACAGGCCGGAAATATTCGCCCCCTGGTCAGGCCTCAGGCCACCAGAGAAGTATCCCTGGTGATACGCCCCGACTTTATCCGCGAGAAATTGCTCAATGCCGTTGCCGACACCATTAAAAAGATTATTCCTGCCGGCTTGCTCAACGAAAGGCTCAAAAAGTATTCTCTAAAAATTTAGCAATCTGTTTCAATTTAAAGAGGCATATGGAATACGACTCGGTCTGACAGAGTGCTAAATCTGCGGACTTTCCAATAAAAAAAGAGGGCGTCTCAGTTGAGGCGCCCTCTTTATGTGTTTCTAAATTAATTGAGATTGTCCGGAAGCTGAATGTTTTGATTCCGTTGACCGCTGATACGAACAGGATCTTTCAAATTTTCGGGAATCTGAATGTCGGTTGCTTCCAGTTTCTTGACATTGTACAAAATCAGAGCCGGTCCTTCCTTGGGGTAAATACCTACATTCTTGAACTTTATTTGGCTGGATTCTGTTAATTCAGCACCAATCTGCGAGGTAAATACTGAGTTCTCGATCTGTATGTTTTGTATATTCATTTCGGGCAAACCATTGAACAACATCGCTCTGCGGGAATTGTATGAATAAACATCTTTAATGAAAATATTCCGGAATACGGGTGTTTCTTCGCTGACCGGGGGAATTACTTCTTCGGAGGGGGCTTTGTCGCCGTCTGCCAGGGCTTCGGAAGCTGATTTTCCTCCGTAAAACAAATTAAAACGCAGGGCTTCGGTCACCATATCGATCATGCTGATGTTGCGGATGTAGATATTCTCGACTACGCCTCCGCGCCCTCTGTTGCTCTTGAAACGCAAACCCACGTCGGTGCCGATAAAGTTGCAATTGGAAACAGCGATGTTTTTGATGCCTCCCGACATTTCACTGCCCACTACAAAACCTCCGTGGCCTTTGAATACCAGGCAATTATCTACTATAACATTTTCGGTGGGCCTGCCTCTGCGGCGGCCTTCTTCGTTGCGTCCCGATTTGAGGCAGATAGCATCGTCACCCACGTCGAGGGTAGAGTTTACCACAATCACGTTTTTGCAGGATTCAAGATCCAGGCCGTCGCCGTTTTGAGCGAAGGAGGGATTGCGTACAAATACATTGTCGATGATGATGTTTTCGCACATCAGCGGATGAATATTCCAGCTGGGCGAATTTTCGAACAAGACTCCCTGCAACAGGATGTTTTTGCATTCAATAAAACTGACCATAACCGGGCGTAGTACATCCTTGAAATCTTCCCAATCGGTTTCGGTGAGTGCATTGCGTTGAGCAGGGCTCATCAGCTCTGCTTCAATGGCCTTTTGAGAGGGCAGCCAGTACTTGGGATTTTTTAGTGCGCCGCCTGAGGCAATCACATTTTGCCAATAGCTTTCGGTTACTTTTTCTTTTTTCAGAGGCCTCCACACCTGGCCCGAACCGTTGATGGCTCCCTGACCTGTGATGGCAATGTTTTCAAGATTTCTTCCGCTGATGGGCGATTGGCAGCGCCAGGCTTCCTGGCCTTCGTAGCTGGTTTTAATAACCGGATAAGCCGCTTTGTCCTGAGTAAACAGGATGAGAGCTGCTTTTTCGAGATGCAGACGTACGTTCGACTGGAAAACGATGGGGCCGGTCAGCCAGACTCCTGAAGGAACAATCAGACTGCCTCCACCTTTGGAAGACAGGCTTTTGAAGGCATTGTTGAAAGCTTCAGTATTCAGAGTCATGCCGTCGCCCTTACCACCGAAATCTTCAATGTTGACTTCGCGGTCGGGAAATACAGGAGCTTCCACGCGGGGCATTTCAAATTCCAGTCCCTGGTAGAGATACGCGTAAGGATAATTGTCTTTTTGTTTGCAAGCCAATAAGCTCAGTGCCATAAATAAGGCAAGAATTGTTTTTTTCATTGTCTTGTTTTTTTGAGTTTATAACGAATAAGGATTAGGATTAAAGCAGTTCGGGCAAGCTTTCGAGTTTGTTGGCTCTGGAGCCTTTGAGCAGTATGGTATAGCCTTTCAGGGGATTAGCCTTAAGGTATTCTGCACATTGAACGGTAGTGTCAAAATGCAGTAAATTACCCTGTGTATGGGTGTTTTCGAATTCTTTGCCTATGAGCAGGACCAGATCCGGTTCAATTTCCTGAATTATGTCTAACAATCGCTGATGCTCGGTGCGGCTGTATTCGCCCAATTCTTTCATGCTGCCCAAAATCAGGGCTCTGCGACCCGAGGTGCTGGTTCTGAAATGCTCCAGGGCAGCCTTCATGCTGCCGGGATTGGCATTGTAGGCATCAATGATCAGCCGGTTGTTTGCTGTTTGCTGCCATTGGGAACGATTGTTGGAGGGCCGGTAATTTTCCAGAGCGCTGTTTATGTCGGTAGGAAGAACATCAAAATACAAGCCGACGCAGATAGCTGCCAGAATATTTTCCAGGTTATAAGCTCCAATCAGTTGGCTTTGTACCAAATAGCGTTTGCTGTCGCGATGATCGGTCCACTCAACGCCCAGAAAGGCAGAATTCTCGGCAGGACGGCCGCTTACCAGTACGGGAGCTTCTCTTTCACGGCTGCTGTAGGCTATGCGTTGTATGCTCACAGACTTTTCTACTAAATCCGGATGGTCAAGATTGACAAATACTTTTCCGCCCTTTTGACGAATATACTCGTAGAGTTCGGTTTTGGTCGCCAGGATGTTTTTGGGGGAGCCAAAACCTTCGAGATGTGCTCTGCCAACGTTGGTGATGAGCCCATAGTCGGGATCGGCCAGCAAAGCTGAAGCCTTGATTTCTCCCGGGTGGTTGGCTCCCATTTCGATCACTGCCAGTTGGTGCTCTTTTGTCAGCTTGAGCAGGCTCAGTGGTACGCCAATGTGATTGTTCAGGTTGCCCTGGGTATAGAGGGTTTTGAATTTTTTCTCCAGTATGGCTGCCGTCAGCTCTTTGGTGGTGGTTTTGCCGTTGGTTCCCGTGAGGGCGATCAGGGGAATATGCTTCAAAGCCTGTCTGTGTCTGGCGGCCAGCGCCTGCAGAGTGACCAGACAATCTTCTGTTATAAGACAACGATCATCGTCCCAATTGCGGTCTTCGTCGCAGACAGCGTAAGCACAGCCCGCTGCCAGTGCCTGTGGAACAAAATCATTGCCGTTGAACTTTTCTCCTTTTAAAGCAAAAAATATGGAGCCCGGGGAACAATTCCGGCTGTCGGTTGTAATGTCAGGATGTAGTAAAAATAACTGATACAGTTGTTCAAGAGATATCATAAAAGTGTAAAGGTCTATTCGATGAGCAAATCTTCAGCAAAGGCCTTCAAATGTACGGTTTTTTTACACATTTAACTGAGGATTACAGAATATATTATGTATTTTTGTGGCTTTGTCGGGCAGACCTAAAATGCTCTGCAAATCAATTGTCATATTATGGATCCTTTTTCTGTTGTCACTCCCGCTATACGCTTAAGAGGGAAGCTGATGTCCTTTGATACTCCCAGGGTTATGGGGGTACTCAACATTACGCCCGATTCTTTTTATGCCGGCAGCAGGAGCGAGCTCAACAACGTAGAAGCCAGAGTTGAAAAGATGATCAGCGAGGGGGCCGACATTATCGATGTAGGGGCCTGTTCCACCCGCCCGGGCAGTCAAAGCCCCGATCAGAAAGAAGAATTGTCGCGCTTGTTGCCTGCACTGGAGCTGATTCGAAAATCCTGGCCGGATTTTCCCTTATCGGTGGATACTTTTCGGGCAGAAGTGGCCAGCATTGCTGTAGAAGACTATCGGGTGGATATAATAAACGACGTTTCCGGCGGCAGTCTGGATGCAGAAATGTTTCCTGTGGCAGCCCGTTTGCAGGTGCCTTATGTGCTGAGCCATATTCAGGGTCGACCCGAAAATATGCAACAGGGTCCCCGCTATCAGCACCTGATGGCCGAGATTTGCAGCAGTCTGGCCCACAATGCCGCCCGTTTGAGGGACCTGGGCCTGAACGACCTGATTATTGACCCGGGTTTCGGTTTTGGCAAGACCCTCGAAAACAATTACGAACTATTGCGCAGACTGGAAGATTTGTTTATATTGGAAGCGCCAATTATGGTGGGTTTATCCAGAAAATCGTTCATTTACAACTTGCTGAACTGTCGTCCCGAAGAGGCCCTCAACGGCACCACCGTGGCCAATACCCTGGCCTTGTGGTTTGGAGCTCATATCCTCAGGGTGCACGATGTCAGACAAGCCGTTGAATGCGTTCGTATGGTTCAACTTTGTAAAAATGCCGGCCTATGCTGATGCCCAGTTTATTGGATATTATTGATATTTTCCTGGTAGCGCTGCTATTGTACGGAATTTATAAATTGATGAAGAGCTCGGGTGCCATTAACATCTTTATAGGTGTTCTGTCGTTCATTGCGCTCTGGATTTTGGTATCCTACATTTTTAAAATGAAACTGCTGGGCGGCATACTCGACAAAGTGGTCAGTGTGGGAGCCATAGCCCTGATAGTTTTGTTTCAGAACGAACTGCGGCGTTTTTTGGTGATGCTGGGTTCGAGGCGGCGATGGAAAAATTTTGTTGCGCTGTTTTCCCAGAAAAAAAACAAACAGGTCGCATCCAAAGCCTATATAGTGCAAATTTTGCTGGCCTGCAAAAATTTAGCTGAGTCCAAAACCGGAGCTCTCATTGTAATTGAAAACAACATCAGCCTCGATGAATACTTGTCGACCGGTGAACGCACCGACGCTTTGGTGAGTTATCGCCTGCTGGAAAATATTTTTTACAAGAACACCCCTTTGCACGACGGTGCCGTGATTATTTCCAACGAACGCATTAAAGCTGCAGCCTGTATTTTGCCTGTATCACGCGACGAAACCGTTCCCAAACAATACGGCCTGAGACATCGTTCTGCTCTGGGAATCAGTCAGGTTTCTGATGCCAAAGCCATAGTGGTTTCCGAAGAAACCGGCCACATTGCACTGGCCTATATGGGCAAAATTTATGCCGATCTTTCTTCCAAAGAGCTGGACAGAATGCTCAACGAAGAAAACGTAGGCTTTTTGAGCACACCCGGAAAATTGTTTTCTCCCCGTCCGAGAAGAATTGCAGAAGAGGATTAATTATATATTTTTTTATGAGTTTACTACAACAAATGGCTGCCCGGGCTAAAGCAAATCCACAGAGGATTGTGCTGCCCGAAGGCAACGAAATCAGAACCCTGAAAGCTGCCAACCAGATTTTGGCAGACGGACTGGCAGAGATTTATTTAATCGGTAATCGCGAGGAAATACTGAGTCTGGCCAAACAAAACAACTTAAGTAAAATTGCAGACAAGGCGGTATTGATCGACCCGGTCAATCATCCCAACAAAGAAGCCTACACTTCTTTGTTGTATGAATTGCGCAAAAACAAAGGTATGACCCCCGAAAAGGCTGCCCTTCTGGTGGAAGATCCCCTGTATCTGGCCTGTCTGATGATTAAAAACGGCGACGCCGATGGTGAAATTGCCGGTGCCCGCAATGCTACCGGCGATGTATTGAGGCCGGCTTTGCAGATTGTCAAGACATTACCGGGTATCTCGGTCGTTTCGGGAGCTTTTTTAATGTTTGTACCCGATAAGCAGTACGGTGTAGATGGTTTGCTTATTTTTGCAGACTGTGCTGTGTTGCCCAATCCCAACGCACAGGAACTGGCACAGATAGCCGTTTCGACTGCAGGAACGGCTCGCAGCATTGCCGGTTTTGAGCCCCGTGTAGCTATGTTGAGTTTTTCCACCAAAGGCAGCGCCAAACACGAATTGGTCGACAAAGTGACCGAAGCTGTACGCATTGCCAAAGAAATGTGTCCCAAACTCCAGATCGACGGCGATTTACAAGCCGATGCCGCCATTGTTCCTGCTGTTGGCAAGAGCAAAGCACCGGGCAGTCCGATTGCCGGACATGCCAATGTCCTGGTTTTCCCCAGCCTGGAGGCCGGCAATATTGCTTACAAACTGGTACAGCGCCTGGCTTCGGCCGAGGCAGTAGGCCCGATTTTGCAAGGCATGGCTGCACCCATCAACGATCTCTCGAGGGGATGTTCCGTGGATGATATTTATAAAATGATTGTTATTACCTGTAACCAATCGTTGGGGATTAAGGCTAATTGATGTACTATTATGAAAATACTGGTTTTGAATTGTGGAAGTTCTTCCGTTAAATACAAATTATTCGACATGGACAGCCTCAGGGTGCTGGGACAGGGCTCCGTTGAAAAAATCGGCCTGAGCGGTTCCTATCTGAAAATGCAAAGCTGCAGCGGCGAAAAGGTGATGATCGAAGAGGATTTTCCTGAGTACACCAAAAGCATACAATTTATTTTTAAAGTGCTGACCGAAGGTAAATATGCCTGCATAAAATCGCTGAAAGAAATTGACGCAGTGGGACACAGGGTGGTACACGGAGGCGAAAAATTCAGCAAGAGTGTGCGTATCAACGACGAAGTCCTGCGCAAGGTGAACGAATGCATAGAATTGGCTCCTTTGCACAATCCGCCCAACCTCAAGGGTATTGAGGCAGTAACCCGGATTATGCCCGATTTGCCCCAGGTGGCCGTTTTTGACACTGCTTTTCATCAGACCATGCCTGCCAAGGCTTATATGTACGGCCTGCCTTACGAATACTACGAGAAATACGCTATTCGTCGTTACGGTTTTCATGGTACCAGCCATCGCTATGTTTCGCGCAGGGCCTGCGATATTCTCGGAGTAGATTATGCCTCGCAGCGTATTATCACGGCGCATATTGGTAACGGCGGGTCTGTGACAGCCATTCGTGACGGAAAATCGGTAGAGAATTCCATGGGACTGACTCCGCTCGAAGGTTTACTGATGGGTACTCGTACAGGAGATATTGACGGTGGTGCACTGACTTATCTGATGGAAAAAGAAAACATCGGCCCTCGTGCCCTGAATAATATTCTTAACAAGAAAAGCGGTATTCTGGGTGTGTCGGGTGTCTCGTCCGACATGAGAGAACTCAGTGCGGCCGCGAAATCAGGAAACGAAAGGGCTCAACTGGCGCTGGATATGTACAATTATATGATTAAAAAATACGTAGGTGCATATACAGCTGTGTTGGGTGGCGTGGATATTTTGGTATTCACCGGCGGCGTTGGAGAGAATCAGGACGAATCGCGTCAGGTGATATGTGAAAATATGGAATACATGGGTTTAAAGCTTGATTTCGAAAAGAATAAGCTGATTCATGGGGAAGAAGCCATCATTTCCTCACCCGATTCCAAAGTCCGGGTAATGGTGGTTCCTACCAACGAGGAACTTATGATTGCCATGGATACGGCAGCGATTTTATCATAAGTCCAGGCTTTCGCTGTGGATCGTATTCGGGCAGTTCGCTATCGCTGCGGACCGCATTCGGATAGTTCGCTTTGGGGCTCTATTTCTTAACGTTCAAGGAATAGGGCCCCAAAGCTGTAATCGTTGGTGTTTTTTGTCTTGAAAAAATCCCGGGGCTTAAAATGTCCTTTTTGGATGGAAATTCTTTTGTAATTCCACAATCTCTTTTTGTAATAAAAGGGGTGCAATAAATAATTTTTGCCGTTATCAACAAATTCTTTATTCCCTCTTATTTTCAAGCCCGAAGGTTTTACAAATTGATTATAAACATCCTGGGGAGTATTTATTTGTGCACATTTAGAGGGATTCCTGTAATCGAAGGTGATACTGAATTTTCCACCTTCGATCAACAGGTCCTTAATCTTTTCGTTGACTATAACCCTGTCGTACATGGGAATGTGTTCAAATACACAAATGGAAGTGATATGATTGAATTTTGAATTGAATTTTAATTCTCTCATGTCCATGACCTGGTTCTTCAGATTCCAATTCATCTGCTTTGCCACATGGTTTGCATTGTCTACCAATTCTTTTTGAAGATCGATGGTGCTTACGTTGATTCCTTTGGACGCAAGGTAATAGGAAAATAAAGACGAGCTTCCGCCCAAATCCAACACCTCCTGGCCCGGCTTAAAATCATTATTTAAAACCACCCAGACGATCTCCCAGTACAAAAACCAGGGAAAATTCTTATCATCAGCTGCTCCCGCCAGACTCTGATAGCCGTAGCCCCGATTTATTCTTTCGTTGGACAGTGGATGGCCGTTCAGGTTGAAACTTCCGTACCAGGAACTGATTTTTAAATTCTTCGACCTCAACTTATTGATTAATTCGTTGAGTTCCTCCATTATTTGTAAAGCCCTCTCCGATTTAAGGTCTTCCAAATCCATTGTTTTGTTGATAATTTTTTCCTTGTCCATACTATCAGTGGCAAATATTGAATTTTTTGCATAGTTAGTTGAAATAATAAGAATAAGCACACAAAGTCGTCTGATTTTATATACTCAGCCCCTAATCGACAAGAGCCGTATTTTTTTGTATGTTTGCCTGATTAATAAATTCAATTCAATCAAAACACAATCAATATGGAATTCTCAGCATTAGTGAAACTTCGGCAAAGCGACCGGAAATACGAGGCGAGGGGGGTGGAAAAAGAAAAAATCATCCGGTGCCTGGAGACGGCCCGTCTTGCGCCTTCGGCGAATAATTCTCAGCCCTGGAAATTTGTGGTGGTCGATCAGCCCGAATTGAAGGAGCAGGTGGCGGAATGCGCTGTGAGTGTGGGATTGAATAAATTTACACATCAGGCGCCTGTAATTGTTGCGGTGGTACTGGAAAAGGTGAATGTGCTATCGGGAATGGGTTCTGTCATTCAGGACAAAGAATACGCCCTGCTCGATCTGGGCATTGCCGTGAACCAGTTTTGCCTGCAGGCCGCCGAACTGGGGCTGGGTAGTTGTATAGTTGGCTGGTTCAACGAAGCCAAAGTCAAAAGCCTCCTGAATGTTCCTGCCAAAAAACGAGTGCCTTTACTCATCACCCTGGGTTATTCGGCTGCGAAGACCAGAGAAAAATCCAGAAAAAAGCTGGAAGAAATTAGCAACTGGAATTCATATTGATTTATAAGCATGAAGAACACAGCAAGATTGCTTTACGGAATCACCCTGACTGTAGCGATATATTTTGCTACCCTATTGTTGAGCCGGCTAATCAGGAATATCGATGGCTTAGTCATTAATTCTTACCTGACTCAGGCTCTTATTCTGTCTTGCCTGTCGGTCGCAGCCATTCTATCGATGAAAAAGCACCTGAGCTACCGCATCGCACTACCGAAATTCAAGTTGATACTCAGGCCAATAATATTTACCATAATTACTTACGTGGGACTTTCTCTTTTTTTGAGTTTACTGGCTAATTTAATCGGAGTTTCAAGAGGAGAAGTGCATCCTGCAATCAAATTGAATCCTGTGCAATTCCTGCTTTTTGTGGTTATTGCTGCCAGTATTGCCGAAGAATTGTTGTTCCGCGGCTTTTTGCTTAATTTGCTTGCTCCGTTAAAACAGAGAGGAATCAAGATTTTAAACAGGAAAATAAGTTTATCTTTGATGATTAGTGCCCTGCTCTTTGGCTTAGCTCATTTGAGCCTGGCTTCCTTTGGCTACAGTCCTTATTTTTTGATTCGCACAGTTGTTTTCACCGGCTGCATTGGGCTGATAGCCGGTTATTACCAGGAAAAATACAACAACAATGCTTATGCGATAACGGTGCACATGACATCCAACCTGGTTGGCATACTTCCTGTAATTATGCTGGCTATGCAAAAAGCTTGAAAAGAATCCTTTTATCAATCTCAATGCAACGATTCTTTTGTTTTGCAAGACTTTCTTTTATTCTTCCGGAAGTATTCTTTTTATATCCTCCAGAGAGGGGTTAATGGCAATTATTTTACCTTTATTGTCCATCAAAAACTGACCGCCTCCACCTCCGGAGACACAATATTTTTCCCATAATTTATTTTCATCATTTATTTCGGCTGTCAGCAACCAGGGATACTTGTATTTTTGAACGGTCTTTACATATTGTTCTTCAGTACTAATACCTCCAATCACACCGACAACTACAAATCCTTTTTCTTTTAATTCCTCATAAACGGGCAGTATTTTTTGACTTTTTCTTATACATGGTCCACACCAGGGTGCCCAAAGGTCAAGTAAGGTAAATCTGTTTTTTGAAATAATATCCGAAAGCCTTAAAGTATTTCCTATAGAATCCTGAAAGGCGAAATCCACATACTCACCACCAACTTTGATTTGTAATAATCCATCCAGACGAATTTGAGCCAATTCATTGTAGGGATGATTTGGGAAGTTTTGTTCAAAAAGAGAACAGGCTTCTTTCAGGCTATCAAGTTCGTATACATAATGTTTTTTCTGATCTTTCAGCATTTCCAGTAATTGATGGTAACCAAATATGTTTTGTTCTTCTTTAATAAGTTGAAACTTGTACTTATAGGATTGATCTAAAAGGATCTCACAACTGTCAATAATTGCTTTTAGATAATCGGAGCTGTCGTTGAGCCTGGATAAGGAATCTGAAATTTGTTTTAAATGCCAATATCTTTTAATATTATCGGAATTTTTAAGCAATTCATTAATCATTTCCTTTTTCAGAGAGAGTGTACTCCCTTCGATTTTGTTGCTAAAAGGTTTTTCCAAAGGGAATAGAGTAAACTTAATAGTGTCGTTGTCCGGAAAAAACAAAATAGGTCTCCATGCTCCATTTATATAGTCATCTTTGAATATTAATTCATACGCTTCCACAAATTGAAAACTCATATCGTAATTGAAATTCCCCAAACTGTCTATAGGTATTTCAACCCCGCTGTACCTGATATCTTGGGTCTGCTTTGCCAAAATCAAAGTTTTACTATCTCTGTCAATGACTTTCCCCGTCAAATGAGTGGTTTTTTCTTTATCGGAACTGCAGTTAGTAAAAAGAAATACACTCAATAAAATAATGGCTAAATGTTTCATGGTCTGTTGTTTATGTTTAGTGTTTGTTTATATTCTCTTCATATTTTTCAATAATCAATCTTGCATTGACATAGTCTTTGCTGTTGATAAAAATATTGACAGCTCCTGCGCCACCTCCCGCAACATTCCACGGAGCCAGGGTCCCCATATAATTATCTTTCAGGAATGTGTTGATATCAGCATTTTCCAATAAACTCCTTACTATTCCTACCTCTGTTGAAGTCCCTGCAAACACTTCAATCAGGCAATTATCATTATTCTTTTTCATAGAGCATTAATTATTGTTTTACGCCTCTGTCAGGATTATGACCAATTCTTTCTTCCTTGTCAAGTGAACAAATGGCTTGCATATCTTCCTGGCAAATTTCAAAATCGAAAATTTGTATGTTTTCTAAGATTCTTTCGGGATGTGTCGATTTTGGTATAGTTACGACTCCCATTTGAATATTCCAACGCAAAACAATTTGCGGAATTGTACGCTTGTACTGTTCTGCTATTTCTGCCAATAATGGAATATTAAAAATCTTTCCCCGCATTAACGGACTATAACCTTCGTATTGTATTTGGTGTTTTTTGCAGTATTCAAACAAAGAGGTCTGCAACAATCGGGGATGAAATTCAATCTGATTAATCATCGGTTTAATTTCACAGCCCGCCGACAATGATTCCAGGTGGTGAATATGGAAATTAGACACACCAATAGCACGCACACGTTTTTCTTTATATAATTGCTCAATAGCTCGCCAGGTATCTTTAATCCTGGCATTAGGCCAATGAACAAGATAGAGATCAAGATATTCAACCCCGAGTCGCTGTAAACTCATTTCATAAGCCCTGAGCGTACTGTCGTAACCATAATCAGAAGTCCACACCTTGCTGGTAAGAAAAATCTTACTGCGGGAAATTCCGCTTTGCCGAATGCCTTCGCCTATTCCGGTTTCGTTTTTATAGTAAGCTGCGGTGTCAATATGTCGATACCCCAATTCCAATGCCTTTTTAACTGATTGTATTACAACTTTCCCTTCAGGTATTTTGAACGTACCAAATCCAAGCATCGGTATTTCGACTCCATTGTATAGTGTAATTAAGATTTGGTTTTTCATGGACAAATAATTTGTTCTCTTATCGGGACCACTTACATTATAATCGGACTATCAGCCAATAGTATAGTTGCGATTTTTTGGCCATAATACACAAAAAGCCTTGGTAAAAAAACGCTTTCTTTGGGTCCGAAAAAACAAAAATACTAATTAATTGAATTTAAATAACTTTTTCGAAGAATATTACAAGTTCAATTTATCTTGCAAGCAGCCCCGATACGCCCGGGAAAAAATTCCCCAAACAAAAACCTGACAAGAAGGAATTCTGAGATAAAAGTGTTATTTTTATCAGCTCATACAGCGATCCAAAATCGGGAGAAGTTATATAAGTCAAGGGAAAGTGTTGCCTTGATTAGTGTAAGAAGCAACAACAGATAAACAATAAATCAAGCCATTATGGAAAATTTGAAAAAAGGGAAATGCCCGGTTATGCACGGGGCGAATACCGAAACCAACGATTCGGTAATGAGTTGGTGGCCTAATGCCCTGAATCTTGATATTTTGCATCAACACGACACCAAGACCAACCCTATGGGACAAGGTTATAATTACAGAGAAGAATTTAAAAAACTCGATTATTTTGCCGTAAAAGAAGACCTGAAAAAACTCATGACCGACAGCCAGGACTGGTGGCCTGCCGACTGGGGACATTACGGCGGATTGATGATTCGCATGGCCTGGCACAGCGCCGGTACCTACCGCACCACCGACGGCCGCGGGGGAAGCAACACCGGCAACCAGCGCTTTGCGCCACTCAACAGCTGGCCCGACAACGTCAACCTGGACAAAGCCCGCCGCTTGCTTTGGCCGATCAAAAAAAAATACGGCAACAAACTCTCCTGGGCCGATTTATTCATAATGGCCGGTAACGCAGCTTACGAATCGATGGGCTTCAAAACCTTTGGTTTTGGAGGTGGTCGCGAAGACATTTGGCATCCCGAAAAAGACATCTATTGGGGAGGCGAAAAAGAGTGGCTGGCAGCCACCAAAAACCGCTACAGCGATGACGAAAACCGCGAATCGCTCGAAAATCCGCTGGCCGCCGTGCAAATGGGCCTGATTTATGTCAATCCCGAAGGTGTGGACGGCAAACCCGATCCCCTGAGAACAGCTAAAGATGTTCGCCTCACCTTTAAGCGTATGGGTATGAACGACGAAGAAACCGTAGCCCTGACTGCCGGAGGCCATACCGTAGGTAAAGCCCACGGCAACGGTGACGCATCTTTGCTGGGTCCGGCTCCCGAAGGAGCAGAACTTCAGGAACAAGGATTGGGTTGGCACAATCCCAAAGGCAAAGGCAATGCAGAGAATACTGTTACCAGCGGTCTGGAGGGTGCCTGGACCACTCATCCCAACAAATGGAATCACACATATTTTCATTTATTGCTCAACTACGACTGGGAACTCACCAAGAGCCCCGCAGGAGCCTGGCAATGGGAGCCCGTCAATATCAAAGAAGAAGACAAACCCTTCGATGCCCATAAACCCGGAGTACGCAGGAATCCAATGATGACCGATGCGGACATGGCCATGAAAATGGATCCCGCCTACCGCAAAATATCCGAGCGTTTTTACAATGATCCCGAGATCTTTGCCCGGGCTTTCGCCAGAGCCTGGTTCAAGCTTACTCATCGCGATCTGGGGCCCAAAAGTCGCTATCTCGGGCCCGAAGTGCCCGCCGAAGATCTTATTTGGCAAGACCCGATTCCCTCCGTTAACTATACCTTGAGCGATACCGAAATCAAAGACTTAAAAGCAACACTGTTGAATTGCGGCCTTAGTTCCGTAGAACTGATCAACACCGCCTGGGACAGTGCCCGCACTTTTCGTGGTTCCGATTTCAGGGGAGGGGCTAACGGGGCCAGAATAAGGCTTGAACCGCAAAGAAGCTGGGAAGGCAACGAACCCCGACGTTTGGAGAAAGTATTGGCAACACTTGAAAAAATTCAGGCCGGCTTACCGAAGAAAGTAAGTATAGCCGATTTAATTGCGCTGGGCGGCAGTGTCGCTATCGAAAAAGCTGCCCGCGATGCCGGAGTAGGCATCTGTGTCCCATTCAGCCCCGGACGTGGTGATGCTACAGCCGAAATGACCGACCAGGAATCTTTTGCCGTATTGGAACCAATTCACGACGGTTACCGAAACTGGCTCAAAAAAGACTATGCGGTAAAACCCGAAGAACTCCTGCTCGACCGTACTCAGCTAATGGGACTCACAGCGCCCGAAATGACCGTATTGATAGGAGGCATGAGAGTGTTGGGAGCTAATTACGGAGGAAGTAAACACGGCGTCTTTACCGACAGGCCGGGGGCGCTCAGTAATGATTTTTTTGTAAACATTACCGATATGCGTTATTCCTGGAAGCCGGTAGCGGACAATTTATATCACGTAGTTGACAGAAAAACAGGAGCTCTTAAATGGACAGCCACCAGGGTCGATCTGGTCTTTGGTTCGAATTCTATTCTGCGTTCCTATGCCGAAGTATATGCACAGGACGACAACAAAGAAAAATTTGTAAAAGATTTTGTTCAAGCCTGGGTCAAGGTGATGAATGCCGATCGTTAAAGGAAAAAGCTTAAATCGAATTATATCAAATACAAGGTTTAAATGAAAAATGCATTATTAAATTATGTGGCTGCCTTCCCGGGCAAGTACATTCAGGGAGAACAGGCTTTGACCGGATTGCCCGAACTTAGCAGCCGGTTGGCGGAGCGGGCTTTGTTGCTGGCTTCTCCCACGATTGTTGGCAAAGTGCTGCCCCAACATCTTAGTACAGAAGACCTGAGTCGCTTTCATGTGGAAACATTCCGGGGAGAATGTTGTCAGCAGGAAATTGAACGACTGCTGGCTGTAGTCCGCCAAAAGAAAATCGGATTGCTGGTGGGGATGGGAGGGGGTAAAACTCTGGATACCGCCAAGATCGTGGCCGACAAGGCCGATATTCCGGTGATCATTGTTCCCACCATCGCTTCAACGGATGCCCCCTGCAGCGGTTGTGCAGTGATCTATACTGCAGAGGGAGCTTTCGAATCGATTTATTATCAAAAAAGCAATCCTCAGGTAGTGCTGGTAGACACCGGCATCATTGCTTCGGCACCTGTGCGTTTTTTGGTTGCAGGCATGGGCGATGCGCTGGCCACCCGTTTTGAGGCCGAGTCCTGTGAACGGACGTTTTCGGTCAACGAATGCGGAGGGCACAGCACCCTGGCCGGAATGAGACTGGCCAGACTGTGTTTTGAAACCATCATGCGTTATGGCCGGACAGCCAAATTGGCCAACGAAAACAAGATTATCACACCGGCTTTGGAACGCGTCATTGAAGCAAATATCCTGTTGAGCGGAATTGGCTTTGAAAGTTCCGGCCTGGCCACAGCCCATTCGGTGCACAATGGTTTAACGGCTCTGGAAGAGACGCATGCTTTGTATCATGGCGAAAAGGTCGCCTTTGGGGTGCTTGCCGGCCTGCATCTTAACGATGCCTGTCCCGAAGAAATGGAAGTGATTTATAATTTTTGCGAAGAGTTAGGTCTGCCCACAACTTTTGACGATTTGGGCATCAGCGACCCGAGCCGGGAACGCTTGATGGTGGCAGCTCAAAAAGCCTGTGCTCCTCAGGAAGGCATACATCACGAAGCCATCTGCATTACTCCCGAAAAAGTGCTGGCCGCCATGCTGGCCGCCGATGCTTTGGGCAGGGCGAGAAAGCAAGGTGGTTTAAGAATTATGGAACCGAACATATACATTTAAAGATCAGTATAGAATATTTTTCAGGCTAGTGTGTAAAATGTTTGCAGATTCGATTTTATGTATACATTTACCGACTATTTGTAAACCAAAAGCCATGAAAAATTCTTTTATACTTGCACTTTTCATTGCCCTGTCAATGGGAGCTGTGGCTCAAATCCCCAATCCGGGATTCGAGCTTTGGGAAGATTATGTGGATGACTGGACTGCCTATGTTTACGAAAAACCCGACGGCTGGGTGGGGGCATTGCCCAAGGGGGAAGTACGCAGCTTTTCTCTGGAGAAAAACAACGAGAGTTACCCTCCGGGAACCGGACAGTTTTCCGTCAGAATTAAACCCGATAACGAACAAGGGGTAAGAGGAGTGATTTTTAGCAACGACCGGGCCGACGCTATGGTGAACTGGTTGCCCAAGCCTTCTTTTGCCATCGATTACAAGCCAGCAGCCTTGTATTTATATTACAAATACCTGCCTTTTGGCGGTGACAGTCTGGTAATGCAAATTTATTTTTATAAGCTGGGGGAAATAATAGCTAATTCCTACTATGTTACCAGCGATTCCATTTCCGAATGGACAGCCCTGGAAATCCCGCTTAGTTACGAAACCGAAGTGCTTCCCGATTCGGCGACCATATATTTTGTAACAGGAGCTTATGTGCAACATTCAGAGTCGATGTTGTACATTGACAATCTTAGTTTTACAGGTTTTGTAAACGAGCTGAAAGCTCCCGGTCGTCAATCAGGGCAAGTTCTGTTTTTCTACCATCCTGCATCGGATATAATTGTGCTGGAACACAGCAATCAGGAGAATTTAATCTTGAATATCTATTCTTTAGCCGGAGCTTTGGTCAAAAGCGAAACAATAAAGCCCACGCAAAATCAAATTAACATTGGAGGTTTAAACGAAGGTTTGTATTTGCTGGAATGCACCTCAAAAGAAAGGACAGATATTCATAAGTTGATCATCAAGCGATAGCCGAAAAGTGTGAAAAACATAAAGCATTTAATCCTGATGATAGTTGTTCTGTTGCATTTGCCTGTAACAGAGGCCGCAGATCCACGCCTGCAGCAGCTTATAGGCCGGCGCTATACCGGCCTGAAAGATTTCCCTGTATTGGATGATTTTAAGAACATTGGAAATATCCTGGTGGAAAGGGAAAAAATCTTCGAAGGGGGAACATTTCACCGGCTTTTTGTTTTTCGCAAGGAAAACACCGGTTTGCTGATACTTATGAGATATGTACCCGACAATACCGGTACTGTGATACATGTTGCCGATCTTATCGAAGTGGAAGGAATGGATCAGGAAAAATACCTGGGCTACGGCGGCGATTGTCGCCTGAATCGTAAAGTGGACGATCGTATCGTATCGCTGTTTAAAATTGAGAGCAATAAAAAGAAAATTTTCCGCAAGATTTACCAAGCCTGGAGAATAGATTCCGACACAGGAAAGTTGAATGAAATACCAGTGAAAGGAATAGATTATATTAATAGCGATTATGAAGCTTATTGAAGGATTCTTCAATTAACCTCAGGGCACTTGTCAGTATTGTAATCTTCGAAGGATATTTATTAGATATAAAATAAAAGAGGGCCTCTCAATACAGAGTGCCATCTTTTTTATTGCAAGAACTTAAATCAACTTTTACTTGAAGCTGATCATATCAATGTTGTTGCCTAAATTCCGATAGTTGAGGTATTCGTTGGGATTGGTGCCGTTGAGGAATTCCTCTACATTGGTGTATCCGTCTTTGTCGGCATCTTTTGCTCCGTCCGAAGCATCCTTGGGATTCAGATTGTTTTTCTTTTCCCATTCGTCGGGCATACCGTCGCCATCGGTATCAACAGCCACTTTTTTGGGATCGAAAGTCAGTTCGGGATAGCCGCCCACTTCGGAGATGTCTTTGATGATACCGGTTTCGGTCATGGGTTTACCGCTGCGAACCATTTCGGTAACGCGTTGGTCAACGGCGTCACGTTTGGGTAGGGTGGCTCCTGCGTTAGCCAATACAGACTCGTAGGCTTCCAGGGCTGTTTGATGCGGTGCAACAGGCCAACCTTCGAAAGCGGTGTTTACACGGGCCAGGTTTTCGGGGCCGCGCATGCCTGCCCAGTTGTTGTTGGTGATCTCCGGATTGTCGTGCATCACGTTGCCGGCAACATACCATTTTCCGGGACGGTTCTGAGCTTTGGGATACCAGCCGCCTTCGGCCCAGGCACTGCCGGGAGAATACATGCTGCGTTGTTCGATGCGGGCAAAAACTCCGCGCATATTTTCGTTGGTGGCGGGACCGGGTTTATAGTAATTGTTGATCATATTGATCAGAGAGGTTTCATCACCTCCGTCCGTGGTGCGGTGTCGCCAGTTGAAAATGACGTTGTTGCGAAAATCAAAGGGGCCTGACATCCCTATGGAAGGATTTCGTCCCGTGTTACAGGCAAAGAGGTTATGATGGAAAGTAGAGGGATTGCCACCCCAGGTGCCGCCAAAAGCATGGCCGCGGGCATCAAGTGCTTCGCTGGAGATGGTCCACTGAATGGTAATGTTTTTGGCAGGATCTTTGATCTGAGTAGTTCCGTCAAGCGAAGGCCTCATGTGGCGATAAAGCGAAATGTTTTCGTCCATACCCCAGCTGGTGGAACAATGGTCAATAATGATGTGATGATTGGGATTGCCTCCGATGTTGTCATCACCTTGTCCGCCCACAGGCACACCGCGGCGTACCCGGATGTGGCGTACGATGACATTATGGGTGTTGATGTTGAAGGTACCGGCAATGCAAATACCGTCACCGGGAGCCGTTTGTCCGGCTACGGTAATGTCGGGATGATTGATGTTGAGGTCACTGTCAATTTTGATGGTGCCGGCAACGCGGAATACTACAATACGAGGTCCTTCGGCTTCGAGAGCTGCCCGCAGGCTGCCTTCGCCGTTGTCGTTGAGATTGGTAACGGCTATCACTTTGCCGCCGCGGCCACCGCTGGTAAACATACCGCCACCCCAGGCACCGGGGAAGGCCGGAATAACGCCTTCGGGTAATCTGGGTGGATGCGGGGGAATCTGACCTTGTTCGGGTTGCCCTTCGGTCTGTGCATAAAGGGCAGGACTTGAACAAAAAAGTGCTAACACAAGCAGGCTGCTTGTGAGGATACGATGAATGATTGTCATACTTGTAACGATTTAGATAAAAATTTTGCACCAAAATACTATATAATCCGACAGCTCTGCAAAATTTTAAATCTTTATCAACTAAAACTATGTTAATTCGGTGCTTATACGGGAGTTGAAGCTTGGTATGAAATGTCTTTCAAGTCTTACTATAGGTGAAAATGGGGAAAAATAGTTGTTACATTTAGAGCGAAAATCCATTACAATCCTTAAAGCAAAGCATTAATATATAAATAATGCAAAAATGTAGACAGGTCCCGACTCTTTCTTCATTCCAGTGCTCTTGATATTGATATGCAAGGGTTTGTTCGCACAAATTAACAGAAGGATTTTAAAAGAATCAGATAAGGAGCTGATTCTTTGCCCCGGCCCTGGGCATACTATCTCTGGTCTTCGGCACAGCCTCCCTTTAGGCCGTAATAACTGTAGTGGTTTTCGCCCTGGCGGTTTTTCTGCATGACACGAATCAGAATGGTGTCGGCCTGGTTAAACTCGTAAATGGATTTGAGCGGAAACGATACGATAGCAGGCAGATCCTCCACCGGCAGGTCGCCGTTGGCCAGATGGATAAAATCGAGTTTCAACTCTTTATCCTCTTCGTCAAAAGAAGTAAAGAGAAGTTTAAGCGTGTGTTTGATCTGGCTGTCGGAGATTTTAAAGTTGAATTCCACGTTTATAAAGTCGCCGCCCAACCAAAACGCTTTACTGATTTCTATGGGGTCGCCCTGGGTGGTTTCTGTTGTTGCCGAATCGGGGTATGTCAGAGGAATGGTGGTAACAGGTATCATTTGGGCAATTTCTGCCTTGCGAACTTCATCTCCTTCTTTGGGTTTAATAAGGCTGTAATAAATACTGTAGCGGTTGCCGATTTTTACGTTGCTTTGCGGCTCTCCTCCAGAGACGATTTTATCTCCCTGGTCCATCTGCAAGACATAAGGAAAACCTTCGTACGGAACTGCCACACAAAGGCCGGACTGCCAGGTTTCAGCCGCCGGATCCATCAGGCCGTATTCGTTGTCGCATGAGATCAGGTTAAGTAAAACGGCCAGCAGCAGTAACTTATTCCTGAGAATTTTCATCGGCTTGAGGCAGATAATAGAAATTGACGTGTTGACTGCTGCCCAGAGTATAGCTAAATTGAACAGCGATAGTGTCCTGGCCGGTATATTGTTCACGTATGGGCCTCAAATCAAAGCTCATCATTTCGAGATTGTACCAGTATGGGGTTACGGAAGCCGTATTGTGTCTGAGGTCAAGATAAATTTTGGGTTTGGCAGCCAAAGTATCTTCCCGGTTCATGTCGCGAACCAGTTCAAAACTGCTTTTTGGAGAGACGCTGGCATAGGCATAAAAAATAACATTCAGGTAATTGTCGCTGATCCAGCATTTCTGAAGCTGATGGATGCCCTGGCTTAGAATAGTGTCGTTGGCCTCTTTTTCGAGCTGATAAAACGGACGGGAATCAACTTCGGCATAGGAATAGATGTGAATGTTGTACAAAGTGGGAGAAATGGAATCAGCCAGTGTAAAATACAACCAGACTCTGTCGCCGACAGCAATGGAATCGTCCAAATCAAAACCGTCCTGCGAAGAAAAATATAGATTGGGATTGGATTTAAAGAGTACATTATTGGTTTGAATACTCTGAACATTGGCCATGGATTCATAATAAATCACCTCGGGTTCATCTCCACCCCAAAATTCGGAACACGAAGCCAAAGGTAAAATAAGAAGGAATACCAGAAGTGCTTTGTATATACTTTTCATAAATTTAATGCTTTTGCTTTATGTTTGTTTTTTAAAGGATTGGCATACATTTCGAGCATTTTTTTTCTCAAAAAAGGTTCATCCTTGTCGGGAAGTTCAATTTTATTCAATTGTTGTTGCAGGTAATCCGTGAACTTTTCTCTTTCGTTCCTGGAATAACTCCTGATAAAAGTGTCGGCCTCATCGAGCAGGTCCGCAGCGATGTAATTGTTGGGATACAGCCGGTAATTGGCGTGTATGCGTGCATCCATCAGGCCGGCGATTTTTTCGATTATGTCTTTTTTGGGCATAGCGGCATCCATTTTATTGATTTCTTCCGAAATACAAGCGCCGACACTGTAAAATACCCGGCCTTTGTATCCCATAATCCCGGTTTGCATGCTCAACAAATCGTCCTCTCGGCTTTTTTTGTAATCAGGCTGATCACGTTTCAATTGCATTTCTTTCGCTTTTAAGTAGTCGCAAGGATCGAATTCGTATGAGATACTCAACGGAATCAGATGCATAGATGCAAGAATCTCCAAAATGCTACCTTTTCCCCCGAAAATTAACATCTTCAGGATGCTCTTTTGTGTTCTGTCGTCGGAATCTTTGGCACGGCCTTCGCGCTGAGCCAGCCAGATGGATTGTTTTTTCTCTTGCAGGGTATAGCGGATGTAAGCCGAAAGCTCGGCGGTGGCCAGCAGCTGCTCCCTCACCGAAAGGTTGCGTTTTACCACAAAGCTTTTGTTGGCTCTGACAAAATCGGTGATCCAGGGGCGTAAAAGCAGGTTGTCTCCAATACCCGTTTCACAACTGTCCAGGCCGTGGTTTAACAGGAGAACATTTAAAAAACTGGAATCCAACACGATGTCTCTGTGATTGGACATGTAAATGTATGTTTGTTGCGGATCTAATCTTTCGAAGCCTTCGCCCTGCAGGCTGGTACAGGTTTTGTTTGCCAGCAGCTTCAACAGTTTATGGATAATATTTTTGTGCAGTTGTATTATGCTTTTGCATTGCAGCGAAGCCATTTTGAGTGTTTCGACGGAATCAATAAAAGGAATGGCTGCAACGACTGCTTTGAATTCCCGGTCTTCCCAAAGCCTTTCCAGTGCCGGGAGAAGTTCCTGGTCGCTATAGGCTCTGATTTCGTCAAACATGGTCAGTGGTTTTTGTAGTGCACAGAATGGCTTCTATTATTTGCTCCATCATTTCTGCCATGGTCATACCTGCGGCTTTTACCTGCTGGGGGATGAAGCTGGTTGGCGTCATGCCCGGAGTGGTGTTCACTTCGAGCAAGTACAGTGCTGAGTCACACAGGATGTAATCTACCCTGATTACGCCTTTGCAGTCGAGCAGTTTATAAATTCGGGCGGTAGTCTGTTGTATTTCGTTGCGTATGTCCTCGGGAATGCGGGCCGGAGTGATTTCTTCGGCTTTGTCCAAATTGTATTTGGCTTCGTAATCAAAGAATTCGTTTTTGCTTATGACTTCGGTAACGGGCAGACAAACCAATCCCTTAGTCGTTTTGTAACAGCCGTTGGTCAATTCGGTGCCCGATAAAAAACCCTCCACCAGCACTTCGTTGCCTTCGCCATAAGCCAGCTCTATGGCCCGGGGCAGTTCAGAGGCCGTTTTTACTTTGCTGGTGCCGAAGCTGGATCCACCCACGTTGGATTTTACAAAACAGGGCAGGCCGGTTTCGGCCAGAATCCTGGCGGTATCGATAGTGTCTTCTCTCCTGAGCAGTACCGATGGGGCAATCCGCAGGCCAAACTGACTCAGGTAACGGTTGCAGACATACTTATTGAAAGTAAGGGCAGCGGGCAATACTCCGCAACAGCTGTAAGGCAGGCCGATCAGGTCGAAATAACCCTGCAGCAGTCCGTTTTCGCCCGGTGTTCCGTGGATGGTAATCCAGGCCAGATCGAAGCTGTTTTTTTGACCCTGATAGCAATAACTGAAATCGTTTTTGTCCACAGGAATGCGCAAAGGACTGTCGATGCCTTCGGGGCAGGCAGACCAGTCTTTGCCTCGTAAGATGACGATACAGGTTTTGTACTTGGTTTTGTCTATAAAAGAATACAAACCGGCGGCACTTTTAAGCGAAATGTTGTATTCAGAAGAGTCGCCTCCGGCGACGATGGCAATCGTTTTCATACTCATTAATTTTCTTCCCTTGAAGCGGTGTACTTTCTCCATTTATCGATCAACTGTTGCATATCGTCGGGTAGCTCGGAATCAAAAAACAAGGATAGCCCCTTAACAGGATGCCTGAATCCGAGTGTCTTGGCATGCAAGGCCTGACGAGGGCACAAAGTAAAACAATTTTCCACAAATTGTTTGTATTTACTGTACCGGGTTCCTTTAAGAATTTGATCTCCTCCGTAACGTTCGTCGTTAAAAAGAGGATGTCCCAGGTGTTTCATATGCACCCTGATCTGATGGGTGCGTCCGGTTTCCAGACGGCATTCCACCAAAGTTACATAACCCAGTCTTTCGAGCACCCTGTAATTGGTGACGGCAGGTTTGCAGGCAGGGTCGTCTGTTTCGCAAACGGTCATTTGCAAACGGTCGTGCCGGTTACGTCCGATAGGGCAGTCTATCCGGCCCTGGTCTTGTTCCACTATGCCCCAGACCAGAGCCTGGTAAGTCCGTTGGCTGGTTTTTTCGAAAAATTGACGCGAAAGTGCTGTTTTGGCTTCGGGATTTTTGGCTACTACCAGCAAGCCCGAAGTGTCTTTGTCGATGCGGTGAACCAGGCCCGGCCTGGGATCGTCGGGGCTGAAGGCGGAATGATCCCTGAAATGCCAGGCAAGGGCGTTGACCAGGGTGCCCGAAAAATTGCCGTGCCCGGGATGAACCACCATACCGGCTTTTTTGTTTACTACCAGCAGGTCCTGATCTTCGTAAACGATATTCAGCGGAATGTCTTCGGGTATAATACTGGTGTCGCGGGGAGGGTAGGTTACCAACACCTTGATTTCGTCTCCGGGTTTGACCCGGTAATTGGACTTGACAGCTTGGCCGTTAACCTGAATCATGCCGGCTTCTGCCGCATCCTGGATGCGATTGCGCGAAACCTGGGCTATGTGAGATACCAAAAATTTGTCGATGCGCAGCAGCGATTGACCAGGGTCGGCCTTAAAAGCATATTGTTCAAAAAGTTCTTTGCCGGAAGTTTCTGTCGGCTCTTCAATAAAAAGATCATCCTGATCTGACAGATCATCTTCAATCGCTTTGTCTGATAAAAAATCATCCGGAACCGGCAAGTCTTCGGGATTTTCAGCGATGTTTGGGCGGATGTTGTCCATAGGCCGTCAATTGTAGAAGGCTTCAGCAGGTAAAAGTTCTTCCGGTTTTAACAAGAGGGTGCTGTCCTGAGTCATCCAGACTTTAATACGGCTGCCGACCGGGAAGTAATCATTTTGGTAAGGTTCCTGACGGTAGACAAAATAGTTTCTGGCCTGTTGGTCGTTTTGAGGTGTTACATCATAAATGACTTCTCCAATGTTCAGACTGGACTGACGTGCCATCAGTATGGCAGAATCCAGGGGCAGGGCAATCAGCCCCGGTACCTGCACATTACCGGCCGATCTGCCTTGGCCTACAATAAGGCTCAGAGCCGAACCCACGGGCAGGGTGGTACCTGCCTCAATACTTTCACCACGGTAGCGCAGGTCTATTACCAGATTTCTGAACTCAGAGGGTATAAAGCGGATTTCTTTCACCACAAAACCGGCTCCCTCGAGCGAAGCAATGGCCTGACGTTGCGAAAAGTCTATTACATAGGGAACAGCCGTCGATTCTTCGATGGCCTTATTGAGGGTAAAAAACACAATGCGGTCAATTTTTACTTTGGCATTGGCAGAAGGTTTTTGTTCAAGAATCACCCCGGCAGGCTTGCCGCTGATGTGCATGGAATCGACTATTTCGTAACGTAAGCCCAACTCTTCGAGCAAGGGAACAGCCTGCTCCATAGTCAAATCGGTCAAGGAGGGAACCTGTATGGTCGAACCGTGGTGAGTGTATCTGTTGAGCCAGCTTGTTACTCCGATAAGCAACAAGATCCCAAGCAATGTAATAGCTCCAAGATGGAATAAGGTTTTTTTGACTGTGGCTTTCATAAGAAAAGAAATGAACCTTCAAAGATACGCATTTTAGATTTTTATCAAACAAAAAAAGTAAAGACCTAAGGCCCTTACTTTTTATGTGAATAGATGAAAAACTCCGGAACTTATCCTTTGAGGCGTTCTTCGTCTGAAACTGTCAGTTTTTTTCTGCCGTGGGCACGGCGGCTGGCCAGTACCCGGCGTCCGTTGGCGGTGGCCATTCTTGAACGGAAGCCATGTTTATTGGCCCTTTTTCTGTTCGAAGGTTGGAATGTTCTTTTCATTGGATTGTATGTTTTATCGTTTTTTCCTTCTTTTTTCGGGTCGCAAAAGTACGGATTATTTTTGAAAATACAAACCCTGACTGCTTTTTTTTAGAAAATTTGCTGGTTAAAAAGATTTACACGATCTTTGCAGCCTCATTGACAACCAATAAAACAATTAGTAAGCTTTTATGGCAACAACAGCAGATTTCAGAAACGGCATGTGCATCGATATGGATGGTGCCTATTATTTTATTGTAGAATTTCTTCATGTGAAACCGGGAAAAGGGGCTGCTTTTGTCCGGACCAAGCTAAAAAATGTACAGACGGGCAGAACTATCGAAAAAACCTTTAACTCAGGGGTCAAGGTAGACGAAGTCAGAATTGAGCGCCGTCCTTACCAATATCTTTACCACGACGATATGGGCTATAATTTTATGCATTCGGATACTTTCGAACAAATAACCGTTGCTAAGGAAGCAATCAACGGAGTCGATTTTCTCAAAGAAGGCCATATTTGCGAAGTCGTGGTTCACGCCGAATCTGAAACTGTGCTCTATGCGGATACTCCAGTTCATGTAGAACTTGAAGTAACTTATACCGAACCGGGACTCAGAGGCGATACCGCCACCAATACCTTAAAACCGGCCACCGTCGAAACAGGAGCTACCGTCAGGGTGCCTTTGTTTATCGAGGTGGGCGATCGCATCAAAGTGGATACACGCGACGGATCCTACGTTGAAAGGGCAAAATAATATTCATACGCATAAAGAAACTGTCCTTTAAAGACAGTTTTTTTATCTTTTCAATATTAATAAATAGTAAAATATAGATTAAATTTGCAGGTATAGACAAGAGAGAGAAAGCATGGAGCAAAAAGAAAAATTCAGTATACGTGATTGGTCCGAAGAAGACCGGCCCAGAGAAAAAATGATCAAAAAAGGAGCCGTCAGCCTCAGCGACTCGGAGTTGCTGGCCATCATACTGGGTTCGGGCTCTTTGAAAGAAAGTGCCTTAGAATTGGCTAAGCGTATGTTGAACAGTGTTGACAACAATCTCAGCCTTTTGAGTAAAATGAGTGTTCAGGAGCTGAGTGCTGCTTTTCACGGAGTAGGGCAGGCCAAGGCCGTTAGCATACTGGCCACTTTTGAATTGGGGAAGCGGAGGCGACTGGCTGAAATTCCCGACAAAGTGCAGTTGAACAGCAGTAAAACAATCTATGAACTGATGTATCCGGTGATGGCCGATCTCAAACATGAAGAATGCTGGGCTATTTACATGAATTCTTCCAACCGTATGATTGATATGAAAAAGATAAGTTCGGGGGGCATTACCGAAACCACCGTCGATCCGCGCATAGTGCTGAAACACGCCTTAGAGTGCATGGCCACAGCCCTGGTACTTTGCCACAATCATCCTTCGGGCAATATTCAGCCAAGTGATGCCGACAATCGCCTGACCAAACGAGTGAACGAAGCCTCCAAATTGATGAGTATCTGTATGCTTGATCACCTGGTGATTTGCGAAGGCAAGTACTTCAGTTTCGCCGATCAGGGTTTATTGTGATACGAAGATAATTTTTTACCTTTGTTCCAAAAAATATGGACAATACGTTTTTGGAGAAGGAAGAGGCCATCGTAAAAATGTTACGCACGGTTTATGATCCTGAAATTCCGGTTAACATCTACGAATTGGGTCTGGTTTACAGGGTGGATATTGATGCGGCTTCCAAAGTAACCATCGAAATGACCCTTACCGCCCCCTCTTGCCCTATGGCCGATTTTATAGTAGAAGATGTGCGCATGAAAGTCCAGTCGCTTGACTTTGTAAGCGATGTAGACGTAAATCTGGTTTTTGAACCGGAATGGAACAAAGACATGATGTCCGAAGAAGCGAAGCTCGAATTGGGTTATCTTTGATCGTATGAGTCCCGAAAAAAAAATATACTTTGTAACCGATGCTCATCTGGGCATGCGCACTGATGTGCCAGTGGCCCTGAACGAAAAAAAACTGGTCCGCTGGCTCTGCAGTATACAGGCCGATTGCGGAGCTCTGTACATGCTGGGCGACATGATAGACTTTTGGTTCGAATACAAAGAAGCTATTCCAAAGGGTTATGTACGTTTTTTTGGTAAGCTGGCTGAATTTACCGATGCCGGCATTCCTGTATACTGGTTTACAGGTAACCACGATCTATGGTTGTTTAAGTATGTTCAGCAGGAAATAGGCATAGTGGTTTACAAAGAAGCACAGGAGCTGGTCATCCTGGGCAAACGGTTTTACCTGGCGCACGGTGACGGGCTGGGTTATGCCCCTTTCAGCTTTAAGTTGATGAATGGGATTTTCCACAGCCCTTTCTTTCAGACCTTGTTCAGGATTTTACATCCGGATCTGGGCATCAGTTTCGGACTGAGGTGGTCCAAACACAGTTATTATAAGCGCAAAACCATGGAACTGGCTTATCTGGGCGAAGACAAAGAGCATCTGGTTCTGTTTGCCAAAAACCATCTGATCGCCGCAAAGCCGGCCCCGGATTACTATATTTTTGGCCATCGCCACATCTTGCTCGATTTGCAATTAACTCAGGGCAGCCGCCTTATTATTCCGGGCGACTGGATCAGGGAATTCAGCTACGGGGTGTTTGACGGCAATGATTTTTTGCTGGAGCATTTCGAAGACTAGTCTCAGGATGCTCATTCCTGAGCCCGAAAACCTGATTATTCCCTTGAGTACGAAAACCTGATTATTCCTTGTTTTTCGGCTCGTCCCCGGCTTTTAATTCAGATTTACTGTTTGTTTCAGGGCTTTCAGCTTTACTGTTCGTTTCAGGGCTTTCAGCTACCTCGTTGGTGACGGATTCCCTCCCAATGACAAAGCGTTTGTAGTAAGAAATAATCAGAGAAGTGCTGGGCAATGCAATAATCATACCAACAAGTCCCAGCAGGCTGCCAAAAATGGATAGCGAAAGCAAAATGATGGCGGGCTTGAGTCCGGTAGCCTTACTCAGAATGTTGGGATTGAGAAATAGTTCCTGTATACTCTGTACCACCACATAAACAAGAGCCACACTGAGCAACACCAGCCAAAAGTTTTGATTGTATTCGGCGGCCTTGATGATGGCAAGCAGCACTGCCGGAATCAGAGAAAAAGTCTGAAGATAAGGAACCAGGTTGAGTACCCCCACAAACAGGCCAAAGGTGATGCCCATGGGTAAATTGATGACCTTAAATCCTATGGCAAACAAAATGCCCACAATCAGGGCAATCAGGGATTGTCCTCTGAAATAGGAATTCATTCCCTTTTCCACATCCTCGGCCATACCCAACGCAAAATGCCTGTAATTCTTAGGTACCAGATTGATCCAGCCTTCAGAAAGTATTTCGTAGTCTTTGGAAATAAAGATCACATACAATAAGATAAAAATCACAATCACCAAATTCAACACAAAGGCCACCGAACTGGAAATAATAGACCAGGCTCCCGGCAATACTTTTGATATGATTTTTTCGATGTTTTCTTCCGTCAGATAGCTTTTAATGTCGATGGTTTTGAGATATTCTTTCAGGAACTCAATCCAGGCCTGGGGAATAAAATCAACATTAATGGGTTGATTCACAAAATCGTTAATCAAAACCATCAAGCGCTGGATTTCGTTCACGACCGGTGCCTGCAGGAAGTAGATCACCAAACCCAACAGGCTAAAAAACAACAGCAGGGTAACCACTACGGAGAGTATCCGGTTTTTAAGCTTGAGTTTATGTTGAAAAAACAAAACAATAGGGTGGATAAAATAAGCCAGAAACCAAGCGATCAAAAAAGGCAGAAGCACCGCACTCAGGCGATTGATGAGCAATCCAAGTCCGATTATGACCAAGAGGGTGATCACAATGCGGACAACGCGATCAAAAGTGTAGGGCTTATCCGGATTTTTCATAGCAGGCAATTCATGAGTTGACTATTTTGTTTGGCAGGACTCTTTGTCTTGTTGGACAATGAATGAAAACAAATGTAGAGAATAGATTTGAATTGAATGTCGAGGTTTTATCATAATTTTTCTTTTTTGTCCAGTCTTTGTTTCTCCGGAAGCTTTGAAGATCTAAACTAATGCCTTATTTTTGCACATACTAAACCTGAAAAATTATGAAACGTTACGGCAGTGTCATCAAAGTAAAACCAGAAAAACTAGAAGAATACAAACGCCTGCATGCCGCAGTCTGGCCTTCGGTGCTCAAAACCATCAAGGATTGCAACATTCAGAATTATTCCATCTATTTCAAGGATTGCTTTTTGTTCAGCTATTACGAATACACCGGTACAGACTATCAGGCCGATATGGAAAAAATGGCTGCAGATCCCGAAACCCAGCGCTGGTGGACACATTGTGAGCCTTGCCAGGAACCCCTCGAAACCAGGGCTCCGGGTGAGTGGTGGGCAGAGATGGAAGAATATTTCCACCTCGATTAAACAGCTTTAACTTTAATGGCCTTACTTGCGTAAGGCAAGCGGATTACCGGACTCTTATCCGGGAATATCGATAAAACTACTTGCGGTAAGGGCAATTATGTGAACTGCAGATGGAACACTGATGCTTTTCTCTCTTTAGGTTTTTACCCAAAGGAATAATGCCGCTCAGGGACTTTTGGGGCAGCATCAGCATAGATTGATTCAGGCGTATGCCGCAACAATTGTCGGGCAGGAGGCTGAACAGATCGACCTGTTCAGCCAGGGGCCAGCCGCAGTCACCCGGACTAAAGGCCGAACCGCAATGTCTGCCCTCACTGAGGCATTCTTTTTCCAACTCCCGATAGAGGAGTTCCAGCGTTTTTTCTACGGCAATTGTGCCCAGCAGGTCTGCAAAAAAAGCGTAGAGGCTGTCGTCTTGTTTTAAGTATGACCGATAGAGTTCCATTATCTGTTCTCCTGCTGTGCAGGCAAAAACGGCCACTTGTTCAGTTTTTGACAGTTTATTGCCAAGCAAATCACCAATATGCAAATCACGGCCGTCGAGGTGTACTACATTTCTGTCCGGAGTTGATGGCACAAAAATCCGGTAAGCGGCTTTAGCCTGTATTAAGGCTGAGGCAGCGGAAATCACCTGTCTGATTTCCGCAGCAAAAACTGTTGTTTCTTCCCGTCCGTCGGGGAGTTTTTCTGCAAAATCAGCCAGACTGAGATCCAGATCGCGAGCAGTAAATTCATATTTCCGGATGCTGAAATCAATTTCGCCGGCTGTGAGATCAATTTTCTGTGAATCTTTCATCAACTTAAAAATCTACAGCAAGTGAGACATTCAGCTGCCTGCCGGTCAGGTAATTGGGTATAGCCCATTCCTGGCCTGCCACGTCGGTAATCCAGTAATAAGAGTTGGTGTTGTTGATGCCAAAGAGGTTGAAGCAGTCCAGCCCTATCCAGATGTTTTCAAGATGTCTGAAAATGCCTTTTTGCATAAAGGCATCCCTTTCACGGGTCAAGACCCGGGAAAAGCCTATATCCACCCGTCTGTATGGTGACATGCGTAAAGTGGCGTAACTTCTGTCCATAGAGGGAGGGCCAAAAGAAAGCCCATCGGCCCAGACCAGTTTAAGGCTCATGGAGTAGCTGGGATTGCGGGGCAAATAATCCCTGAAGTAAAGGGAGATGTTGTAGCGTTGTTCGTTGGGCCGGGCTACAGTATAATTGCCTATGGTTTCTTTGCTGTCCATCAGCGAGAGGCTGATCCAGGAATCCGTCCCGGGCACAAATTCGCCAAAGAGTTTAAAATCCAGACCGGCGGTATGACCGTAAGCCAGGTTTTCTCCGTAGTAACGAATGCGGACATTGTCTACGGTATAAGGGATAATGTTATTAAGGTCTTTGTAATAGGCTTCGGTGGTCAGTTTAAAGGGGCGGTCCCAGGCCACAAAGTGATAATCCATTCCCAGCACTATCTGCCAGGAGCGTTGGGCTTTAATAGAGCGATTCAGCACAACTTCGCTCAGGCCGTTCTGGGTGACCGTATCGCGCAGCTCCTTGTAAAAGGGAGCCTGGTAATAGAGCCCGCCGGACAGCCTGAAGCTGAAATCTTTTTCCCAGGCAGGCAAAAAGCCCATGGAGATTCTGGGACTGAGCAGCAGTTCGCGGTTGAAAGTCCAGTAATTCAATCGCAAGCCTCCGTTGATAGTGAACAAACCTCCTTTGATGCGGGTTTTCCGGGTGTCCTGTAAATAACCCGTAAAGCGATGGCTGTTCATTTGAACCTCTGACAGCAGGTTGTTGGCCAATAAGATTTGCCTGTCGCTGTAGGGCAGAGAATAGCCGGCGGAGTCGCGCAATTCCCATTCCCGAATTTGGTCGTCGATGTTCTCGAGTTGCCAGCCCAGGCCCCATTTGATTTCATGCCGCAGAGGCCGCCATTCGCCGCGATGCGATACGTTCAGCACCTTCGCTGCGAGCTGGTTACGGGCATGTTCATGAAAAAGTCCGGTACCCAGTATGGAGGTATTGGCCGTGTCGGCCTGATTGTTTTTGATGGGGGTTTCGCTCAGGTAGTATTCTCCGGTGATGTCGTAATTTTCTTCTTCGTCGGTGCGAAAGATCGAAGTACTCAGGCTGAGGCTGAGGTTGTGCTGAGGTTTGTGTTCCAGACTGAGTGCCCCGAAAGCTGTACGGAAAAGGTCTTTTTCCTTACCCTCGAAATAGACATAGAATTCGTATTTATTGTTGAAAGTGCCGTATTTGGTTTTGCGGGTTTCGGGTACAAAATGGTAATTGTTCTGAGAAAAATTGCCCAGAAAAGAGAGCTCCCATTTGGGTGCGAGCGTGTAGCTCATGTAGGTTTGGTAGTCCAAAAACGAAGGCTGGTACTCTCCCTTGGTATCGAGTGTGCCGAGCAGGTAGGCATTGGTCTTGTAACGCATGCCGTGTATTTGTCTGAACTTACCGTTTTTTGAAGCCTGACCCATGAAGACATTCGCACCAAGCAGGCTTACGGCTGCGGAACCTTCGAATTCTTCGGGTTTTTTGTAGCGGATATCCAACACAGAGGCCATTTTATCTCCATACATGGCTTCGAAACCTCCCGCCGAAAACTTTACGTCCTCGGTCATCTGGGGGTTCACAAAACTCAGGCCTTCCTGCTGGCCGCTGCGGATCAACAAGGGGCGGTAAACTTCCATACCGTTGACATAGACCAGATTTTCGTCGTAATTGCCTCCCCTGACTGAATACTGAGAACTCAGTTCGTTGTTGGAGCTGACTCCGGCAAAAGTAACCAGCAAGGCTTCAATGCTGCCTCCTGTCGGGTCGGGCAGGAGGCGGATACCGGAAATATCTACCTTCTCCAGGCTGCCTGTTCGTCGTTGCTGTGCGCTTACCACAGCTTCGTCCAGGGTTTTGGTGCTTGCTGTCATACTGACATTTAGCACCAGTTGATTGACTTCGACCGGTACGATGCGTACGGCGGGTTGATACGACAGGCAACTGTAATATAGGATCAGGGTGTCCTGCCAGGGCAGTTCCAGCTCATAATAACCACTTTGATCGCTGGCGGTACCTTTTTGGCTGTGTTGCTCAAAGATATTGACCAATTCAATCGCCCGTTTGTTGGCATCCATCACAAAACCCGTAAGCTTGATTGTGTGATCCCGGGCAATGGCCGGAAGCCATCCCGACACCAAAAATGCAAGGAAGAAAAGCAGGTATCTGAAGTGCATTAAAAGGCGAATTTTAGGGCAAATGTACTGGAAATCTACGGAAATAAACGTACTTTTGCGTTGGTTTATTGTAATTGATATGGATAACTTTCTCGACTTGCTTCGTCAACGCAGAAGCACCCGTAAATTTTTGGAAACCTCTATCAGCCCCGACATGGTGGCCGAGTTGATGCATGCAGCCCTGATGTCACCTTCTTCCAAAAGGTCAAATCCATGGGAATTTATTATGGTGGACGATGCCGAAGTACTCAAAAGCTTATCTCAAAGCAAAAAGTACGGCAGTACTTTGCTCGAAGGAGCTTCACTGGGCATAGTGGTCATTGCTGATAAGACTAAGTCGGATGTCTGGATCGAAGATGCCTCCATAGCCGCTTTGATTATTCAGTTGCAGGCAGAAAACCTGGGTTTGGGCTCCTGCTGGGTGCAAATCAGAAATCGCCGTGACTCTCAGGACAAGGACAGCGAAGACTATGTACGTGAATTGTTGGGCATTCCCGAACAATACGGGGTCTTATGTGTTTTGGCCCTAGGCATGAAAGCAGAGCAAAAAAAGGCTTTTGACGAGTCTAAACTGCAATGGGAAAAACTGCATCTGGAACGATTTAAAAAATAATATGAGGATTTGTTTGCTGGGCGCCGGCAATGTGGCCGTTCATTTGAGTAAAGAATTACAGACAGCAGGTTACACATTCGTACAGGTGTATAGCCGCTCTGAGGCTTCTGCCCGCAGCCTGGCTCAGACTTTGGGTTGTGCCTGGACAAATTGTCTGCAGTCGCTCAATACGGCCGATTATTATCTCTGCGCCCTCAAAGACGAAGCTTTGCCCCTGGTTTTAGAGCAGATACCCTTTTTCCCGGGTCTTTGGCTGCATACCTCCGGCAGTCTTGGACTGGATGTTTTTGAGCCTTATACCCGTAGTTGCGGAGTGTTGTATCCTTTGCAAACTTTCAGCAAACAGCGGGAACTGAATTTGAAAACAGTGCCTTTTTTTATCGAAAGCCTTTCCCCCGAGCTGCTCAGCCGCATACGTTCAATGGCAGAAAAGTTGAGTGAGCGGGTGTATGAACTCGATTCTTCCAAACGCAGGTATTTACATCTGGCAGCCGTTTTTGCCTGCAACTTCAGCAACCATTTATACACGCTGGCTGCCGAAATACTACAGGAACAAGGCTTGCCTTTTGAGTTGCTGTTGCCACTGATCGATGAAACAGCCGGCAAAGTTCACGAAAAAACCCCCGAAGAAGCTCAAACCGGTCCAGCCCTCAGGATGGACCACAACATAATTGACAAACATCTTGCCCTGCTGAAAACCGAGCCCGCCCGGGCGGATCTCTACAGGCTGTTGAGTGAAAGTATATTTGAACACAACAAAAAAGTATGAGTACCATTAATTACGATTTAAGCCTGATAAAGGCTGTAATATTTGATGTGGACGGTGTATTGTCGAGCCATACGATTCCTATGTATATTTCGGGGGAGCCCATGCGCACGATAAATATAAAAGACGGTTATGCTCTGCAACTGGCTGTTCGCAAAGGTTTGCAGATAGTTATACTCACCGGAGGGCGTACGGCAGCCGTTCAAAAACGGTTCGAACTCCTGGGAATTGAATGCATTTACATGGGTTCCAGCGATAAAAAGCAAGACTATGCTCACTTTTTGGAAACGAGTAAATTGCAGCCTGAGCAAATTGCTTATATGGGCGATGACATCCCCGATTACGAAGTAATGAAGCAGGTAGGCCTGCCTTGCTGCCCGGCCGATGCAGCTCCCGAAATCAGGGCAATATCGCGGTATGTTTCCCCCTGCAAGGGCGGTGAAGGTTGTGGCCGTGATCTTCTGGAGCAAATCCTCAAGGTACAGGGTCATTGGATGACTGATGGTGCATTTGGCTGGTAAGATGATTATAGATAAGTTCCCCTATAAACTGGTGTTGGCTTCTAATTCCCCAAGGCGAAGGGAATTACTGGCCGGACTGGGTCTGCCCTTTGAGTTCAGAATACCGCCCGAAGGCGACGAAAGCTATCCTCCGGAGCTTCAGGCCGAAGAGATTCCCTTATTTCTTGCCCGTGCCAAAGCCGAAGCCTGTCGTCCTCTGATGGCTGTCGGTGAATTGTATATAACGGCCGATACAATTGTCTGGCATCAGAATAAAGTATTCGGCAAACCTCGCCACAAAGAAGAAGCCATGGATATGCTGAGGGCTTTATCCGGATGCAGCCATCAGGTATATACTGCTGTTTGCCTTACAACTCAGCAGGCTCAACGCAGCTTTTGTTCTTCGTCGGAAGTGAGTTTTTGTCGCCTGGAAGAAGAGGAAATCCGTTGGTACGTGGAGCATTATTCTCCGATGGACAAAGCAGGAGCCTACGGCATTCAGGAATGGATAGGCTATGTGGGTGTGGAACACATCCGTGGTTCTTATTTTAACGTAATGGGTTTACCGATGCATCGTTTATATCGGGAATTGCAGGCTTTTAGTTCTCATACAGACAGCCGGACAGAATGACAGAAATGTATTATCTTTGTCCCCGTTTTTCCGAAATGAATTTCTGCATAAAGTAATAAATATGGCAACGATCAAAACGATAGGCGTACTCACCTCGGGAGGAGATGCTCCCGGCATGAACGCAGCACTGAGGGCTGTTACCCGTTCGGCTATTTTCAACGGACTAAGAGTAAAGGCAGTATACCGAGGCTTTAAAGGCTTGATAACCGGTGAAATCGCTGAATTCAAAACCCAAAACGTCAGTAACATAATACAGCAGGGGGGCACTATAATTAAAACCGCCCGCTGTCAGGAATTTCACACCCCCGAAGGCCGACGCATGGCTTATGAACGCTTAAAGGAAGAAGAAATTGATGCTCTGATTGTTATCGGAGGTGACGGTACTCTGACGGGAGCCCGGATTTTTGCTTCCGAGTTTGACTTTCCCATCATAGGAGTACCCGGCACGATCGACAACGATATTTACGGTACCGACAGTACCATAGGCTACGATACCGCACTGAATACCATTTTGGATGCCGTGGACAAAATACGTGACACAGCCTCTTCGCACGACCGCCTGTTCTTTATCGAAGTTATGGGACGTGACGCCGGTTTTCTGGCCCTGAACGGAGCCATTGCTTCGGGAGCCGAGGCAGCCATTATTCCCGAAATTACTACCGAAGTCGACCAGTTGGAAGAACTGATCAAGTCGGGCTTCCGTAAATCAAAAAACAGCAGCATAGTGTTGGTGGCCGAAAGCGAGATCACCGGAGGTGCCATGCACTACGCCGAGCGGGTCAAAAACGAGTACCCCGGTTACGATGTGCGGGTGGTTATTCTGGGCCATGTGCAACGCGGAGGATCTCCCACGGCCTACGACCGCATTCTGGCCAGCCGCCTGGGCAATGCTGCCGTAGATGCCATCATCGACGGCCAGCGCAACATTATGATGGGAATTGACGACGATCAGGTAGTGGCAGTGCCTTTCTCCAAAGCCATTAAAAACGATAAACCCCTGGACAGGGAATTGCTCAAAGTACTCAGGACTCTTTCCATTTGAGCAGATTCATAAATTGCTCCTAAGATTCAGACATTTCAGCTTTTGAGTCGGTCAACGATTTTTGAACTGACTCAGAAAGTAGTCAAAGCGCTCTGCAGGCCCTCGCTGATCCAGGTTTGTACTTGTCCTTCGTTGTCGGAATAAATAAAGTAGGCTTCCAGTCCGGGCAGGCTGTCGGTCAATGCGATGGATTTCTCCAGGCCAAGCACCATAAATGCCGTGGCATAGGCATCGGCTGTCAGAGCGTCAGAGGCCACTACGGTGGCACTGAGTATATTTTGCTGAATAGGTTTTCCGCTGTGGGGATCGATGGTGTGAGCCAGTTTCTGACCCTGGTATTTGTAGAAATTCCGGTAATTGCCCGATGTCGCCAGGCCTTTGCCGGTCAATGCCAGAGCAGCCTGCAATTCGCGTTCCACAGCCAGTGAATCGTCCAGAGGTTTATCAATACCCACTTTCCATAACAAGCCTTTGGAATTTTTGCCTGCCATGCGGATCTCGCCTCCGATTTCGACCAAATAGTCTTTGACGCCTTCTTGTTCCAGACTTTCGGCAATAATATCACAGGCATAACCTTTGGCAATTGCAGAAGCATCCAGTGTAACCCTGGCATCGCTTTTGCTCAGTTCAGATCCTTCCAGATGCAATTTTTCATACCCCACAAAACTCAGGAGGCTGTCAATGTCAACAGAAGTCAGCGTTTTGCGTTGTGCAGTGCCAAAGCCCCAGGCATTGACCAGCGGCGCCACAGTAATATCGAAGGCTCCCTTTGTTATTTGTGAAATTTTTAACGCCTCGTTCAGGAGATGAACTACCCGGGGATCGCCCGAAAGATCGATGACTTCCGTGCCGCTGCGATTGATGCGGCTGATGGTGGATTCAGGATTGAACATGGACAGCGAAGCATCGAAACGTTTCAGTTCTTGCCTGATATTGGCGTGGAAATCTTTATTCGAAGTGTAGCTGATGTGATAACTGGTATTGAAAACAGAACCCTGATTGCGCTGATAGACCGTTTTATCTTTGCAGGAAACCAGTAACAACAACAGGACCGGGAAGAAAAACCGAATTTTCATGGGAATTTAATAAGGCAGGCGATAATACAGATGCAGCATTAAATCGTAGTTGGGCTTTTGATTTTGCCCGTATCCGGGAATATAAGCAGGAACAGAATGCGCTCCGTTCCATACTTTGAGGGTGGTTTTCATTCTGCCCGACCAGCCCAGGGATATCGGCCCTAGAAGCTGGATGCGCAGGCCTGCCAGCAGTTCTCCCCATGCAGCCGAGGCGTGTTCGTCGGGAAAGTCCCTCATATAGCCTTTGTTCCAATAAGAGTCCCCGAAGATACCACCGCTGATGGAATAATCAAAAGAGGAAAATCCCAGTCGGGCACCCACAAAAAACTGATTTTCGGCATTGGGCCCTTCGGTGGCCAATGGAAGGTTGATTCCAACTTTGTAATAAAAAGCTTTGGTGTCGAAACGGGTTTGCTCCTGATTGGTGGTGAGTTTTGCCTGAGCATAGCCCAGTTCAATAAGCGGGAAAAAACGGTTCAGCAAATTGACATCCAGCTGTAAGGAGCTTCCCCAGGTGGCGGAAAAAAAACTCTTAAACGGATCCACCACACTGATACCCAGCTGAGTGCCGTGATAAAGGACGGAATCCCTGGTTGCTTTGGGTCTGGTTTGTGCCAGGGCTGTCAAGCTTATTGCGCTGAAAATCAGGAAGCTATAAATATATTTTGACATGTTCTGTTACTGCGTTCTTGATTTCGGGATCCACAATGCGGACAGAATCGATGAAGCTTGCTCCGCACGGGCGGGCATCCAGCAGGGTGTGGAGTACTAGACAGCCGCATTCCATAGAAATAAACCACTCGTTGTTGCTGTGCGATAAACGCAGGCTGTCGCGAAACAGAGTGGAAGACTGTTCTACTTCGATGATAAAAACGCTTTCCTGCGCATCGGAACGCAGTGGGAGTGCCAGTTTTGAGAGCGTTTTATTGTCGTAAATCAGGGAATCGCTGCCCAAGCCTCTTACGCTGACTTTTTCGATGCTGCCGGCTTTGCCGGTTTCGCTGGAGTAAAAGCCGCAATAAACCAGCACCTCTTTCGATTCGTAGCAGTTGGAGTTGCTGACACAAGCTTGTAAAAGAAGCGTCAAAAGCAGCAAGGCAAGTGCTAAGCTAAAGTTCCTGATCCACAATGTAATTGTTGCGTTCCGAAGCATTGCGTGAAATCATTTCGGCCAGGAAACCGGCCAGGAACAACTGAGTTCCCAGCAGTATACAAGTCAAGGCCAGATAAAAATAAGAGATATCGGTAATCAGCCGGAAGGGAATACCCTGGTTAAGCATGGAGATTTTCATGACTCCCAGCACCACGATAGCAGCAAAGCCCAACAAAAAGAGAAAACTACCCATCAAGCCGAAAAAGTGCATGGGCCGTTTGCCGAAATGCGATAGAAACCACAGGGTCATCAGATCGAGATAGCCGTGCGCAAATCGGTTCAGGCCGAATTTTGACTGTCCGAATTTACGTTTCTGATGTTGCACCACTTTTTCGCCTATTTTAGTGTAACCGGCGTTTTTGGCCAGGTAGGGAATGTAGCGGTGCATTTCGCCGTATACTTCGATGTTTTTTACCACCTCCCTGCGATAGGCTTTCAGTCCGCAATTCATGTCGTGCAGCTTGATACCGGTAATCTTTCTGGTGGTGGCGTTGTAAATTTTAGAAGGTAGGTTCTTGCTCACTTTGGAATCGTAGCGTTTCTTTTTCCAACCCGAAATCAAGTCGTAATTTCCTTCCTTGAGCATACGATACATTTCGGGGAGTTCCCCGGGGTTGTCCTGCAAATCGGCGTCCATAGTGAAAACCACCTCGCCTTCTGCTTTTTTGAAACCGCAGTACAAAGCCGGAGACTTACCATAGTTTCGCCTGAACTTCAGGGCTCTGACAATGTCGGGATGAGCCGCTTTGAGTTCAGTGATCACCTGCCAGGAGGCGTCATTGGAACCGTCGTCTACAAAGATGACTTCGAAGCTGAACCTGTTTTGATCCATCACCGTCTGAATCTGCTCATACAGCTCAGGCAGGGATTCTGCTTCGTTATACAAAGGAATGACTATACTGATGTCCATAATCGAGTTTTTAAGCCTGTCTTAATTTTCCAGAAGATCTTTGCGCACGGCAAAAGGACTGAGGATCAAAAACAACAGAGCACCACCAATGATGTAAAACCAGATGTAACTGAATACAAACTGTATGGATGTAGGCACCCCGAAATCAATCAGGGTGTCGAGTTGTTCCTGAGGATAGTTCATTTCTTCAAGCATTATCAGTGCCTGATTGTAATTGTCTTTGATGTAATCGGGCTGTATTACTTCGAAGTGCAGGTAATGCACTACTGCCATAATCAGCGAGGCAAACACAAACATCCAGAGCCCGAAGCTCCAGGCCTGGCTGTAGCGAATATAGCCACCCAAAGCCTTGTTGCGGTAATTTTTGACCAGAAATACGCAAAAGAAGGGCAGGCCTATCCAGCCCATAACCGGAATAAGCTTAGAAAAGGTTCCCTGCGGGAAGAGGATGCCCCAGAGATAAAACAAAGCAATGTACAAACCGAGGTATAAACCGTAATTGGCTGCAAACTTGTATTTTACAAGAAGAGGATTGGGTGTTTGTTCCATAATAGATGAATCTTTGGACAAAAATACAATTTTTTTGGCAGAGTGTTTGCCGGGAAGCAAAAAACCTGTACTTTTGCAGCCGGGGAAAGTCCTATACGGCCAGCTCCCTGCGAATCCCCCCAGGGCTTGACCGCAGCAAGGGTAGTTTGGTTGTAGCGGCGCGATATAGTAAGCTTTCCCTTTTGCCTCTTTAGCTCAGTTGGCCAGAGCACGTGATTTGTAATCTCGGGGTCGTTGGTTCGAATCCGACAAGAGGCTCAAAAGAGAGAGCGTTTCAACACTGAAACGCTCTCTCTTTTTTTCTGCTTCTGCTCTTTTTTCTTCTTTTTCTCCTTCATCATCATCATCATCTTCTTCTGTCGGCTTGCCGGATAATTAAAAGCTTAGTGTCTGACAACTTTGAAGACCTTTGTTTTATTGCCGGCCGTTACGCGCAGCAGATACAAGCCGACGGGATAATCGACCAGACTGATTGTGCAGGCAGGAGCCGGGTTTTCCAGACTTTCCATAAGATTGCCGGTTAAACTGAGCACTTCTACTTTGATCAGGTCTGTAGCTTTTTCGCAATACAGGCGATAAACACCGCTCTTTTCAGTTTGATAAAGACTCAGTTGCTGACCGGCAGCTTCGGGCAGGGCAGAGGCTGTGCGTACTGACAGGATACCCTCGTTTATGCGGCTCAGATCCCATTCCAGCCCTTCGCCGGGGACGGCAGGCTCGATGGCTTCGAAAGCGCCGCTTACTGTGCCGCCGGCTGTGAAGAGCGTTAAACTGCGGCCTTCTTTTAGTGCTGTCCCCTGAATTTGCAACTCCAGGGTTCCGTTCAGGCTGATGTCGCCTGTCACAGCCAATTTGTCGTTGTACAGCAGGTATTGTTTAAAGACCATTCGGCTGCCTGAATTCATGGTCAGATTTTTGCCCAATTTCAGCGTGCTGCCTACGTTGGTGGGGGAGCCCGCTGACAAGGTGCCTCCCTCCAGCACCTGTACCGTTCCGGCAATGCTGCCCCTGCCGCCCAGCACAGCCCCGGAACGGACCGTGACGCTGCCGGTGCCGGTGGCACTGCCCAGGCTGTTGCTTACTATCAGGCTGCCTTCCTGAACAATGGTGCCGCCGGTATACTCGTTGGCTCCTTGCAAATCGAGGCTGCCGCTGCCTTGTTTGGTAAGACGTCCGCCACCACTGCTGATGGTTCCGCTGAATACGGTAGACGAATTTTTACTGCCTATGGACAGGCTGTTGCGGCCCGAAACTGTTCCTGTGCCGCTCAGCGCTCCAAAAGTAAATATTTGTGCCGTAGAAGATTCCCCACTGCCGTTAGTGCCGACCATCAGGTAGGTGCCTTCGCCCAGATTGACTTCTGCCTGGGGAAGGTTGCGTGCGGCTGAGTTGTTGAGGCGAACATCCCGGCCGACGAAATCAATGCGGCCGCCAAAGGCTGACCAGTCGCCGTTGAGGTCACTCCTGACGTAAGGAATGTAAACGACCAGACGCCCCGAGCCGGTAAGTTTTGACGTGATACCCCAGCGCGAGGGCAGGTCCCAGTAAGCGGTTTTCCCTTCGGGTACTTCGATTTCATTTTTGAAATTGTCGGTGTCAGAGGTTGAATTTATATTATGCATGCGGAAAATACCACCCTCCAGGCGGATTTTGGCCGACCCCATGGAATAACGGTTGGCATTGGAGGAACCAAGTAAAAGCAGACCGTCTTTGAGGATTACACGGCCGAAAGTATTGCTGCCCTGCAAAGTAAGGCTGCCTTTGCCTTGAACAATCAGTGTGGTATTGGCTCCGCTGATGTTGCCGCTGATGAGCACGCTGTTGTTGGATGCGGGGTTGTTAATTGTCAGTGTGTCTGTCGCCTGCATGTTTCGGTTGGTCGACATCTGCGATCTGGTCTGCAAGGTGGCATTGCGCATAATCCAGTTTTGGCTGCTGTTCGAAGAGGCCCCAATGGAACTGGGCAGACCTCCGTCTTTGAGAGAAGCTACCTCGAGAACACCGTTCCCGATAACGACGGGCCCGGTAAAGCTGTTGTCTGTATTTTGCAGTGACAACAGGCCCTTGCCGCTTTTTCTCAGGCCGCCCTGTCCGCTGATGACTCCCTGTCCGCTCAGGCTGAAAGCTTCTTCGTTTTCGAAAATCAGTTGCCCCGCCGGCATGGTTTCGTTGATCACAATCTGTTTGGAAACAGCTGCGTCAGTAAAGAGAATGCTGTCGCCCGGCACAAAGATCGATGCTCCGTCCTGCCAGTTGAAATTGGGAGTGGCAAAATCCCAGGTATTGTTTTCGTTACCTATCCACAGAACCGAGGCCGGTTCGCGCGAAGATTTGATTTCCAGGGTAATGTTGTGTTCTCCTACGTTTAGGTTGTAAGGAATGCCTTCGAGTCCGTACACTTTAAAATCTTCTTTCCTGGCATTGGTAGTGCCGCTAAAACTAATAAGCGTCATTGCCTGTTCTTTGGGCAGATCTCCGGTGGCCTGAATAATCAAGCTGTTTCCACTGCCGCTTAGCAGAAGATCTCCCTGAATTTGCAAAAGGTCGCAGGCTTCGTTGTTGATATCAAAAGCCAGGTTGTTGCGACCGACCAGGGCCAGATTGCCCAAAATGCTTAATGTATCGGGTTTACCGGCAAAGCCGGGTTCTATACGGGCGCCCTCGCGGTTGAGCCCTTGTTCCAGGCTTATGCCGCCTTTCAATACTCCGTGTCCGCCCAGCAATCCGCGGGCGTCAATTTGAACAGGGCTCTCCAGGCTGCCATCCAACCAAAACCTGCCTTCTGATATTCTGGTAATCCCTGAGTAATCGTGATCTCCGCGTAGAACGACATTTCCCTGCATGGATTTTATAAGCTCAGTGCTTCCGGTAATTTTACCTTCACCCTCAAGGGTATAATCAGTGCCTTTGGGATTCATCAGATAGAGCACCGAAGGAGAAAAATTTTCTGTTAGCTTAAATGTGTCGCTCCCTCCCCTCAGGTCGAACATCACCGACTGGCCTTCGACATAGTCGGCTGCCTGCTCTTCGCGGTTCATCCAACCTGAACCGGAATAATAAAGATCGGCTTGCTGAACCGGAGCAACAGGCGGCTTGGGCATATCACCGGCCATGTAGAAATCCACGTCGGGAGTTTGGTAATAGCCTTTGGCCGTGGTCTGCAGCCGGTAGGCCGGATTTTGCATCAGGTGGTAGATGCGGTGATTTGTTTGTTCCCAGGTGGACAGCACCACAAAGCCGCTCCAATCACTGCGTACGCAGATCAGTTCCTCGCGCCAGTCACCCAGCATATCGCCCCAAAAAGCGGTTCTGCCTGCGTTGATCGATTTAAAATAATACGAAGAGTATTCGCTGTATAAATTAGGCTGATCCCGGTAAAAAGACTTACTCGACGGATTGTATATGTGAAATGCCAGATTAGGGCCGCCGTCGCCTATGCCGCTGATCTCCCAGCGTGCCAGGTCAGGTCCCCACCATAATGCCTCGGAGGGAAAAGTGCCGCTGGCTCCTTCAATTGGGTTGCCTTTACAATCGTACATGGCGCTGCCGTTCATGGTCGACCAGTATTGCAGTCCCCTGTGCGTGCCGTCGAAGGCAGCACAAATGCCCCGGCCCACGTCGCCCACGGCCGATTGGTAATTACCCTTGATGAATGCTCCGGTGGCTGCGTCGAAGAGGCCCATACCCAAGGTTTTGGGATTGTTTTGCTGTATGATGAAGTGCTCCAGGCCGGGCCGGTCGGGGTCGATGTCGGCCAGGCAATGGCGGTCACCGTGAACGGCATCCTGATGACGGTTCAGCATGGTTCCGTCGTGTTTCAGCACGTAGCCGCCTTCTACAAAATTGTCACGTCCGTCACCATCCACATCGGCGGCACGTACCTGGTGAAAATCTGCCTGCCCGTCCCAGAAACGATAGGCCCAGTCTTTGACCAGTTTGCCGTAGCGGTAGGAGAAAGCGGCGTGAGCGCCATAGAACCAGCCGTTCACCCCCCTGTCTTTGTACATATACACCAACGAAGGCCGAATACCGTCCAGGTAGTTGATGATGAAATGACCTCCTATATCTTTCCAGCTGTCAACACGTTGATTGTCCAGCTCTGCGAAAAAAGGCAGATCGACGTAGTCTATGAGCTTACCGTTTTCACCGTTGACGATGGCTATCCATTGGGGGGCAGGTCCGGCTAAGGTCCGGTAATCGGTCACCTGGCCGTTACTGCCTTTGATGACGGTGCCATCGGCAAAGGTGGTGCCTTCGCTGACGGCCATCAGTACCTCGGCCTTGCCGTCACCGTCCATGTCGTAGGCGGTTACCATATCGTCGTGTCCTGAACATATCTTGATGTTGGGGCCCATGTCGATACGCCAAAGAAAACTGCCTTCGCTGCTGTAGGCTTCCACTTTTGGGTAGGGGTAACCAGAGCTGGCTTCACCCCCGTCTTCCAGCATAGAGGCCCCGTAATCCTGGCGGTCGATCACATAATCATAGGCACCGTCGCCGTTTAGGTCGGCCGGCCAGCAAAACTTCATTGCCATAGCCGGATGGCCCTGGGGCAAAGGTTCAAAATCAAAGTCTCTGACTATTCGGTGTATTCCTGAATTCCGGGGCAGGGTAAAACTGCCCGCTTCGTCTTTTTCCACGCCCTTGAGGACGGATTTGACCACGAAAGTATAGGCAGAAGTACCTGTAGACAGATTTGCTGTATAATTGGTGCTGCCGGTGACCGGGCTGCTGTTGATTTTGGTTAGCGCTCCTTCGGCCGATGTTTTGTAGTAAAGGTTGTAAGCAAGCTCATCGGGGTCTGTGGCAAAGTGACGCCATGACAGGTAAATGGTGCAGGACGATTTGGGCATAGCCACAATGCCTCGATCAACCATGTTCACTCTCCGCTGAGCCATCATGCCCGGCAGGGTAATAAATAAAAGCATTGCGCAGAGAAGCGTTCTCTTAATTGAAGTCAGAAATCTGATTGAAGAGAAAAATCTGATTGAAAAGAGTCTCTCGATTGCTGACAGCTGCTTAGTTGCAGTTAATTGATCACCGGTTGGTAGTGAATTATGTTTGTTCATTTTTATGATGCTAATGGCCGGTTTATTTCTCTGATTACAACAAAACAGAGGCCGGTATATGTAAAAAAATAAATTCAGTTGCAAAGATAAGTAAATTGGTAATTTATTCACTTAATCATACAGGATAGAAGAGAGCATCAAAAAATTTTGTCTATTTTTGCTCAACGAAAAAAAGAGAGAAATGCAATTGACAGATAGATTTCTACGTTACGTCAAGATGGATACCCAATCTGACGCAGCTACTAATTTGATTCCCAGTACTCCCTCACAAATGGAATTTGCAAAAAAGCTGGCAGCAGAACTTCGTCAGATTGGCTTGCAAGAGGTAAGTCTGGATAAAAACGCCTATGTAATGGCCACTTTGCCGGCCAACACCGATAAAGCCTGCCCCGTGGTCGGTTTCATTGCCCATATGGATACCAGCCCCGATATGCCTGGTAATAAAGTGCTGCCTCAGATCATTCGAAAATACGACGGCCAGGACATTGTTCTTAATGTTAAAGAAAACATCATGCTTTCTCCGCTGCAATTTCCGGAACTCAGGCATTACATCGGTCAAGATATCATCTGTACCAATGGGCTTACCTTGCTTGGGGCGGACGACAAGGCCGGCATTGCTGAAATTGTCACCGCTATGGAGTATTTACTGGCTCATCCACAAATCAGGCACGGTAAAATCCGTCTGGGTTTCACTCCCGACGAAGAAATTGGGCAGGGTGCCGATCATTTCGATGTGGCTGCCTTTGGAGCCGATTTCGCTTATACGCTCGACGGCGGAGAAATCGGTGAACTGGAGTTTGAAAATTTCAACGCGGCTTCTGCCAAAGTAACCATCAAGGGTTTGAATGTGCATCCCGGTTACGCCAAACATAAAATGCGCAACGCCTGCCGCATTGCGCATCAATTTGCAACCATGCTGCCCAGGCACGAAACACCCGAACATACAGAGGGTTACGAAGGTTTTTATCATCTCACCGCAGTACAAGGTACGGTGGAAGAAGCCAGCCTCGATTACATTATTCGCGACCACGACCGCGACCGTTTTGAACGCAGAAAAAAAGAAATGTTGCATCTGGTCAATAAAATCAACTTTGAATTCGGCGAAGGTACTGCCAGCCTGACGCTCAAAGACCAATATTACAACATGCGCGAAAAAATCGATCCCGACAACATGCATGTGGTACAATTGGCCATGGACGCCATGAAGGCAACAGGAGTGGAACCCATGGTTAAACCCATACGGGGAGGCACCGACGGAGCCAGATTATCATACATGGGTTTACCCTGTCCCAATATTTTTGCCGGCGGCCTGAATTTTCACGGACGTTACGAATTCATCCCCATCCCCTCCATGCTAAAAGCCATGGAAGTGGTGGTTAAAATTGCCGAATTAAATTGCAACTAATTTTCCATCAGTATGAAAACAACTCCTTTTACAGACATCCACATCGGGCTCAAAGCCAAGATGCATGAATTTGCAGGTTTCAATATGCCCATTGAATATACCGGTATTTTACCGGAACATCTCTGCGTTTGCCAACAAGTGGGGGTGTTTGATGTTTCTCATATGGGTGAATTCAGAGTCAGCGGACCCAGGGCTTTGGATTTCCTTCAACAGCTCTGTTCCAACGACATCTCCGTGTTGACAAACGGCCAGGCTCAGTATAATTGTTTTCCAAACGACCAGGGCGGCATTGTAGATGATTTGTTGGTGTATCGCGTAAACAACAGCGAATACCTCCTGGTAGTGAACGCCTCCAATATCGAAAAAGACTGGAATTGGTGTTGTTCTCACAATCAGAGCGGTGCAAAACTCGAAAACATCTCCAATCATATGGCACAATTGGCCATTCAAGGTCCAAAAGCCATTGATGTGTTGCAAAAATTAAGCCCGGTCGATCTCAAAACTATTCCATACTATCATTTCACATACGGAAAGATGGCCGGCATAAATCATGTTTTGATCTCCAACACGGGTTATACCGGAGCGAGCGGTTTTGAACTCTATTTCAAGCCCGAAGACGGACGGAAACTCTGGGATGCCATTTTTGAAGCCGGTGCTGAATACGGCATTCAGCCCATTGGTTTGGGCGCCCGCGATACCCTGAGGCTGGAGATGGGTTTTTGCCTTTACGGCAACGACATCGACGATGCAACCAGCCCCCTCGAGGCCGGCCTGGGTTGGATTACCAAATTTCTGCCCGGTAAAAATTTCCCCGGCAGAGACTTGCTGGAAAAACAAAAACAAGAAGGAGTCAAGCAAAAACTCTGCGGCATGGAAATGGTTGACAAAGGTATAGCCCGGCATGCTTATGAAGTGGTTGATGCTCAGGGAAATATTATTGGCAAGGTAACTTCGGGTACCATTTCCCCCATGCTCAAAACAGGCATAGCCCTGGCCTATGTGGAAACCTCTTTTGCGAAGGTTGGAACGGAAGTTTTCGTTCGGATTCGCAATCGTGACTTAAAAGCAAAAGTAGTTAAACTGCCTTTTAGAAAATAAGAAATCAGAGTTCGGTCCGGGCCCAGATTAATTCAGCGAAGGAATCAGGGGATAAGTGCTCCACACCCGGTATTTCTCGCCCAACTGCCGCAGGCTTTTCTTCCAGAGTGTTGAACTCTTGGATTGAAATACTTCTTTGGGACTGATTTTACCTACCAGCCAGGAATCTTCCCTGATTTCGGCTTCAAGTTGTTCTTCGATCCAGCCGGAATAACCCACGAAAAAACGAATGTTGTTTCTGGCGCTTTCGTCCCTGGCCAAAAGCTGTAGCAGCTGATTAAGGTCGCCGTCCATAAAAAGTTGTTCGGTTACCGGAATGCATCCCTTGATATCGCTGCCCAGGGAGTGTACGTAAAACAAACGTTTGGCCGCCACCGGTCCTCCCAGGTAAATAGGAATTTTGGGGATTTTTTCGTTGGTGCTGACCACTTCGTCCAGGTAGAATCCTATGGGTTTATTCAGCACAAAGCCCAGGTGT
>CAZAUQ010000001.1:157718-159477 GCA_964488495.1 uncultured Bacteroidales bacterium
GACCACTTCGTCCAGGTAGAATCCTATGGGTTTATTCAGCACAAAGCCCAGGTGTCCGTTTTTCCCTTTTTCGCAAATCAGTACCACGGAACGCTCAAAAGGTTCACCCGGCAGAAAGGGTTCTGCTATCAGAATGCGTCCTTTTTCGGGTTTCAGGGCATTGTGTTTGATGATAAGGTCCTGGATACGCATGGTTATGTTTAAATATCTTCCTTAACTCAGTGGATGGTCGGTCCGGAATTTTCTGAGCCGGGATTCCAACTCTTCGTATTGATCGTCTTTGATAAACGAGGTACAAATCCTCAGGCCTTGCTGGTCGCTGCCGGTGGTTTCGAGCGAGATGGCGCTGATGCCGTAAAATAGCAATTCTTTCATGAGCTCGGCTCCGCTCATGCCCGGGTAGCGAACGGTAAAATAAAAGCCGTCCGCCAGGCTTTCGCCCAGATCGTTGTCGTAGACAATCTCGAATTGATTCCCGAGCAGGATCTTTTTTACTTTCTCAGCCCGTCGGCCGTATTCGCGTACTTCGTCCAAAAATCGGTATTCACCGTCGGAAGCCGATTTCATCATGGCGGCCATGGCGTATTGGGCCGAATGGCTGGTGCCCGACGACAGTGAATACAGCACCCTGTTGACGAAAACGTTGCCGAATTCGCCTACGCCGTATTGCTTTTTGAGGTCTGCGTATGGGCGCTTATACAATTTTTCGGAGAGAGCGGCCACGCCTATGCGTTGTCCGGCGTAGCTAAAGGCTTTGGAAGCCGAGATCAGCAGAATGTAATTGTCGGTGTATTTTGCCACGCTGGGCTGGAAGGGCGGTTCAAAAGGGCGGCCCAAATCCTGGCGGAAGTCCATGGCAAAATAGGCCAGGTCTTCGACAACGATGACGTCGTATTTTTCGGCCAGTTCTCCAATTATTTTCAGTTCGCTGTCCTGCAGGCAGAACCAGGCAGGGTTGTTGGGGTTGGAATAGATCAGAGCCGAGGTTTTGCCCAGGCTCAGGATGCTTTCTAGTTTTTCTCTCAGAGCTTCTCCCCGGTGGTGATAAACATCGAAGGAATCGTAGGTGGTGTTGAGTACTACCAGTTGTTGCTTTTGTACGGGGAAGCCGGGGTCGATAAAGAGCAGGCGGTCTTTGCTGCGATTGCACTGGCTGCAGGTGACAAAGGAGGCGAAACTGCCCTGCATGGAGCCGGTGACGGGTACGCAGCATTCGGCCGGCACCTCTACATCAATGAAAGCTTTGACAAAACGGGCGGCTTCTGTTTTGAGCTGTGGATGGCCGTCGAGCATAGGGTAGATGGAGGCTACGCCTTTTTGCAGGGCGGCAATTTCGGCTTCGACGCCTACTCGGGAGGGCGGGAGGCCGGGGACGCCCATTTCCATGCGGACATAGCGTTTGCCGCTGCGTTTTTCGGCCTGGTTCACCATGGAGACGACTTCGCGTATGGTGGCTTTGCCAAAATCGGGCAGATTAAATTCGTCCAGGATGCTCTGAACTATATTATGATCGATGGGTGTATCTTTTTGTTGGGCCATTTGCTTGATTGCTAGCGTTGTGGGTGTTAGTTTTCGTTTTTTGATCGCTAAAGGCAAAGGTATAGTAATTCGACGGGAAATAAAAATACAAAAAAAACCAATTCATTGCTTGCAGATTGATTTTATCTGTCTATCTTTGTGCCCGCAAATGATGACTTGCACATTGGTGTGGTAGTTCAGCTGGTTAGAATACCTGCCTGTCACGCAGGGGGTCGCGGGT
>CAZAUQ010000002.1:0-84680 GCA_964488495.1 uncultured Bacteroidales bacterium
TTGTTGGCTTTCCAGACAAAAAAACAAAGCAAGAGGAATAAGATAAAAAGACCTATTCTGGCACTGTCAATAAAAAAGACGGTATTTACGATTCTTCCCTTATAAAGAATATCTCCGGCTGTGATCCTGTCTCCTTCGGAAACCACTAACTGATGCCTGTCCGTGAGCTGGTAACTTTTTATTGTGTTTCCTGTCAGAATTTCCAGCCTTTTCCCATTTTCAGTAGTAGTAATTCTATCGACCAGACCGGCATGTTCAGCGTAATATTCATCGGCAAACCAAGCCTTGTTGGGGCCTATGTCTTTATGGAACAATTCTCCTATAATGCTGCTTTTGTCGAGTTCCCAACCTTTGAGGCTCAGCAAAGACCAGTCGTCGTCTTTGGGTTTAACAGCGGATGCCAGCAAAATCAGGATAAGCATGGTGGGAGTAATGTACTTAAGCACAAATTTAAAAATCCCCGGCATGCGTATGTCGGCTCCCTGATGAATAAGTTTCCAGCCGTGCTCTACTCCCACTATCCACGAAAACAAGATGATTTCGGCAGTAGCGTACAGCACCAGGGCGATAGTCCCTCCCCAATAATCGTATTCATCGAATACTCCCTGGAAGAAAAACAATACAGTAGGAATTCCAAACAACAAGATTATACAGCCGAAAGCCAGTGCCCCCTGTTTTCGTGACCAGCCAAAATTATCCTTTAAAAAACCGACGAAAGGAGAACCCATGGCCAAAGAGGAGGTAATGCCTGCTCCGAACAATAAACCAAAAAAGGCAATCCCTGCCAGGCTGGCCAGGACATCTCCCCATTGTTCAAATAAATAGGGCATTGTACGAAATCCCAGGCCAAAACCACCGATCTGGCATAAATCCATCACTTTATCTATGCCGAAATAGCCAATGGAAATGGGAATTATTATAGATCCTCCAATGACAATTTCGATGAATTCATTCATAAAACCGGCCGTCATAGAGTTGAGTACTACGTCGTCTTTTTCTTTCAGGTAGGAGGCATAGCATTGTATACAACCCATACCAAGTGAGAGGGTAAAAAAGATCTGGCCTGCAGCCGACAACCATACTTTGGGATTAGATAAAGAGCTAAGGTCGGGTGTCCACAAATACTCCAGACCTACCCAGCCATCGTAAACGGCTCCCTGTTCACCGGCTTTAATACTGACTATTTTGATCACTAAAAAAAGACCGAATACTACCAACAGGGGCATGAAGAATTTGGCTGTTCTCTCGATGCCTTTGCGGAGGGTCTGGCTCAGAATCCAAACATTGATTCCTAGGCAAAGAATATAAAAAAGAATCGATTCATAAGGGATTCCGGTAGTTGAGGTGCTTATATTCAGGTAATTATCAAAAAAGTTCGAGACCTGAATTTCGGTCATTCCATCGAAGGTACGCACCAGAGAGTGATATACGTAGGAGAGGGTCCAGCTTTCGATGTAACAATAATACGATGCGATCACTATGTTGGAAAAAAGCCCGATGACTCCGATGTATTTCCAAAAAGGACGTTTATCGAGACACTGAAGCACAAAAGGGGAGGAATGATGCCCCATGAGGCCGGCAAACCTCCCGGTACTCCACTCCACCAGCATCAGAGGAATACCAAGTAGTATAAATGAAACAAGATATGGAATAATGAAGGCCCCGCCTCCGTTTTGTATGGCCTGAATCGGAAAACGTAAAAAATTGCCCAGTCCAACAGCATTTCCTGCCATAGCAAGGACCAATCCTATACGAGTGCCCCAGGCTTCTTTTGCATGTTTCTTATTCATATAGTATACTTACTTCGTAACAGTCATTAATGGCAGGATAAAAAAACACAGAACTGATTCAGTGATAATAAATTATAAGAAAACGGCAAAAATAGCGAAATTTTTCCGTACATTTGCACGATTTTTATAATGATTAAAATGGGCGATGAAGGCCCATAGAGACAATTTAAACAAATTTTTATGATGACACCGATTGTCAAAACAATTGAATTGGGTGATGGAAGGTCCATTACCATTGAAACAGGCAAGTTGGCCAAACAGGCAGACGGCTCAGTAGTTGTCCGTATGAACAACATTGTATTACTGGCTACTGTCTGTGCCGATAAAGAAGCAGTTCCCGGAACCGATTTTATGCCTTTACAGGTTGAGTACAAAGAGAAATTTGCCTCTTCAGGACGTTTCCCTGGAGGTTTTGTTAAAAGAGAGGGACGTGCCTCGGATTCCGAAATTTTGACCTCACGTCTGGTCGATCGCGCTTTACGCCCCTTGTTCCCCGCAGATTTTCACGCTAACACCATAGTTAACGTAATTCTTTTTTCTGCAGATAACGACGGCAACGGAGATATGCCCGACGCTTTGGCCGGACTGGCCGCATCAGCAGCTCTGGCTGTTTCTGATATACCATTTAACGGCCCCATTTCAGAAGTTCGCGTAGCTCGTATAGACGGACAATTTAAATTGAATCCTACCTCTACCGAACTCAAAAAGGCCGATATGGACATTATGGTTGGCGCCACCATGGAAAACATCATGATGGTAGAAGGCGAAATGAGCGAAGTGCAGGAAAGTGATTTGCTCGAAGCACTCAAAATAGCCCATGAAGCCATTAAGATTCAATGCCGTGCTCAACTTGAATTGTCCGAAATGGCCGGTAAAACCGTAAAACGCGAGTATTGTCACGAAGAAAACGACGAAGAACTGCGCAAGGATATTTGGGAAAAAACATATGCCAAGGCTTATGCTGAAGCCACTTCGGCCAATCCCGACAAACATCAGAGAGAAGCCAACTTCAAGGCAATATGCGAAGAATATAAAGCAGCTCTGGACGAAGAAACGATTCAGGCAAAAGCTGAAATGATTACCCGTTATTACCACGATGTGGAAAAAGAAGCCATGCGTCGCAGTATTCTGGACGAAGGCAAACGCCTGGACGGCAGAAAGACCACAGAAATTCGCCCCATCTGGTCAGAAGTAGACTATTTGCCAGGCTGTCATGGTTCAGCCATTTTTACCCGTGGCGAAACTCAGTCGCTCACATCGGTAACACTTGGGACCAAACTGGACGAAAAAATCGTGGACGATGCCCTGAACCAGAGCACCGAAAGATTTCTGTTGCATTATAACTTTCCTCCTTTCTCGACCGGTGAAGCTCGTGCCAGCCGTGGAGTAGGACGACGCGAAATTGGACACGGCAATTTAGCTCATCGTGCCCTGAAAAGAATGTTGCCCGAAGAATATCCTTATGTAGTCCGCGTAGTTTCCGATATATTGGAATCGAACGGTTCATCATCTATGGCTACGGTATGTGCCGGCACTCTGGCTTTAATGGACGCAGGAGTGCCCATTAAGAAACCGGTTTCAGGTATTGCCATGGGGCTTATTACCGATAACAAAAAATTCGCTGTGTTGTCAGATATTCTGGGAGACGAAGATCATCTTGGTGATATGGACTTTAAGGTAACCGGAACCAAAGACGGTATCACGGCCACTCAAATGGATATCAAAGTGGACGGACTGCCGTATGAGATACTGGAAAAAGCTTTGATGCAAGCTCACGAAGGTCGCATGCACATCCTCAGTAAGATCGTTGAGACCATGCCGGCTCCCCGCCCTGAACTCAAACCCAATGCTCCCCGCATTGAACTTATGTGGATACCCAAAGAATTTATTGGTGCCGTGATTGGCCCGGGCGGAAAGATCATTCAGGGAATGCAGGAAGAAACCGGAGCTATCATTACTATCGAAGAGCTTGACGGACAAGGCAGAATAGAAATAGCCGCCACCAATAAGGCCAGCATTGACGCTGCCGTAACGAAAATAAGAAGCATTGTGGCCGTGCCGGAACCCGGCGAAATCTATCGTGGTAAAATCCGTTCCATTATGCCTTACGGTGCATTTGTGGAGTTTATGCCCGGAAAAGACGGTTTGCTGCATATCTCAGAAATTGCCTGGAAACGCCTGGATACGGTTGAAGAAGCCGGCTTACACGAAGGGGATGAGATCGAAGTGAAATTGCTAGATGTCGATCCCAAAACCGGCAAATTCAAATTGTCACACAAAGTATTGCTCGAAAAACCCGAAGGATACGAAGAACGTCCCGAAAGAGAACGTCGTCCCAAACCCGAAAACCGCCAGGGAGGCGATAATGCCGGCAGAGGCAGGGATGGCCGTCATCGTCCGGATTCCAGACGCGAGAACTAAGTAATTATTTCCAGAATTATGAAAGATCAGCAAAAAACGGTGGTGCTTAGGGAGTACAATACTGCAACCGAAGCCAATATTGTTAAAAGTATGCTCGAATCCAACGGGATTTCCAGTTTTTTGAGCAACGAAAACAGTGTATTCACTCCCGGCTTTTTTTCGGCCAGTTCTACAGTGTTATTGCACGTGATGGAAGAGGATTTTGAAAAAGCATCCGCGCTGATCGATCAAACTCCGGAAGTTTTCAGCGAGGAAGAAAACTAAGCGAAAGGCATTATTGATTAGAGCGGGCTCCACCTTTGAACGGTTTGCGGGGCCCGCTTTTTTTGTTTCCGCCCTGTGAATTTCCTTTTTTGCCTCTTGCTTTCAGTTTATTTATAAATCGGCCGCGTTCGCCTTTTTGGGGCTGATACAGGGGTGCTTCGCCCAATGTTGAAGGAAGCGGATGCTTTACTACTTCTTTTTCGAGGAAACGTTCTATCTGAAAAAAATAGTATTGATCCTGCTCCGAAATAAAAGTAATAGCTCTGCCTTTTTCGCCTGCACGGGCGGTGCGCCCGATGCGGTGAACATAATCTTCGGGGTCGTGGGGGACATCATAGTTGATCACCAGGGCGATATCGTCTATATCTATTCCTCTGGAAACAATATCGGTTGCCACCAGAATATTGACTTTGCCGGATTTAAAACTGTGCATCACCTTTTCCCTGTCGGCTTGCTCCAGATCGGAATGCATTTCAATAACAGAAAGATTCAGCCGTTTCAGAATGCGGCAGACTTCTTTTACTTTGATTTTGGAAGAGGCAAAGATGAGCACTTTTTCGCCAGCCTGCATTGAGCCAAACAGGATATTTACCAGTTCCGGTTTTTGCTGTTCATAGCAAACGTAGGCCGATTGATCGATGTTTTCGTTGGGTTTGGAAACGGCCAGCCTTATTTCTTTGGGTTGATGCATTATTTTCTTTGCCAGTTCCCTGATTTTTGAAGGCATGGTAGCAGAAAATAACATGGTTTGTCGCCTAAGGGGTAATTCTTTGATAATAAGCATTATGTCATCGATGAATCCCATGTCCAACATACGATCGGCTTCGTCCAGAATAAAGTATTTAACCTGATTCAGGTCGATCAATCCCAATTTTATATACGAAAGCAAACGTCCCGGAGTGGCAATAACGATATCAACGCCCATATTCAGGCTTTTTTTCTGTTGTTCCCACACCATGCCGTCATTCCCGCCGTAAACGGCGATGGACGATACCGGTAAATAATAGGCAAAACCCTCTACCTGCTGATCGATTTGCTGGGCCAATTCTCTGGTGGGCACCATAATCACAGCCCGGATGGCATTTTGTGTATATTTGTCCAACACAAGATTATTGAGAATCGGCAGAAGATAGGCAGCTGTTTTACCGGTTCCTGTCTGAGCGCAGCCAATTAAATCATTACCCTCGAGCAAAACAGGAATTGCTAATTCCTGTACCGGTGTGCATTCCCGAAAATTCATAGCCCATAATCCATCAAGGACTTCTTCTTCTAAATCGAGTTCTTCAAACTTCATTCAACTAAAGAATTAAATAAACTATGCAAAGGAACGAAAAAATACATTACTTTTGTCACAATATAAGCTAATATCCATAAAACCTGTACTTATGAAAACAATTAAATTTTTAAGTCTGATCAGCCTTTTGATGTTCGTTTTTAGCGCATGCAATCAGGGCTATGAGCGAGTACCCGGAGATCCTATGAATACCAGAATATACACTCTCGACAATGGTCTTAAAGTGTATATGACCGTAAATAAAGACGAACCCCGCATACAAACTTATGTTGCCGTCAAAGTAGGAGCAAAGAATGATCCTGCAGAAACCACAGGTTTGGCGCATTATTTTGAACATCTTATGTTCAAAGGCAGCAAGCAGTTCGGGACCATGAACTACGACCAGGAAAAACCAATGCTTGACCAGATTGAGGCTCTGTTCGAAGAGTACAGGTCCAAGACAGATGAAGCTGAACGCAGGGCTATCTACAAAAGAATAGACAGTCTTTCTTTTGAAGCCTCTAAGTTTTTTATTCCCAATGAGTACGATAAACTCATGACAGCCATAGGCGCCTCTGGAACTAATGCTTACACTGGTTTTGACATGACCGTTTATACCGAAGATATTCCTTCAAACCAAATTGAGAATTGGGCAAAAATTCAGGCAGACCGTTTTCAAAACAACGTTATACGCGGTTTCCATACCGAACTGGAAACCGTTTATGAAGAAAAAAACATGTCTCTGACCAATGATTTTCGTAAAGTGTACGAGAGAGTTCTGTCTATTCTTTTCCCGCATCATCCTTATGGCGCCCAGACAGTGCTCGGTACTCAGGATCACTTGAAAAATCCCTCCATCACCAACATAAAGAATTATTACAACACTTATTATGTGCCTAATAACATGGCCATTTGCCTTTCCGGAGATTTCAATCCCAAAGAAATGATTCAGGTGATAAAAAAATATTTTGGAGAAATGAAGCCCGCAGCTTCCATTCCTGAATTGGTATATGAAGAGGGAAAGGCTTTAAGCGATCCGGTTGTTTGTGAAGTATACGGCAACGATGCTGAAAACATCACCTTAGGCTGGAGTTGTGTAGGAATAGGCAGCGAAGATTTTAATTTACTTACCCTGACCGATATGATTTTGAACAACGGTAAGGCCGGTCTGATCGATCTGGATCTTATCCAGCAGCAAAAAGTGCTGAACGCCTTTTCGGGAGCATATGAAATGGCCGATTACAGCGCATATATCATGCAGGGAAGGCCCAAAGAAGGCCAGAGTCTTGAAGAAGTAAAGGACTTGTTGCTGGAAGAAATAGCCAAATTGAAAGCCGGTGACTTCGATGATTATTTACTGGAGGCTAGTATAAATAATTTAAAGCTGAGCAGAATCAGAGAAATGCAAAGCAATAACGGTCGCGCTGATATGTATGTCAGAGCCTTTATTAATGAGGTGGATTGGGCAGACGAAGTTAAGCGGATGGAAGATTTGAGCAAGATCAGTAAAGAAGAGGTGGTGGCTTTCGCCAATAAATGGTTCAACGAAGGCTATGCTTTGGTCTACAAACGCCAGGGACCTGATCCCAACGAAAAGAAGATTGCTAAACCCGAAATTACTCCTATTCTGACTAACCGCGATACAGCCAGTGCTTTCCTGAAAGAAATTCAACAGACAATGGTTAAACCCATTGAACCTGTCTTTTTAGATTTCAAAAAAGATTTTTCCAGTTTCCCGGCACAAGCTGACATCCCTGTATTATACATACAAAATCAAAGCGATGATCTTTTTGAATTGACATATTGGTTTGATATGGGTACCAATAACAACAATTTACTGAGTCTGGCTTTCTCTTATTTGAATTATTTGGGCACTTCTGAATTTACTGCAGAACAAATAAAAAGTGAGTTATACAAAATGGCTTGTTCTTACAATTTATCTGCCGGTTCCGAAAAAGCGCAGATTCGACTTACTGGACTGGGAGAAAATATGCCCGAAGCCCTGAATCTGCTCGAAAAATTGCTGGCAGATGCCCAGGTCAATCAAGAGGCTTTTGACAATATGATCCAGGATGTCCTCAAAGACAGGGCCAATGCCAAATTAAGCCAAAGCCGTATTTTCGGCATGTTACGCAATTATGCTGTTTACGGGCCCAGCTCTCCAGCAACGAATGTCTTAAGCAATCAGGAACTGCTAAACCTTAAACCCGATGAATTAATTGAAGTTTTGGGAAAAATGACATCATACAGTCATAAAATATTGTATTACGGTCCGGATTCAAAAGATCAATTGACGTCCGTATTAAAAGAAAAACACCTGGTGCCTGAGACATTGCTTGAATTACCGGCTGCCAAAGAATTTCCCTATCTGTTGACCGGGAACAATCAGGTCTTATTTGCCCAATACAATGCCAAGCAGCTTTATTTATCTATGTATTCCAATAATGGGGAAGTATTTGATTTGCAAAAAGAACCTTTGACTACTTTATACAACGAATATTTTGGCGGAAGCATGAACTCAATTGTTTTTCAGGAAATGCGCGAAGCCAGAGGTTTGGCTTATTCGGCTGGCGCTGCTTATGTGACTCCTTCCAGAGCGGAGCGTCCGTATTCCATGGTCAGCGTTATTGCAACTCAAACTGATAAAATGGACGATGCCTTGCAAGCCTTCTATCAGATTATCGAAGACATGCCCGAATCGGAAGCGGCCTTTAAACTTGCCAAAGATGGTCTTTTCTCCAGACTGCGCACCGAAAGGATTTTACGTTCCAACATTCTCTGGACTTACCTGGATGCCCTGGATTACGGGTTAGAAGAAGATACCCGTAAATATTTATATGAAAGTCTGGCCAATCTTGATCTGGAAGACCTGAAAGCCTTCCAGCAACAATGGATCAAAAACCGCACTTACAGCTATTGCGTGTTGGGTGATGAGAAAGATGTGGATTTCAATCGTTTAGCTCAGTATGGACCGGTAAATAAATTAGAGTTGGAAACATTGTTCGGGTATTAACACCCGAGCAGTGTTTCGTAGACAGAAGGTTGAATTTTTAATATTACAAATCTTATGTTAAGGTATTTATGTGCGATCATTTTTACCATGGGTTTGATATGCTCATGCACCAGAATCGAGGGCGACGAAATTCTTGTTAAAGCAATGCGTCCCAGTAGTTCTTTTAATGAAGTAGATTCAAGAGGGGAATTTGAATTGTACTTATATTATGCAGACAGTTGTAAAGTGGAAGTAGAGTGCGAATCAAACATTCTTCCGTTCATAGTCACAAAATATGAAAAGAAAAAACTGATTGTTAAGAACAAGAATAATGTGTTGATTTCAAACAATCTGCCAATTAAAATTTACGCATCCACCCCCTTGCTCAAATTTGCGGAACTGAGCGGATCAGGTAAAATTGTTGTTGATGAATTACATTCCAACAATCTCACTTTATCCTTGTCCGGTTCCGGAGAAATCATTTATAACGACTCTGTTGAATGTGAAACCCTGACAATGGACATTTCTGGTTCCGGCAAAATAAAAGCTCCGTTTATAAAAACCGGACAAACCAATATTGATATTGACGGAAGCGGAATTTGCACCATCGATAGTATTACTACGGAAACACTGGATATTGACGTAGACGGTTCGGGTGACATAAACCTGAGCGGCCTCTGCAATTATGTGGATCTCAGGGTTGCCGGTGCCGGAAAACTCATGGCCTACGACTTGTTTACCGAAAGATACGATATCCGCATCAACGGCACAGGTTGCGCTTACATTAATGTGAGCAGCGATTTGAATATTCTGGTCAACGGCAGCGGTAATATCTATTACCTGGGTTATCCCAAAATTACGATGACAGGCACTGGCAGCGGTGGCCTGATCAATATGAATCCCTGATGCTTATTCCCACTCTATGGTAGCCGGGGGTTTCGAGCTGATATCGTAGGCAACGCGATTTACGCCTTTGACTTTGTTTATGATGTCGTTGGATACTTTGGCTAAAAAGTCATTAGGCAGTTGAGCCCAGTCTGCGGTCATAGCGTCGGTCGAAGTAACAGCCCTCAAAACCACGGCATTTTCGTAAGTGCGTTCGTCGCCCATGACACCCACGGAGCGAACGGGAAGCAAGATAGTCAATGCCTGCCAGACTTTATCGTAAAGACCCCACTCACGCAGGAGTGAAATAAAGATATGATCGGCGTCCTGGAGAATACGGACCTTTTCGGGTGTAATATCACCCAAAATACGGACTCCTAATCCGGGTCCGGGGAAAGGATGCCTGTTGATAAATCTTTCGGGCATGCCTAAAGCGGCGCCGACCCTGCGAACTTCATCCTTGAACAGGAGTTTTAAAGGTTCAACCAACTTAAGTTTCATTACCGCCGGCAGGCCACCGACGTTATGGTGGCTTTTTATTGTAGTTCCTGTAATGGACAATGATTCGATTATGTCCGGATAAATGGTGCCTTGCCCTAACCATTTAATGTTGTCTAGCTTTTTGGCCTCTTCGTCAAAAACATCAATGAACCCTTTGCCAATGATTTTCCGCTTTTTCTCAGGATCACTGACACCTGCCAGTTCGCGATAAAATTTTTCTTTAGCTTCTACACCGATCACGTTCAATCCGAAAGATTCATAATCCTTTAGGACTGTTTCAAATTCGTATTTTCGCAAAAGACCGTGGTCTACAAAGATGCAGGTAAGGTTTTTACCAATGGCTCTGTTGAGCAGCAAGGCAGTAACAGAGGAATCAACTCCGCCCGACAAGCCTAAGACTACTTTGTCGTCTTTCAGAGTCTCTTTCAATTCGGCCACTGTCGATTCGATAAATGAAGCCGGTGTCCAGTTGCGGCTGCAGGCACAGAGATCCAGGAAGTTACCCAGAATTTTGCTGCCTTCTACCGTATGGAATACTTCGGGGTGAAATTGAACGCCCCAGGTTGATTCTCCCTGGACCTTAAAAGCCCCTACCGGAATATTAGTGGTCAAGGCTATTTGTTCAAATTCAGCAGGCAGTTGAGTGATGCTGTCCCCATGCGACATCCAAACAGGGGCCAGGGGATTAACTCCTTTGAATAACTGATCGTTGGTGTTGATTGATTCAAAAAAGGCCCTCCCGTATTCTCTGCTTCCGGAGGCTTCTACTTTTCCACCGGCTTTGTGGACTATTAATTGTGCTCCATAGCAAATACCCAGCAGAGGGAATTTTTTTCTCAGTAAAGTTAAATCAAAGTCGAAGGCGTTTTTGTCGTAAACAGAATATGGGCTGCCCGACAGGATTACCCCTTTAATACCTTCAGTATTTTCTGGGAATTTGTTGTAAGGATAGATTTCACAAAAGGTGCTTAACTCTCTGATGCGCCTGGCAATGAGCTGAGTGGTTTGGGAACCGAAATCAAGTACGACAATTTTTTCTTGCATAGTGGAGAATTGAAAATAGTTGGGCTGCAAAGGTATAAAAAGCTTTGCTATTATTTTTATTCCAGAGCCTTCAATTTTAATTCCTGACCCACCTCAATACTTTCACCAAATTCCATACCATTCAATTGATAGACTGTTGCTACCCGGAGTCCGAATTGTTGTGAAATACTGTGCATACTGTCTCCTTCACGAACCACATAGATACTGTCTTCGCCGTCCCAGGACTGGGCTTTTTTACTCAGGAAGATAACATCTCCTACCGATATTTTATACTTCGGAGGCCATTCGTTCCAATTTTTCAGGCGTTGAGGACTTAAGCCGAATTCATCGGAGATGTTGTCAAAATTATCTCCGTATTGTGCTATAATATAAGGTGTTAATCCTTTGTATAGGATAGTATGGCTTTGTACTGCGTTAATAACGTGAGGCAAGTTGTCTGTGCGTTCGTTGCGTTCGTTGCGCAGGATTTGCTCTTCTCTGCTTGTTTCGGCAATGTAGCTGTAATCTTTGGCCTTTTCGGCGAGCTGCGTTTCTTTGCGATGAGTAAGTTCTTGTTTTTTGCTTGTTTTTTCAACTCTTGAAGGTTTTACCTTTTGAGCAATAGCGCTTGACTCAGGTTCGCCGACCGGTTTTTCGGTAATGGCGATTTCTTCGGGATATTCTTTTTCCCAGTTACGGATAATCTTTTTTGCACGGCGTTTGTTTAGTGCCAGTTTGTCAATTTTGTTCAGATCGTATTGTTCGATGATTTTAATAAGTTTCTGATCGTAATTGCGATCGGTAGCATAACCTGTTTTTTTTAAGCCTTTGGCCCAGGCTTTGTAGTTTTTTATGTTCAGATCAAACAATGAAGCGTAACGTTCTTTTTCGCTTAAAAATAAAGAATGGTCTTTGTAGGAGTCTTCGACCCTGGAATATTTTCTAAAGCAACTCATTTCTCCGTCATCAAAATGGGAATACGTTTTTCCTGTCCAGTCGTTGTGGCATTTTATTCCAAAGTGATTATTGCTGTTTTTAGCCAGGCTGCTATTGCCTGCACCCGATTCCAGCAAGCCTTGTGCCAGGGTTATGCTTGCAGGTATGCCGTAGACTACTTGTTGAGTCATGGCCAGCGGGGTGTATTTTCGGATATAGTCTTCATAAGGTTTTAAACGCTCTTGTGCCTGTAGGGTAAAATGGAACAAGCCTAAAAAAATCAAGGCTAATAAAGTGGATTTGCTCATAGAATTGGTATTTTTGTGCTGAAGACGTAAAAGAAGATCTGCTCAGATGTACAATAAAGAAATAAGCACAAATATAACATATTGTTCTCTTGATGAATTAAACAAGCAGGAAAAAGACTTGATTCAAGCAGCAAAAAAGGCCAGTATAGCAGCTTATGCGCCTTACTCGGGATTTAAAGTGGGCGCTGCTGTGTTGCTTGACAATGGGGAAATTTTGTCGGCCAATAATCAGGAGAATGCCGCATATCCTTCTGGGCTTTGTGCAGAACGTGTAGTGCTGTTCTATGCTAATGCGACGCATTCTCAAAATAAAGTCTTATATATGGCAGTGGCTGCCAATCAAAAGGGAATCTTTACTGAAAATCCAAACAGTCCCTGTGGAAGTTGCAGGCAGGTTTTACTTGAAAGCGAGCAGCGACAGAAAACCGCTATAAGGCTGCTGCTCTACGGAGAAAAAGAAGTGGCTGTGGTAGAATCGGCTGCAAGTTTATTGCCTTTGTCCTTTAATCTTTAATTTTACTCAAGTTTGTTGCTGTAAACAATCTCAAGTTTCATGGGTTTTTGAGAATGTCTGGCGCTGCGAATCTTGGCTGCATTGGGCAAGATGTTTTGAACTAAAAAAAGCGTACTTGTTGATGTGCTGTTCAAGGTAACCTTACTTACAGGAACCATCAGCAAATTGTTGTAGGGGATAAAGCTACTGCTGCTGTCGTTACGTACGGCTTTTTGCAGGAAAGAGCTCAAATCGAAAGAAAAAAGATCATCCCGAGTGTTGTAGTTTGCTAAAAAGGAGTAAAGTTTATCGGCGTTGCTGTAGCCGGCAAAAAAATCATGGATATCTTCTTCCTTCAGAAGCAAGAGGTTATCGGGGGGGAGCATCCCCCATTTACTGTCGTCAAGATTAGTAACCACGGCTTTTATTCGGGCACTGTTGATGTTCTTTCCTTCCAGGCGGGAGAGTATTTCGTCAAGTGGTAAAACAACACGTGTAAACAAGCCTGCCGGTGAAAAAATATAATTCAGAGAGTCATTGCTGCTCAAAGGCAGGTAACCGGCGAGATCGGGGTGCTGATACTTGTTTATTTGCCTTACCTCTTTGGTTACCGGAAAGTAACTTGCTCCGGTTGTATCTTTTACTGCACCCGTTGTATCGGTGTAGCTGTACTTATAACAAAATTCAAATTCGGCATGTTCTATATACATCAGGTTCCCGTTCCCGAAACTAGGGCTGACAGCAATGCCGTGAAGCACTGAATCAGCAAAAATTCTTGGATTTGCGAAATAATGAGGATTGTTCCTGTTTTCCTGAAGTATCCGTCGGGCAAAGGTGGTATCAATACAAACCCGGATGCTCGAATAATCGCTGGATGTTTCAATATCGGTAAAGGGCACTCCGGTTGAATAGCTTACCGAACCTATCTTGTGCGATTTATCGTAGTAATTTTCCGTATTAATGTTGGTATAATAAGGCTTTGTATGATCCAGAGCTTTTGTGAGTTCATATACGCTCAGCTCCATCAAAGCAAGAGAATCGCCGAACCAATCGTTGTAATACAGATACAAATAGGCTGAATCGATCTGCTGGATACTTTCGTCAAAAGTAAAATTCAGAGGACAATACACCTGGGCTAAAAACTCCGCTTTGGTTGTTCCGAAAAAGGCATCAGTGAATTCGCCTAAAAGCGCGATACTATTTTTGTAAAGGATAGAGTCGACTTTTACAGTTTCTGTAGTCAAAAAGAAACTGGCTGTATCGGTCAATACAACATCGCCGGGGGGTTGAATGCTGCCTCCGATGTTTTGACCTTCTGTACATGATAACGCGGTAAACAGTAGCGTGATCAACACGCCGGAAATGAAAAACTTAGGCATATTAAGCTTGTTCTAAAAGAAGGTCGTAAAATTCGCTGTAATCAGAAAAGTCTTCACTTTCTTTGGCAATCATAAAGGGTTTTCCCGATTCTTCCGCTGCTTTTTTTACTTTGCTGCTGATTTTGTGGCTGGCCTGAATGATGCCGTCAGCATAGCGAATGGCTAATTTTGACAGGTTAAGGTAATCAGCTTTGCTTTTAATCTCTTCGATGTCTTCCTGCTCAATGCCCTTCACCAGCAATTTGTGATTGAAAGGCTTCCGGAAGCTATGATCGAAAGCATCGTTGTAAATAGAATAAACTATTTTGGTGTTCCTGAAACAGGGATCATCGTCGAAGGCTTTTTTTATATACAGGGGAACCAGGGCCGAAAACCATCCGTGGCAATGGATAATATCCGGTGTCCAGCGTAGTTTTCGAACTGTTTCAATGACTCCGCGTGCAAAGAAAATCGACCTATCGTCGTTATCAAAATAATCTATACCCGATTCATCACAAACCAAGGCTTTGCGTTGAAAAAAATCGTCGTTATCAATAAAATAAACTTGCATACGGGCCGCCTGTATGGAAGCCACTTTGATAATCAGCGGATGATCGTTGTCGTCGATAATCAGATTCATACCTGATAATCTGATTACTTCGTGCAATTGGTTTCTGCGTTCGTTTATACAGCCGTATTTGGGCATAAAAGTCCTGATTTCACAGCCCTTATCCTGAATAGATTGAGGTAAACGGCGGCAGATGGACGAAAGTTCCGTTTCTGGAACATAAGGCATAATTTCTTGACAGATGAACAGTACTTTCGCCGGTTTCATAAAAATAAATGGATTGTGAACATATAAGTGCAAAGATACTAAAAAAAACAGGTAGATATCCAAGAAATGAGCGTATTATTTTTTTTAATGGCAAAAAATTGGTTTTTTTGCGCCCTCTTTTATGGGAGAAATTAAGAAAATTTTCAGATGATTATGCAAGTAGTAAAAACAAAAAGTCAGCTAAGGGAGATTTTAAACGGAGAACGCTGCAAAGGCCGTAGCATAGGGCTTGTTCCCACTATGGGCGCTTTACATCAGGGACATATTTCCCTGATAGAACGTTGTGTGCAGGAGAATGCTGTTTGTGTCTGTAGCGTCTTTGTAAATCCGACTCAGTTTAATGATAAAAATGATTTAATCAAATACCCAAGACAGCCCGAAAAAGATGCCGCGATGTTGCAAAAAGCCGGTTGCAGCTTGTTATTTATGCCTGATGAACAGGAAATGTACCCCGAGGAAGATACCCGCCTTTTTAATTTCGGCTTGCTCGAAGAGGTCATGGAGGGTGTATACAGAAAAGGACATTTTAACGGAGTTGCTCAGATTGTAAGCAAACTTTTTGATTCAGTGCAGCCTGATAAAGCTTATTTCGGGCAAAAAGATTTTCAACAATTGGCCGTAGTACGTGAAATGGTCAGGCAATTGGACATGAAAGTACAAATCGTACCCTGTCCCATTGTGCGGGAAAAGAGCGGATTAGCCATGAGCAGCCGCAACGAGCTTTTATCGGTGGAACAAAAAGAAAAAGCAAGCCTTATATCTAAATATTTATTTGAAAGCCTTACCTTTGTTTCGAAGAAAAGGCCGGCAGAGATAAAAGAGTTTGTAGTTAATGGAATCAATGCCGAGCCAATGCTTCGCCTGGAGTATTTTGAAATTGTTGACGGAACCACCTTGCAAAGCATACACGAATGGGCTGAGTCTTCCTATGTGGTTGGATGCATTGCGGTTTATTGCGGATCCGTACGTTTAATTGATAACATTGAATATAAAAAATGCTGATTGAGGTACTAAAATCAAAAATTCACAGGGTTCATGTGACAGAAGCCAACCTGGATTACATCGGTAGCATCACTATCGACGAAGACCTGATTGAGGCGGCCAACCTCATTCCCCACGAAAAGGTTACCGTGTTGAACAACAATAACGGAGAACGCTTCGAAACCTATGTTATCAAGGGAAAGAGAGGTTCAGGTGTTATTTGTCTGAACGGAGCTGCGGCTCGTCGGGCTTTACCCGGTGATATTGTGATTATTCTTTCCTATGCTCAGATGGAGGCCGAAGAGGCACGCAAATTTGAGCCCCGGGTTGTTTTCCCTGATACCGCTACCAACAGACTGATAAAGTGAGGATGAAGCAGTTTGCATTCATACTGTTCGCTTGTTTTACTTTTATTCTTAACGCACAAAAAGAAAAGGCGGTTTTGTTGGAACAAGACGCTTTTTTTGTTCATTCATACAGGTTGCAAGACAGTGTTTCGCCTTCATATTTTGATTTACCCTTACGTATTACTCCCTACCTGAGTGCCAATTTCGGTGAATTGCGCAGGGATCATTTTCATTCGGGCCTGGATATCAAAACCCAGGGTGTAATCAATAAGCCCGTATACGCGATAGCTCCGGCTTTCGTTTCACGTATAAACGTGCGTGAAAAAGGATTCGGGAAGGCGGTTTACCTGGATCACCCCAATGGCTATACCAGCGTTTATGGACATTTGGAGTCTTTTTCCCCTAAGCTGGATTCGATTGTTAAAAACGCACAATATACGGCTGAGTTGTACGAACAAAATCTGGTTTTCTCTGACGGACAAATACCTGTTGAACGAGGTGAATTGCTAGGATATAGCGGAAACACCGGCAGCTCAGGCGGCCCTCATTTGCATTTTGAAATTCGTCATACAGAATCAGAAGAGCCCGTTGATCCTCTGTTTTGGTATAAAGATCGCATCAAAGATACCAGTCCTCCAAAAATGTTAGCATTGGCAATCTATGCTATAGACGGGCAGGGGATATTGCTAAACCTCGACGGCAGGGAATCTTTAAAAGAAATAATCCAGCTTGGACAGGAAGGAACAGCCGTCCAAAATAGTAAACTGCCCTTGGTCTGGGGCAAAATAGGCCTGGGTATTAAAGCTTATAATTACATGAACGGCACCAACAATAGGTATGGTCTGAGTCGGATTCGCTTATTCCTGAACGGTGAAGAAATATTTCAGCAAGACATCGGCCGTTTTTCTTTCGATGAAAGCCGTTATGTGAATTCTCTGGTCGATTACGAAGAGTGGGTACAAAACCGTTCCTGGATTATGAAATCTTTTGTGGATCCTTTCAATAAACTGGATATATATCCCGTCAGGCATAACGACGGCTATATTGACATAAATCAAGAACAGGTTTACCATTTTATCTACGAATTGTACGATGTATCAGGCAATAAAGCCCAATACAGCTTTCAATTACAGGCAAAACGAATGGCTATCCCTCAGGAGGACACAACTACCTTGTTTTTTTATCCGGCCTATAAAAATACTTACACTTCCAGGGATATTTTTCTGGAATTTCCGGAGGCTTCGTTTTATAATAAACTGGCCTTCGGATACGATTATATGCCTCCAAAGAATGTTACTAATCCCGGGCTCAGAAATCATCGTTTATTCACAGGCATTCATAAAATTCACCAATCCACTGTTCCGCTGCATAAAGCAGCACTTATCCGTATAAAAATAAATGACGATGTATTAAGGGATAAGAGCCACTATTATCTGGCCGCACTATTGCCTGATAATAAGATAGAATACATAGAGGCAATTTATGCAAACGGTTTTATGGAAGGCAAAATACCTTATTTTGGCGATTATACCGTATTAAGCGACAGCCTGCCTCCAAAAATATTTCTGCCTCAACTTGAAAAGAATCAGAAAAATTCTTTAATTCGCATACTTGTCCTTGATGATGATTCGGGTATAGATACTTATCGATGTACTATCAACGGTAAATGGGCTTTGTTTGAATACGATTACAAAACCAATACCCTGACGGCCGATCTTAAGGACAAGCGGATTGATTTGTTGCCGGCCGACAACCTGCTGCAGATTTATGTGAAAGATAAATGCGGCAACGAGAAGTACAGAGAGTGGTTATTTAATGCAGAATAAAACCAGGAGAATATGGAAAATGTACAGTTGATAAAAGAAGTAACAGCCAAGGCTAAACGTTGGCTGTCCGAGGCATACGATGCACAAACCAGAGCAACTGTTCAGGCTATGCTCGATAAAGAAGATAAAAGCGAATTGATCGAATGTTTTTACAAAGATCTGGAGTTTGGTACCGGTGGGCTGCGCGGGATAATGGGTGCGGGGAGCAACAGGATGAATCGTTATACGGTTGGAGCTGCCACTCAAGGCCTGTCCAATTATTTGAATAAATCTTTCGGACACTTACCCCGGATTTCGGTGGTAATCGGGCATGATTGCAGAAACAACAGTCGCTTGTTTGCTGAAATCTGTGCCGACATTTTTTCGGCCAACGGTATATATGTGTACCTATTCGACAATTTGCGTCCCACCCCCGAAGTATCTTATGCCATACGTCATCTTAAATGCCAAAGCGGTATTATTATAACAGCCTCCCACAATCCTAAAGATTACAATGGCTACAAAGCGTATTGGGACGACGGAGCTCAGGTGGTGGCTCCCCACGATCATAATATTATTGACGAAGTACAAGCTATCAAGGATGTCAACTCCATTCGTTTTGAAGGGAATAAAAAGCTTATTCGCCCGATAGGTGCCGATATTGACGAGAAATACATTAAAAAGATCAAGACGATCTCTTTATCTCCCGAGGCAATTCGAAAACACGAAGATTTAAAAATTGTATACACCCCCATACACGGTACAGGTGTCAGAATTATTCCTGCCTGTCTCAGGGCTTTTGGTTTCAAGAACATCATCAATGTGCCCGAACAGGATGTAGTCAGCGGGGACTTTCCTACGGTGGTTTCGCCCAATCCCGAAGAACCGGCGGCTTTGTCGCTGGCATTGAAAAAAGCGGCCGAAGTGGATGCGGATATCGTAATGGCTTCCGATCCTGATGCTGACCGCATGGGCATAGCAGTCAAAAACGATCGTGAAGAGTGGATTCTGGTCAACGGACATCAGACCGCACTTATTTTTATCTATTATTTGATTAAAAGACGTTCCGAACTGGGAATGTTGGAAAACGGCAAAGAGTATATAGTAAAAACCATAGTTACTACCGAATTGATCAAAGAAATTGCCGACAGGCACCAGGTAGATATGTTCGATACTTATACCGGCTTCAAATGGATAGCAGCTGTAATAAGGGAATTTGAAGGTAAGCGGCAATATGTTGGCGGCGGTGAAGAAAGTTACGGCTTCCTGCCCCAGGATTTTGTTCGCGACAAAGACGCTGTTTCGTCCTGTGCTTTGATGGCCGAAATTGTTGCCTGGGCCAAAGACAGGGGAAAAAGCCTGTATGAATTGTTGCTGGATATTTATATGGAATATGGTTTTTCGAGAGAAAAAGGCATTTCTGTCGTTAAAAAGGGGAAATCTGGGGCTGAACAAATTAAACTCATGATGGATAATTTCAGGTCGAAACCGGTGAGCGAACTGGCAGGTTCTCCTGTTATTTTGGTTAAAGATTATATGACTCTTAAAGCATGTAAACCTAAGAGCGAGGAATGTTTTGATCTTAAAATGCCGGAAACTTCAAATGTTTTGCAATACTTCAGCCTGGACGGAACAAAAGTGTCCATTCGTCCTTCGGGTACAGAGCCTAAAATTAAATTCTACATCGAAGTACGCGATGTGCTAAAATCTCCTTCGGATTATTCTGCCAAATGTAAGCTGGCCGAAGAAAAATTCAATGAGATAATGAAGTCATTGGGCTTATAGACCCTATTTTATGAGGTCTCTGCCGAGACTATACAACTCTGCCAAAGACTATACAACTGTTGGCAAATCTCCGGGCAGTCGTAACTTAGCCGGGCTGCAGCAAAATGTTATGCTTCCAGAAAAGTAATAATTTTTTTGCGGTTTACCAGGTAGGCGCAGAGCCCAAGGCCCAGGAGATAGCCCAGAAAAGCCCGGATTATCATCACTTTATATCTTGGATTTGCCACCCCAAGATATAAAATGGGTAATTCTACCCGTATGGCGCCTTCATTAAGTTCTTTAATCGCGCGTTTATGGTTGTTTATAATTTCCAAAGAGTGAATTTTGTCACCAGTAAACATTTGCATCTTTGTTTCGCCCAACACGGTCATTATATTGGGATCAGACCGTAGTTCTTTGGGCTTTTGTCTTAAACTCAGAGAAGTGACGTTGCTTACATCTTCGGCAAACATTTTAGATTGTAGTTCCTTAATCTTTCCCAATTCTTCATCAAGCATGGAAATCCAGTCGGCATGTTGCTCATCCATGAAAAATTTCTCTTTTTGCACGGATGGATCATTATTTAAGGCATAGATAACACCTTCTCTTATTCTAGGAAAAAGTGTTTCATCTTTGGATAAGATTTCAACGTATAAGTAATTATTGCTCCAGATGTTGATGGTGTCACCCTTAAAGGTTTCTTTGTAATCAACCTGATCAAGAATACCATCAGCGCCAATGTCAACTAAAAAGAACGATTCCAGGGAAACAATTTTTTTAGCTTCTTCTTCAGAGATATTAAGCTTTTTAGCTAAATTGCTCTTGTCTTTTTTCCCGCACTCAGCATTCAATGTTTTGATAAAATCCTTGCTGTACGGACTTCCTTTAATGATAGTTTTGAGGGTTATGGACGCTTTGTGTATCTGTTTGTCGGGTGTAGAAGCAAAATATCCCCAGACCAGACCAGCAAGGATAAAACCCAGAATAATCCATTTTTTTCGGTAACTTAAGCGTAAGGCTTGTATAAAAAGATTCCACATCCACTTAATCAGATTGCCGATGCCTTTGAATAAAAGCATCAGAAGTTCTGAAAGATTGATTTCTTTTTGTTGTTTTTCCATAGTTTGAAATGTCGTAAGTAAATGTATAAATTGAGAATACAAAAATACTAAAATTCTGCAATTGCCAACAAAATACCCCTTATAAAGCAAAAACTGCCCGAAGAGAAGCTAAAAGATGACGTATAACATAAACCCGGAATCGTATATTTAAAGATTTTATCACAAGTAATTTCTAAAAAAAACTTATCTTCGTCTATTGTTTTTTTATAAAGAGCCGGGTATAATACTAAAGCGGGATAATGAGTTGTGATACCAAAACATAGATTGTTATGACCTATTTAAAATTCGATAAAACCCTAATGGTCAATTTGCAGCAATCATTAACCAAAGAGTTGTTGCAGACTAATAAATCGGGAGCCTATAGTTATTCCACCATAGTTGACTGCAATACCAGGAAATATCACGGTTTGTTGGTTATTCCCGTTCCGGAACTGGACGGAAAAAACCATGTGCTTGTTTCTTCATTGGATACAACAGTCATTCAACATGGAGCAGAATTCAATCTTGGTTTACACAAATACGAAGGGGACAATTACAGCCCTCAGGGGCATAAATACATTCGCGAGTTTGAATGTGATTCCAATCCATCGACTATTTATCGGGTAGGAGGGGTAATACTTTCCAAGGAAAAAATATTTGTATCTCACGAAAACCGTATACTGATAAAATATACCTTACTCGAAGCGCATTCTCCAACCAGGCTCAGATTGAGGCCATTTTTAGCATTTAGAAGTATTAATGATCTCTGTAAGGAAAATAATTATATAAACAAAGATTATCAGCAAATCGATTATGGTATTAAACTTTGTCTTTACAACGGTTATCCGGAGCTGCATATGCAACTGTCCGCGAAAAATGAATTTCAGTATTCCCCCGATTGGTATAGGAATATTGAATACATGAAAGAACAAGAGAGAGGTTATGAATACAAAGAAGACTTGTTTGTTCCCGGTTGCTTTGATTTATCCATAAAAAAAGGAGAAAGCGTTTATTTTTCGGCAGGTGTTTCGGCTATACAACCGGGAACTATGAGAAAAATGTTTGATGAAGAGAAGGCGATTCGTATACCCAGAAGTAGTTTTACTAACAGCCTGAAAAATGCCGCCTACCAGTTTTACAACAAACATCCCGACGGACAACGATACTTATTGGCAGGTTATCCCTGGTTTGAATGTCGTGCAAGGGATATGTTTGTGTCTCTTCCCGGTTGTACCCTTGCGGCTGAACATCCGGGCTTGTTTGAGGCAATAATGAAAACTGCCGAAAAAGGCCTGCAAAATTTTATGAATCACAAAGCAGCCGATTGTGCCATTACAGAAATAGATGCACCCGATGTCTTGTTGTGGATGATATGGGCCCTTCAACAATATGCCAAAGACCAGGGTATAGAAAAATGCGCAGAGAATTACAACCAACTCCTTTTTGATGCGTTGGATTTTATAATCAATCAAAAACACGATAAACTTGTTTTGCACAACAACGGATTGCTTTTTACCAACGGCAAAGAGCAACCTGCCAGCTGGATGAATTCCACTATGTACGGCAAACCTCTGGTGCCAAGAACCGGTTATTTGGTCGAATTCAATGCTCTATGGTATAATGCACTTTGCTTTGCCTCAGAAATGGTCGTCTTGGCCGATAAGCCGGATTTGCAAACCCGGTACTCTGAACTTGCACAGAAGGCCGGAGCCTCTTTTATAGAAGTATTCCGCAATGATTTCGGTTATTTATACGATTTTGTGGATGGACAGACGGTAGACTGGAGTGTAAGACCGAATCAGATTTTCGCTGTATCGCTCGATTTTTCTCCTTTGGACAAGATGCAAAAAAAACAGGTACTCGATATTGTAACCAAGGAATTGCTCACCCCCAAGGGCTTAAGAACGCTCAGCCCTAAGAGTTTAGGATACAATCCTATATTCGAAGGACCAGAAAGTCGAAGGACCTGGGCTTATCATCAGGGAGCAGCCTGGGCCTGGCTGATTGGCCCGTACCTTGAAGCTTATCTTAAAATTCACAAAATCCGGGGACTTGATTTTGCTGAACGCATCATTTATGGTTTTGAAGACGATCTGACAGACAGAGGTATAGGCACCATCTCAGAACTATACGACGGGAATCCTCCTTATAAGGGAAGAGGAGCTGTCTCCTTTGCCATGAGTGTTGCAGAGATACTTCGGATAAAAAAAATAATCAAAGAAATGTCAGCTAATACCACACAAGGATGAGAGCACTTATGTTTGGCTGGGAATTCCCTCCACATATTCTGGGCGGTTTGGGAACGGCCAGCTATGGACTGACCAGAGGTATGGCCATGCAAGCCGATATGGATCTGGTTTTTGTCATACCCAAACCTTACGGAGATGAAGACCAGAGTTTCCTAAAAATTATCGGCGCCTGCAATACACCGGTGGTTTGGAGAGATGTTTCATGGGAACATCTTGAAAGTCGTTTCGGCTCTTATATGAACCCTCAGGATTTTTACAATATGAGGGGCCACATCTATGCCGATTTCAGATATCTCTATACCAACGACCTGGGCTGTATTGAATTTTCGGGACGTTATCCCGACAATCTGATGGAAGAAATAAACAACTATTCCATTTGTGCCGGAGTCATCGCACGTACTGAGCATTACGACATAATCCATTCGCACGACTGGCTCACTTATTCTGCAGGTATACATGCCAAAAATGTAAGCGGCAAACCTTTGGTCATTCATGTTCATGCCACCGATTTTGACCGCAGCCGGGGCAATGTCAATCCACAGGTTTACAGCATAGAAAAAAACGGCATGGATCACGCCGATCATATCATTTGCGTCAGTAATCTGACCAGGGAAACCGTGATTAACAAATACCATCAGGATCCCCGTAAGGTATCCACCATTCATAATGCCGTTGAGCCTGTAAGCAAGCAGATTGAAGAAATTGAACCAGAACGCCATACTCATCAGAAGATTGTTACTTTTTTGGGAAGAATCACTATGCAGAAAGGGCCGGAGTATTTTGTCGAAGCCGCCAGCCGGGTTTTGCAAAAAACCTCCAATGTCCGTTTTGTGATGGCCGGCAGCGGCGATATGATGGAGGCCATGATAAGCCTGGTGGCTAAGAGGGGAATTGCAGACAAATTCCATTTTCCGGGTTTTTTGAAAGGCAATCAGGTATACAGAATGCTAAAATCAAGTGATGTCTACATAATGCCCTCGGTGTCAGAGCCTTTTGGAATTTCTCCGCTCGAAGCCATGCAGGTAGGTGTCCCTTCCATTATATCAAAACAATCCGGTTGTGCCGAAATCCTGAACTACGCCATAAAAACCGATTATTGGGACATAGATGCCATGGCCGATGCCATCTATTCGATCATCAGCAATCCGGCCATGTATGAATTTCTTAAGATTCAGGGCAAAAAAGAAGTGGACGAGATAAAATGGGAGTATGCAGGGCAAAAAGTCAGAGCTATCTACGACCGTCTTTTAGGAATAAAGTAATTAATAAATAAAACCTTATGAAAACGATTTGTTTTTATTTTCAGATTCACCAACCTTTTCGTCTTAAGCGATACCGCTTTTTTGATATAGGTGCAGATCATTATTATTATGACGATTTCACCAACGAGCAAATACTTCAACGTATTGCCAACAATTCCTTTTTACCCGCCAATCAGATTATTTACGATTTGATTCAGGCAAGCGAAGGGAAATTCCGTGTGGCTTTTTCCATTTCAGGTGTAGCGTTGGATCAACTGGAGCAATACGCTCCCGAAGTCATCGAAAGTTTTCGGAAATTAGCTAAAACCGATGCTGTTGAATTTCTCTGCGAAACCTATGCACATTCATTGTCTTCCGTTATAGATGAAAAGGAATTTAAAGATCAGGTCACTCAACACCGCAAACGTATTGAGGTCTTATTTGGCCAAAAACCCAAAACCTTTAGAAACACCGAATTGGTCTATTCCGACGATTTAGGAGAATTGATCTATTCCATGGGTTACAAAACCATTATTGCAGAGGGAGCTAAAACGGTGCTGGGATGGAAAAGCCCCAATTTTGTCTACCACAGTGCCTTGAATCCCAACCTGAAACTCTTGTTGAAAAACGATAAACTGAGCGACGATATCACTTTCCGTTTTTCCAATTACAACTGGAGCGAATATCCCCTGGTGGCTGAGAAGTTTATCGACTGGATTCACAAAACCCCTGAAAATGAGCAGGTAATCAATTTATTTATGAATTATGAAACCTTTGGCAACCTCCAGCCCAAAGAAAGCGGCATTTTTGAGTTTCTTAAAGCCTTGCCCAAGTATGCTTTTGAAAAAGGGATAGAGTTTTCGACACCTTCCGAGGTCAGCGGACTGGTAAAAGCAACAGGCCCTATCAGCGTTCCCAATCCCACTTCCTGGGCAGACGAAGAAAGAGATTTAAACGCCTGGCTGGGGAACGACCTTCAGCAGGAAGCATTCAACAAACTCTACAGTATAGCCGAAAGAGTGCGGATGAGCAAAGACCGCCGCTTGCACCTGGACTGGAATTACCTGCAGACCAGCGATCATTTTTATTATATGAGCACAAAAAGCTTTTCGGATGGCGGATTGTATCGATATTTCAGCCCCTACGAGACCCCCTTTGAGGCTTTTATTAACTATATGAATGTACTGAGCGATTTCATGGAGCGTGTAGAGGCCCAGTTCCCTTCGTCGGTGGGGAACGAGGAATTAAATTCTTTGCTGACTACCATACAAAACCAGGAGCTTAAAATCGCCGATCTCGAAAAGCAATTAAAAAAATACAAAAAGGGAAACCACACTGACAATTCCCAGGGAACAGTAAAAAAGGGAAATTCCGCAAAATAGTAAAGAAGCAGCTACAACCGAAAGCATCAACTATTGCTTATCACTCGTTGAACCGGGATGTCCCAGACCTCAACAGGCAGGTTTTCAAGGTAGCGGTAAGCAAAACACAAGCCAAACACGGGGCATTGTAGTTGGCCCAGAAAACGATCGTAATAAGCTTTGCCCCTTCCCAGCCTGTAGCCTCGTTTATCGAAGGCCAGTCCGGGAATTACAGCCAGATCTATTTTTTCGTAAGCATTGAAATCTTTACCCTGAGGTTCGGAAATCCCCCAGCGGTTCTGCAGCATGTTTCTGTTGCCGGTATAAGAGCGCAAAACCATTGTTTTGTCATCAACTATTACAGGAAGCAGGATGCTCTTGTTTTTGTAATAGCCCTGAATTAATTCCTGGGTGTTTACTTCGTCTGGCAGGGCATAATACAACAAAATAGTTTCAGCTTTTATAAATTCAGGGGTCAATTCCAGTCTGTTACAAATAAGTCTGGATTCTTTTTTGAGCTCCGCAGGATCTTGTTGTTTTGCCAGCAAGCGCAGAGTTTTTCTCAGCTGTTCTTTTTGCCTGGCCGGACTAATCATTGTATTTAGTGTTTTTGCTCTGCTGTATCCGTGGCAACATTTACCCCTTGGTCCAGGATAAGCGAAATGGCTTTGTTGAGTGTGATATCTTTTTCTTGCAAAAGCATCCAGAAGGCATCTTCTCCCAGAATATTACGTGCGATATAAGCATAAATCTGAGTAGCGGCCAATTCTTTGGATTCGGAGATTTGTTCCGGCTTTTTTGGAAAGCCTTGTGCTGCAGTAAAATCAACAAAGTTTTCGAAGACTCTTTGCTCCTGTAAGTAAGCTTTTAGGGCGGCAGGAGTTTTCAAAGCCACTAACTGCTCACGGTGGTGATCGGCGTAGTTGGCCGCAAAGTTGTAAGGTAACATTTGGTTGAACACTGTATTGTACCATTCACTGTTACCGGTGGTGTCTATGGGCACAAAGAAATCGGGCATTATGCCTCCGCCACCATACACCAAACGTCCACCCTTGGTTTCATATATTAGGCTGTCACTCAGTTGAATGCTATCGCGGGAGTCGAATTCTCCCCGCATGTAGCGATTCACCAAATCCATCTCGTACTCTTCGAAATCACCCTTTTCGAAAGGTTTTTGAATATTGCGCCCCGAAGGTACGTAGTAATGCGCCACAGTCAGGCGGATGGCAGAGCCGTCTTTAAATGGAATTTGTTGCTGAACCAGGCCTTTCCCGTAAGATCTGCGCCCGACAATGTAACCCCTGTCGTTGTCCTGTATGGCTCCGGCCACAATCTCACTCGAGGAGGCGGCCCATTCATCCATTAACACAATAAGCGGAGTATTCTGGCAAGAGCCTCTGCCGTCAGAATAACTCTCTTCTCTTTTGTAGGCCTTGCCTTCTACGTACAACATCAGGCTGTTGCGGGGCAAAAACTCGTTCAGAATAGCCAGAGCAGGTCCCATTAATCCTCCGGGATTGCCTCTGAGGTCCAGAATAACACGGTCGCAATTGTCCTGAGCCTGCATTTTACTGATAACAGACAAGAACTCATTGTAGGTGGTTCTGGTAAATTTACCGAGTTTAATGTAGGCAATGTTTTCTCCTATCTTGTAAGAGGCATCGATGCTGGTTACCGGAATGTCGTCGCGGGTAAGGTTAAAACTGAGTTCCTGGCCGGCGTTTCTTCTTAAGACACCTACTTTGACCTTGGTGTTTTTTTCGCCTCTCAGAGTTTTCATCACGCGTTCGTTAGTGATTGTCGAACCCACAAAACTACTGTCGTTAATACTGACAATCATATCACCCGCCCTGAGGCCGGCTTGCTCGGCGGGACCCCCCGTGATGACGGCAACCACTCGTATAGTGTCTTCCCGTATATTGAATTGTATGCCCACCCCGCTGAACGAACCTTCGATGTCTTCGTTGGCTCTTTCCATTTCTTCTGCCGTGATGTAGACCGAGTGGGGGTCCAATTCCAACAATACTTTAGGGATCAGATTTTCTATGAGTTCTTTTTCGTCTATATCTTCGACGTATTTCGATGAAACGAGGTTGAGTAGCGCGTCCAGTTTGTTAAAACTGACCAGAGAGGGAATGACTTTATTGTTTTGTTGCCTGAGGGAAACAAAATTACCTATGGTTATACCGATCAGTACAGAAAGAAATATGATAAGAAACAGTTGATACCGGTTTTTCATCGTCGGGCTATGTTGAATAGTTAATTAAAGCAGGCTTTTATCGCAAAAGCAAACATCGATGCCTGCTCTCTGCAAAAGATTCAAACCGTCTTCGGCATGGTAGGGTTCTCCGTAGACCACCCTTACGATACCTGCTTGAATGATCAATTTGGCGCAATCTATACAAGGACAGGCAGTAACATAAATAGTTGATCCCTGGCTGCTGTTGTGCGACCGGGCTACTTTGGTTATGGCATTGGCTTCTGCGTGCAAAACGTAAGCTTTAGTGTTGCCCTCACCATCTTCGCATATATTTTCAAAACCCGAAGGGGTGCCGTTGTAACCATCAGAAATAATACGTTTGTCTTTCACCATAAGAGCACCAACCTGCCTGCGTTTACAGTAGGAATTTTCAGCCCAGATCAAGGCCATGCGCATATATCGTTTATCCAGTAAGGCTTGTTTTTCGTCCATTTATTTTATTCCGTTGCGTTTAAGTAAAGCATCAATACGGGGTTCACGCCCTCTGAATTTCAAATAAAGCTCCATGGGATCCTGTGTGCCTCCCCTCGAAAGGATGTTTTCGCGGAAAGAAGCTGCCCGTTGGGTGTCGAATACTTCGTTTTCGGTAAAGAATTCAAAAGCGTCGGCATCGAGTACTTCTGCCCATTTATATCCATAATAACCGGCAGCATAACCTCCCGAGAAGATATGGCTGAAGCCCGTACTCATGCAGGCTTCCTGAGGTTGCGCCAGCAGAATAACCGAGTTCCAGGCTTGATTTTCGAATTGCCGCACATCCCCTTCGAAGGGTTTTTTAATGCTGTGCCAGCCCATGTCCAGATAGCCGAAACTCAGCTGACGCAAACAGGCATATCCTACATTGAAATTATCGGAGGCAATTATTTTTTCGATCAGATCGGCAGGTATCTTTTCGCCGCTTTGGTAATGAACGGCAAAGGTATTCAGAAATTCTTGCCTGGTGGCCCAGTTTTCCATTATTTGTGAAGGCAACTCCACAAAATCCCGGTAAACGTTGGTGCCTGCCAGCGAGGCGTAGGTGGTGTTTGAAAGCATTCCGTGCAGGGCATGACCAAATTCGTGCATGAAGGTGGTTACTTCATCAAAAGTGAGCAGGGAAGGCTTTTCGGTGGTAGAGGGAGTGAAATTGGTAGTCAACGTAATATGGGGCCGGATATCCTTGTTTTTGATTTTATGCTGGGCTTTAATATCACTCATCCAGGCTCCGGAGCGTTTGCTTGCTCTGGGGTGGAAATCAGTATAAAGAACAGCCAGGAAAGAACCATCTTTGTCGAAGACTTCGTACGCGGTCACCTCCTCATGCCAGACCTGGATCTTGTCGTTTTTCTCGAAACGTAGACCGTATAATTTAGTGGCCAGCCCAAAGACGCCTTCAATGACATTATCCAACTTAAAGTAGGGTTTGAGCATTTCGTCGTTGAGGTCAAACTGCAGATCTTTGAGTTTTTGGGAATAATACGACCAATCCCAGGCTTCCAGTTTAATGAAGTTTTTCTCATATCCCAGGGCAAATCCCTGCAGAGCCGAAAGCTCTCTTTGTCCCAGGGGCAAATAGGCTTCTCTGAGCTGATCCAGCAGGTTGTAAACGGTTTCCGGATTTTTAGTCATCCTTCTGCGCAGCACATAAGAGGCATAGTCGGGATAGCCAAAAAGGCCGGCCATTTCGAGACGGGCATTGACGATATCCCGGATAATGGATTGGTTGTTGAATTCTCCCTCCAGGCCCCTGCTCATGTAAGCCCGGTAGATTTCTTCGCGAAGTTCCCGATTGTCGGCATACTTCAAAAATGCGCCGTAACTGGGTGCAGAGAGATCAAAAAGCCAGCCTTCCAGGCCTTTGGCTTTAGCTTTTTCGGCAGCAATGCTTAATACATCTTCGGGAATGCCGGACAATAATTCTTTATCGGTAAATACTTTTGAGTAGGCATTGGTGGCTTTCAATACATTTTGTCCGAAATTCAGGCTAAGCTTATTCAGTTTGGTGCTCAGTTCCCGGTATTTTTCCCGGTTGGCACCTTCCAGTGTGGCTCCGCTGTCCAGGAAGTCCATATAAGTTTCCCAAAGCAGGCGGCTTTGTTCTGTATTCAGGTTAAGGTTTTCCCTGTTGTCGTAAACTGTTTTGATTCTCTGGTACAGAGTTTCATTCAGAACTATATTGTTGTAATGTTCGGACAACATGGGCGAAATCTGCTGAGATAAATCCATCAGCTCATCAGTGGTCTGGTTGTTGAGCAAGGTATAATAGACTGCCGACACTTTGTCGAGTAATTCACCGGAGCGTTCCAGCGCTTCGATGGTATTTTCGAAAGATGCACGCTCTTTGTTGGCAGTAATTTTTTGAATTTCGTTATCGTGTATGCGTATAGCTTCCTGATAAGCAGGCAGAATATGTTCTATGGTTACTTCCCGGAAAGGGGCAGTCTCATGCAGGGTTTTGTATTTTCCCAAAAAAGGATTGGAGGCCTGAAGACCAATAACGGTCAGCGTTGTCATAATAAAAAATAATTTAGTTCTCATCTGGTCAATTCTTTCTGTCTTGTCCTATTAAATTTTTTAGTAACAGTAGTTTTGTGACTGCTTCCGGGATTGTTTTGGAAGCAGCGTAAAATGGAAAAGGAATGAGTTTATTGGTGCCGGATTCATGCAATCAGATCCGAAATCAAATCGAGATAATTGCATAATACGGTTTGATTGTTGCGCATTAAAAACAGTAAGGACTTTCTGTCTATCTGCATAATGCTGCAATTATCCAAGGCTTTGACACTAACAGGCATTTGGCGGTTCTGCCCGAATAAACGGGAAAAAACGATCAATTCCGGCCCTTGTGCAATGCGTTTTTTCTTTTGTTCGTTTTCGAGTTCCACTTTGCCGTCCAGCAAAAAGATCAGATTCTCGCAAACGGTATCTTTGTTAAAGAGAAGATCACCGGTGCTAAAGTTGTCGAAGTCGAGGCTGACTTTGGTCAAAAGCGGGAACAACTCATCCATACTCATTCCCTTAAATAAAGGGTATTTTAAAAAAAGTTCAAATCTTGACATCTTGCGTTTTTTTTGAGTATAAATAATTCCTTTGCGAAAATACTCAAGATTTCTGAAAATACGCTACTTTTGCAAAAATTAATAGCCATGGAATTCAATTTAAAAGAGATATTAAGTGCATTCACGGTTTTATTTGCTATTATCGATATCGTTGGGTCCATTCCGATCATCATTGATTTACAGAATAAACCAGGAGGAGTTCCGGCATTAAAAATTTCTTTGATTTCTTTTGCCCTGTTGATTGCCTTTTTCTTTTTAGGCGACGGAGTGCTTGCTTTGTTTGGTGTGAATATCTCTTCTTTCGCGGTTGCCGGTGCAATTGTGATTTTTGCCGTGGCCGCCGAAATGATTTTCGATATCGAAGTATTTCGCTACAAAGGCCCGTCCGAAGTTTCTTCTATTGTGCCTTTGGTGTTTCCTCTTATTGTAGGTGCCGGATCTTTCACAACCATGCTTTCTTTGAAGGCTGAATTTCAAACAATTAATATTGTAATAGCCCTTTTCCTTAATATTGTAGTTGTCTTTTTGGTCCTAAAGGGAATTAAACGAATCGAAAAAATCATTGGCCATGCCGGTATTTATATTATTCGAAAATTCTTCGGGATTATTTTGCTGGCCATTTCGGTAAAATTATTTACTGCCAACCTGGAAGGCTTACTAAATCAACTCAAATAAAACCATGGAAATCAATGCAGCACCAGATTTTTAACTGCCGGGCTGCCAATTTTTTCGTTCAGGCGCTTAATCAACTGAGGCCTGATAAGCATAAGTTCATTGCGGATAATGGCCGATTTGACGTGGACGTGCAAGACGGAATTTTTGAAATACAAATTGTTCGTGTGTTCAGCCAAGGCTTTGCCAACAACCTCTGGCCATAGCCTGATGGCTGCCGTTTCGTTCAGTTTGCCTTCGAGATGCTGATTTTTGAGCACTTCGCTGAGCACTTCTGCCAGACTTTGGGTGTTCTTCCTGCGCATAGTGTACTTATTCTGTAGGACAGATGCAGGCGTTTTCTATGTGAAAAACTCGAAAATCCTTACCGTTGGCCTGCAAAATCATGTTCAGGTGCTCCCGGTGGGTATCGGTAATAAAAATTTGCCCGAAATCTTCTTTGGAAACCAGTTGAATGATGCGTTCCACCCTTGAAGCATCAAGTTTATCGAAGAGGTCGTCGAGCAGAAGAATGGGTTTTTTCTTACCGGCTTGCTTCAGATATTCGTATTGTGCCAGTTTTAAGGCAATCAGGTAACTTTTGTTTTGTCCCTGAGAGCCTACCCGTTTGATGGGATAGCCGTCGATTTGCATTTCGAGCTCGTCTTTGTGAATACCTTTGGTTGTATAACCAAGAATAATATCTTTTTCTCTGAACCGCAGAAGCTGTTCTCGAAAATTTCCCTGTTCGAGATGTGAGATATATTGCAGCCCTATACTTTCTCTGCGGTCGGAAACAGCATGGTAATAATGTTCAAAAACCGGCTGAAAGGCTGCGATGAATTCCCTGCGTTTTTGAAAAATCAGCTTGGCATAGTCGTTCATGGGAATATCGTACATTTCATAGAGAGATTCCTCCCGGTTCATCTGCTCGTTTTTCAACAGTGAGTTACGTTGATACAGAGCCTTGTTGTAAGCCATGAGAGCCTCCATATAGGAACGATCAAATTGCGAAAGAGCGATATCCATAAATCTTCGGCGTTCATCACTGCCTTCGCGAATCAGATTTTCGTCAGCCGGAGACACAATAACCAAAGGTAAGCGCCCTATGTGATCAGATAAGCGTTCATATTCTTTTTTGTTGAATTTGAATACTTTTTTTTGGCGGCGCTTCATGGCGCAATAATATTCTTCCTCTTTGCCCTCAATCAGATAACTGCCCTGCAGCATAAAATAATCGGCCTCATGAAAAATATTCTGAGAGTCAACCGGATTGGTATGGCTTTTACAAAACGAAAGATAATGAATGGCATCCAGGAAATTGGTTTTGCCTACTCCGTTATTGCCAAAAAAACAATTTAAACGTGGAGAGAATTCAATGTTGGCCTCCTGTATATTTTTGTAATTGAAAATGGATAACTTATGCAGGTACATGGACGAGTTTTGGACAAAATGCATACAAAAGTATAAAAAAAATCATGGAAATTTTATTAATAGAACGAAATGCTATACTTTTGCACACCAAATTTGTCTTATACAATTATAAAAGAAATGGCTAATAAAAATGCATCCCCAAAAGCCGGTCAAAAAGAAGAACTGCAAAATGTAGGCGAAGTATTGACCCGTTCGGAACAATTCATAGAAAACAACCAGAAAAACCTTTTGGTAGCCTTGTTGGTTGTCGTAGTAGTGGTAAGTGGCATCATCCTTTTCAGGAACAGTTTTATGGGGCCTAAAGAAAAAGAAGCCCAGGAAATGATGTTCCGCGGAGAGCAGTACTTTGCAGCTGATTCATTTGAACTGGCTCTTTATGGCGATGATTATGAATTTATAGGTTTTGAAGGCATCATCGAAAACTACGGCATCACCAAAACCGCCAAACTGGCCTCTGCTTATGCCGGTTTGTGCTACAAACACCTGGGAGATTACGAAAAAGCCATCGACAGACTCAGTAAACTCAATGCGGTTGATATTATGGTTTCGCCAGCATTGACCGGAGCAATCGGTGATTGTTATGTGGAACTCGATCAATTACAAAAAGCTTTACCCTATTTCGAAAGAGCAGGACAGGCCGACAACAATTTGCTGGCTCCCGTTTATTTAATGAAAGCGGGCCGTGTTTACGAAGCATTGGGAAAATACGACAAAGCACGCGAAGCATACGAAAAGATCAAAATGAATTTTCCTCTTTCACAAGAAGGCCTGAATATTGACAGGTATATCGAAAGAACGAGATTACAGAAATAATGAGTACCAAAAATCTTTCTGAATACAACCCTGATACTCTGCCCGATGCATCCGATATGAGAATTGGCATTGTGGTATCCGAATGGAATTACGATGTCACGGTCAAGTTGCTGGAAGGAGCCCGTCAGTTTTTACTGAATAACAAAGTAGATCCCGAAAACATTCTGGTTGCCTGGGTTCCGGGCAGTTTTGAATTGATTTACGGGGCTGCCAGAATGGAAGCTGTTGCCTCTGTGGATGCCGTCATTGCTTTGGGTAGCGTAATTCGCGGAGAAACACCTCATTTCGAGTATGTTTGTTCAGGAGTGACACAGGGCATCGCCCAATTAAATGCCAAAGGAAGCATTCCCTTTATTTTCGGTTTGCTTACTACCAACGATATACAGCAGGCTTTAAACCGGGCTGGCGGTATACACGGGAACAAAGGAGTGGAAGCAGCCAAAACTGCTGTACAAATGATTTACTTCAATCGACAACTGAAATAATTCAGAATAAATAATCTTGCAGTAAAATCCCGGTACATTTCTTCAAGCCTCGGCTACCGGATAGTTGACCGATTATTCCAACTCAAGGTTTAATTTTTGTTTCAGGTTTTGCAGGTTCGGATTCTTTTTGATCATTTCTTCCAACTGATCCTGAGAGCTTAAGGGCTTTTTTAACTCATTCTCTTCACTGATTCGCAACTGCATATGCACTTTGCCGTTTTGTAAATCCTCTTGCAAGCGGTTTTCTATTTCTCCCCGAATGGCTTCGAGTCGTTGAGCGGTCAATGGATGGAATACCACCACTTCAAAATCACTTTTGTTCAGCAAACGAGGTTTGCAGGCCTGCATGGAGTTCAATAAATAAGGATCTTCCCTCAGTGTGCCGGCAAAACGAAGCCAGGCCTTAATCAGGTCCTTTTCGTCAAAATGTTCTTCAGCCTTTACGACTTCTTTTTTGGCTGCCTCCTCGTTTTGAATTTCTTCTGCTTGCATTTTACGACGGCGTATGGAAGTAGTCAGGCCTGGCAAGGCTCTTTCTTTAGCTGCCCCGGTGGTGGAATTTTGATTATTAGGGGCGGGTTCAGGCTGTGCCGATTGCTGATACTTTACAGCCTCTTTGTCGGGCTCCCTGCTGCTGGATTGAGGAATTGTTTGGAGTGCCGGATTGGCCTGAGAGGTGGCATTTGTCTGTTTGGCCGGCATTGATTGAGTTGTTGGCACAGACAGAAGGGGAGTAGTTGTCTGAGTTTTCGCTTCAACCCTGGGAAGGGGATTGTTTTCGGCTTTAGCCGCTGCGAGTTTATCGGTTTTCAGGTCGTCCTGTTTTTTTTTTGCTTCGCCAGTCAGGCAAAGTTGAATCAGGCAAAGTTCCACCAACAGGCGCTTGTTTTTGCTTTGATTATACTGCAGGCTGCATTCATTACTCAGTTTAAGAGCTCTGAACAGAAAGCCCATACTGCATTCTTCAGCTTGTTTTTTGTATTTGACACGCACACTCTCAGCTTGCTCCAGCAGACTTATGCTTCGGGAATCTTTTGAAACCATCAGATCTCTGAAATGAGAAGCCAGGCCATTGATGAAATGCATGCCTTCAAAGCCCAGGTTCAAAATCTGATCAAACAACAGCAATGCCTCTGTAGTGTTTTCGTTCAAAAAAGCCTCAACCAGCCTGAAATAAAAATCGTAATCCAGTATATTCAGATTATCGATGACATGCTGATATGTAATTTTACCTTCACCGTAACTGCAAACCTGGTCAAAAATTGAGAGGGCATCGCGCATGCCACCGTCTGATTTCAGGGCAATAGCGTTCAGGGCTTCAGGTACTGTTTCGATTCCTTCTGAGTCGGCAACATACTGCAGATAGGCGCTGATGTCGTTGATGCTGATGCGGTGAAAATCGTAAATTTGACAACGGGAGAGTATAGTAGGTATAATTTTATGCTTTTCGGTGGTTGCCAGAATAAAAACAGCATGAGCGGGGGGCTCTTCCAGAGTTTTGAGGAAGGCGTTAAACGCACTGGAAGAGAGCATGTGTACTTCGTCGATAATGTAAACCTTGTATTTACCCAGTTGTGGCGGAATGCGCACTTGTTCGGTCAGGGAACGGATGTCGTCCACCGAATTATTGGAGGCGGCATCCAGTTCGTGAATGTTATATGAACGCTGCTCGTTGAAAGAAACGCAGGATTCGCATTTATTGCAGGCTTCTCCCTGGTTGTTGGGATGAAAGCAATTGATGGCCTTTGCAAAAATTCTGGCGCAGGTGGTTTTACCAACTCCTCTGGGGCCGCAAAACAAATAGGCATGAGCCAGTTGCTTGTTTTTGATGGCATTTTGGAGAGTTGTAGTAAGGGCGCTCTGTCCGACGACCGATTTAAAGTTGTCCGGACGGTATTTTCGTGCTGAAACCAAATAATTTTCCATACTAATTTTGCTACTGGCTAAGTTGGACAAAGATACATAAGGCTTTTTTAAAAAGGAAGTTCCTGCAGCGATTTTTCATTCCGAATATTCTTGGGCATCCGGATAATTCTAGTAATTTTGTCCAGTTCATAAATCCACTTATGCGCAAGATTTTAGCGTTTTACGAAAAGATTAAGCCGTATTTGAACAAATACCTGATCGTGTTGATTTTGTTCGGTGTACTGATTGTGTTCATTGATGAGCACAACCTGATCAGGCGCATGCAATACGACCGCAAAATCAGAGATTTGCGCAAAGAAATACGACGCTACGAAAAAGAAAGAGATCATGCCCTGGAACAGCTTAAGGATTTAAGAACCGGCAGCGAAGAACTGGAGAAAATTGCCCGTGAGCGCTACCTGATGAAAAAAGACAACGAAGAAATTTTTTTACTGGAATAACATGTCCAAAAATTTACTAAAAGATGGATTATTTATCGTGGCCGCGGTGCTGATCCTGATTTCCTCTGTTTTAGTAATGGAGCAATACGAATGGGCCAGATATAGTTTTGCAGCCGGAGTGGTCCTGTACATTGCCCATCGAGCCATCACAGCCTACAGAGGCAATGATTTCAGGCTTAAGCGACTTAACAGAATGTTTGCTTTCAATGCCATCGTTTTTATGCTCGCTGTCTATCTGATGTTCAAAGACAGCAAATCCTGGGTGGCTATCTTGTTGATAGTGGCTGTGGTTGAATTGTATGTGGCATTTCGTTCAGCCTCCTACAAGAAAGAAAACGAGCAATAATATGTCGTCCTCCTCTTTCCGTTTCAAGCAATTTGAGGTTTTTCACGACCGTTGTGCCATGAAAGTGGGTATGGACGGAGTGCTCCTGGGAGCTTGGGCAAAACCTGCTGCAGAACTTATTGAAGCATCCGGCTTAAGGATACTGGATGTAGGCAGCGGTTCCGGTTTGATTGCGTTGATGATGGCTCAGCGTTTCCCTTCATCTTCGGTTTTTGGTATAGAAAAAGACATTCAGGCGGCATTGCAGGCTCAGGAAAATGTCGCCCACAGTCCCTGGTCTGAAAGAATACAAATTATTCAGGGATCTTTCCCCGAAAGCATCAACGGCAATTTTGTTCCCGAAGAGCAACAATTCGACCTGATTGTTTCCAATCCTCCCTATTACAGGAATGGCCTGAAAGGCAGCATATATACGCGCAATCTGGCCCGCCATGGTGACAAATTAAGCTTTGAACAATTGACGATGAGCGCTGCCGGCCTCCTGAGCGAGCAAGGGATCTTTGCACTTATCGTACCTGCCGAAGCCGCAGAATTAATGGAAGAACTCTGCTGGGGGCAGAGACTTTACCTGACAAACATCTGTCAAATTTCACATCGTCAGGGTAAAGAGCCAAAGCGTTGCCTTATGGCTTTTGCAAAATCCAGAGCGGATATTTGTCGTCAGGAATTGCAAATCGAAGACAGAAAAGGTGAATATACTCCTGAGTTCAAGGCGTTAACCTCCGATTTTTATCTATAAAACCCTTTTCATAGTACAATTTTTTAATGTACCTTTGCGCCCTTAATTAGGATAACGAACGCGAAGATGTCAAAAAAATTTGCTGAGTATACTGAATTCGATTTGTCGGTTATCAACAAATCGATGTTGGAAAAATGGGAATCAAATAATCTTTTTCGGAAAAGTACGACTTTGAGAGAAGGAGGACCGTCTTTTGTTTTTTACGAAGGACCCCCCTCGGCCAATGGAATGCCCGGAATACACCATGTAATGGCCAGGACTATTAAAGATATTTTTTGCCGTTACAAAACCATGAAAGGCTTTGAGGTAAAGCGCAAAGCCGGTTGGGACACCCACGGCCTTCCGGTGGAACTGGGAGTGGAAAAAGCCTTGGGAATTACCAAAGAAGATATTGGCAAAAATATTTCTGTGATCGACTACAATGCTGCTTGCCGTAAGGACGTGATGAAATACACCCGCGAATGGGAAGACCTTACCCGACGGATGGGTTATTGGGTTGATATGTCCGATCCCTACATTACCTATGACAATCGTTATATTGAAACGCTGTGGTACCTTCTTAAGGAGTTATACAAAAAAGGCTTGCTCTACAAGGGTTACACTATACAACCTTATTCTCCTGCCGCCGGTTCAGGGCTGAGTACCCATGAATTGAATCAGCCCGGCTGCTACAGGGACGTTAAAGATACTACCTGTGTGGCTCAATTCAGAATAAAAAATCCACGTCCTGAATGGAGTCAGCACGGAGATGCCTTTTTCCTGGCCTGGACCACAACTCCCTGGACTTTGCCCTCCAATACGGCTCTTTGTGTGGGCCCGGCTATCAACTATGTAGCAGTGCAAAGTTATAATTTTTACACAGGCCAACCGGCCACGTATATCTTAGCCAAAGAATTACTGAATGCTCATTTCAATCCCAAGGCCGCAAGTCTGCCAATGGACCATTACCAGGCGGGAGAAAAGAGTATTCCTTACAAAGTGTTGGCACAGGAATACAAAGGAGATGAATTGCTGGGTATACAATACGAGCAATTAATTCCCTGGATCAATCCCGGAGGAAAGGCATTTGAGGTCATCAGTGGTGACTATGTCTCCACCGAAGACGGTACCGGCATTGTACACATTGCCCCTACTTTTGGAGCTGACGACCAGTTTGTGGCAAAAAAATTCAACATTAGCCCTCTCTTATTAATTGATAAAGACGGTAATACTCGTCCCATGGTGGACATGAGCGGTAAATTTTTCAGGTTGGAAGATCTCGATCCTGCCTTCGTCAGTAGCAATATAAATGTAGAAAAATACGCACCTTACGCAGGTCGTTATGTCAAGAACGAATATATACCTGAAGCCTCCGAAAACGAAGCTAATCTGGATGTAGATCTTTGTGTGATGCTAAAGCAGGAGAACCGTGTATTTAAAATTGAAAAGCAGGTTCACAATTATCCTCATTGCTGGCGCACAGACAAGCCCATTCTTTATTATCCCATGGACAGCTGGTTTATAAAATCGACTGCCTGTCGCGAACAAATGATTGCCCTCAACCAGACCATATTGTGGAAACCTGGCTCGACAGGTACCGGTCGTTTTGGCAAATGGCTGGAGAATCTGCAGGATTGGAACCTCTCACGTAGCCGCTTCTGGGGTACACCTCTACCCATTTGGCGTACTGAAGACGGAAGCGAAGAGCTTTGTATTGGATCGATAGCCGAGTTGTACGAAGAGATAGAGAAAGCAGTCAGACTGGGATTCATGAAAGAAAATCCTTATAAGGATTTTATTCCTGGTCTGTATACGGCCCAAAATTATTCGGTAGAGAAAATAGATCTGCATCGTCCTTATGTGGATGAAATTGTGCTGGTTTCTCCTTCGGGAAAAGTCATGAAACGTGAACCTGACCTGATTGATGTCTGGTTTGATTCCGGGGCCATGCCTTATGCCCAAATTCATTACCCCTTCGAAAACAAAGAAGCCTTTGATTCAGGTCAATGTTATCCTGCCGACTTCATTGCAGAGGGGGTAGACCAGACCCGTGGATGGTTTTTCACCCTGCACGCCCTGGCGGTTATGCTCTTTAATTCTGTTGCCTTTAAAAGTGTGGTTTCCAATGGTTTGGTTCTCGACAAGAACGGCAACAAAATGTCCAAACGTCTGGGTAACGCCGTAGATCCTTTCGGTACTATCGAAAAATACGGCTCGGATCCTCTGCGCTGGTACATGATTACCAACGCCTCTCCCTGGGATAATTTGAAATTTGATGAAGAAGGCATAGAGGAAGTTAGAAGGAAGTTTTTTGGCACTCTGTACAATACTTATTCTTTCTTTGTTTTGTATGCCAACGTAGATGGTTTCGACAATCAGGCAGCACAAATTCCTTTGCAGGAAAGACCGGAAATTGATCGTTGGATTCTTTCACAGCTGAATAGCCTGATTCGCGATACAGATCAGTACTATAACGACTACGAAGCCACAAAATCGGGACGCGCAATAGCGGACTTCGTAGGGGAAAATTTGAGTAACTGGTACGTTCGTCTCAACCGTAAACGCTTTTGGGGCGGGGGATATTCCAAAGATAAACTTTCGGCTTATCAGACTTTGTATACTTGTCTGGAAGCCGTATCCCGCCTGATGGCTCCCATTGCTCCTTTTTACGCAGACCGACTGTTTCTGGATCTAAACGCCGTCGCAAAAGGAGAGCCCTGTGAATCTGTTCACCTGGCCGATTATCCACAATGTGATTACGAAGCTATAGATACCGATCTGGAGAACCGTATGCAGATGGCTCAGCAAATATCATCCATGGTGTTGGCACTGAGACGCAAAGTGAATATCAGGGTCAGGCAACCCCTGCAGACTATCATGATTCCTGCTTTGGATGCTGCCCAGAAAACAGCTATCGAAGCAGTTCGGGAGCTCATTCTAAATGAGGTCAACGTGAAGGATTTAAAGTTCATAGATACTGCCGGAGGCTTGTTGATTAAGCGCATCAAACCCGATTTTAAAAAGCTGGGTCCTAAATGCGGAAAAAACATGAAGCTGGCCGCCAGGATTTTGAGCGAAATGCAACAAGATGCCATTGCCTTATTTGAACAAAAAGGCTATTGTATACTAGAACTGGAAGGTCAGAATCTGCGTGTTGAAGCCAACGATGTGGAAATTCTCTCGGAAGATATCCCCGGTTGGCTGATGGCCAACGAAGGACGTCTTACAGTAGCCCTCGATGTCAGTATTACCGAAGAATTGAAGAGGGAAGGTCTGGCCCGCGAACTGGTAAATCGAATACAGAATCTGCGCAAAGCTCAGAATTTTGAGATAACCGACCGCATTCATATTCTTATTGAAAAGCATCCGGCTTTTGCAGGAACCATGGAAGATTGGGGAGAATATATCTCTGCTCAGACCTTAGGTTTAAGTTTGCGACAAGTCGATTTGATCGAGGATGGAACAGAATTAGACATGGATGAGTTATCCTTAAAAATAAAAGTTTTAAAAGCGTAATTTTTTTAAAAAGTCAGATACTTTTTTTCTATTGATATCGATGTTTATTTTTGCTATATTCGCAGATTAAAATTCAAACAAGAGATTAACCATATAATACAAAATACCATGTCGGAAATTATACGTTATTCAGATGCAGAACTGGAAGAATTTCGTCAACTGATTCAAAAAAAACTGGACAAGGCCAGGGATGAGTATGAACAATTAAAAGCTAGCATCAATAATATGGATGGTAATGACGTAACGGATACTTCTCCCATCTTCAAGGTTTTTGAAGAAGGTGCCAATACTTTGTTAAAAGAAGAAACCGGTCGTCTTGCCCAACGTCAGATGAAATTCATAGAAAATCTGGAAGCAGCCTTGGTTCGTATTGAAAACAAAACCTACGGAATATGCAGGGAAACCGGGAAGCTCATTCCTAAAGAGCGCTTACGTGCGGTTCCACATGCAACGCTGAGTATTGAAGCCAAAAATATTAAGTCTTAAAGGATGGGAAAACTTTCCAAAGTATGGAAAGCGTTTATTCTAATTGCGATCATTCTAATTGTAGATCAAGCGGTTAAGGTATATATAAAAACGCACTTCCAGTTGCATGAAAGCATTCGTGTAGCCGATTGGTTTTATATATACTTTACCGAAAACAACGGTATGGCGTTTGGCTGGGAATTCTTTGACAAGATATTTTTAACCTTGTTCAGACTGATTGCTGCCGGCTTACTGATATGGTATATGGTTCACATCAGCCGGAAAAGACAATTCCCTACAGGTTATGTATTGAGTATCGCGCTTATCATTGCAGGCGCCCTGGGCAATGTGATCGATTGTGTGTTTTACGGTTTGATTTTTGATCACAGTTATGGACAGGTAGCCGGATTTTTTCCTGAGGGCGGCGGTTATGCCCCCGTCTTTTATGGCAAAGTGGTAGATATGCTTTTTTTCCCGTTGATAGATACCACTTTACCTGATTGGCTGCCTTTTTGGGGTGGTCGTGATTTTTTGTTTTTCAGGCCTGTTTTTAATATTGCTGATGCCTCAATTACTACAGGTATCCTGATACTGTTGATTTTTTATCGCTCATATCTCGCCGAGGATACAGGAAAGAAAAGCAAGAAAAACAAGGCAGATTCTCCTCTCCCAAGCTGACCATCGTGCTTATGAAAAGCATTAAAGGTATACTGGATAAAGTACTGTTTTTTGGTTTGTCTGCTCTTATGCTGGCAGCCTGCAGACAAGAAGAAGGCAAGATTCTTTCGCAAAATAAGATGGCGGCAGTGCTGACGGATGTTTATCTCACCGAAGCCATGCTGCAGAATATAGATAAAAAGAAAAAGACAGACTGGTCCAGGGGGCTGAAAGATGTTTTTTTTCAGGATCTGGCTTATAGAAGAATATTAGAAAAACACCATATCTCCGAAGAAGATTTTTATAATTCGGTGGCTCATTACAGCCAGCAATACAAGGTATATGCCAAAATATATGCTCAGGTGGAACTCAATTTGCAGGCTATCCAGGCAGAAGTAAACGAACGAGACAAGTTAGAGGCAAAATTACGGGAATTGGCCCAGGAACAAGCTGCTTTAATTGATGCGCTCGATACAGCCTCTTATATCAAGTGGTTCGAAATATGGGCGGCAGACTCAGTTCGAATTTCACCGGATACGCTGGTGTTTCATGCAGACTCTATGATTTTGTCTGACACCTCGGTGCTGCAAACAGATAACTTATCTTTATACCCCCTGAACTGTTTCAATTTATATAATACTTCTTTTTGGCCACAATCCTGTGTCCGGGATAGTAGCGAGTGGACAGTGGTTGATTTTGAGCCTGAAATTAAATCGGAAAAAGCACTCCCGGGCTACAAAAACGCTAATAGATTGGATTTGAAAAAAACGATTAAGGAAGGCGAGAATTAGTTTGTGGTTTTCTGAAAGCAGCACAAATGATTCCTGTTGCAATGGAGACATTGAGCGATTCTACCCTTTTGCTTCCGGACGGATATTCAGGTATATACAGCTTTTCGTTTACTATCGGTTTAAGTTTTTCCGAAATCCCATTGCCTTCGTTCCCCATCAGTATCACGGCTGCTTGTGGCAGATTTGGTAACTCATATAGATTTTTCCCTTCGAGAAATGTTCCGAAAACCGGAATGTTCAATGTCGGAAGGAAATCTTCGAGTTTAAGATAATGAACAGCAACCCTGGCTATAGATCCCATGCTGGCCTGTACGGTCTTGGGATTATAGGCATCGGCGCAGCCGATGGAACAAAGCAGAGTATTGATGCCAAACCAGTCGGCAGTGCGAATGATGGTGCCCAGATTGCCGGGATCCTGAATATTATCAAGAGCCAGCGATAAATTATTCTTTAAATAATTCAAATCCGTTTTTTTGTCAGGTATTTCAAAGACAGCCAGCACTTCCTGGGGATGTTGTTGATTGCTGGCTTTGCTAAGTTCCTGTTGGGAGGCTTCTGCTATTTCGGCAGCGTGAATGTCCGAATGAGTATGCAGCCATTCTGCTGTTGCAGTCAGAAACCGACAGGGCATAAGGGGCAGAAGCTCTGTAACTAATTTATGGCCTTCGGCTACAAATAAATGGAGTTCGGTCCTGTTTTTTTTAAGATCCAGCGAATGTATCCACTTGATTTTGGCTTTACTTAGCATAAGCGAATTTTAGAAAAACAAAACTACAAAAGAAATTCAGCCCGCAGAAATTTATCCATTTGAATTTGTGAACATTGCCAGGAATGATGTACATTTGCCGCTATAAGAAAATCCGGAATGCGAATAAAAAGTCTGTTTTATGTGTTGATTTCCCTGCTGTTTGTTTCCTGCAATACACTGAAATATGTGCCGGAAGACAAACAATTGCTTACCGGAACAAGCATAGAGCTTAAAGACGAAGAAGTTGCGAAAAAAGAGTTAAAGAATTACCTGCGCCAACAACCAAACTCGCGTTTTTGGGGCTTGTTCAGAATTAATCTGGGACTTTATAACATATCCGGCCAAGACACCAGCAAATGGATAAACCGCAGCCTGAGAAAAATTGGTGAAGCTCCGGTCATTTACGAAGAATTGCTCACTCAGCGCTCTGCCATGGCCATGCAGCGCTATTTGTTCAGCAAGGGTTATTTTGATTCAGAAGTGGATACACGGGTTGTGAGCAAAGGGCGAAAAATTAATACTGTTTACAGCGTTAACACCAATCAGGCCTACCGAATCAACAGTTATACTGCAGAAATTGATCTTCAGGATCCTTTTCAAATACTTATTTACGATGCCTTGTCTTCGTCCCCGGTAAAAATAGGAGACAAATTCGACACCAACTTGCTTAACGAAGAACGTTCCCGACTGGTTTCCTGGGCCCGAAACTATGGCTATTATGCTGTCAATAAGGACCATTTCAGTTTTGAAGCAGACAGTTCTCTCAATAAGAATCTGGTTGATCTCCGGCTGATAATCCGGCCATATTTAAAACGCAGTCAGGAGGGCAGTTCTCAATACGGACCGCATCAACAATACCGTATTCGTCGTGTATATTTTATGTTGGATGTGCCCAGTTCGGTTTATCTGCAAAACGTAGGACTTCAGGACGTATCGAATCCTTTTATGGCACTATCGGATTACGATTCCATACCTTACGAAAATTATGCCGTTGTTTATCGGGACAAACCTTTTATTAAACCAAAAGTTTTGGTGGATAATTGTATGATTGCTCCCGGTGATTTTTATGATGCCAGGGCTGTAAACAGGACCTACGCCCGCCTCAACTCCATGCAGAATATGAAATATGTCAATATTCGGTTTGAGGAAATTGCTACTGAAGATTCTATATCCGGAAATGAAGCTCAACTGGATTGTTATTTGGTGTTGACACCCGGTAAAAACAATATAATTTCCATGGATGTGGAGGGGACCAACACAGCGGGCGATCTGGGTGTTGCGGGAACAATAACTTATTCGCATCTTAATTTGCTTCGGGGTGGAGAAACATTCAGCACCAGTTTACGCGGAGCCTATGAGGCTTTATCAAGTTCATTCCTGAACGACTATGCCGAATTTGGCGGCGAAGTCGGTTTGCAGTTTCCGGACTTTAAAATTCCTTTTTTGTCCAGGGATTTCAAAAAGGGAGTGGATGCCAATACAAATTTCAAAATAAGTTACGATAACCTTTCCCGTCCGGAATTTTTGAGAACCATGGCTGCCGGCACTGTGGAGTATACCTGGAGAAAGCAACGTTTGCGTCAGAATTTGAATTTGCTCGATTTGGCCTATGTATACATGCCACGTGTAGACTCCGCTTTCAAAGCGACCTATCTCACCGATAATTCATATCTAAAATACAGTTACGAAGATCACTTTATATTGCGCACCCAATATGGACTTCTTTATTCCAGCGTTCCTTTTGGTGTGACCAACCAGACTTTTTTTACCATACGAGCCAATGTCGAATCGGCAGGTAATTTGTTAAGTCTGGCCTATTCCGTACTGGGGGCCGAAAAAGATCAAAATCAGGCATATACCATTGGGAATATCCCTTTTTCTCAATATCTGAAAGGAGAATTTGAATTTACGAGAAGCGTAGTTTTGAATCCTCGTAACCGTTTTGCCTATCGTGTGGGTATGGGGGTGGCTTATCCCTATGGAAATTCAAAGATCTTGCCGTTTGAAAAACGCTATTTTTCAGGAGGAGCCAACTCAGTACGTGGCTGGTCTGTAAGAACGCTGGGGCCGGGTTCCTACAAAAGCAGCCTGAATACTATAGATTTCATGAATCAGTCCGGAGATCTTAAGCTGGACCTTAATGCGGAATTGCGCAGCAAGTTGTTTTGGGTGCTCGAGGGTGGTTTGTTTGTAGATGTTGGTAATATTTGGACCTTACGCAATTACGACAATCAGCCGGGTGGCCAGTTCCATTTCGATGAGTTTTATAAACAATTGGCTTGCAGTGCAGGTCTGGGTTTACGATTTGATTTTGATTTCTTTTTGGTACGTGTAGATGCGGGTATGAAAGTGTTTGATCCTTCGGGTCTTAGTGTTGATGATCGATGGAGGATAAAACATATCGATCAATGGAACGACTTTGCCCTACACCTGGCCATAGGTTATCCTTTTTAATCAGTTGTGCATAAAAAAAACTGTGCTCTTGTGGAGACACAGTTTTTTCAATCGTACTAAATGTTGTATGTTAAGATGTTACACCAATTTAACATTTACTGCATTTAATCCTTTTCTGCCTTCTTCCAGTTCGAAAGTGACTTCGTCATTTTCTTTGATGCGGTCGATAAGACCATTGGCATGTACGAAATACTCTTTTGAAGTTTCCGTTTCTTTGATAAAACCGAAGCCCTTGGCCTCGTTAAAAAATTTTACTTTTCCGTTGTACATATTGTTTAAAAATTTTGACGGCGAAAGATAAGAACTAAAATTTAATATTTTTCAAAAAATGCAATTTTTTTGTTTATTTTTCTGCATTTCTAGTGTTTTTATAAGAAAAACGGCTGATTTTCGTACAAATACATTGTTTTGAAACTAAAAAACTGAATGAAAAATTCAGGTTCAGAAAACAAGATAAATACGAATAAGGTGCTTTTGTAAAATAAAGAGAGTGATTCGTAAGAGATATTAAGCAGGCTTTGCTTATACTACCGAAGTCTTGGCTTGCAGAAAACAGGAAAAGTGAACCGGTTGGGATTCGAACCCAAGACCTACAGCTTAGAAGGCTGTTGCTCTATCCAGCTGAGCTACCGGTCCCTTTTTTGCGCCGGCAAAGTTAAGCTAAAACATACTAATTTGCAAGGCTTATTCTGCTATAATCATTAAGTTTTGTTCTTCTTAGCCCTTGCTGCTCAATAGATCTTCAAAAATGTCCTGTACAGATTCTTCTTTGGATATACTACCGGCACATTGTCCTATTTCCAGGGCTCCTTCTTTCAAATCTCCTTCGAATATTCCTTTTTTGGCTCGTCCTTTGCCTAATAAATCCCTGAGTGCATCTATGTCGGCACCATTTTCTTCAGCCTGAGCCAGTCTCAGGGCAAAGTCGTTTATAGCCAGACGGGTGGGTGATAGTTTCTTCAACATCAATTTGGTCATACCTTCTTGCAAGCCACGGCAATAATTTTTAAAGTCGGGATGAGCAGAACTTTCCTTACATAAAGCAAAACGGGTTCCAATTTGCACTCCATCTGCGCCCAAAGCCAATGCCCCATGGTAGCTTCTTCTCGAAGATATCCCTCCGGCAGCAATCAAAGGTAAAGAACAGACCTCTCTTACCCGGGGAATCAGGCATAAAGTACTGGTTTCTTCACGGCCGTTATGCCCTCCGGCTTCGAAACCTTCCGCTACTACGGCATCAACTCCGGCTTCCTGACATTTAATACTGAATCGGGAGCTTGAAACTACGTGAGTAACTAATATATCGTGTTGATGCAACCATTCGGTCCATTGTTTGGGATTACCCGCAGAGGTAAAAACAAGCCGGACTTTTTCATCACGTATTATATGCATGATCTCTTCTAACTGCGGATACATCAGGGGGATATTCACTCCAAAAGGGTGATCAGTAGCATTCCGGCATTTTTGAATATGTTCTCTCAGAGTTTCAGGATGCATGGAGCCCGCTCCAATCAGGCCGAGGCCACCCTGATTGCTGACTGCCGAGGCTAGTCTCCATCCGCTGCACCAGGCCATACCGCCTTGTATTACAGGATGTTGTATGCCGTACAAACGACAAATACTATTTGTAGTGTTCATGCAACAAAGATAAAAAGAATGAGGATGAATCTAGCTTCAGACATCCTCATTCTTTGTTTTAAGCTTAAAGTCTTTGCTTATCTGCGAAACCAGATATTCTATTTCCAATGATTTCGCAAGGCCATACTTCCGAAGTTATTTATATTTCGTAATACACATCAATTACATTCCCTTCGTACGTATTGTTTTGTATAACTGGAGTGTAGGCAGGATCGTTCCAACGAATAAAAATTCCGTAATTATTTGAATGTCTTATGGTTGAATTTGTTATGCTGACATTGGATGTTCCAATGCCAATGTTGAAAAGATCCTGATGACCCGCATATTCAACTACGCAATAATCGAGCAGGGTTCCACCCTGGGTGCCCTCATAAAATTCAATCCCTCCCCAGTCGCCTGGCGAATCTGTAATGGCATTGGAGGTGAAAACGATCATAGAATCGGCTTTACCGGCAGCTGACAAAGCCCCGTTGTCAGATACATGAAGTTTTACACCACTTTGAAAAGCCAGCGTAGTACCCGGATCAATACTTAGTTTGGCTGTACCCGATTCCGTGGTTATTGTAATGCTGCCACCGATAATATAGGGTACGCTTTGTTTAATCCAACGAACATTTCCGGTAAGATAAGAGCCTTCAATATAAACTCCTTTACCGGCTGCTGCAGTGAGGACATTATTAAAACCTATGCCGTGAGCATTCTCGGCCCAAATAACAATCGGATCTTTAGCGCAATCGCTTATGGTGTTGTTTTTGAAAGAGGTAAAAAATCCTTCCTGGTAACAAAATATACCATTGGTATTACTGTGTCGTAAGGTTGTATTTTCCATGGCAAATCCGCTGCTGTTCTGAATAGCACCATCGTAATATGTAGGATTGCCGGCGTATTCTATCACTGCATGTTTGATAATGGATTTAGTGGACGAATTTGAAGAATAAAACCCTATTCCCAACCAGTCGCCTGCCTGAGGAGATTGAGCAGAGGAACCAAATACAATAGGCAGCTGTTCAGTACCCTCTGCGATTAATGCAGCATACTCCCCTTCACCAACCTTAAGCAGAGCATTGCTTTCGAACAGCAAGCTTACGCCGGGCTCTATGCTGAGTTCAGCACCCAGGACGTCCAGAGTTCCCTCAACAATGTAAGGAACACTGAGTTTTGTAAAACTGCCAGTTGTAGAAACAGATCCGGATTTGATAAGCAGATTCTTACCCAGGTTTTCGACAAAGTCGTTGTTGTTGCTCAAATCGAGCATCTGGTTAGGTTCTCCTTTCAACAGATAACTGCCGCAATCGGTCAGTTGATTGTGTTCAAAATTAGTAAAACCACCTCCGTTTTTCAGGTCAATACCATCAGCCATACAATACCTGACAGTACAGGAATCCATGGAAATATTGGTATTGTCTACGGTAATAGCCGGTTGGTTGTTTTTGCCCGCTCCCTGGATGGTGCAATTTTTAAGCACAGTAGTATTGGACAAATTGTTTGCTCCAAAGCTAATACCATACCAACCACCTTCGTCGTTGTTGACAGCTCCCGTAAACAAGATGGGCTTTTCGGCTGTACCCTCGGCTACCAGTGCGGCATTGGTGGAAGAGCCTATCATCAGGCTGCCGTTTTCCGTAAATTTAATTGTAGAGCCCTCTTCGATGGTCAGGATGGAGTTAATAATCAGGGGGCAGTCAATGGTTTTTACAGAATTCGCTTCCCAAGTGGTCGGAGTGCTTATTAGGCTGTTTTCGGCACCAATCAGATTAGGATCAATTTCGGGTATCTGGTCGCAGGCGGACGAAAACAAAAAAACAGTTGCCAGTATACTGGCAAACAGGTACCATTTTGAATAAAGTTTGTTCATAATTTTTTGATAACTATAATTTTGTTCAAAAGTAAATAGCAGCCAATCAATGATGTACCTCCCTTTGGGTAGGAAAATCAATTTGGCCCCCTAAAATAAGAAGAAATGTTTAAATAAAAAATAATCATCTAAAATAAAGTGAAAAGGCCGTACTTTTTTGTAAAGCTGTTATCTATAGGCCTCAACTTCGCTTATACTCATGGGCTTTCTCTTGTTTCCCAACAGACGAAAGCTGTTTGCCGTTATTAGGTAATCCTCTTCGTTTCGTATACCGCCGAAGTTTCTGAATTTTTCAATTTCGTTCCAGCATAAAAAATCACTGTGTTTTTTCTCCGCTTTCCATAAGTCGATAAGTTCAGGAATAAAGTAGATGCCGGGCTCTATGGTAAAAACATGGCCGGGTTTGAGTTTTTTGGCAAAACGCAGCGATTTTAAGCCAAACTGAGTGCTTTTGGGCTCACCGTCGTAACCTACCCATATTTCGCCGAGATCTTCCATGTCGTGCACATCCAGCCCCATCTGGTGACCGGTTCCGCAGGGAAGGAACAAGGCATGTGCTCCCTGTTCAAAAGCATCTGCAGGATTCCCTTTCATTAAACCTAAAGCGATCATGCTGTCAATAATTGACATACAAGCAGCCCGATGAATTCCTCTAAAAGTCTTGCCGGGAGCCAGGCTGTTTACGGCAGCGCGGTGAGCTCTCAAACTGGCTTCATAGACGACTCTTTGGAGAGGGCTGAAAGTTTTGCTGACAGGAAATGTGCTCGAAAGATCTCCCGAATAATGCCGGGCTGTTTCTGCGCCTGCATCCAGCAAAAACAAATCGCCATCTTTCAATATATTGCCGTGGTAATGATTGTGTAAAGTCTGGCCGTTAATGGTGGCGATTATCGGGAAAGAGATGTTCCCACCCTGTGCCAGTGCAATACGGTGAACTTCGGCTGCCACCTCAGCTTCAATCATGCCCGGCCTGGCTGTTTTCATGGCTGCGATATGCATGTCTACCGATGTGTCTACCGCTTTTTCAATCTCTTCAATTTCCTCTTCAGACTTTATTTCCCTTTGCTGAACTACGGCTTTGATTAAGCTCAGTGAAGCCTGCTCAGCCAGCTTTTCAATAGGAAGTTTTAAAGCTTTTGATAGCCATATTTTGTTGTCGTGTCGGTAAGGAGGAAGATAATGAATAATTCTTCCAAGAGATTTAGCTTTATTCAATAAATCAGGAAGTTGACTAATATCTCTGCTTTGTGTAATTCCAGATTTAAGAGCCTTTTCGGCAAGACTGCTTTGAGGCCCCATCCATACAATATCGTCAATACTGGCATCTTTGCCGAACAGAATGGTTTGGCCTTCGTTGATATCTATAAGAGCCATCAATCCGGCCAGATCCAGCCCGATGTAATAAAGAAAACTACTATCCTGACGAAACTGATAGGTGTTATCGGTGTAGTTCATAGGGCTTTCGTTGTTGCCCTGCAATAATATTACACCATTATCAACTAATTGACATAAAGTCTTACGTCGTTGAATATATGATGTTGAAGAAAACATAGCTCGGATTTGATCCAAATATCAGACTTATTATTTTAACAAGCAAACAATTTCTTGTAAACAGCCGGTTTAACAGCTAAAATATTTTATATTTGTCCACTGTCTGGCAAGCTCTTTAATACCTTGAATCTATGATTAACCAAGCACTTATCAATCCTCAAAGCATCGTTATTGTCGGGGGATCAAACAACGTACACAAACCCGGTGGGCGTATTGTACGCAACCTTATAGAAGGTAAATTCCGGGGAGAACTCTATACCGTAAATCACAAAGAAGAAGCCGACATTCAAGGCATCAGAAATTTCAAAAACGTGAAGGATATCCCTGAGGTGGAGTTGGCTATTCTCTCTATTCCTGCTATAGCCTGCCCTGCTATGGTTGAAATACTCGCCAAAGAAAAAAAGGTCAAAGCCTTTATTGTGGTATCGGCTGGTTTTGGTGAAGAGACCAAAGCCGGATCTGTTTTGGAGGAACAATTGTTCAGAATCGTGGAGGAAACCGAGACAGCACTTATAGGCCCGAATTGCATAGGTGTTATGAATATGAATTATCATGGAGTGTTTACACAACCGATTCCGGAATTTCATAACGAGGGTGTTGATTTTATTTCCAGTTCGGGTGGCACAGCTCTTTTTATCATTGAATCCGCTTTGATGAAAGGCTTGCGTTTTTCTTCGGTCTGGTCTGTGGGAAACAGCAAGCAAAACGGTGTGGAAGATGTGCTGGAATACATGGATCTGAATTTTGATCCCCTGCGCGATTCGAAAATTAAAATGCTTTATGTGGAACAAGTCAAGAATCCTGATAAAATGTTGTACCATGCCTCCTCTCTGATAAAGAAAGGATGCAAAATTGCTGCCATTAAAGCCGGAAGCAGCGATTCCGGAAAAAGAGCAGCCTCCTCTCATACGGCCGCCATTGCCAGCAGCGATTCTGCCGTGGAGGCTTTGTTACGCAAAACGGGCATTGTGCGTTGTTACAGTCGCGAAGAACTGACAACAGTCGCCAGCATATTTACCCTGAAAGAAGCCAAAGGTAGAAATTGCGCCATTATTACTCAGGCCGGAGGTCCGGCAGTGATGTTGGCCGATGCCTTATCCAAGGGGCATATTAATGTACCTCTGCTAGAGGGAGAAAAGGTGGAGGAGTTGAAAACCAAATTGTTGCCGGGGGCGGCTGTAGGCAATCCCATTGACCTTGTAGGTACCGGTACTCCCGAGCACCTGGCAACAGCCATCGATTATTGTGAGAAATATTTTGACAACATCAATCTGATGATGGTCATTTTTGGCAGCCCGGGTTTGGTGAAAGTTTACGATGCCTACGAGGTGTTGCATAAGAAAATGGAAGAATGCTCTAAACCAATTTTTCCGGTTTTGCCTTCGATCGTAACAGCCGGTCCCGAAGTTAAAAGCTTCGTCAAAAAGGGACATGTCAATTTTTCGGACGAGGTGACCCTGGGAACTGCTCTCTCGAGGATATTGAATACACCAACCCCTGCCAGTCGCGATATACAGCTCTATGGAGTGGATGTGCCCGAAGTACGTAAAAAAATAGATCATCTTACTTACAGCGGCTTTTTAACACCACAGGATGTACGTTCCCTGTTAAGTCTGGCCAAAATCCCTTTGGTTGATGAATTGGTTACGAACGATTTGGATGCTTTAAAAGCTTTTGCTCAAAAAACAGGCTATCCGGTGGTTTTGAAGGTGGTGGGTCCGATACACAAGACCGACATTGGCGGTGTCGCACTGAATGTGCGTACCAGCGAACATCTGCAGGTGGAATACGAACGTATGATGAGCATTCCCGAAGTAACAGCCTTGTTGATTCAGCCCATGTTAAAAGGGCAGGAACTCTATATTGGAGCCAATTACGAGGATCGTTTCGGGCATGTTGTTTTTTGCGGCCTGGGCGGTATTTTTGTCGAAATACTCAAAGACGTTTCCTATGGTCTGGCTCCCTTATCGTACGAGGAAACCTTTTCCATGATCCGCTCTCTTCGCAGTTATCCTATCATCAAAGGGGTCCGTGGACAAAAAGGCCTTGGGGAGCAGCAATACGCCGACATCATTGTCAGACTGTCCACGCTCTTGCGTTTTGCCAAGGAAATCAAGGAAATGGACATTAATCCTTTGATAGCAACAGACAAGGGCATCTATGCCGTAGACGCCAGAATGCGGATAGAAAAATAGTCTTAAGGCTTAAATTGATTCGTGTTCGGTCCGTTGGATAATCTCGTTTTGGAGATCAGTGCCCAGATCGTTGAAATAATCACTATATCCGGCTACTCGAACAATCAGGCCCTGATGGTTCTCGGGATTTTTTTGAGCATCCCTCAGTGTATCTGCATCAACCACATTGAATTGAATGTGGTGGCCGTTCATTTTGAAATAAGCCCTGATCAATTGTCCCAGTTTACGAATAGCGTCATCGTTTTCAAAAAAAGCGGGGCTGAACTTTTGGTTAAGCAGGGTGCCACCGGTGTGCAGGTGATCAATTTTAGCCGCAGATTTTAGTACGGAGGTAGGACCTTTCTTGTCGGCTCCCTGAACGGGTGAAATACCTTCGGAAACCGGCAGTCCCGATTTGCGACCATCAGGGCTGGCGTGCATGACACTGCCAAAATAGACATGGCAGGTAGTGGGCAGGAGATTGATGCGGTATTGGGCTCCGCGTGGGCTGACATATCCGCTGACTGCGCGATAATAAATATCGAAGACCTCGCTGAGGTGAACATCGGCCACATCGTCGTCGTTGCCGTATTTAGAAGTATTGAACAAAAGCTGATAACGCAGTTCTTCTGCTCCGCTGAAATTGTTCTCCAGAGCATGAACTAACTCGCTGAAAGCTATTTTTTTGTCGTCGAAAACATGCAACTTGATGGCAGTCAGCGAATCGGTGATGGTACCTAAGCCTACACCCTGCAAATAGTTGGTATTATAACGGGTTCCACCTCCCACATAATCCATGCCTTTAGCAACGCAATCATCTATGAATAAGGAAAGGAATGGAGTAGGAATGTGTCTCATAAAGATACTTTCAATCAGGTTGCTTCCGGCCAGCTTGATGCGGACAAAGTGTTCTATCTGGGCCTTATAAGCAACCAGAAAAGATTCAAAGGAACTAAAGGAGTCAACTTTACCCGTATGTAGGCCAATTTGTTTACCTATGCGGGGGTCAAAACCATCGTGCAGGGTTACTTCCAGGATTTTGGGCAGGTTGAAGTAACCGGTCAGGATATAGCTTTCTGTGCCGAAAGCTCCTGCTTCTACGCAGCCACTGCAGCCTCCGTTACGGGCATCTTCCAGGCTTTTCCCTTGATTTAAAAGCTCTTGAATTATAGCATCGGTGTTAAAAATGGAAGGTTGCCCAAAGCCTGTTTTAGTGATTTTTAGGGCACGTTCAATAAAAGCGTCGGGATTTTTTTCACTCAGCTGCACCATGGAGCTGGGTTGCAACAACCTCATTTCTTCTATAACGTCCAACAATATAAAACTCATTTCGTTCACTGCGTCTTTCCCGTCGGGCGTGAGACCACCGTGATTGATCAGCGAGAAATCGGTATACGTATTGCTTTCCTGGGCAGTGATTCCGACTTTGGGAGGAGCCGGGTGGTTGTTGAATTTTATCCAGAAAGATTGCAGGATTTCAACGGCTTGTTCTTTGCTCAGGCTTCCGGCAGCTGTTTCTGCCTGGTAAAAAGGATACAGATGCTGGTCCAGCCTTCCGGGATTGAAGGAATCCCAGGGATTGAGTTCGGTGATTACACCCAGATGGATAAACCAGTAATGTTGCAGCACTTCATGAAAACACGAGGGAGCATGAGCCGGAACACGACGGCAAATGCCGGCCATCCTGATCAATTCCTTGCGACGTTTATCGTTGGTTTCGTCAGCAGCCAACTCTTCCAGTTTTTGAGCGTGGCGTTCGGCGTATTCCATAATGGCATAGGCTGCAATCTCCATGGCTTTGAGCTCTTCCAGCTTGTCGTAAGCAGAAGCATCGTTCAATGGATCGATGTTGGCACGACTATGCTTTATGTCTTCAAGTATATCCAGCATACCTTTTTGAAACAACTTATAACCTGCCACCGTATGGCCGGGAGCCCGTTGTTCCATAAACTCAGTAAAAATGCCTGCCTGATATGCGTTCAGCCATTCGGGACTCATGCTTTCCATAATGCGGTCGCGGTTGCAACGCCCCTTCCAGAATGGAATGATAATGTCTTCGTAGGCTTTTCGGGTTTCCTTGTCCACCCGGAACCAGACCTTTTCTCTGGTATCTAGTATATCAAGATCCTGCAGCGAATGCACGTTGATTTCGGGATAGGTAGGAGTGGCTTTTGGAGCCGGCCCGCGTTCACCTACAATCAGTTCATTGTCGTTGATGCAGATGCTTTTGTTTCTCAATATATATTGCAAAGACTTTGCACGCTGAACCGGTATGGAGTCACCAAAAGCAAGGTGTTTGCTGTAGAATTCTGTTATCAGCAAAGCTCTTTCGGCATTGATGCAGTTGACAGCCTCCAGGCTTTCCCGGCGAAGTTGTTTGATACGTTCGGTCATCATAATAAACAGATTAATGTCAACCTCCGATTTTAGTTTCAAATCCCACTCGCTCAAATTGTTCCTTCATCCTTAATAAGCTCGATTTTGGGAGACTTTGCAATGAACTCAGTGAATTCTCTTTTTTGAATCGCAGGTATTTGTGGTTGGCCATGTTGTGATAAGGTAAGAGGTCCACTCCCTTAATGTTGCCGGGATGGGCCGCTAAAAAACGCAGGCATTCGTCAATGTTCTCCTGATTGAAATTAATTTCGGGAATAACCGGAATGCGAATTCTGAGAGGGTGCTTGTTGTCGAGCAGGTAAATCAGATTGTCGAGAATAAGCTTATTTGAGACAGCAGTGAAATAATGATGAGCCTGGTCGTTCATCAGTTTCAGGTCATACAAAAAAAGATCAGTATAAGGAGAAATAGCCTGAATAACAGAGAGCTTTGCATATCCGGAAGTGTCTACCACCGTGTGTAATCCTTCCTTTTTACAAGCAATGAGCAGCGCTTTTAAAAAAGTATATTGCATCATGGGTTCACCTCCCGAGAATGTGACTCCGCCTTCTGAAGAGTCCATGAATACTTTTTCTTTGAGCAATTCCTGCATTACCTGTTCAACAGACATAGTGAATCCGACCCTTTCTTCTTCTTGAAAAAGTTTTCCATCCACGCTGATGCTTTTACTGACAGTTTGAGGATCAGGGCTGATGCCCTCCGGGTTGTGGCACCAGGCACAACAAAGAGGGCAGCCTTTCAGAAAGACGGTAGTTCTGATGCCAGGTCCATCGTGGACGGCAAAACGTTTGATGTCAAATACCAGACCTTGCATGCTCAAACGATAAAAAGGTTGCCTTAAATTATTTTTTCAAACGTTCGTATTCACAGGAAGCCATGGTAAAAGAACCTATGGCTTTGCCTTCGTTTTGGGTGATGGTTACATCGCTGCCGCAAAGATAATAATTGATGGTGCCGGTGCGCGATGGATTACGGGCAGGTCCGAGTCCGGCGGAGGCGCAACTCTGAATAATATTGATACTTTGATCGGGATTGACGGTAATAAATTGATCAATTAAGCCCTGATAAGCTTTTTCAATTGTGGGCATAAAGCTCTTTTTGTTCAGTAAGCCCAGTCGCACACCTTTGGCCATTGCGTAACAGAACATGCCGGAAGCAGATGATTCCAGGTAATTTGGTAAATTTCCGATATTGTAGCGTTGCCCGTTTACCAGATCGCCCAGTCCGTCAGCAGTTGTAGTTTCGTCGTATTGCAACAATTGATACCAACAGCCCGATTTTTTATCTTGCCAGCGTTGCAGGCCCAAAGCCACCTGAGTATATATTTCGTGCAAGGCTTTGTAGTCCGGATGTTCTTTAGGCATCAGTTCCAGCACGTCAACCAGAGCGGCAAAGTACCATCCGTTTCCTCTGGCCCAAAACTCTTTGGAAGCTCCCAAAAATGGTTCTTGCTGATTGGCCCAGAAAGAATTGAGATCTGAGGGGGAAGCAGACCAGGCATGATAATTGAGTTGTTTGTCGCTATCCCAGGTATACCGGTGTATAGTCTTGAACTGATGGGCAATGTCAGACCATGACTCAGTGTTGTCGGGCCCTCCGAAAGTGGCTTCCCATTCGGCATAAAAGGCAGCTCCCATATACAGTCCGTCCAGCCACATCTGGTCGGGATAGCGTTCTTTATGTATAAAACCTCCGGCTCCGGGTTTAGGTTCAAGGATCCGTGTGTGATCGTTTTTAAGCATGTTATACATAAAAGTTGCAGCAGTTTTGTATTTCCCGGCACTTTGATTATCGCCGTCTTTCAGGGCCTGTTTGTACAGGTCAAAAAAGATTTTGCCCGCATTGATGGCATCGACATCGTTTTTTCTCAGTTTGAGAGGAGCAGAAGGATCGTCCTGGAGCTGGCGGTCTGCGTATGCTTTGACTGCATCATAATAATGCCTTTTATCGGGATACAATTCAAAGGTTTTCAATACACTTTTTGCCATCAGGCCGGGGACATAGCTAAAATCAGCTTGAAGTAATGTGCTGGTGTTCCGGTTGTTGTTGAATGTGCTCAGGCTGAGCGATTCGACCATTTTTTGCGAATAGGGCTGGCTTGAACTTCCGTTACAGGCAATCAGAGTAAAAAAGAAAAGAGGGAAAAAATACTTCATAATATAGTTTAATCTAATGATGTACAATCGTTTGATATGTAGGTATATACTGTATTAATAACTAAACAAGATTTTCTCAAATGGAAGATTCAATACTTAATAAAAAAAAGAATCGGGCAGTAAAAATACGAAAAAATCTGCATTCCTTTAAAATTATGTATTTTTGCCCCGCATTATAACTACAAATTTATGAAAGCATATGTATTTCCCGGACAGGGAGCCCAATTTACAGGTATGGGCAAAGACCTGTACGATAGTTCCAATGAAGCAAAGAAGTTTTTTAAACAGGCCAACGAAATCCTGGGATTTGATCTGGTAAAAATTATGTTTGAAGGAAGCGAAGAAGACCTGAAACAAACCCGGGTCACACAACCGGCTATCTTTTTACATTCGTTGGTAGCAGCCAAATGTCTGCCCGATTTCAAACCGGATATGGTTGCCGGCCATTCTTTGGGAGAATTTTCAGCTTTGACAGCGGCCGGAGCATTGGCTTTTGAAGACGGCCTGAGTCTGGTTTATAAAAGAGCTATGGCCATGCAGGCAGCCTGCGAAAAGAATCCTTCAACCATGGCCGCCGTATTGGGGGCCACAGACGAGTTGGTCGAAAATACCTGTCATTCAATAAACACAGAAACTGTGGTTCCGGCCAATTACAATTGTCCGGGACAAATTGTGATTTCGGGAAGTTTCAAAGGAGTGGAGCTGGCTTCTGAACAACTCAAAGCCGCAGGTGTAAAACGCGTATTACCTCTCAAGGTTGGGGGAGCGTTTCATTCTCCCCTTATGGAAAGTGCCGCAGTAGAATTGCAGGCTGCCATCAAACAAACCCGTTTTAGTTCTCCTTGTTGTCCGGTATATCAAAACGTCGACGCCAAACCTTATACTGATCCCGCCACCATACAAAAGAATCTGATTGCTCAGCTGACTTCTCCGGTGCGTTGGACACAAAGTGTTGTGGCGATGCTAAAAGACGGAGCCGATGAATTCATAGAACTGGGCCCCGGGGCAGTATTACAAGGCTTGATTGCTAAAATCAGGGCAAATCAATAATATGACTAAACTTATTATCTATCAGGTATTTCCCCGCTATTTCGGCAACAACTGCAGAAACTCGGTAAGCAACGGAGACCTCAAGGACAACGGAACAGGAAAGTTTAATGACTTTAGCGCCAAAGCCCTGAATGCCATCAAAGAGCTGGGAGTGACTCACCTTTGGTACGCAGGAATCCTGGAGCATGCTACTCAAACCGATTATTCGCAGTACGGCATACAGTCCGATCCTCCCGAATTAGTCAAAGGCAAGGCCGGTTCACCTTATGCCGTTAAAGATTACTACGACATAAGCCCCGATTTGGCCGTATCTGTTCCTGATAGAATTAAGGAGTTTAAGAATCTGCTGAGGCGAACACATCAGGCCGACTTGAAAGCCCTCATCGATTTTGTTCCCAATCACTTGGCCCGTACTTATTATTCTGATGCATCGCCACGCGAAGTTGAAGATTTCGGCTCTCGGGATCAGACAGATAAAGCCTTCTCACCTGCTAATAATTTTTATTATTTACCCGGGCAAAGTTTCCGGCTTCCCCACGAAGCGTCGATGCCCTTTAAAGAATCGCTATACACTGAAGAACCTGCCAAAGTAACAGGCAACGATTGTTTTAAGGCTCAACCCTCGGTTAACGATTGGTATGAAACCGTAAAATTAAATTACGGCATAGATTATCAAGGCGGAAGCCTGACTTATTTTGATCCGGTTCCCGACACCTGGCGTAAAATGAAAGTCGTATTGGAATACTGGGTAAGACTTGGCGTAGATGGTTTTCGTTGCGATATGGCCGAAATGGTACCTCTGGAATTTTGGGCCTGGGTGATTCCTCAGATAAAAAAAATCAAAAAGGTGCTTTTCATAGGTGAAGTGTATAATCCGGGCAAGTATGAGTCTTTTATACAAAGAGGCGGTTTTGATTATTTGTACGACAAGGTGGGGCTTTACGATACTTTACGTAATGTTATATGCGAATATGCGCCGGCCAGTGCTATATCGGATTGCTGGAAACGAATCGGCCTTTTGCAGGATTCCATGTTAAATTTTCTGGAAAATCACGACGAACAACGTATTGCCTCCGATTTTTTTGCCAAAGATCCCCGCAAAGCTTTGCCTGCCTTGATAGTATCGGCCTGCATGCGAAACAATCCTTTTATGCTTTATTCTGGTCAGGAACTGGGCGAAAAAGGAATGTATCGGGAAGGTTTCAGCGGACTGGATGGCCGCAGCAGTATTTTTGACTACTGGTGCATAGACAGTCTGGCTGATTGGAACAACCAGGGACGATTTGACGGTGCTTTATTGAGTGCAGAACAAAAGGAATTACGCAATAAATACACTAAAATCCTGAATCTGTGCCTGCAGGAGCCGGCTCTGTACAGAGGTTTGTTTTTTGATCTGATGTATGTTAATATGGACAATCCGTATTTTGATTTCTCCAGACAATTTGCCTTTTTGCGTAAGGCCGATCAGGAACTCTTACTGATAGTAGTTAATTTCAGTGCCGAAAGCAAACACATACAATTGCGGATTCCTGAACATGCCTTTGACTATTTTCAGATTAAGTCCCAAAAACAATGGCAGGGCCGCGATTTATTGAGCGGAGAAATACTGCCTCAGGAACTGAATGCACAAGATCCTTTGCCTATGCAGGTTCCGGGCTATTACGGAAGAATCTGGAAGTACGATATCCAGCCCTGAAAAAACCGGGGAGATTTTTTTTTGACATTACTTAAATTCTTGAAAGCAAATGTCTATCTTTGTGCTCGATTTACAACCTCACAACTTCTCAAGTTAAAGTTCTATGCATTTACGGGGGCCTATCAAAATCTTTTCAGGAACAAAATCACATTACCTGGCCGAAAAAATATGTGCGGCCCTGGAATGTCCGCTGGGGAGAATGAATATTCAGCATTTTGCAGACGGGGAATTTTCTGTTTCCTACGAAGAATCCATACGGGGCGACTATGTTTTTTTGGTGCAGTCTACCTTTCCCAATTCCGACAATTTGATGGAGTTGCTGTTAATGATTGATGCTGCCAAACGCGCTTCGGCCGGGAAAATTATTGCCGTAATTCCTTATTTCGGCTGGGCTAGGCAAGACCGCAAGGATAAACCAAGAGTGTCGATTGGCGCCAAACTAATCGCTGATGTCTTATCGGTGGCCGGTATAGACCGAATGATTACCATGGATCTTCATGCCGATCAGATTCAGGGTTTTTTCAACGTACCTGTTGACCATTTATATGCCTCCACCATTTTTCTGCCCTATATCCGTTCTTTGAACCTGGAGAATCTGGTCATTGCCACCCCGGATGTAGGAGGTTCTAAAAGAGCCAATTCCTATTCCAAATACCTGGGAGTACCCATGGTGCTTTGCCACAAGTCTCGTAATAAACCAAACGAGGTGGCCGAAATGCGTATAGTAGGAGATGTCGAGGGCAAGAATGTCTTGTTGGTAGACGATATGGTTGATACGGCAGGTACTCTTACCAAAGCCGCCAATTTGATGCTGGGCGAAGGCGCTCTGTCGGTGCGCGCAGTAGCCAGTCATTGTGTTATGTCGGGCAAAGCCACCGAACTGGTGGAAAATTCAGATCTTACGGAATTGATTTTTACCGACAGCATTCCTTACGACAAGGTTTCGACTAAAGTTAAAATACTGAGCATTGCTGATATGTTCGCAGACACCATTCAGCGTGTTTACGACAATCGGTCCATTTCTTCTCAATACCTTATTTGAGATGAAATGTTAGCTATGAAGATTTAATTCTTCAAATAAAAGCCGGTAGTAATCGGCTTTTTTCTTTAATGCCAAGGGGTAAGCCCTCGAAGTAGATGGCATTCTATACAGTTTGCAGGTTTTTGCTCCCAAAGTAAAGTGAACAAACTGTCCTATGGCCGGTTCTTCCTTTATATGTAGTGACGATTTCAACGTATCCATGGCTTTTTGGCCCGTTACGGCAATGGTGTGGCAGAGGGGTATTTTTGCCAGTACTTCTTCCAATGCTATTGGTTGAATTACTTCAAGATGTTTGTCCGAGGCATTGTCGGTCAGTCTCACCACCTGAAGAGCCGTGTCTCCAAATGCAATACCCCTCTCAAGGCAAAAGGCCCTTATGGCTGTTTCATTGTATTTCTTAGGCTGTTCCACAAAATAGGCCGGATTCTCGTAAAAAAGCAGACCCATAATTTTCCACATGTCGTTTTGAAAATTAGGGTAATAAAAGGACATTGACCACCTTGTTTTGGGAGGCGGGAAACTGCCCAAAATAAGCAAGCGGGCTTGTTCCGGCAGGAAAAAGCCCAGCGGATGCTCTTCAACAGGGTTATTATTCTTCAATGCGGTAATCAGAGCGAAGTGTACTTGAAATTTTTAAACCTGACCTTACCTTCGCCGGCGGCATAAAGAGCGGGTAACATGCTTTGGAATTCATAGAGCGTGTTGTGATTGTAGCCGGAAATTTCCATACCCCAGCTTTCCTTAATCCAGTTAATGCCGTCGTGACTGTATGCGCCGGTCAATACCTGATTGTCGTTTCTCAGGCGCAGCCAAAGATGATTGCCGCCCTCGTGGCGAGAGGCTGAACGCTGTATGCCCTGGCGGAAACGCATAGTTCGCTGTTGGTCAAAGCCAATACCGGCATAGTAATCGCTGTTGTAATACAACACAAGTCCGGCTGTGGTATTATCGTCTTTTTCAATTTCGACTTCAATTTCGTAGGCGCGTTCACCTGCCACGCACATGATGGGAGAGGAGGTTCCAGGACTGTTTCCCTGAGCCTGAAGAATCAGTTCACCTTGCTTTACCTCAAAGCGGGCAGTGTCGAAATTTTTGTAAAATTTCCAGTCCAAACCCACTCTAAACTCTCCCAACTTGCTTCGGTGATCCATCTTTTCTTTGGCAGGAAGTGGATTTTTGATGGGGCGCTCAATATCACTGCCAAGAGGTGCCAAAAACCATCCGTCTTTGGTAAATTTTACCGGCTCGAGCAAGGTTTGACGTCCCAGGGAGGTGAAATTGTTCTCATAGGCGTGGTAAATGATCCACCAATCACCTTCGGGGGTGTCTATCAGAGAGCCGTGCCCTTTGGACCACCAGCGTTCAGAGTTTTGCCAGGTGCGGATAAGAGGATTATATGGAGAGTTTTCCCAGGGTCCGTTTATGGATTTGGAGCGGGCGACAACCACCATATGGCTGGTAGGAGGCCCGGCTGTACCGCCCTCTGCGTTGAGGTAATAATAGTAGTCACCGATTTTGCGAATCTTGGGGCCTTCAAGACACATCCCTTCGGTAACCCAGTCCGAGGGGAAAATCCAGCCCTCATATACTTTCTCCACACTGCCGGGAACAATCGAAAGGCCGTCATCGGTAAGTCTTGCCCTTTGGCCTCCGCTCAGGAAGATCCAGCGAGATCCGTCTTCGCCTACAGCATGCCCGGGATCAATGTTGCCTACTCTTAAATCGATGGGGTCGCTCCAGGGGCCGTAGGGCGAATCGGCATAAGTGACGAAATTCATTCTGCCCGAAGGATGAGCCACCGTGAAATAAATGTAATAAAGATCTCCGTGTTTGCAGATATCCGGAGCCCAGACCGAGCCCAGATAGCGCTTCAGTGCAAAACTGATCGGTTGCCAGTTGATCAGGTCGGTGGAATGGAATACAACCAGTCCGGGAACATAGTCAAACGAAGAATGAGTCATGTAATAATCATTACCTTCTCTCATTATGGTTGGATCGGGATAATCACCACCTAAAACAGGATTCATATAATGACCATTGCCCAAGTCGCCTTGCGCGGTTCCGAATTCCTGCCTGTTGGTATCTGTCTGGCTGCAAGCCATAAGCAGGCTAATTAATGAAAGAAATGCTATTTTTTTCATTTGGTTTTTGTTTCGTAATGGACAAAAATACTCAAAAAGCCGAATTTGGGAGGAAGAAGAGTAAAAAAACCGTAGTTTTGCATTAAATTGAACCTCAAAACAGAACTGTTTGCTATGAAAAAAGCCCAACTCTTATTCCTTATTTGTCTTTTACTGGCCGGTACACGCTCTTTTGCTGAACAAACTCCCGCTTTTCCCGGAGCAGAAGGCCACGGCCGATATACTACGGGAGGACGAGGCGGAACAGTATATTTTGTGAACAGTCTTGAAGACAGCGATCCTCCTGTAGCGGGAACCCTGAGGTATGCTTTAAACCAAAGCGGGCCACGTACAGTGCTTTTTACTGTTTCGGGAACCATCCATCTTGTCAATGAACTTAGAATCACAAAAGGCGATGTCACTATTGCCGGACAGTCGGCTCCGGGAGATGGCATTTGTCTGGCTGATTATCCGGTAGTGATTTCTGCGAACAACATTATCATTCGTTTTATTCGTTGCCGCATGGGCGACCAGGGCGATGCCAATGCCGATGGCGCAGATGTGATGGGAGGCCGGGGCTATAAAAATATCATCATAGACCATTGCTCCATGAGCTGGAGTACAGATGAATGTGTCTCTTTTTACGGAAACGAAAACTTTAGCCTGCAATGGTGCATTATATCAGAGAGTTTACGTTTATCGGAACACTCCAAGGGGCCTCACGGCTATGGGGGCATCTGGGGTGGAGTAAACGCCAGTTTTCATCACAACCTGCTGGCCCATCACGACAGTCGAAATCCCCGTTTAGGTCCCTATGCAGCAACTTCCGGCCGGGAATATGTCGATATGCGAAACAACGTTATTTACAATTGGTGCGGTAACTCCTGTTACGGAGCCGAGGGCATGAACGTCAACATTATCAATTGCTATTACAAACCCGGCCCTGCTACACCCGGCGGTGAAAAACGGGGAAGAATTATTTCAATTGACAAGAAAACAGGCATTTCTGCAGGCAGTGATTTTTATAATATAAACAATGTCTGGGGAAAGTTTTACATAGAGGGCAATATAGTGTCGTCAGGCGTGCCCGGTTACGGAGATGAAAACGAGATCAATGCCACCAGCAACAATTGGTTTTATGGTGTATACAATCAATTTGCCAGCGGCTACGGTACTGTATCGAGTGCCGACAGACAAGCTATGAAAATGTCCGAAGCTTTCGATCCCGGCATTGTTACCACTCACACGGCTGCCAAAGCCTATCAAAAAGTCCTGGAGTATGCCGGCTGCTCTCATAAAAGAGACTCCCACGATGCCCGTATCGTTGAGGAAACGTCGACAGGTAAAGCTGCCTTTAAAGGTCTTTCTCCTTATAACGGTTTTGGTGACGACTGGAAAAGTTTAAATTATCCCCGGCCCGGAATTATCGACAGTCAGGAAGATTTGCGACCCCAAAATGCTGCTGGCGACTGGACACCCTGGCCTGTGCTGAATTCCGTAACAGCTCCCTTAGACAGTGACAATGACGGGATGCCCGACGACTGGGAGGACATCAGAGGCCTGGATCCCTCCGATCCTGCCGACAAAAATTCACTGAACAAAGAGGGCTACACCCGTTTGGAAGAATACCTGAACAGTCTGGTTGCTCCTATTATTACAGAACAGAATCAGGAAGCTGTCTCTAGCCTTAGCAGCCAGGCTTCCGAAAAGGCTTTTTTTGTAGAAGCCATATGGAAAGCGGGAAGCCTTTATCTACATTCCAACAGGGAGATCCAAAAAGTAGAGCTTTTCGATTTAAGTGGCCGAAAAGTACTGCAGTTTAAAGGCAAGTCGCACACTGAAACATTACCCCAGTCTTGTTATTTGCTGAAAGTCACCAGTACCGGTGGAGAAACAAAAGTAATCCGCCTCATTAATTTGTAGCAAGAGGCGGATTTAATAAAAATTCGGGGGTACGAAAAGTTGTTAAGGGCATTCAGAATAGCTCCTTAAGCCTGTTTTCTGAGCAATTGCTTCAGATCGACCTTGTCGGAGATCAGCGTTCTAAGATCTTCGATGGGTACACGAATTTGCTCCATGCTGTCGCGATCGCGTACAGTAACAGTATTATCAAGCAAAGTATCGTGGTCGACTGTGGCACAAAAGGGTGTTCCAATAGCGTCTTGTCTGCGGTAGCGCTTACCGATGGAGTCTTTTTCGTCGTACTGGCATTTAAAATCAAAGCGTAGCTCATCGATTATCTGACGAGCTTTTTCGGGCAGTCCGTCTTTTTTGACCAAAGGCAGGATGGCCAGCTTTATGGGAGCCAGGGCCGGAGGCAAATGAAGCAGCACCCGGCTTTCGCCTCCAGGTAAAGCTTCTTCTTCGAACGAACCGGCCAGAATGCTCAGGAAGGTACGGTCAAGACCAATAGATGTTTCAATGACATAAGGCACATAGGATTCGTTGAGTTCCGGATCAAAATACTTGATGCTTTTACCGGAAAATTTCTCGTGGCTACTCAGGTCAAAATCGGTTCTGGAGTGAATGCCTTCCACTTCCTTGAAGCCAAAAGGCAGTTGAAATTCAATATCGGTGGCGGCGTTAGCGTAATGTGCCAGTTTGTCGTGATCGTGAAAGCGATATTTGTGATCACCCAGGCCCAGAGCCTTATGCCATTTCAGGCGGATTTCTTTCCAATTGGCAAACCATTCCAGCTCGGTGCCCGGTTTGACAAAAAATTGCATTTCCATTTGTTCAAACTCCCGCATTCTGAAAATAAACTGGCGGGCAACAATTTCGTTGCGAAAAGCCTTGCCGATTTGAGCGATGCCAAAAGGAATTTTCATCCTCCCGGTTTTTTGAACATTGAGGTAGTTTACAAAAATACCCTGAGCGGTTTCGGGCCTTAAATAGACCTTCATCGCGCCGTCGGCAGTGGAACCCATTTCGGTAGCAAACATCAGGTTGAACTGACGTACTTCTGTCCAGTTTTTGGTACCGCTGACAGGGCAGACGATTTCTTCGTCCAAAATGATCTGGCGCAGAGCCTCCAGGTTGTTTTGATTTAGAGCTTCGGAAAAGCGCTTATGTAAAGCTTCTTTTTTTTGCAGGTTTTCGAGGACTCTGGGATTGGTGGCTCTAAACTGGACTTCGTCAAAAGCTTCTCCAAAACGTTTGGCGGCCTTGGCGATCTCCTTATCAATTTTTTCGTCGTATTTAGCCAGTTGCTCTTCGATGAGCACATCGGCGCGATATCGTTTTTTGGAATCCTTGTTGTCGATTAGGGGGTCGTTAAATGCGTCTACATGACCCGAAGCTTTCCAGATGGTGGGATGCATAAAGATGGCCGAATCAAGGCCGACAATATTCTCGTGCATCAGCACCATGGAATCCCACCAATATTTCTTGATGTTGTTTTTGAGTTCAACTCCCATTTGCCCGTAATCGTAAACAGCTGCCAATCCATCGTAAATTTCACTGGATGGGAAAACAAAACCGTATTCTTTGCAATGGGAAATAAGTTTCTTGAAAACATCTTCTTGTTGTGCCATAGGAGCGTTTTTTTTTAGTTTGCAAAGGTAGGGTTTAATTTGTTTTTATGCGCATTGGATGAAAAAAATCGTATCTTTGTGACTTAAAATAACCAAAAACTAAGCCTTTGTATGGAGGAAGAACATTTTCTGAATGAGACTGATGTTCCAGACAATTTAGATGGTCAGGCCAAAGCGGACAAAGATGGAATTACGCTCTCGCCTGACCTGCTCAATCCTGCTCACATTAAGCAACAATTAACGGGAATGTACCGCAATTGGTTCCTGGACTATGCTTCGTATGTGATACTTGAGCGTGCTGTTCCACACATTGCCGACGGCTTGAAACCTGTACAGCGGAGAATTCTGCACTCCATGAAACGCCTGGACGATGCCCGGTACAACAAGGTGGCCAACATCATAGGCCATACCATGCAGTTTCACCCTCACGGCGACGCCTCCATCGGTGACGCTTTGGTGCAATTGGGGCAAAAGGAGTTATTGATTGATTGCCAGGGGAACTGGGGCAACCTGCTCACCGGTGACGGAGCGGCGGCTCCTAGGTATATCGAAGCCCGACTTTCAAAATTTGCGCTGGAGGTGCTTTTCAATCACAAAATTACCGAATGGAAACCCTCTTACGACGGCCGTAATCAGGAACCGGTCTGTCTGCCGGTAAAATTTCCTTTATTATTGGCACAGGGGGTTGAAGGTATCGCAGTTGGTCTTTCTTCTAAAATACTGCCTCATAACTTTAATGAATTGATAAATGCTTCTATTGCATATTTACGCAATGAAGCGTTTACCTTGTATCCCGATTTTCAAACCGGCGGTTATGTGGATGTGAGCCGTTACAACGACGGTGAACGCGGAGGCAGCGTAAAAGTCAGGGCCAAAATCAGCAAACTCGACAACAAAACCTTGGTGATTACCGAGATTCCTTTTAGCAAAACCACTTCGGGCATCATTGAATCCATTTTAAAAGCCAACGAAAAAAACAAAATCAAAATCCGGAAAGTGGACGATAACACCGCCCAGAATGCCGAGATATTGATACATTTGGCTCCGGGCACTTCTTCGGACAAGACCATTGATGCGCTATACGCCTTCAGCGATTGCGAAGTCAGCATTTCTCCCAATTGCTGCGTGATTATGGACGAAAAGCCCCAATTCCTGACGGTAAGCGACGTGTTGAGATACTCAACCGATAACACTAAGGAATTGCTCAAAAAAGAATTGCTCATCCGCAAGGGAGAATTGCTCGAAAGCCTGTTGTTTGCATCCCTGGAAAAGATCTTCATCGAGGAAAGAATTTACAAGGACAAGGCTTTTGAAGAAAGTACCAACATGGACAAGGCCCTTTTGCATATCGACAAAAGGCTGGAGCCCTTCAAAAAAGATTTTGTACGGGAAATCAAACGCGAAGATTTGTTGCGTCTGATGGAAATCAAGATGGCCCGTATCCTGAAATTCAATACAGATAAAGCCGATGAAGCTATTGCCTCGATGAAAGCACAGGTCGAGGAAATCGATCATCATTTGGCCAACCTGGTAGAATACACCATTGCCTGGTTCGAAAGCCTGAAAAAGAAATACGGAGCCGCTTTCCCGCGAAAAACCGAGATCAGGGGCTTTGATACCATCGAAGCGGCCAAAGTGGTAGAAGCTACCGAAAAGTTGTACATCAACCGCGAAGAAGGTTTTATTGGCACCTCACTCAAAAAAGACGAATTGGTTTGTCCTTGTTCCGATCTGGACGATGTAATTATTTTTTACAAAGACGGCAAGTACAAAGTTGTCAAGGTGTGCGAGAAAATGTTTGTCGGCAAAAATGTACTTTACCTGAATGTTTTCAAGAAAAACGACACCCGTACCATTTACAACGTCATTTACCGGGACGGCAAGTTTGACAACAGAGGCGGAGGAATATCCTACATCAAGCGTTTTGCCGTAAACGGCATCACCAGAGATAAGGAATACGATCTGACCAAAGGCAGCCCGGGTTCACGTATTCAGTATTTCAGCGCCAATCCCAACGGTGAGGCCGAAATTGTTCGTGTCACACTTAAGCCTGCTCCCAGAATAAAAAAACTCCAATTCGAAAAAGATTTTGGAGAAATTGCCATCAAAGCTCGTCAATCAATGGGTAATATTCTAACCAAAAACGATGTCTTCAAAATCATGTTGAAGCAAAAGGGCGGTTCTACGCTGGGCGGCCGAGAGGTCTGGTTCGATCCGGATGTACTGAGGCTGAATTACGACGGACGCGGAGATTACCTGGGCGAATTTCAGAACGAAGACAGTATTTTGGTAATTACAAAGAACGGTGAATACTATATGACCAATATTGACCTGAGCAATCATTACGAGGACAATATTCTGCGCATAGAAAAATTCGAGAAAGACAAAATCTGGACAGCGGCACTTTATGATGCAGAGCAACAGAATTATCCCTATCTGAAACGTTTTCCGCTCGAACTTTCACAACGCAAACTGAGTTTTACCGGAGAAAATCCCGGATCCAGACTGATATTGCTCAGTGATACCTATTATCCCCGTATCGAAGTCAGCTTCGGAGGCAACGATAGTTTCAGGGAAAAATTGATACTGGATTGCGATGAATTCATAGGAATTAAGAGTTTCAAGGCTAAGGGGAAACGCATAAGCACCTTCGAAATTGCAGATATAACAGAAATAGAACCTTTACGTTTCCCGCCTTCCAAAGATGAGGACAACGATCCGGGTCCGGGAACTGAACCTGTAATTGATGCTGAGCCTGAAGATTTTGAAGAGGAAGATAATCCCGGTAAACTGATTGATGAAATTACCGGTCAGATGACGCTTTTTGATTAAAAGCCGCAAACAATAAATAGTATTGCGTGTAAAAGTACAAAGGCGATAGGTTTTCCGGTGATTTTACTGGTCTATGTTGTTGCCGATTTTCCGACAGAATTTTGGCGATTGAAATTATTCAGCTACCTTTGCGCTGATTTTCAGATAGGCGGCTGTGGTGGAATTGGTAGTCACGTCAGACTTAGGATCTGGTGCCGAAAGGCGTGGGGGTTCGAGTCCCTTCAGCCGTACTTATAGTACAAAATAGGAGAAAACTGAGGCAGTTTTCTCCTATTTTAGTTTAATCTTACCTTTGTTTTCTTTCCAGTGCTCCCCACCGTTCAAGCCCGGCCCGCTCAGCCTCCCGATATTCCCTGCTGGTCAGCGCCGGACGAAGGTGTTGTCTGTTTGTCTCTGCCGAGCCTGCACAGGCAAATATTGCCGGCCTCTGCGCGCTTCGGGCGCAGAGGCTATATATCGGCTTCGGGGCCGGGCTTGAACGGTGAGGAGCGCTTTCCAAAAATCAATCAGCAGCGAGTGCTGTCAATAGTTTTCGCAACGTCTTTCGAAATAGGCTTTGGCATGCTTGCAAACGGGGCAGGCATCGGGAGCGTTTTTGCCTTTGTGCACGTGACCGCAGTTGCGGCAGGTCCAGGCGATGTTTTCATCGTCCTCGAACACCTTGTTTTCGATAATGTTTTGCAACAACTTGCGGTAGCGTTTTTCGTGTTCGGCTTCTACTTTGGCCACCAAAGTGAAAGTAGCGGCAATTTCTTTGAAACCCTCTTCTTTGGCAATCTGCGCAAACAAAGGATATAAGTCGGCCCATTCTTCGTGCTCGCCATCGGCGGCGGCCTTCAGGTTTGCGGCAGTAGTACCGATAACGCCGGCAGGATAAGTGGCCGTAATTTCGACCATTCCACCTTCGAGGTATTTAAAGAACAATTTGGCATGCTCCTTTTCGTTGAGAGCTGTTTCGGTAAAGAAAGCACTGATTTGTTCGTAACCTTCCTTTTTGGCTACGCTGGCAAAAAATTCATAACGTGTCTTAGCCTGAGATTCTCCTGCAAAAGATTTAAGCAGGTTTTGTTCTGTTTTGGAGCCTTTAAGTTGCATAGTTAATACTAATTTTAAGAATAATGTGAATCAAATTGAGAGATACAAATATAGCAATTTCATCCCTAAATAGAATATTTGGCGTACATATTTACGTTTTCGTCCCAGTTTTGACAGGGTGTAACCCATTTTTTTTATTATACCTGTGCGCGAAGGTACTTTTGTCCGGTAAAAAATAAAAATCAAAGTATTATTCAAACCAACCATCATAATTGATTTACCGCTATGAGCAAACATTTTTTTAGTTTTCTGGAAGATACCATCAAAAACCATTGGGACGCTCCCGCAATGACAGACTACGAAACCGATTTTACCATGACCTATGGTGAAGTGGCCGAACATATTGCCCAACTGCATTTGTTGTTTAAGGAAATGGGGCTTCAAAAGGGAGAAAAAGTAGCACTCTGCGGCAGAAATACTGTCAATTGGGCCATAAGTTTTTTGGCAGTGAACACCTACGAAGCTGTGGCCGTTTCAATCTTGCCCGATTTTCATACAGACAGCATTCATGCCCTGGTAAATCACTCAGAAGCATCTCTGCTTTTTGTCGGCCCTTCGGTATGGGAGGCTATAGAAGCCGAAAAAATGCCCGAATTAAAGGGTATTGTATCGCTTAAAAATTTTGAGCTTATACAGGCCAAAACAGCCACCGTTCAGCAAGCCTTTGCGATCAAAGATCAGCTTTTTGGCAGATACTATCCCAATGGTTTGCAAATGCAGGATGTTTCTTATCCCAAGAATAATCTCGATGAATTGGCGATAATCAATTATACTTCGGGCACCACCAGTGCCCCCAAAGGGGTAATGCTTACCCACAGAAGCATTAGTTCCAATGTGGAATTCGGCCAGCAACGTATTCCTAATCAGGTGGGCTGGAATATTGTTTCTATGTTGCCTTTGGCTCATATGTTCGGGCTGACCTTCGAATTTCTGTACCAATTGGCCGGTGGTTGTCATGTTTATTTCCTGAGCAAAACGCCTTCACCTCAGATCTTGATGAAAGCCTTTGCTGAAACCAGCCCTTACATGATCCTTACTGTTCCGCTGGTGATAGAAAAAATATTCAAAAAAACAGTATTCCCTGTTATTCATAAGCCTGTTATGAAAGTGTTATGGAATATTCCCGGCATCAACAGAGTGTTGCGCAATGCAGTAAAGAAAAAGTTGATGACAGCTTTTGGCGGCCAGCTGAGGTATTTGATTATCGGTGGAGCTGCTCTGAACAATGAAGTGGAAAATTGTTTGAAACAGATACGTTTTCCCTATACAGTGGGATATGGTATGACCGAATGCGGACCCTTGCTGGGATACGAAGACTGGAGACATTTTGAAAAAACCTCCTGCGGGAAACCGGTGCACAGGATAGAATTGAGGATAGATTCGGCGAATCCCTGCAAGGAAGTAGGAGAAATCCAGGTAAAAGGCGATAATGTGATGTTGGGTTATTACAAAAATACCGAAGCTACCGAAGCTGTTTTTACTAAAGACGGCTGGATGAGAACGGGTGATCTGGGTCTTATAGATAAAAAAGGAAATATATATATCAAGGGCAGAAGCAAAAGCATGATTTTGGGTTCTTCGGGCCAAAATATTTATCCCGAAGAAATCGAAGATAAATTGAATAATATGCCTCTGGTAGTAGAATCGGTAGTAGTAGAAAGAGATGAAAAGCTGGTTGCCATTGTATATCCCGACTTTGATACCGAATCAAAAGAAGAATCGATAAACGAAGTTATGGAACAAAACCGACTGCGTTTGAATAAAATTCTGCCCGCCTTTGCTCGTGTTATGAAAATTGAACTGGTGAAAAAGGAATTCGAAAAAACACCCAAACGCAGTATCAAACGTTTTTTATACAAATAAAGTGGTCTTTATTAACGGACAGCCGGGCTCTTATTTACTCAGAAAGGCAGCCGCCTGCGAAAACACTCCGTTGAAACACAAATTGACCAGGTCGTTTTGTTCTTTTTGCCCCTTAATGGGAAAAGGCTGTTCATGGCTGTATTCGTAGGGAAAATCAATCAGGCTGCTGTGTTTTAATGCGCATTCATAACCCAGAGCATTCACTATGCCATCGTAGGGGATAACGGTATCTTTCTTTAAAGCCATCACCTGAATGTTATTTCCCATGTCATTGAAGAAGCGATAACGATCTTCGGCGCAACGATCTTTTTCTATCATGGTGTTGAAAGCAATCAGAGATGCTTCCGATGTTTTGTCTATCCGGTTGTCAATTTCGAAGTGATGCAGGTAGTAATCGCATAATTTATCAAAAGTGGGTTTATCCATAATTAAACGCGAAGTGCCATTCATTTGCCTGAAAACAGAACCTCCGCAAAACACAAAAAGTCTGGAATCTTTCAATAGAGACTCCCTGTCGCTCAGCATTGCTATTTGAACCAAAAATGCACCGATGGAATAAGCAAAAAAATCCACCCCGGCTCCAGAAGCAAACAAGGGATGTCGCCCTTGTTTGATTTGTCCCGCCAAACCTGTCAAATCCTTAAGACTTTGCTTGCCGGAGCGATAAAAACGAGTAGGATCTTCACTGAGACGTTCACTCAAAATTGTGTTTGCAATACTTTGAGATTGTTCTTTGCCCAGGATCTCTCTTCGTTTTTCCAGAATGGGTGTAATTAGCCGCGGATTAATCCAGCTCTTCGGAGAACGGTTTATATGAAAAGCAATGGGCAGTAAAATAACTGCTTTGCCTGTATGCATACATAAATATTCTGCCCAACACAGGTATTTGTTCCAGCTGCGTTCATTCAGTCCGTGCATCAGAAAAATAGCTCCGGGGCACTTGTGTTGTTTTTTTAATTTAAAAACCGGGTATACAAAATCGCGGTTCTCTGGAATATTGCAATCCAATCCGGAATCTGTATCCAGGATCTTTTCACCAACCGAAGTGAAAGGGAAAAATCGAATTTCTACCGCTGAATTCTCCAGTTTGACATCCATCCCCAATGAAAATTGTCTCTGAAGTTCCTCTTGTCTTTGAGCCAGATTCATACATTAAAAATTAATAAACACAACAAAAAAACAATAGTCCATTGGTCTTGACAAATAAATGGGACTTAAGAGGTTTTTGGGGGATTTTTGTCCATATATTGGGTGAAAATCCCATATATGGGATGAAATTACTTTTTCCTATTGTGGGTAAAATGTAAAATCTCTATCTTTGTGCTTATTCTTAATAGAGGAAAGCCCCGATTTATGGACAGAAGTATTCCGGATTACATCAACGAAAAGGGAAATGTGGTGCGCCTTGTGGTGCTTACAGCTATATTTGCTCTATTGTTTATTAACATTTATGAGCCCTTTGGTTCCAAGATGTGGTTGGGAGGTGTTTCGGATCTTACTTACTTTCTTTTTTCCAACCTGGTGATTTTAGTAGGTATGTGTGTGGTGGCCGTAAGCCGGATTATCATGTACAATTACAACAAAAATCACGAAATATCTGTGTTTTTGTATCTGGCCTGGGTGGTAATGGAAATCATTGCCATGTCTTTGTTTTATACTCTTTTTCAATACTTTGCACTCAACGACGCACGTCCTTTTTTGGAGATATGGAAAAATGCCACCATCAATACCAGCCTTATTTTATTATTGCCTTATGCCATTCTATGGCTGTATTTTTCCTGGCGAGATAACGAAAAAATGCTGAAACGAATCCGTGAACAGGAAGGCCTGTTGACAGAAAAACAAAAAAACGGATTGATTTCTTTTTACGACGATAAGGGAGTGTTACGTTTATCCGTTGACATCAACAGCCTTTATTATATTGAATCTGCCGATAATTATGTCAAGATTCATTATTTAAACAAAGGCAAGATGCAACATTTTATGTTGCGAAGTTCGCTCAAAACCATCGATGATTTGTTTGGGGATAAATACCTGGTGCGTTGCCATCGTTCGTATATCGTGAATTTTGACAAGATAAAAATACTCCGCAAAAGCGAAGAAGGCCTCAGTCTGGATCTGGACAGCGACCTGGTGCCGGATATACCGGTTTCAAAAACCTTTAGTAACAAATTAATGAGCAAATTTACCGACCTGCAGAAAGGTTCTTAATCGCTTTTTAATAACACACCCTTTCCTTTTTTGCCATCTGTTTTAAAAACCAGGGGATTTTTAAATCTTAAATGCTTCAGGTACTGGTTTTCGAACAAAGCCGGATATTTGTACAAATAGTCGTAATCAAAATAATTATAGGCAATGTCGTTATTGGGTAAGCTGTAGTAATGGACTCCAAACGAAGTGAGGTTTTGAAAAAAGTGCGTACCCTGACTGGGATCAATCTGATATTTTCTTAAACCTGTTTCAACTATCAGCCGGGCATTGCTGATTTGAGGCCAGCGCACCGGGATCCCAAGCCAGGAATCGCTCGATCCCCAGCGTCCCGGGCCGATCAGAATGTAATTACGTCCCTCATCACCGAGTTGCTTATTCATTATTTCAATTTCGTAAACGCAAAGTTGATTGTTGGACGAACTAAACAATTCAGGCTTGATAAAGATTAGGTCGTAAATATCGTCCACTACGCCCTGCCCCAGTGCGGAAATCGTTCTTATAAGCAACTGATCATCAGGGATCTCGTCCAGATTATCGTCCATCATTTCTTTGCTATCCACAATAGGACGAATCTGCAAGAGATAAAAATACTTTTGTTCAGGGCTGTCGTCTTCTTCGTGTGGGTGGAGATCGACTGCAAATTCAATTTCGATGGGCCGTCCCATTTCCTGTTCTCCCCATTTCAAAACATTGGATAGTATTTCTGCCAAAGGGAAAACATCGTTTTGAAGAATGTGGGCAAAGGAGATTATTTTGCGTCCTCCTTCCCACAATCCGTCCCTTATCACCTGATCATTGGGATCAAAAGTAGAGGCTAGCAAATTGAGGTTGCCGTCTTTTTCGGCCTCATTTACCGGCAGCTTTAGTAAGTTTTGGCCGTCGTCAACTTTGAGCTGGAAGGATTTGTTTTTCAGATCCAGAGCCAGAAAATGCGTCTGTGTTTCACTCAGAGCATAATTGAGCGAGCTCATTTGCAACAGGTGTTTGGGATGTTTGGGCGAGAACCTCAGCGTAGTGCCGCCGTCAACAATGTATTTGCCTAAACCCAGGGCTACATTGGCAATTCCGTCACCTGCTTCTTCTTCTCCGATGGGATAATAATTAAGGGACCGGGCAACTCCCGAGAAGGTTGGATAAAAACGTCCCTCGTATGCGGTGCCGCAAACCTCTTCGAGAATAATAGCCATTTTTTCCTGGTCAATCAGGTTAGAAGTAGCTTTCATATAAGCCTTGCTTTGTTGAAAAAACACAGAAGCATAAACCGCTTTAATGCTGGACTTCAACATAATCAACATTGCTTCTGGTTGCTCGTTGTAGGGGATCATGTAGGTAGAATAAATTCCGGCGAAGGGCTGATAATGTGCATCTTCGAGCAAACTGGAAGAACGTATGGCTATGGGTTTTTGGACAACATCTACAAAGGCAGTCAGGTTTTCGAGCAGACGGGGAGGCAGGGCGGAGTTGAGAAAATGCTCCAGAATAATTTCGTCTGACTGATCCGACATGGCCAGGTCGTGCAGTTGGTTATTTTCCATGAATTCATCGAAAACATCGGTACACAAAACCAGAGTTTTGGGAATACCAATATGCACGTTGGGGTAATTCTTTAGTTCCGGATGTCTTTTAAGCATGATATCCATAAAAGCCAGGCCTCTGCCTTTGCCCCCCAGTGAGCCTTCGCCGATGCGGGCAAAATTGGAATACTTGTCAAAGCGGCCTTTTTGGAATTCTGCCACAATGCCCTGATTTTTAACTCTGCGATAGAGAACAATGGCATCAAAAAGCATTCTGCGTACCGGAGCAGTGTCTTCATAATCCTGGATGAGAACGCCTTTCATAAAGCGGGCAATGGGGAACATGGCTCTGGAAAACAACCAGCGCGAAGCGTGATTGCGTTCAAAATGATAACGCAAAGAGTCATCGGGAATATTGAAAATGGCCGACTGTAATTCCTGTATGTTGTGTATGCGAGCCACTTCTTCGCCGGTCTGAGGATTTTTAAACACAAAATCTCCAAAACCAAAGGTATCGGTCAGTAAACGTCTGAGTTCTTTGGAATAGGTTTTGGAGCCTTTTTGAATAAAACCCATTTCGTTTTGCTCAGCAAAAGTCCGGTTGGCTGCTTCGGATGAATTGATAATGATAGGAAGCACCTTGTCGTATTTTCGTAGCTCGTTGCACAAGAGAAAACCGGCGTTTTGATCTTTTTTACCCTCCTTCACAAAACTTACATCCGAGATGACACCCAGCATATTTTCTTTGTATTTATCGTGTATTTCTTTGGCCTCCTCGTAACTGCGAGCCAGCAAAATTTTGGGTCGTCCTCTCATTCTGAGGGTACGTTGGTGAGCATTCAGGGCTTCAGTGGCAAAATTTCTTGATTGTTCCAACACATATTTATAAATATCCGGCAAAATGGAAGAACAGAAACGGATGGAATCTTCGACCAGCATTATTACCTGTACACCTACAGAGAAAACATCTTCTTCGGCGTTCATTTTATCCTCCATGAGCTTAACAATGGCCAACAGTAAATCGGAGTTGCCCAACCAGCTGAATACATAGTCGATGGCGCTGGTGTCGGCATTAGCCAGGTATTGCGAAACTTCCCGTGAAAAAGGTGTCAGCACAACAATAGGAATGTTGGGCCATTTGTGTTTAATCTGCTTTGCAATTTCAAAATGCTCGTTGCTTTTGTCACTGGGCATGTAAATGATAAGCTCATAATTGTTTTGCCTGAGTTGTTCCAGGGCTTCCTTTTTGTTGGATACCTGGGTAAAGCGTGGCGGATAACGCAGATTAAGTGAAATATATTCGTTGAAAATTTGTTCGTCAACCCTGCTGTCGTCTTCAAGCATAAAGAAATCGTACTTACTGGAAATCAGCAAAATGTTGAAAATACGTTTTACCATCAGGTTGGCAAAAGAAGTATCTTTAAAATCTAATTTTTTAAGGCAGTCGGCAGGATTCATAGTCATAATTTGAAACTAATCACAAATGTAAGTAAAAACAGCGTGAAGCTGAGGCGGGAGCTTATAAAAATAAATCTCTTGATTTTGGCAGGACGATTTCCTTATATTTGCAAAAAAATCCGTTCATGTACCCCCCGGAATACACCAAAGAGAGCAAAGAATATCGTTTTATTCGGGAACATTTAAAAGAGGATGTTCGCAAACTGGCTTTGCAAAGCCACGGCGTGAAAGATATGGATTATTCCTTTATTATCAGTCAGATATCAGGCTTTCAACATATTGTCAATAAAATTCCGGACTGGTATGCCTGCCCCGATTTACTCTTCCCTCAAAGTGTGTCGCTGGAGCAATGTTCTTCACAGCAAACAGCTTGCTATAAGAGAGATCTGATAAAATCGATTGTTCAGGGGCAAAAGAAAAGGGAGACACTAGCTGGGCTTTCAGCCGGAACCCTTTTAACCGGAGCCGATTTAACCGGCGGTTTTGGAGTGGATGCCTGTTTTCTGTCGGAAGTATTTGATCAATTTTTTTACGTGGAGAAAGAACCTGAATTGTGTCAGGTAGCCGCCCATAATTTCAAGGCTTTAAACCGTCCAGAGATACAAGTACTAAATACTGAGGCCGAAGAATACATTAAACGAAGTGGTAAACTGGATTTTATTTATCTGGACCCCTCAAGGCGAACTCGATATGGAAGCAAGGTAACAGCTCTTAAAGATTGCAGTCCCGATCTGACAATTATGTATGCGGAACTCATGCAAAAGGCAAGCCTGGTGTTACTTAAGCTTTCGCCCATGATCGATTTGTCTCTCGCGCTGAAAACTCTACCCCACACCCGGCAGATTTATGTGGTTTCGCTGGACAATGATTGTAAAGAAGTCTTATTTCTTCTCGAGGCAAAACATCAAGCGGCAGAGCCTGAAATCACCACTGTCAATCTGAGGAATAATGACCGGGCTCAAGTATTTAAATTCCTAAGAAGCGGCGAAATCAAGGCAAACTGCAGGTATACATCACAATTAGGTGCTTATTTATATGAGCCCAATGTTTCCATGTTAAAAGCCGGAGCTTTTACAGAACCCGCCAGGGTATTTGGCCTGGAGAAGTTGCATAAAAACACTCATTTATATACCTCGAACAATTACAAACCCAGCTTTCCGGGGAAAATATTCGAAATTAAAACAACATCATCAGCTAAAGCCAAAGACTTTCACAAGCAACTGCCCGACTTACAGCAGGCCAATCTGGTCGTTCGGAATTTCCCCATGGATGTAGATGCTTTGCGAAAAAAATTAGCCCTCAAGGAAGGAGGACCCGATTCCGTTTTTGCATGCACTTTGGCCGACGAAAGTAAAGTACTCATATATAGTAAACGATTATGATAGAAAACGAAAAAAACACCTGTATTCAGGCTGCCCTCGATGTGGCCCGACGTATGATGACCGCAGCTCGTACTGCTCCCAAAGCCAAAGGGATAGATAGACTTGAGCTCAGTTGTGTCAGCGGTGAAGAATTGGAAATCCTGGCAAAAAAAATGGAAGAAATTGGAGTGAAAAACCAGCGGGCTTCTTTTGTCCGGGATGCCGGAAATGTCAGACAATCACAGGCTGTAGTGATGATAGGCAGCCGCAGGGGAGAACAAGAATTGAATTGCGGGTATTGCGGATTTTCCACTTGTGCCGAAAAACGTAAAAGCCCTGCCACTCCCTGCATGTTCCCGGTCACGGATCTGGGTATTGCTCTGGGTTCGGCTTGTTCTGTGGCTGCAGACAGCCGGGTGGACAGCCGTGTAATGTATACGGCCGGTATGGCTGCTTTGGAACTGGGTTGGCTGAAAGATTGTTTTTATGCCTTATCCATTCCCATATCCATTTCAGGCAAAAGCCCCTATTTTGACAGAAAGTAAGCGGAATTTATTCCTGCATGACGGGCCCTTCGAGTGATTGGAGGTCGTAGAGTTTCTTGAAATAGCCCTTCTTCTTGATTAAGGCTTCGTGTGTGCCTCTTTCGACTATACGGCCTTCGTGAAGTACACAGATCAGATCGGCATTTTTGATTGTTGATAATCGGTGTGCGATAACAATGGTTGTGCGGTTTTTCATCAGGTTCTCCAGGGCTTCCTGAACCAATTTTTCGGATTCCGTATCCAGAGCCGAAGTGGCCTCGTCCAGTATCAGTATGGGTGGGTTTTTCAGGATAGCCCTGGCAATACTGATGCGCTGGCGCTGTCCGCCCGATAATTTGCTGCCGCGATCTCCGATGTTGGTGTCGTAACCGTGTTCGGTGGCGACTATAAAATCGTGGGCATTGGCTATTTTTGCAGCTTGTATCACTTGTTCAATATTTGCGTTTTTTACTCCAAAGGCTATGTTATTGTAAAAGCTGTCGTTAAACAGAATTGCTTCCTGATTGACATTGCCCATCAGAGCTCTCAGGTCTTTGATTCTTACCTGTCGAATATCAGTTCCGTCAATCAGAATTTCGCCGGAGCTCACATCGTAGAACCGGGGCAGCAAATCAACCAGTGTAGATTTGCCCGAACCCGATTGTCCGACCAAAGCGATGGTTTGTCCTTTATTTATCTGAACATTAATGTCTTCCAACACAGGTTCAGTCTGATACTTAAAACCGACGTTTTTGTATTCGACAGACTGTTTAAATTCTTTGAGTTCAACGGGATTTTCCGGTTCTTTAATGTGATTTTCGGCTAACAATATCCGGTCAATCCTTTCCATGGAGGCCAGGCCCTTCTGAATATTGTACCAGGCTTGCGAAAAGGCTTTGGCCGGATTTATAATGCTGTAAAAAATTATAAGGTAATAGATGAATACAGAGGCGGAGATGGCCGAAGATGATTCGGATAAAATCAGTGAACCGCCGAACCAAAGCACAATGGCAATGATGGCTGTGCCCAGAAATTCGCTCATGGGATGAGCCAGTTGTTGCCGACGAATAATTCTTTTGGAAGTGCGTTTCAGGGTTTCGTTTTGCCGGTAGAAATTAGACTGCACTCTGCTTTCTGCATTAAAAGCCTTGATAATTCTCAAACCGGTCAGTGTTTCTTCTATTTGACTGAGCAATTCTCCCCATTGTGCCTGGCCTTCTCGTGAGGGTCTTTTCAATTGTTTGCTCACTTTGCCCATCAGAAAACCTGCAACTGGCAGTAAAACAAGTACAAAAAGAGTAAGTTCCCAACTGATAACCAACATGGCGGTAAAATAAATAACCATCATAATGAAGTTCTTGAAGGTCATATCCAATGAACTCATTACGGAATTTTCCACCTCAGTCACATCGTTGGACATACGCGAAATGATATCTCCTTTTTTTTCTTCGGAGAAAAAGCCCAGAGGCAGATTCAGCACTTTTTCGAAGATCGTATTGCGTAAATCCCTCAATACAGATGTACGTATTGTAATCATATTGAGCGATGCCATATACATAAAAGCCGTCTTCAAGAAAGTCATGGCTATCAGAAAAGCTCCCAAAATCAATAAAGTAACTCCTCCGCCGCTTTTCTCGATGGTGGAAACAATAAAACAATAAAAATTATCCGTGAGTGCTTCGGCAATATCAGCTGTCGGCAGGCTCCAGACATTTTCGTGATAAGTATAGGTCTCCTCGTTGATTTGGAATAAAATTTCCAGTATCGGAATAATCAGGGCAAAAGAAAACAAGCTGAACAAAGTCGACAAGAAGTTGTTCAGCACATTTAGAAATACATTTTTTCTGTAAGGTGGAACCAAACGGAACATCAGTCGTATAAAGTCTTTCATTATGAAACAAGGTAGAGGAAAATTGCCGAAAGATAGTGCATAAAATCTGAAAAAAAAAGCCTCGAAAAATTCCTCGAGGCTTTTAATGTGGGCGTTGACGGATTCGAACCGCCGACCCTCTGCTTGTAGGGCAGATGCTCTGAACCAGCTGAGCTAAACGCCCTTTTCTTTCAAAAAGCGCGGCAAAGATAATTCGAATTTTTGTCCCGACAAAGTTTTATTCGATAATTTTTTTAACTGCCGAGGGTCTTTTTTATAAAAAAAGAAGGAAACTTAATTGAATGTGTGGCTATATCATTGCAAAATAGTATCTTTGCAGCGCTTCTTTTATATAACGAAACAAAAGAGAATGGATTTAACTGAATTGACGGCCATATCTCCCGTAGATGGCAGGTATCGCAGCAAAACTTCAGCTTTGGCAGATTATTTTTCGGAATTTGCCCTGATACGTTATCGCGTTCAGGTCGAAGTGGAGTATTTTATCGCCCTCTGCCGTTTGCCCCTGGAACAATTAAAACAAGTTCCCCGGGAGAAATTTGAACTTCTACGTAATATATACCAGGAATTTAATGCCGGTGATGCTCATCGCATAAAAGATATTGAGCAGGTTACCAATCACGATGTCAAGGCAGTTGAATATTTTCTCAAAGAACGTTTCGACAAAATAGGCTTACAAGCCTGCAAAGAATTCATACATTTCGGCCTTACTTCTCAGGATATCAACAACACTGCTGTCCCTCTTTCTATAAAAGAAGCCGTAGAAGAACAATACTATCCTTTGATGGAGGCCTTGTGTGAACAGCTGGAAAATCAGGTGCAGGAATGGAAAGATATCCCCATGTTGGCCAGAACTCACGGTCAGCCCGCTTCGCCTACCCGTTTGGGTAAAGAGCTGATGGTCTTTGTTTACAGACTTAGAGAGCAACTGAAGTCTTTGAAAGCAATACCTTTTTCTGCCAAGTTCGGAGGAGCCACCGGAAATTTCAACGCCCACTGCGCCGCTTATCCTGCCTATGACTGGAAAGCTTTTGCAACAGATTTCTTAGGGAACACGCTGGGCCTTAAACGAGAGGAATTTACCACACAAATTTCTAATTACGACAATCTCGCAGCCCTTTTTGACGGCCTGCGACGCGTCAATACTATTTTACTCGATCTGGACAGGGATATTTGGCTGTACATTTCTATGGATTACTTTAAACAGAAAATCAAAGCGGGCGAAGTCGGTTCATCGGCTATGCCCCACAAAGTAAATCCCATAGATTTTGAAAATTCCGAAGGCAACATCGGGTTGGCCAATGCTTTGTTTGCCCATTTGTCCGATAAATTACCGGTGTCGCGTCTGCAACGTGATTTAAGCGACTCCACTGTATTGAGGAATATTGGAGTACCCCTGGCACATACCTTTATAGCCATTCAAAGTACAATAAAAGGATTGAGCAAACTGGTGCTGAATCCTTTGGTAATACAACAAGACCTGGACAATCACTGGGCTGTGGTTGCCGAAGGCATACAAACCATACTCAGGCGCGAAGCCTATGCTGCGCCTTACGAAGCACTCAAGGCTTTGACACGTACTAACCAGACAATTACTGAAGCCTCTATTCAGGAATTTATTTCAAAGTTGGATGTTTCCGATGCCGTGAAGGCAGAGCTCAGAAACATAACCCCCAGCACATATACAGGAAATTAACACATACAAACAGTTTAACCGCAGAGGTTATATCAATTTTTTAAAGAACAGCAATGATAACAAACAATGAAAACCGGACAGGAAAGCCTGACGAAGGTGCAGCTGTCAACCGGGAAGAAAAAAACAAGAAAACAAATTCCGATCAAAACCCACAAGATGATTACCCTCGTCGTCCTTTTAACAGCGAAGGTTCCCAGGACCGTCCCCGCCGTTCTTATGGCTCGGAGAGTTCACAGGATCGTCCGCGTCGCAGTTACGGTGACCAGGGCAATAGTTTTGGCAATTACGGTTCAGACCGTCCGCGCCGCAGTTTCGGCAGTGAAGGTTCCCAGGATCGTCCGCGCCGTCCTTTTGGCA
>CAZAUQ010000003.1:0-15423 GCA_964488495.1 uncultured Bacteroidales bacterium
TCCTGGTAATCGAGGTTGAGTTCATTGATGCGTTTTCGGTTGAGATAAATTTCGCTTTCCGTGCAGCCCAGTACCCAGCGTTCGCTGCCGTAAATGGCAGTCAGATAAAGGTTTAGTAGGGCTGTGGTGCGTTCCGGATAATAATTTCCGTAAAAACCCGGAGCCTTTTGGTCTTCTTCCACTGCCCGTTTGGCTGCCCCGGTACCGCAAAGATAAACCAGGGTATTGTCGAGCCCTATGTTTCGGTCAATTTCTTTGAGCAACCAGCTCAGATCCTGGTCCAGCCTGAAATAAAGATCCTGCATTTCAATGGCGGCACGACTGTCGTTGCCGCTCAGTTGACTGCCGGTGTTGAAATGCAATATCAGCAGGTCGGGATATTGGTCTTCTCCCAGTTTTTCGTGATCAATAAGTTCCAGGGCCAGTTGATTGAGCTCGGTATTAGCCATGGGAGTCTGCTTGAAATCCTTATAGCCTGTATTGTTAATAAAGGAGAGAGCGTAATTGAAAAAGCCGGGATTTTTTTGATGCGGCATATACACGTAACGGCTCAGGGGGAATTTCGGCTTCCAGTTTTTTTCGTCATTCGTTGTTTCAAACAGTCCGTAATCGTTGATTTGTTGCAGCCAGGACGGCATGTAATTGTAATAAGTGCTGCTGCACCATTTACCACTCATGTCGTCCATCCAGATGGCGGCGTCGGCGTCACGTCCTCCGGCAATTATGGCGTTTTCGGGTTCCAATCCCAGCGAAAAGACTTTGGAACGTCCGTTGCAGGCTTTTTTAAGTTCATCGCCCACAGTACTGCTCCTCAGATTCAGAGGAGAAAAGGTCGAAGTTGTGTAGTTTCCCAGGTATTCCTTGTCGTAGACACAGGATACAGGCCTTTCCAGTTGCCGGTTGTACCATTCCCGGGCAATGATACCGTGATACATGACAGGGCCGCCGGTCAGCAGGCTGGCATTGGTGTTTGCCGCATCGGGACGTTTAACTTCGTAGTTACAATTATCGTATATTTTGCCCTGCTTTAGCAATAGTTTGAAACCTTCCTCGCCAAATCCTTCGATAAACCATTGCAGGTATTCTTCCTGCAACTGGTCCAGGTGTATGCCCAATACCAGGCGAGGGGGTTGTTTGCTGTCTTTGGGAGCGGAATAGGCCTGAGAACTCAGGCTTAACATCAGCAAAACAGGGACTATATGTGAAATAGATTTCATAGATTCCGATCGGATTTGCCTGAGCTTTGCCCGGGCATTTTTTTGTAAGGAATGCTTTTTGTACGTGGATTGATCCAGGCCAGCAGGCTGCGTGATAATAAACTCAGTAAAAGAGGGATCATGGCTGGATGTACGTATTGCGGTAAAAAACCGAAACCGGCCAGCGCAAAGAGCAAAACAGGAGTATTTATTTTCAAATAACCTTTATAAAGATTGCTCCCCCGAAAAGGTTTGAACATGGCCAACAAAGCAAAAAGCAAATGCAGTGGTTGAATCCAAAGCAAGAGGTAATTGGTTTTGGTGACGGGATGTACAGAAACAAAGGCCAAAAAAGCAACGATTACCCCTGCCAACCCTGCCAACCCAAAAAGTAGGGCATCTGCCAGCAGATACCGACGGGCTGTTTTGAGTTCCAGCATCCCCAGGGTCAGAATCAGTGCAAATAAGATCCAGCTGAGTACTACCGGCCCGAAGATATTGATTTTATGTTTGGCCGGAACCGCTTTGATTTCGTTAAGAATGTTTTGTTCGATAACCAGGTTACGCTCCAGTTGCAGGCTGTTTTCTCCGGTCGCTGCCGGAGCTCTGACAGTTGCCTTTTCGAACGCTTCCATCATAAGTTCGGGAGCAAAAAGCAGGTCAACGGCAGAAGCAGGGGCATCGGCAAGACTGCTAAGCGCAAAGGAAATACCGAACCAGGTCCAGGGATGTTTTGCCGTATAATGTTTTATTACCTCGCGCATGTTGTCGTACGCAGGTTCATAATTGTAACAGAACTCTCCGTCCAGCGAACGTTCAATGATTTTGCGTGCCCGGGTGGAGCAATTGTCGTAATATAAATTGTAGCGGTAAGTCCGGTTTTCGGGCAGGCTGTTGATAACCAGAGCTTCCCACAGTCTTGCTTTTTCTTCTTGCGAAAGGTTCAGCTTTTGGGAAATCACCCGGCGATTTTCGTTGCGATAACTGTGCATAAAGCCTTCGAAACTGCTCACACCCAAAATATAATCGATTTCTCCGCGAACAAAATTCCAGATAAAATTGTCGGAGTTGAAATCAAAAATGCCGTAATTAAAAACCACATCGCGACGAGTGAGCGGATCCGACACCCGGATACCGGTATGTCCGTAATGCGCCCAAACTTCTTGCCCCGGGGAGCATGTAAGCAGGTATATTTCTGCCTGTCCGCTAAGTGTTGGGGCTGTCTGAGCTTTGATGACTGGGCTGATACCAATAAACAGCAACATCCAAATCCCCGACAGAAACAAGGATCGTTGAGTTATGTTCATCAAAGAAAGAATACGTTTATGGCTTAATGACATCGGGCTCTGAAAAATCAAGCAAAAATAGGCAATTTTAGCGAAATTGCTTGTATGATTTAAAAAAAGCAGCTCGGGCTTTGATATTCCGATAAAGTTATGAACTTTGCAGTCTCAGAGACAACCTCGACGAGATCTGTACGGATAGTAAAATCATAATGCCGGCAAGACATGAAAATCAACTACAGCCAATTGGGAACATGGATACAGCATAACATGCTGCTTGTGGTGATTCTGCTGAGTTTTGCAGCCTTACTCATCTTCGTTTTTCTGATTATCCGTTACAAAAACAACAGAAACCGTTTACGGCTGGCACAGGAGTACCTGGCAGCAGGCAAGGAAGTTCCTCCTTCTTTGTTGAAAGAAAACAGCTTGTATGCCAGAGCCGTCAAGAATCTTTTTTTGGGTATTGGCTTGGTTTTTTTTCTGGGATTTCTCACAGAGACTTGGGGCTGGGCTTCGGCCGGCTTGTTGTTTATTGCTCTGGGAGTGGGACAAATGATCATCTTTAAAAAATCCAACAAAGATTTTATCAACGGCGATTAATATCATTGATAATGGCAGCCTGACTTGATCTGACACTCTGAGTTTATGAGTGCAGTCAGTAATGGTTTACTATCCTTCTTTGTATTTTACTCTTTTTGGTAAACCCTGACGTAATCTATTTCGTACAGCAAAGGAAATGCGCTTTCGTCGGGCTCTCCGCCGTTGCTGCCGATGGCCAGGTTTAGCAGTATGTAATGTTCTTGCCGGAAGGGATTGCTGTAATTACCCAGATAGCCATTGACGGTTTGGTCCAGGGAAATTTCGTTGAGCAATTCATCGTCCAGGTAGAGCTTAATGGCCTCTTTGTCCCAATCCATGCGCCAGAGATGAAACTTTGATCCCCAGTCTGGATCCTTTTCGGTAAAATGAATCAGAGGTAAAGCGGCCGAATCCCAGATGGCTTTGAAGCGCTGTTCTCCTCCCCAGGCAGCATTGGCCAGAATATGGGGTACTCCGTTGATGCGATAGTACTCCATAATATCGATTTCGCCGCATGAAGGCCACTCCATTGAATTACCCAGAGTCCAGATGGCTGGCCAGGAGCCTCCGGCCAGAGGAATTCTGGCACAAACTTCGAAACGTCCGTAAAGAAAAGATCTCTTGTGTTGGGTAGTGATCGAAGAAGAAGTATAACCGGCCTGCTGCCTGGAATTTCGCCAATCTTTGGCCTGAGGGTTATAGCGTGGATTGGGAACTTCTTCTTTACGTCCTACAATAATCAGCAGGCCTCCTTTGCAACGGGCGTTGTCGGCCTGATACCACTGCAATTCTTCGTTGCGAACAAATCCCTGTTCGTAATTCCAGTTGCCGGAATCGGGCTTGCCCTCTGTGTTGAACTCGTCGCTCCAGACCAATTTCCATTCCTGTGCCTGCAAAGCTCCGGCAAGGCTAAACAGGAAGCACAAAGTACATAATCTGAATGTTGCTGATAATCTGATCGTTTGCATATGTCATTTTTTTATGGGACAAAAATAAGCTATATTTGCCGTTCCAAATTTTTTTTTACTAAGAATAAACAATATTGAACGATATTGACGATCTTTGCGCTCCGTTTTTAGCGATAGGATGGATATTTCAATACTGTTTATTATCATCATATGCATTGTTCTGTTTATCACTTAGATAGTGATTATTTAGGATGATTATTAATTTGAATAGAAATAATATATATGGAAACGATGATTGAAGAAGGTTTTAAAATGCCTTTGTGGGCTTTGATCCCTTTTGTCCTGATGTTGCTGACCATTGCTATCAGCCCCTTGATTGTGGGTCAATGGTGGGAAAAAAACAGGCATAAACTGATAGTGTCGTTATTTTTAGGGATTCCGACGGCTATTTTTTTAATAAATAAAGGTTTATTTCTTGAGTTAGAACAAACTATTCTAAGCGATTACCTACCCTTTATTGTTTTGTTATGTTCTTTGTTTGTTATTGCCGGAGGCATACATCTGAGCGGTGATATTATGGCCAAACCTTCGGTAAACACCTTGTTTTTGGCTATAGGTTTTGTCCTGGCTTCGATTATGGGAACTACAGGAGCGGCCATGTTGTTGATCCGCCCTTTGCTAAGTACGAATTCACAACGGCATTATAAAACCCATACAGTCTTGTTTTTTATCGCTCTGGTAGCCAATTGTGGCGGATTGCTCACACCTCTGGGAGATCCCCCCTTGTTTTTGCTTTATCTGAGAGGCGCCGGTTTTACCTGGTTTCTCAATCTGACTCCTGAATGGCTGTTTATGGGTGTTTTTCTGTTGGTGTTGTATTATTTTACCGACCGGTATTATTTTAAAAAGGAACCCTGGCAAAACATATCCGCCGAACTCCGCAAAGTCAAACCGCTCAAGATTGAGGGAACCATCAATTTCCTCTTTTTGTTGGGCGTTATTCTGTCGGTGGCCTTTATTAATCAGACATACATCCCTCAAATGGCTGAGTCGGATGCTCCTTTATGGATAAAGTATTTAAGGGAGATTGTTTTGGTGTTGCTGATCGTATTATCATTGTATACAACCAAAGATAAAGTAAGAAAACTCAATAACTTTACCTGGCGTCCCATCATCGAGGTGGCAGTAGTCTTTTTGGGTATTTTTATCACCATGACTCCGGCCCTGATCTATCTCAACGAAAATGCAGCCAGCTTTGGCCTTCATTCTCCTGCCCAATTTTATTACGCCACCGGAGCTTTGAGTTCCTTCCTGGATAATGCACCTACAGCACTGGCCTTTTACGGGGTTGCCCAAGGCCTGGTGGCCAGCGGTGAAGCCTTGGCTCAGGTGGCCGGTATTCCTGAAATTCTGCTGAAAGCTGTTTCGTTGGGTGCTGTATTCTTTGGCGCCATGACCTATATCGGCAACGGCCCCAATTTCATGGTAAAAGCCATTGCAGAAGCCAACGGCGTTAAAATGCCCAGCTTTTTCGGGTATATGATTAAGTTTTCGCTGATTATCTTGTTACCCTTATACATAATAACTCAATTGTTATTTTTATAAATGCTGCATTCAATGACCGATACTTTCAAGATAAACCGCTTTGTTCGTTACGTAGGCGTGAACGACCGTAAGACTCATCTTTTTGAAAATCTCTGGCCATTACCTCAGGGCGTTTCATATAATGCTTATCTGGTGATCGGCGAAAAAATAGCCCTTATTGATACAGTAGAGGCCTGCTATACTTCGGAATTGTTGGCAAACATAGTCCGGATGGCAGGCAGTCGCCCCCTGGACTACCTGGTCATCAACCATATGGAGCCCGATCATTCTTCCTCGATCAATGCTGTGTGCCAGGCTTATCCGGATATTCAGATAGTGGGAAATGCCAAAACTTTACAAATGCTTGAAGGCTATTATGGGATACACGAAAAAACTCTCGAAGTCAAAGAGGGCGACAGCCTTTGCCTGGGTGATGAAACCTTGCGTTTTTACCTGACACCCATGGTGCATTGGCCCGAAACCATGATGACTTATTGTGAGCAGGAACAGCTGCTTTTTTCAGGCGATGCTTTTGGGACTTTCGGAGCTTTGAATGGTGCTGTGTTTGATCAGGATATGGATCTGAGTGCTTTTTGGGACGAAATGTACCGTTATTACGCCAATATTGTAGGCAAATACGGTTCACCGGTACAAAAAGCCCTGCAAAAACTTTCGGACCTGGAAATTCATGTCATTTGTCCTACTCATGGCCCTGTCTGGAAAAAAGAACTAAACAAGGTTATAGGCATTTACGACAAACTAAGTCGCTACGAGGGTGAAAAAGGTGTGGTAATAGCTTACGGTACCATGTACGGCAATACTGCCCGAACGGCTATGCACATGGCCCGGGAGCTGGCGGCTCTGGGTATGGAACCTGTAGTTATGCATAATCTGTCGGTAAGTTCTCTTTCGGATGTTTTACGTGATGTGTTTAAATACCGTGGACTGGTGATAGGTTCACCCACCTATAATGCCGGATTATTTCCTCCGGTTGAAGCCTTAATCAATGCCTTGGCTGCCCGTACTGTAAAGAACCGGGTATACGCCTGTTTCGGATCCTTTACCTGGGCCGGTGCTGCAGCAAAAAAATTGCATGAATTTGGTGTTGCAATGAACTGGGATAATGCAGGAGAACCCCTGGAATTGAAACAGGGTTACAGTCAGGAAAAAACAGAGGCCTGTGCTTTGTTGGCAAAACAATTAGTATCAAAACTTTAAACATTTAATAAAAAATCACCTTTTTAAGCCTCAGTGATATTGTGAGTAATTAAAAAAAACCCGAAATTTGGGCTGTTTTTTTAAAGAATTCTATTAACTCCCTTTATGACTAAAAGTGCTTTACAAATTGCTCGTGCAGAGTATAAACCCAAAATGCCCCTGGCATTGCTTGGGCCGGTAAAAATCAAAGAAGGTGACCCTACCGAATCTGTTTCAGACAAAGAGGCCATTCAACAACTTTTTCCCAATACCTTCGGGCAACCTGTTATTGTGTTCGAATCTTCCGATCAATACAATAGTTTTCCTCCCATAAATGTTGGAGTTATTTTATCCGGTGGCCAGGCTCCCGGCGGACATAATGTTATTGCCGGCATATACGACGGTATCAAATCGCTGAATGACGAATCCCGCTTGTTTGGCTTTATTTTGGGCCCTGCCGGTTTGATAGAACACAATTACATGGAGCTGACCGGCGATATTATTGATGAATACCGCAATACAGGTGGTTTTGACATGATAGGTTCAGGTCGTACCAAACTCGAAAACAAAGAACAATTTGACAGAGGTTTGCTTATACTCAAAGCACTCGACATTAAAGCCTTGGTTATTATAGGCGGAGACGACTCCAATACCAATGCCTGTGTGCTTGCCGAATACTATAAATCCGTCAATGCGGGAGTTCAGGTGATCGGATGTCCAAAGACCATCGACGGAGATCTCAAAAATGAGATGATTGAATGCTCCTTTGGTTTTGATACTGCCTGTAAAGTGTATTCCGAAGTGATCGGCAACATACAGCGCGATTGCAATTCTTCGCGCAAATACTGGCATTTTATTAAACTCATGGGGCGTTCCGCTTCACATATTACACTGGAATGCGCTTTACAGGTGCAGCCCAATGTCTGTCTGATTTCAGAAGAAATTGAGGCTAAAAATCAATCACTTGATGATGTGGTCACCGAGATAGCCAACGTAGTGGCCCGCAGGGCCGAACAGGGGAATAATTTTGGCACCGTCCTCATTCCCGAAGGCCTGATCGAGTTTATACCTGCCATGAAAGCTCTGATTACAGAATTAAACGAATTCCTGGTGGAACACCAAAACGAGTTCGGGCTGATTCGTAAATCAGAACAACGCAATTACGTCATCAATAAGCTGAGCCCCAAGAATTCAGCCGTTTTTGCTTCTCTGCCCGAAAACGTGGCTATGCAGCTTACGCTCGATCGCGATCCTCACGGCAACGTACAAGTGTCGATGATAGAAACCGAAAAATTGCTGGCTGAAATGATAGAATCCAAGCTGGCTCAATGGAAAGCCGAAGGCAAATACGTAGGCAAGTTTGCCACCCAGACCCACTTCTTTGGTTACGAAGGACGTTGTGCTGCTCCATCCAATTACGATGCCGATTATTGCTATTCTTTGGGTTATACGGCTTCACGCCTGATCGCTTACGGTAAAACAGGTTACATGTCTTCCGTACGTAACACTACCAAAGCAGCCAAAGACTGGATTGCCGGCGGTGTGCCCATCACCATGATGATGAATATGGAACGTCGTCACGGCGAAATGAAACCCGTTATCCAAAAAGCATTGGTCGATCTTAAGGGCAAACCATTTAAAACTTTCGTTTCAAAACGGGCAGCCTGGGCTATACAAACCGATTATGTTTATCCAGGTCCCATCCAGTATTTTGGCCCGACCGAAGTCTGTGACCAGCCATCCAAGACCCTCAAACTGGAGTCTGCTAAATAAAGAAGCTGAAGAAGTCCGGATTATAGGCGGGCATCGATCTGCTCCCGGGGTAAAAAGCTTTTGACGTCGTAAACCACTCCGTTCTTTTTGAGCAGACTTCTGATGTCCAGCTTTTTGAATGCTTCGTGAGCAACAGCCAACACTACAACATCGAATTTTTCCTTACAATTTTCAAGGCCTTCCCTGAACAAGGGGAGGCCGAATTCTTTCTGGAAATCGGCAGCATCGGCGTAAGGGTCGTAAAGGACTATATTGGAAGTATATTCGCTGAGGGTATTGTACACATCCAGTACTTTGGTGTTGCGGGTATCGGGGCAATTCTCCTTGAAGGTTACCCCAAGAATCAGTATCCTGGCGTCTTTTACCAGTAGTCCCTTTTTGTTCATCAGCTGAATTACGCGATTACCAACATAGTTGCCCATGCCGTCGTTTAAATGGCGTGCATCGCTCATCATCCTGGGCAGGTAGCCGTGAATCTGTGCCTTTTGAATCAGGTAGTAGGGATCAACGCTAATGCAATGGCCGCCCACCAGTCCGGGGCTGAGGCGTATAAAATTCCATTTGGTGGCTGCGGCATCCAGAATTTCTTTGGTATCGAGCTGCATGGCGTTGAACATCCTGGCCAGCTCGTTAATAAAAGCAATATTGACGTCGCGCTGGGCGTTTTCGATGATTTTCGAAGCTTCGGCCACCCGTATCGACGATACTTTGTGGGTGCCGTTCAATAAAACGGAATGGTACAAAGCATCTACTTTGTTGGCCGTTGCAGGAGTGGAGCCCGAGGTGACTTTGATTATTTTCTCTATGCTGTGGGTCCTGTCGCCTGGATTGACTCGCTCCGGAGAATAACCCACAAAAAAATCCCTGTTGAATTGCAGACCGGAGTCCTTTTCCAGTACCGGTACGCAAATGTCTTCAGTGACGCCAGGATAAACCGTAGATTCGTAGATAACAATATCACCTTTTTTCAGCACTTTGGCCAGCATGCTGCTGGCCTGAGTGAGGGGATCCAGTAGGGGGTGGTTGTTTTTGTCAATAGGCGTGGGAACGCATACAATGTAGTAATTGCAATTTTCGATATCGGACAGCCTTGAACTGCAGTTAAAGCCTTGTCGAAAGGCTTCGGCCAGGACTTCAGAGCTTAACTCGCCTGTGGTGTCTCTGCCTTGCATTACAGCATCCACTCTGCGTGGATTGATATCGAATCCCGTGGTCGGGTATTTGGTAGAGAAAAGCCTGGCCAGAGGTAAACCAACATAACCCAGTCCAATAACCGCAATACGGATATCGGAGTTTGAATGTGAGCTTGCTTTCATGGCCGGTGTTTTAAATGGATGCCCGGGCATCAGGTTTGTTAATAACGCCTGTTTTTGGCTTGTTGTTTAATTTGCTCTCTCTGCATGCGTTGAGCTTCTTCGAGTCTTTTGGCAAAGCCCGATTTCTTGACGGGTTTATTCTTGTTTTCCATCAACTGTTTAAGCATCTTTTGTTCGTCTATGGTAGCTCTGAAAAGATAGGTCTGCCCAATGGTAAACAAAGTCGAAACGAAATAGTAGAAACTCAGGCCAGAAGAATATTGGTTAAAAATAAACAGGAACATTACGGGCATCAGGTACATCATGGTCTTCATGCCTGGCATTTGAGCGCCGCCGCCGGTGCTGTCGTTGTTTATTTTGGTGTAAACCAGGTTGGTGATAGTCATCAGTAAACAAAACAAACTGATGTGGTTTCCAAAAAATTTACTGATGAACGGAATATTGGCTTCCCAGGTAATGATGGCATCGTAGGTGGAAAGATCCTGAGCCCAAAGGAAACTTTCCTGCCTCAATTCGATAGATGCCGGGAAAAACCAGAACATGGCAACCAAGATGGGGAATTGCATCAACATAGGCAGACAGCCACCCATGGGATTGACCCCGGCGCGTTTGTAGAGCTCCATGGTAGCAGCAGAACGTTCCTGTGCTTTGCTTTCGCCTGCAAGCCTTATGTTGATTTCGTCAATCTGGGGTTTGAGCAAACGCATCTTAGCCGAAGATTTGTACGACTTGAAGGTCAGCGGCAAGATCAACAGTTTAATACAGATGGTCATCAATATGATGATGATACCGAAATTACCAATAAAGCTCCCGAAGAAATTGAACATGGGGATTATCAGGCCTACATTGACCCAGCGAATAATGCTGCCTCCCAGGGGAACCAGGTTATCCAGGTCGAGTTGTTCTGCTTTTTCAACGCCTTTGTCAAATTTCTTAAGAATGGAGTATTTGGTGGGGCCAAAATAAAATTTCAACTGAGCTTCCCTGTTGCCGCGCATATCAAAGTCTATGGCCGAACGCAGGGCGTAATTCTTGATGTGAGGGGACAGATCGTTTTCTAATTTAGAGCTTAATTCGTTGGAAATAAGGCCTTTGTCGTTAATTAGCACGGAGGCGAAAAACTGATCCTTAAAAGCAATCCAACGCAGGCGGTTATTCACACTTTTGCTGTCGTCTTTGCTTTCGCTCATTTTTTCAACATCGTCTCCCATAAATTTGTATTGCAACATGGAATAACGTTGTTCAAATTTCCGGCCCTTTTCCTGACTACGCATTTTAACGGCCCAATTCAGGTCCAGATTGCTGATACTGGGCGAGAGCATATTTTCGAGCCCCTGTCCCCGGATGTCCATAGACATCAAATAACTGCCTTCCTGCAGGGTATACACAAAGTCAATATACTGATCCTGAGCCAGAGCAAGCCTAAAAACGAATTCCTGAGGATTTTGTCCCTGTACCGGACTGAAATAGAGGTCTTTGGTGTTTATAATGCGATTATTGGTGCTTATAAGCGTGATATCAAACGAGGAATTTTTTTCGTCAAACAAAATCAAGGGCAGGGAATCATAGGTGACGTATTTTTTGAGCCTGACAGAGGCTATGCGTCCTCCTTTGGAAGCCAGACTTAGCTCCATCAGGTCGTTTTCGATGCTGAAAATCTGATTTTCGCCGGCAAGAAAAGCGGCAAACTGACCATAATCACTGATTGCCTGAGTCCCGGTTTGTCCGGCTTCTGCCTGTTCCTGTTGATAGGGGGCCGTTTGCTCTGTGAGCGGTTTTTGAGGTGTTGCTTGTATTGCACTTTCTTGTTGAACGGCTTGTTGTACTTTTTGCTCTGTAGGTTTTTGGAGCAGGCTGAATCCGACAAGAATCAATAAAATAAGTCCAAATCCGATTAAAGTATTTTTATCCATAATATTATTTGTTGATGCAGGCTTTGATAAAGTCTACAAACAAGGGGTTGGGGTTGAGTACGGTACTGTTGTATTCCGGGTGGAACTGAGTGCCGAGATACCATTTTTTGTTGCTGAGTTCGACCATTTCTACCAGTTGTGTATCAGGATTGATCCCTACGCATTTCATACCGGCAGCTTCGAAACTTTCTTTGTAGTGGTTGTTGAATTCAAAGCGATGGCGATGTCTTTCCTGAATAAGCTCTTTTTGGTAAGCACAATAGGAAATAGAATCTTTGTTCAATACGCAGTCGAAATCACCCAATCGCATGGTGCCACCCATATTGGTGATGGTTTTTTGTTCATCCATCAGGTCAATAACGTTGTCTGTGGAGTTGGGATTGAACTCAGTCGAGGTGGCATCTTTGATACCAAGCACATTCCGTGCAAATTCAATACACATGCATTGCATACCAAGGCAAATGCCAAAAGTGGGCAAATTGTGTTCGCGGGCGTATTTAAGCGCAGTAATTTTGCCTTCGATACCCCTGACGCCGTAGCCCGGGCCAATCAGTATGCCGTCCAGTCCTGAGAGTGTTTTTTCCACATTGTCTTCCTCCACTTTTTCGGCCGGTATCAGGCTCAGATCCAGACAACGGTCGTTGTAGGCCGAGGCATGTTTGAGTGATTCTGTAATTGAAATATAAGCGTCGGGCAAGGTGGTGTATTTGCCTACAAGCCCTATTCGAACCTTTTTGGTGGCACTTTTCATCTTGTTGACAAAATCTATCCAGGGCTGCAGATCCGATGCTGTATCCACCGGCAGGTTGAATTTTTCCAGAATAATTGTGTCCAGGTTTTCCTGTCGTATTTTAAGCGGAATTTCATAAATGCTTGGTAAATCGATGCATTCGATAACAGCTTTTTCTTCTACGTTGCAAAAAAGGGCCACTTTTTTGCGTATAGTTGTATTCAGGGGATGTTCGGTGCGCAGAACAAGAATATCGGGTTGAACTCCCAATTCGAGCAATTGTTTGACGGAATGCTGTACAGGTTTAGTCTTGAGTTCTTTGGCTGCTGCCAGATAGGGGACATAAGCCAGGTGGATGCACATACAGTTGCTGCTGCCCAATTCCCACCTTAGCTGACGCATGCTTTCAATAAAAGGCAAAGATTCAATGTCACCAACCGTTCCTCCAATTTCGGTGATGATAAAATCGTATTGCCCTTTGAGGCTAAGTTGCCTCATGGAGCGCTTGATTTCGTCGGTTATGTGAGGAACAACCTGTACGGTTTTACCAAGGTAATCGCCTCTTCTTTCTTTGCTTATGACAGTCTGATATATACGACCAGTAGTAATGTTGTTGGCGCGGGTGGTTTTAACGTTGAGAAAACGCTCATAATGACCAAGGTCAAGATCGGCCTCGTGACCGTCGCAGGTTACGTAACATTCCCCATGTTCCAGCGGGTTGAGGGTGCCCGGATCAATGTTTATATACGGATCAAACTTTTGAATGGTGACTCTGTAGCCGCGAGCTTGCAGAAGCTTTCCCATTGCTGCCGATAAGGTCCCTTTTCCTAAAGAAGAAACTACGCCTCCGGTGACGAAAATGAATTTGGTATTTTTCACAATTACAAGTAGTTATATTAACTAAACTTTCTCCGATACTAAAAAAAACTAAAAGCGCAAAATTACGAAAAAAGTTTTGAAAAGAAAGTCTTACTTTCGCAGAAAATATCAAAGTATGCTAAATAGGATGATTGGTGGATTTGTATTGCTTGTTTTAATACAAAGCCTGCCAATGAATGCCCAGGAAAATATCATACCCGGATATTCATTGTTTTTAAATACCATTCCGAATCTTGATAATAACAGGCTGCTGACCAAGGAGAACGATTCTCTGAAGCTTGAACTGATCACCGATGCTGAATCTGAAATTTCACCCGAACGAGCCTTGTTGGATAGCCTATCTGTGATAATAAGGAAAAGTCTGGGCTTAAAATCCGATACAGTTATTCTTGACACTAATGCTGCCGACAGCCTGAGAAAGGTTTATTCCGGCGACAGTCTTAAATTGATCGATGCTTTGGACAGTCTATATTCGGGCAGAAGAATTAACGGCCCGGCGACAGCCCTGAGCGATTCCCTGAATCTGCAAAGTTCCGATAGTTTATCGGCTAAAAATATTCATTCCAAAGAGCCTGAACTATCTCCTTTACACCGTTATATAAGAGAGTATGATGTTTTCAAAAACTGTGTATATCCAAGGCCGCCTTTGGAATTACCTGAAGATACTGTACTGGATTATCCCAAAATGAGCCCTTTATTTATGCCCTTGGTTTTCAACGCCAGAAAAAGAGATTTAAAGCTGGAGTGGAAAGAACCAAAACAACAGCCTGTTCCCGAGAGCTGGCTCCAAACGCAACTGCTGGGCCAAAACAGCGGACTCCATTATGTCAGGCGTCTGGCCAGGCAAATTCTGCTTGCCTTCGAAGTGGAACAAATCGACAAAATTCATTATCTGGAAACAGATTTGCCGGAACCCGAAAGACTGGAAGTGCCCCTGGAAACTAACCGTCCAATACAATGGGCTCCCCCCCAGAGAGTTCGTCCCCAAAGTGTGGAAGCGCTGCCCTCAGCTCCGGTGCGCTACACTCATTGGATTGTCAAAGGCCGTTTATCTAACCAGTTGACACAGACCTATGTTTCTCCCAACTGGTCCAGTGGAGGTGTCAGCAATATGTCTACTTTGTCGGCCTTTTACTGGGTGGCCAAATACGACAACAAAAATGGCATACAGTTTGATAATTTTATTGATATAAAATTAGGATTCAATACTGTATCCAACGACAGCCTGCGCAAGGTGAATATAAGCAATGACCAGTTTCAGGCATCCAGCAAATTGGGTATAAAAGCAGTCAAGAATTTTTATTATTCGGCTTCGGTAGATTTTACCACTCAATTTTTAAATAATTATAAAACAAACACCTACGACATGAAAGCCGCCTTTTTATCACCGGCTAAACTGTATGTGGGTTTGGGTATGGACTATAAGATCAGAAACAAAGAAAAGGGCTATTCCTTTTCGGCCTTGCTTACCCCCTTTACCTATCGTCTGAATTATTTACACAACATTACAGATTTCAATCCTAAAGCCTACGGTATAGAAGAAGGAAAACATTTCGGGCAGGATATGGGTTTCAAAATTGCAACTACCATAGATATGCAGATTACAGAATTAATTAGCTGGAATTCTTATTTTTATTTGTATTCCGATTTTAATTATATTGATTCTGAGTGGAAGAACACCTTCAATTTTAACGTGAATCATTATCTCTCGACCCAGTTGTTTATTCATATGAAAATGAATACTAAAAACGAAAGGGCCGAAGGGGAAAAACTCATACAATTCAAAGAATTTCTTAGTTTTGGCCTGGTATATTACTGGTAATTTTGAATATTAATTCAAACTCAAATCAACAACCTTAACAGATTTGTTATATCTTTGCCTCGTTATAATTCTGGACGAAGCAAAAACAATATCATGGATGAAATTCGCCATTCCGGTTTGGTGGAAAGTATTGATGAAAAAGGCCTGCATATTCGGATAGATCAGTATTCGGCCTGCGGAGACTGTCAGGCGAAAAATTTTTGCTCTTCGTCCGGGAAAAAAGAAAAAATAATTGATATTCTT
>CAZAUQ010000003.1:15523-33938 GCA_964488495.1 uncultured Bacteroidales bacterium
TGCCGGAATTTTGCTGAAGCCTGCGTCAAAAGTGAAAGCCTTGACGGACTTTTTTGCCCGGTAGGAGGTAACGATGTAATGAAGTCGGTGGCCTCTCTCTTAGGCCGGGAGGCGGTGGAGGCTGAGCCTATGCTGGCTGTTCTGCGTTGTAACGGGACTTGTGCCCATCGGCCAAAAATCAACCAATACGAAGGTGTTTCAAGTTGTATGGCTGCCTCCCTGCTGTATGGAGGTGATACAGCCTGCACCTTTGGTTGCCTGGGTATGGGCGATTGCGTGGCTGTATGCCAGTTTGATGCTTTGTCTATGGACAAGGAAACCGGCCTGCCTGTGGTGGACGAGGCCAAATGTACAGCTTGTGGAGCCTGCGTCAGAGCCTGTCCCAAAAATTTATTTGAATTGCGCAAAAAAGGCCCCAAATCGAGGCGAATCTTTGTTTCCTGTATGAATAAAGACAAAGGTGCCCTGGCCCGTAAAGGTTGTGCCGTGGCATGCATAGGTTGCGGTAAATGCGAACAGGTTTGTGCCTTTGATGCTATAACCATCAAAGACAACCTGGCCTACATTAATTACAATGCCTGCCGGTTTTGTCGTAAATGTGTGGAAGTTTGTCCGACCAATTCAATTTGGGAATTAAATTTTCCACCCAGAAAAAAAGCAGCTGAACAAGAATTAGCTACAGGAACTGAAACGGGAATAAACGCAACGACAGTTTAATTAAAACTTGAATACCGGGAGAACTTAGAGGAATACTCCGAAAATATATATCAATGAGAACCTTTTCTATGGGAGGGATACATCCTCCTGAAAATAAAATCTCGGCCGGAAAGGCCATAGAGCAAATGCCCCTGCCGGCACAGGTAACCATTTTGCTGAACCAGCATTTGGGTGCCCCCGCTGTTCCGCTGGTTCAAAAAGGGGACAGGGTCAAAACCGGACAACTGATTGCCAAGGCTGCCGGTTATGTATCGGCCAATATCCACTCTTCGGTGACGGGTAAGGTGTTAAAACTCGATGAAGTCTACGATGCGGGCGGCTACCGTCGTCAGGCTGTCGTCATTGAGGTGGAACCCGATGAGTGGGTCGAAGAAATCGTTTTGAATCCTACCCTGAAAAGAGAGTGCACACTGAGCGCCGAAGAGATAATTAAAAAAATTCAGGAAGCCGGAGTAGTGGGCATGGGAGGAGCCAGTTTCCCCACCCATGTCAAGCTCAGTCCGCCTCCGGGCAGCAAGCCCGAAGTTCTGATAGTGAACGCTGTAGAGTGTGAACCATATCTGACTTCCGACCATCAGCTGATGTTGGAAAAAGGCATGGAGATCATTCTCGGAACCAAAATAACGATGATGGCCCTCAAGGTGACCAAGGCAGTCATCGCCATCGAAAACAATAAACCCGATGCCATCGCCTTGCTCCAAAGATTGGCTATTCCCTATTCACAAATAGAAGTGATGCCTTTGGCAGTTCATTATCCTCAGGGTGGAGAAAAACAACTTATTGACGCTGTCCTTGGCTGTCATGTGCCTTCGGGAGCTCTGCCCGTGGTCACCGGTGCCGTGGTATTGAATGTGGGCAGTGTGTTTTCTACCTATGAGGCGGTGCAAAAAAATAAACCCGTCATCGATCGGGTAGTCTGCGTAACGGGTAAAAGCGTAAAGAAGCCCGGTAACTATCTTTGCCGCATAGGAACTTCCACGCAGGAATTGATTGATTTTGCCGGCGGCCTGCCCGATGCTACAGCCAAAGTCATTTCGGGCGGTCCTATGATGGGTAAGGCCCTGATCAACACGCAGATTCCGGTAAGCAAAGGGACATCGGGCATTTTGCTGATGGACAGCAAAGAAGCCCGCCGCAGTAAAGTGTACAACTGCATACGTTGCAGCCATTGCATTGAGGCTTGTCCTATGGGCCTGGAACCCTTTTTGTTGATGAATCTTTCGGAATTGTCTGATTGGGAAAATATGGAAAAAGATCGCATCATGGATTGTATTGAATGTGGTTGTTGTTCCTATGTTTGTCCTTCGAACCGGCCTTTGCTCGACCATTTAAGAGTAGGAAAATTCAAGGTGGGAGCCATAATCAGGGGAAGAAAAAACCAATAAGCTATGGAAAATAAACTCTATGTATCGATGTCTCCGCACATTCACAGCGGTGACAGTATTAGCAGAAAAATGTGGGATGTCATTATTGCCTTGATACCCGCATTGCTGGTTTCACTTTATTTCTTCGGGCTGGGTTCCCTGTTGATCACTTCGGTGTCGATCGCCTCTTGTGTGCTGTTTGAATACCTGATCGGGCGTTTTTTACTCAAGCGTGAAAGCAGCCTGCGCGACGGATCGGCCATACTAACAGGCTTGCTGCTGGCATTCAACCTGCCATCCAACCTTCCTTTGTGGATAGTGGTGATTGGCGCACTGGTGGCTATCGGCATGGCCAAAATGTCCTTTGGCGGGCTTGGCAATAATATTTTTAACCCGGCCTTGGTAGGCAGGGTATTCCTGCTGATTTCATTTCCCCAGCAAATGACTTCCTGGCCTTTGCCTAAAGCTTTTAGTCTTCAGTATTTGGATGCCGAAACCGGTGCTACTCCTTTGTCGATTATAAAATCGGGCCGTTTTGATCGTTTGCCCGATGTGCTGGATATGTTCATTGGTAACACCGGTGGCAGCCTGGGTGAAATTGCCGCGGCAGCGCTGATCCTTGGAGGTATCTTTTTACTTATTCGCAAAGTGATCAGCTGGCATATTCCGGTATCGATATTACTGACAGTATATATTTTTACTGCCATACTCAGAATTGCCAATCCCGAAGTCTATGCCGATCCTTTAAGTCACTTACTTACAGGAGGCCTGATGTTGGGAGCCATTTTTATGGCTACCGATTATGTCACTTCGCCCATGGTAAAAAAAGGTCAGGTGATATATGGTGTGGGTATTGGCATCATAACTGTTTGCATACGAGTTTTCGGCTCGTATCCCGAGGGAGTCTCTTTTGCCATTTTGATGATGAACGGAGTGACACCACTGATTAATGCCTATTGTAAACCTAAACGTTTTGGGGAGGTAAAAAAGAAATGAAAAAACTGGAATCCTCATTCAAAAACATGGTCCTGGTGTTGGGTGCCATCACCATAGTGGCGGCTGCAGCTCTGGGCTGGGTAAACGGACTCACCTCCGAACCGATTCGATTGGCTGCCATAGCCAAACAGGAAAAAGCTATACGTTTGGTATCGCCCGAGTTTGACAACCAGCCTGTGCAGGAACAATACGAATTGACCGATTACGAAGGCAACAGCCTGGTTTGTTTCCCGATTAAAAAAGAAGGACAACTGATGGGTGTAGCCATTGAAACCTTTTCCATGAAAGGTTTCAACGGAGAAATCCGGCTGATGTTGGGTCTTAAGCCGGATGGTTCCATCAATAATTATGAAGTATTGAAGCAGTCCGAAACACCTGGCCTGGGTACTCAAATGATCACTTGGTTCAAGACAGACAAAAACAATCAAAGTATACTAAAAAAAGATCCGGGCAAGGATAAAATCTGGGTGGCCAAAGATGGGGGAGATATTGATGCCATCACTGCGGCTACCATTTCATCCAGGGCCTTTCTGGATGCCGTAGACCGGGCTTACCGCGCTTATATGGAGCATGGAGGCACCGTGGTTGATGTAGTTACAACGGCAACTATCGAAGAAAAGGAGGCACAAAATGAAGAATAAATTTGGAATAATAGTGAACGGGTTGATCACCGAAAACCCGACTTTTGTACTTGTATTGGGTATGTGTCCGACCCTGGCAACCACCACCTCTGCCATCAATGGATTAGGTATGGGCCTGGCGACCGCTTTTGTTTTGATTTTTTCCAATCTGGTAATTTCGCTCATCAAAAACCTGGTGCCCGATAATGTTCGTATACCTTCATTTATTGTTGTGATAGCCACTTTTGTAACTATCCTTGAATTGGTGATGCAAGCCTATTTACCTGCCTTGCACGAGAGCCTGGGGCTTTTTATCCCTCTGATTGTAGTCAACTGTATAGTTTTGGGCCGGGCCGAATCCTTTGCCTCTAAAAACAAGGTGTTTGATTCAGTACTTGATGGAATAGGTATAGGATTGGGATTTACTTTTGCCCTGGGCTTGCTGGGTTCGATCCGTGAATTACTGGGAGCCGGCACCTTTTTGGGTTTACGGATTTTCCCTGAACAATACGGAATGCTTATGTTCATTCTGGCTCCCGGAGCCTTTGTAAGTCTGGCCTATCTGATCGCAATTGTCAACCGCATAAGAAAAGTATCATGATCTATATCACTATCTTTATTGCAGCCGTGTTTGTCAATAACATCGTGCTGTCTCAGTTTTTGGGGATTTGTCCTTTTTTGGGAGTATCAAAAAAGATCAGTACAGCCTTGGGAATGTCGGGGGGAGTAGCTTTTGTGCTTACTCTGTCAACCCTTATTACCTGGCTGATATTTAAATATTTACTGGAACCTTTTGAATTAGCCTTTTTACAGACAATCAGTTTTATTTTGGTTATTGCGGCTCTGGTGCAACTGGTAGAAATTATAATAAAAAAAATCTCCCGGCCGCTCTATCAGGCCCTGGGTGTATACCTGCCGCTTATTTCCACCAACTGTGCTATTCTCGGTGTAGCCATTCTCGTAATTCAAAAGGATTACAATTTATTGGAATCGGTGGTTTTTGCCTTTTCTACAGCCATAGGTTTTGGATTAGCTTTGGTTTTGTTTGCGGGCATTCGTGAACAACTCAGCCATACTAAAATACCCAAAGGCATGCAGGGCACACCGATCGCTTTATTGGTAGCCGGTTTGCTGGCTATGGCTTTTATGGGATTTTCAGGTATAGTAAAATTATAAATTATGGCAGCATCTATTCTTGTTACAGGCGGTACAGGCTATATAGGTTCACATACCGTTGTCGAGTTGCAGCAGTCCGGTTACCGGGTAATCATCGTCGATAATCTTTCCAATTCAAATAAATCTGTACTCGTGGGCATCGAAAATATTACCGGCCTCAAGCCCGATTTCGAACAGGCTGATTGTACTGATTTCAAGGCCATGGATGCTTTATTCGGAAAATACGGCAATATAAAGGCCGTCATTCATTTTGCAGCTAACAAAGCCGTGGGTGAATCGGTCCAAAAACCTTTGCTCTATTACCGTAACAATCTGATTTCGTTGATGAATTTGATGGAACTGATGCCTAAATACGGTGTGGAAGCCATGGTCTTTTCCTCGTCCTGCACGATTTACGGTCAGCCTGATGTGTTGCCTGTCAACGAGAATGCTCCCATAAAACCTGCTATGTCGCCCTACGGAAATACCAAACAGATTTCTGAGGAAATTATTACAGATTTCATCAAAGCCGGAGCTCCGTTTAAGGCTAGTATTTTGCGTTATTTCAATCCGATAGGTGCACATCCCTCGGCCGAAATCGGAGAATTACCCCTGGGAGTGCCTCAAAACCTGATACCCTTTGTGACCCAGACAGCCGCCGGTCTGCGCGAAAAACTCAGCGTGTTTGGTAACGACTACAATACTCCCGACGGATCATGCATCAGGGATTATATCCATGTGGTCGATTTGGCCAAGGCACATGTCATCGCTCTGGAGCGAATGTTGAACGGAAAAACAGCCGATAAGCTGGAAATATTTAACCTGGGCACAGGCAAGGGATTATCGGTGCTTGAAATTATCGAGATCTTTCAACGGGTTACCTGTGTTAAACTCAATTACCAGATTGTAGGACGTCGTCCCGGCGATATTGAGCAAGTCTGGGCCGATCCGACAAAAGCAAACAAAGTGTTGGGTTGGACAGCCCGTGAAACTGTAGAAGAAACCTTGTTATCTGCCTGGCGTTGGCAGCAAAAAATCAGCGGTTAATCCATTCCAGAGCCATTTTAACAATTTCCGTATGGTCAAAGGCCAGCGGTGGTAAATGAACAGTTGCAAACCAACAGGCCAGGGCGGCGTCGTCGCCTGCCTGTGGATGATAATCTCTGCTGTCCACTATTCCGACAAACACTACACTCACTGTTCTTCCCCTGGGATCTCTGCCCGGAGCTGAAAAAGTATGGAATTGTTGCAGATCCGCTATTTCCAGTCCGGTTTCTTCTTTGAGTTCTCTGTAAGCGCATTCTTCAATGGTTTCGTCCATATCCATAAAACCTCCCGGTAAAGCCCATAGGCCCTGGAAGGGTTCATTCTTGCGCTGTATCAATAAAATTTTCAAACCCGAAGAGTCTTTTCCGAAAATCAGGCAATCGGCTGTTAAAGCCGGACGTGGATACTGGTAGCAATACATGGATGTTTTTCGTTATTTACTGGTTTTGTGTAATTATTATAGCTTTTTTGGACAACAATCAGATAAAAAACAAAGCAACGCCCAGCACGCTGATGATGGCTCCTAACACCTCAGCTGTACGTACTTTTTGTTTTTGTATAAAGACTGCCGGAAACAAAATTAAAATCGGAGTGGTAGCCATAATAGTAGAGGCAATGCCGCTGGCCGTGTACTGAACAGCCATCAAAGAGCCTGCCACACCCAGAAAAGGACCGAAAAAGGTAGCCAGCACTATCGACCAGGCGGCTTTTTTGTTATGGAACACCGGTTTGACATTTTTAAGCTGTTGGCTGAGCATTAAAATTAGTACCAGCGAAATGGAAGCAATGACCATACGTATTTGCGAAGCAGCAAAAGGAATCATTTGAAGCACTTCCTGCGAACTGCCTTCGGCACTCAGGCTGTAGTATTCCATGCCCAGTTTGCTCAGTACCAATCCCAGGCCTTGTCCCAGACCGGCTCCAATACCAAGCAATACCCCTTTCAAAGGCAACTTGAGTCGATAATGGCCGGGGTTTCCATTGTTGGATTTTTGCCGGCTCAGGATAGAAATGGCTATGCCGGCCAGAGTGACGGTCATACCCAGCACTCCCATCCAGCCTATTTTTTCGTCCAGAATAAAATAACCGGCTATGGCGGCTGCCGGCGGGGCCAGAGTCATAAACAATTGCCCGAAACGAGAGCCTATCACCACGTAAGAATAAAACAGGCAAATATCGCCAAACACAAAGCCGACCAGCCCCGAAACTGACATCCAGAACCAGGTTTTGGCATCGGCAGCCTGAGGCAGAAAATGTCCGGTAAATACCGTCAGCAATAAGCCGGTAAACAAAAAAGCCAGGACCAGCCGCAGGAAATTCACCGGTAAATGCCCCAGTTTCTTACTGGCGTATTCAATGAACAGAGCCGTGAAGGTCCACATAAAAGCCACCAGCAGCGAAATCAGTTCTCCCAGGTACACGAAAATCAATTTAGGAATAATAAAAAGCCCTCCAAAAGGAAGGCTCAAAAATACATAAAATTGTGGAAGCTTTAAAAATCCGAAAGATTTACAACGATAAGGATAAATTTACCGCAGCGAAGTAAAGGGCATTACTGTTTTTTGGTGCAACCATCTTAAAGTTTGGAGCAACTTTAATGCCTTTGGTCAGTGCATATTGTAAGCCCAGTACGGCCATTTGTTCGTCGCCGGGATCCCAGGTATCCAAAAGATCGCTGTAGTCCTTGTTGGAGGCGGCATAGTCCCAACGGCCAAAGAGTTGAAAATCGTTGGGCAGTTTAATCGTGGTATATGCCGAGAAACCGTATTGATTTCTGTCGTCTTTGAATTGCGAGTGATACATGTGGAGGTATTCGGCTCCCAGCGAGAAAGACTCGTTTTGATAACCGGCAAAAAAGGAAGTAATTTGTTTGCTTTTATCCTGTGCTGCGTTCGCCGGGTTTTTGTCGTGCCTGTCGTAGTAGAGTCTGAAGCTTAATTCTTTCAGGGGAGTAATGCTAAGGCCGCCTCCGTAACGAAAATACTTATCCGTATTCAGCTTTTTGTATCCCTCTCCGTTTGTGATGGTTACATCTGCCGTCAGTATATCGTTGATGCGGTATTGTCCGCTCAGTCCCATGTCGGCACTGTATCCGTAACCGTATTGATCCTGAAAAGATTTTAAGATATAACGATAGCCCCAGAACTTTTCCTGTACACTGAATTGTTTCAAGCCAATCAATCCGGCATCCAGGCTGAAATCTCCTTTTTTCCAGCTGAGCATGGCATTTTTTACGTAAGCGATGCGTTCCAGAGCCGAACCTGCCAATTTACTGCTGCCCATATCGAAAACGACTTTACCTGACAAACTTTCGCTGAAGGCGTATTGATAACCCAGGTACGCCCGTTCCAGTCCAAAGCCGCTTTCGTCTCCGGCTGTACCTAAGCCGGTATGGAAATCACTGAAAATGGTAATAATGGCTTTTCCGTTGGGTTTGAAATCGGATTTAGATTCTTGTGCCTGAACAAAAAAAGACAAAGAACTGATCAAAAGAAATAACATGACAAACTTGGTTTTCATAATCAAAGCAATTTTAAGATAAATAAATGAGTTTTTTTATTACTTATACTTCTGGTTTAGAAGTCGTTGCCGTCGGATGCTTTCTAAGGCTGAATGTGAACATCAGCCCTCCTTCGGCTCTGTTTGTAGCTATTATGTTGCCCTGATGGTACAAAACAGCATGTTTGACTATAGACAGACCCAGCCCGGTTCCTCCGGTTCTGCGGTCGCGGCTCTCTTCGAGCCGGACAAAACGGTCAAATATTCTTTGCAGGTATTTCTCTTTTACACCAAAGCCCGTATCGTAATATACGAAATGATAGAATTGGTCATCTTCGGTGCTGCATTCCATTACTATGGTGCTGTTTTTTCCTGCGTAATTAATGGAGTTTTCAACCAGGTTTCTGAAAATGGCATGCACCAAATTTTGATTCCCCGAGATATCCATATCGTAGGCGAGTTTGTTTTCTACTTTTATGGCCACAGCATCCAACTGGGGCTGAAGTTCTTTTATGACATCGTCGGCAATCATGCCGATATTGACCTTTTCTCGTGGAAAGAGGTTTGAAGCTTCTTCGAGTTTGGTTATCAAAGCAATATCTTTGATAAGAGCCGACAGACGCAAGGTTTGAGCATAGGCGCGTTCCACGAAATATTGCCTTTTGCTGCTCTCTATTTCGGCATTATCGTTCAGAATCTCTAAATATCCCTGAATACTGCTTACGGGCGTTTTGAGTTCGTGAGCAATATTGTTGGTCATTTCTTGCTTGATTTTACGGTTGCGTTCTTTTTCCAGGTCGGTTTGTTGCTTGCTGGTTTGAAGTTGTTCGTAGAGTTTAATGATTTTTTTGCCTATAATACCCGAATCGGAATCGGGGAATTTAAAACTTTCGTAATCCACTTTGCCCTTTTCGATATCTGTAGTAAATCGCCTGAGTGCATTCATTACCTGGTTGAATTTTTCAGTTTTATAGAGCAAAAGCAGCAGTATTACTATAAAAAGTACACCCAATCCGTAGAAGTAGATATTTCCCCCTTTCAATACATCGCTCAATTGTACAGAATAGGGCAGGGCCAGCCGGATGTATGCGTTGGCATCGGTGCGATGCGCATAGTAAAGGTAATCCGTTTTGGTAGAGCTCGATTTACGGATAGCGAAACCGGAACCTTTGGTTCTGGCCGACAGTATTTCGGGCCGGTCTGAGTGGTTGCTAAGCTTTTCGACCTGGTCTACTACATTGTCGAATACGACTTGGCCTTCGTTGTCGATTATGGTAAAACGCAAATTCGCCGGGAGCATATCGGCAACTTCGAGTGTGTCGCTGTCTTGCTCCAGGTAGGCATCAATCATTTCGGAGTAGGCGCTCAGCCTGGCTCTGAATTCTTCGGTCTTGTGGCGCTTTTCTCTTTCTAACTGAAAGAGTACAGTGATAAACATAAAAGCCAGTACAATCAGGCCGAAGTTGAAATATAATCTGGTTTTGTAATGCATAAAGTTCTTTATAATAATTTGTAAATCAGGATGTCCAGCAATAACCGAAACCAGGACGACTTTGCAGATGTTCACCTGTAGAACCGAGTTTTTTTCGCAAACGGGCAATGTGAACGTCTACTGTTCTTTCCAGTACAAAAGATTCGTCTCCCCAGACCCTGTCCAGGATTTGTTCGCGGGTAAAATAGTTGTCGGTCGCCTGCAGAAGCATTTCCAATATCTTAAATTCTTTTTTGGTCAGAGGCAAGAGCTCGGAGTTTAGACTGGCGGTTTTGGCTTTAGTGTTCAAAATCAAACCACTGGATTGCAGCAATCCTTCCTCGTCAGAGGATTTATTGCTTTCGCTGCGACGCAACACAGCGTTGATACGCGCCAATACTTCCTGTATTGAAAATGGTTTGGAAATGTAATCGTCCCCTCCCAGGCTAAAACCGGTCAGCAGGTCATTTTCGGTATTCTTGGCAGTCAAAAAGACGATGGGGAGTTTACTGTCCAGCTCTGTCCTGATTTTTCTGGCTAATTGATAACCCGAAATACCTTCCATCATGACATCCAAAATGAGCAGGCTGTATTGTTTGCTTTTGTCCATGAGCAATTTAAGTGCTTCTTCGCCCGAATTGGCCGAATCAACTTTAAAACCGGCGTTCTCCAGATTGAATTGCAGAATTTCACAAATATCCTGTTCGTCGTCAACAACTAAAACACGTTTCATGTCTTATTGATTTAAGTGAGTTTATGTCGTATATCTTTGCCTTCTGAGAGGAAAATAACAGCTTCGGCAATATTGGTTGCCCCGTCTCCGATTCGCTCCATACCGTAGAGGATGCGCCCCAGATCCAGAATGTCGGCCAGCCAGTGAGGATGAACACCTTCCTCCTGTTGGTGTTCAAACAGCTTTTTATGGCTCAATCGATGGACTTTGTCCAATTCTTCGTCTTTGGCAATGAGACTTCTTGCCATAGCGTTGTCGGCCCAAATAAAAGCAAAAATGGCGTTTTGCAGCATGCCGTCAGCAAGGTCGAACACTTGCAGGGCATTTTCTTTGTAATCGGGATAAATCGAATTTTGCTTATTCAGGTAATGCATTCTACGGCTAATACTGTCAATAATGTCGGCAATCCGTTCCAAATCTACAACGGTGTCGTAATAAGAAATAATACGCCTGAGATCACCTGCTCTTGGGGAGTACAACACGATGATGTTTATAATGTCGTCTCTCAGCTTAACCTCCAGGCTGTCGATGGATTTTTCGTTTAATCCGATTTCGTCAATCAGTTCCTGGGAGGTGTCGCCACTCAGTTGTAATTTTAGAATCTGAGCCTGTCGCAGTACCTGATTGGCCATATTATTGAATTCCTGTTTCAGGCGGGCCAGATAGGTTTCTCTTATAGTATCCATAGTCGTTGTGTTATCCGAATTTTCCGGTTAAATATTCTTCAGTACGTTTGTCAGAGGGATTGGTAAACATGATTTCTGTCTTGTCGTATTCCACCAGTTCTCCCAGATACATAAACATGGAATAGTCTGAAATTCTTGCAGCTTGTGCCATATTGTGCGTAACGATGACAATAGTAACTTCTTTTTTTAATTTCACCAACAGTTCTTCAATCAGATTGGTGGCTATGGGGTCCAGGGCTGAAGTAGGTTCGTCCATAAGCAAAATGTCTGGTTTCAGCGCCAGCGCCCGGGCAATGCACAGGCGCTGTTGCTGCCCTCCCGACAAAAAAGAACCCCTCTTGCTCAGACTATCTTTGACCTCATCCCAGAGTCCGACACTTTTGAGTGATGTTTCCACCAATTCGTCTTTTTCCTGTCGCGATTGTTTGATTCCTATCAGTTTGTAACCGGCCAGCACATTGTCGTAAATGCTCATGGTGGGGAAGGGATTGGGGCGCTGAAATACCATACCGGCCATTCTCCGCACTTCGCTGGGATTCATTAGCAGCAGATCTTTGCCTCTGAGCTCTATGCTACCGCTGATACGAATATCGGGATATAATTCATGCATACGGTTGATGGCGCGGATCAGAGTGCTTTTGCCGCAACCCGAAGGCCCCATCACCGAAGTAATCAAACCTTCATAAATATTGGCCGAGACTTTATTGACTGCGTATTTGCCTGGTACATAGGAAACACTCAACTCTTTGAGGCTCAAAATAGGTGTTGTGGTTAAATTCTCCATTTTTTTGCGAGTTGTTTGGCCAGTATATTTAAACTTAAAACCAGCAAGAGTAAAAACAGGGATGCGCTCCAGATCATGCTTTGCAGGTTGGGGTCGTTGTAAAATTCCCAAATCAGCAGCGAAACTGCCGAAGAAGGCTTACTGACATCCCATTGTATGGCTGTTGCTCCAAGAGCCGTCAGCATCAGGGGAGCAGTTTCGCCGATAACTCTTGAGATGGCCAGCAGAATTCCCGTAAAAACACCCCCGAAAGCCGAGGGTAACAGCACCTTCAATACTACGCTGAAGTAGGGGGAACCCAGAGCCAGGCCGGCTTCTTTGAGACTGGCCGGTAAAAGGTTCATGGTTTCTTCGGTAGAACGTACAATCAAAGGCAACATCATAATAGCCAAAGCAACACTCCCGGCCAGCGATGAATAGCTTTTCAAAGGAATGACCACCCAAAGATATGCAATGATGCCGAGAATAATCGATGGAGTGCCCTGCAGTAAATCGGTCAAAAACCGAACTACGGCAGAAAACCGGGTTTTACGGTTTTCGGAAATATAGATGCCGGTCATTACACCAATAGGGATAGCAATAACCGAAGCCAAAATCACCATTATCAGGGTGCCGACAATACCGTTGGCAATACCTCCGGGTATGGATTCATTGTTGTTGATGGCCAGTAAAGCGTCGAGGGTGCTGGGTGTCGTTTCTGTAAAAAAGGCCCAGTTGATTTGTTTCCAACCCTTGAGTAACACTTCCCCTATAATCAGAACGAGCGGTACAGCTGTCAGGGCCGAAAGTACGATCACCGAAACGCTGAGTAACTTATTCTTGAACAATCTGTATTTTAAGGAGCTCATAGGCTGTGACGTTTAATCATGAGTCTACCCAGGAAATTGATAATGGCCGTTATCAAAAACAAGAGTAGTCCAATGGCTATGAGCGAAGACAACTTGAGTCCGTCGGCTTCACCAAACTGATTGGCAATGATACTGGCCATGGTATTGCCTGTATCCATCAGTCCGTGTGGAATTCTGTTGGTATTGCCGATGAGCATGGTTACAGCCATGGTTTCACCGATAGCCCTGCCTAAAGCCAGTATATAAGCCGAAAAGATGCCAGAAAAACTGCCGGGAAAAATAATGTTTCGGATTACTTCGGCCCGTGTAGCACCCAGGCTATAGGCTCCTTCTTTCAGTTCCTGAGGCACCATGCGTATAAATTCGGCACTCAGTGAGGCAGCATAGGGAATAATCATAATGGCCAACACCAGCGAAGAGGTGAGTATTCCAAAGCCTTGATCCGAAAGTTCCATCGACTGAATCAAAGGCCTCAGGGCATAGAAACCCCAGAGTCCGTACACTATCGAAGGAATGCCTGCCAGTAGATCGACTACGCCGCCCAATAAAGTAGCCACTTTTTTCCCTCTGAAGTATTCTCCGACAAAAAAGGATACCGGCAACGAAAATGGCAGACAGAATACCAAGGCGAACAAAGAAGTCAGCAAAGTTCCGCTGATAAAGGCCAGGGCTCCGTATTGCTCGCTTCCTGTACTGGAATTCCACTCGCTCGAAAAGATAAAACCGAAAAATCCGAATTCCTTAAAAGCCGGCATTGCTCCTTTGCTTAATGAAAAGAACATTCCGGCAAAAATCAGCAAAATAAACAAGGCTGAAACAAGCAGTAAGGATCTGAAGATTTTGTCTGACATCAGCAGCTAAGAATTACAAGGGCTTTCCGTTGTACCGTATCTCCGACAGGGCTTTTTGAGCCTTGGCAATGACTTCTTTCGAAAGCGGAGCGTAATGTACCAGGGTTGTTTGTGCCTGTGCTGCCGGACTGAGCATAAAGTTGAGTAAACTTACTGTAGCCCGGGCCTGAGCTTCGCTTCTGTTGGCGTAAGCCTGGTCTCTGTACACAAGGATCCAGGTAAAACAACTGATAGGATAGGAGCCTTTCACGCTCGAGTTGGTAATCATGCTGCGGGTGTCATCGGCGATCTCTTCCTGTGCAGCGGCAGAGATAGACAGGCTCGAGGGCAGTACATATTCTCCGGCTGCGTTTTGCAGATAAGCAATGGGGCTGTTCACTGCAAAAGCATATTCTGAACCTATGTAACCTATGGCTCCTTCGGTCTGGCTGATGGTACCTGCCACTCCGGGATTGCCTTTGGAGGCTATGCCGTGAGCAAAATTGATCGATTTTCCAGTACCCAGGTTTGCTGCCCAATCGCTGCTCACCTTGGTCATATAATCGCTGAATACAAAGGTGGTGCCGCTGCCGTCGGATCGGTAAACCGGAGTAATCGCTTTGTCGGGCAATTCAAGTCCAGGATTGATTTCCTTGATGGCGGCATCGTTCCAGCTAGTGATTTTGCCCAGATAAATGCCGGCAATCAAATCGCCTGTCAACTTCAGAGAGCTTACTTCCGGCAGGTTGTATGAAAGAACAACGGCTCCCAGGCAGGTGGGAATGTGGATGGTAGCGTTCATTTCGGACATTTCTTTATCGCTCAGGTAAGCGTCGCTGCCCGCAAAATCGACCACTTCGTCTTTAAGGCTGCGAATCCCTCCGCCGCTACCGATGCCTCCGTAAGAAACATCGATGCCTGCGTTTTTACTAAAAGTCTTAAAAACCATGTTGTAATAGGGCAGGGGAAAAGTGGCTCCGGCACCCGAAAGACTAGTTTTCTGATCACAACTTATCAACAACAGACTGCTGAAAGTTAAAAGGAAAATTGCTTTTTTCATTTTCATCGTTTAAAAATAAAGATTCAATTCTCCTGCAAAAATCAGCAAGGTTTATGTCAGATTCATCTCAAACTTGTTACGTTGCTGTTAAGATAAAATTCCTGCCCAGGCTTAATTGCGCGAATACACCAGGCCATTTTGAAGCGCATATTTTATAAGTCCATAATGCTTAGCCAGATATATTTCTTTTACTGTATAATCCTCCCATTCTTCCGCCAGATCGAGGCATGTAAAATGTAACACCTCTCTATAGAGAATATTTCCTACCCTAAGGCTGTCCAACAAGCTGAGAGTAGAATAGGTTTCGTTTTCTTCCTCATAACCTTGATCGGTCATTGTCATGCTCATATAGCTATCACCACAGCCCAATCGGCTCATTTTTTGATAGTTGAAGTTGTACGTAAAGTAAGTTCTGCCTACCTGAACACTGATTTCATCCCCATAGGAATCCCATAAAGCGGAAAGCGACAAAGAAAATCCCGTATCATAGGTGGATCCGTAGTCTTGGTAGTATTGCTCTCTGTAGGATCTGTGTGTAGTGATAAAAAAATAGCCACCCCAGGATTTATCAAAATCCGTGTAGTTGCTTTGCATGGTAAAGCTTTGGCTGATGCCGTTCTGGTCTGTCATGACAAAACTGTCGCCTATGCTGTCGTTGGTCAGCCAGACTTTGTTGTCGTTGCTGACATAATACGTTTCTTCGCAGGCAAGGGGGGAATCTTCGCCGCAAGACACCAACAGGAACAAGGCAAAGAGTAGGAGTAAGCCACGAAAAAAGATCCGCAGAATCGGTTTAAAGCCAGCCCGAGCCCTAGTCTGAACCATAGCCGAAGTATTAGCTTGAAACGAAGTCCGATTGTAATTCTGTATGTTTCCCCAGTTGTTATTCCTGAATTGCATAATATTCCTGATTAGTCATTTTGATGAGCAAGATGCCCTGGTCGTAATTATAGAACAAACTGTCTACCCTTATGGAATCTTTTGTGTACCAATAAGAGTCGTAATCTTTGAGCTTGAAAACCTCTTTGTAATACTTGCTGCCGATTTGCAGTGAATCGGCAATGGTTACGGGCGGCCAAAAAGCGGTGTCGGCTGCTTGCAGGGGAATCATAAACGAGGCAGAACCGATCCGGGCCGAAAGACGATAGGTGGAATCCGTTTCGTTGCTGAGATTCAGGCTGATGTTAAAGATGGGATAATCCGCTTCCATAACGGTGGTATTGACTTCGTACTCATAGACAGTTACTACCTGGTTGCTGCAAAAGAAAAGATCATCGGGATAGCTTTTATTCTTTTCGCTGGCACGGACAGTCGAAAAACTGACAGTATGTCCTCCCGAATGTTCAAATTTGTAAACCTGCCCGTTCTGATAGGGTACTTTTGCGAGGATTTCCTCAGGCAAAGGGCCCAGATCGATGGTTTGGTATTCAGTGGGCCTGCAGCCTGTCCACAGCAACAGGATGGTAAACAGCAAGGCAAAAGCGTAGTATTTACTCATAAACTTTGAATAATAAATAAGGAGAAGTTATATTAAGAAGACAAAAAACAGGGAGACTTGTTACAGACAAATCAATATTTTAAAGTACGACAAGCTTTTGTTGTTGATGATTTCCCCGGCTGCTTATTTGCACCACATAGATTCCCGGAGTCAGATTCAGTACTATTTCTCCAGGCCCTATCCATTGAGTATGAACAGTCCTGCCTGAGAGGTCGTAAATGCTTAGTACACAATGTTCTCTGTATGAGAGCAAGTGGATGCTGTTGTCAGGTTGCCATATCTTGAAAAAAGCCTGTTGTCCGGTTACCGGCAAGCTTTCGATTCCTGTGTCGGAACCAGGGGCAAAGGCGCCCTGACTGTCGTAACAAATGTATTGCAGCTTGTATTCCAGAATTTCTCCCTGTGTTGCCTTACCAAAAGTGAGGCTGGCCGGAGAATATTCCGCCAGACAGAGATTGCTGATGGCAGTAGGCGACATATAGCTTTTCTTTTTGAAGGTAAGGTAACAATCCACCTCTGTTTCGTCTGATTCTGGGCTCCTGAAGTAAAAAAACTTGCGTTCAAGCTGTCCGTTTTGGGCCGGAATTTCAAAGTTTTTGCTGCCTGTGACGGCTTCTGTGCCTTCTTTGCTGCCGGAGGCAGTCAGGGTGTATTGGCCGCTTTTGTCGTTCCAGTTGATGTTATCGAAACTAAATTCGTGCCAGCATTCCGGTTTGAGTCGCAGAGGCAGGCTGTACCAGGTGCCGTACTTGGCGTCCAGGTCAAAGCGAAAAATAAAGGCAGCTACTCCAGGCCAATTGGCGTGATCAACCACGATTTTCGATTCGGTGGTGCCACCCATTTTTTTCTCGGAAACCCAGCCCAGAGGCGCCTGGTTGTTTTTGCTTTTCAAAAATTGAGGATCCTCGATCAGGTTTAGTGTATCGCTGACTTCGATGCCGCTGGCAAACCCGATTTCCTTGTTGCCTCCGGTATCCAGATCTAAGATTTCTACGGCCGGCCGGGAGTACATAAAGATTTCGTTGCGGTACACATAAACGGAATCCCTGCATTGGGCAATCCGCCAGATTTGCTCCAGGCTGTTGTCGCATAAATCCATCAGTTCCTTATCGGAAAGAGGGGCAGCCCACAATAAACTGTCGCTATTGAGCCTCAATCTCAGGCCAAGCCCCGAGCCTTTGCGAGCCGAAAAATCGAAGCCTCTGTGGCCGGACTCCTGAATTTGTAAAGCGAATTCGAGTGAATAATCACCCGAAGGATCGAAGCCCTCTGCCTGAATCAGTTCCTGCTCTTCTGTTTCGAGCCTGACTTGATACGCTTCGTGCAAACGCTCAGGAAGTTTTTTTTTTAACGACAGTCCGCCGGGTGCAGACAGATTAAGTTCAGGAGCCGGATTAAGTTCGGGATAAAGCGATTTGACAGGAATCAGTTGCTTGGTTGTACGCTTGCCCGACCACTTCAGTTCCAACACATCCTGCTGTCCGGCCAGGCTTTCGATTAGTATATTGTGCCGATGACTGTTGAAAGGCGGCAGTTCTACCGCATACTCTGCAGGCTCAGCAGTGTTCGGAGTATTGAGTAAAATCTTGCCGTTAATATAGAGTCTGCTGGCTGCGGTGGTGCTCAGATAAAGGGTGTAGGCTTCTCCGTAACGAGTTTCCAGGCTGCCCGACCAACGCAGGCTTTTTACATTAGCCCCGGCAGGGCTGTCGGGTATACCCACAGCAGAATCGATGCAGTCGGCAAAGCGGCTGTCAGAATAATAATAAGCCTTAAGGCCGCTCCCTGAGGCCGGTTTAGGATTATCCAACAGATAATCTATCACACTCAGTTTGTTGTTTCGGGCCAGGTAGACAAAAGACAACAGGCCTTCGTCGATGGCGTTCTGATCGATTTGCGGTTCAGAGCAGAAACGTCCGGCATCCAGGTCGGATACCAGTTCCCAGTCGCTGTAACCGGCTGCTGAAGTGGCAGCGTAAATTTCAGCTCCGTTGGCGATTACGTAAGCATTGTCGAAAGCATCCAAAATGATTTGAACCCGGCAATAGGAATTTACTTTTTGTCCTTTGTTGTAAATAAGGTTGTGATGCCAGTTGCCGTCGGTATC
>CAZAUQ010000003.1:34038-76266 GCA_964488495.1 uncultured Bacteroidales bacterium
GGGTATGTCGGCGATTTTGAGCGAAGTGATGCCCTGCCTCAGGCAGTTGCCCGAAGTCCGGCTGTCCGTGAATTGGATGGCTTCGCTCAGAGCCACCTGATTCCCGTAGGTATCTTTCCAACTGCGGCCGTGGTCATCGCTGTAGGCATAACAGAGGTCGTGGTTGGTCTGTCCTCCAAAATCGTCTCTCCAGCACCAGGAAACATGCAATCGGCCCTGCTTGTCGTAATCCATGCGGTTGATGTAGGCGCAGGAATTTGGGTTGGTATCCATGCCCTGGACGTAACGGCCTACAAGACTCCAGCTGTGAGTGTCGCCATCGTATTCGCGCAGATAGCTGTCTCCGTCGCCGCTCAGTTTGTAGCGGCATTCAAACAGCAGATTTCCGTCTGGTTTTTCGATAAAGCGGGGATAGGTCACATCGGGTACAGACACGCCGGTTTCGAGTTCATTGGTGTTAGATCCGAAATTTCCGGCTGTCCATGCCAGACTGTCGTTATTGGCCAGACCAATAACAGAACGGCAATAATGCAAAGGATCGTTGTGATGGTCATACGCGAGGTGAATGCTGCCGTCTTTTTTGCATATACCCATGGTGATCACGTTATGGGCATCATCGCGACTGTTTTTGTATGGGAGCACCACTTCGTCCCATTGGCCGGCCGGTAGTTGACGACGGGCTATGCAGACTTTGCGTTCCAGATTATAATATACGGTATACTGCCAGCCATTGTAGCTGATCAGAGCATCCTGCTGAAAGGCCTGTCCGATGAGTTGTTCCTGAGAATTCTGCATGACATGGCAGCCGGAACCGGGATTCGTTTCGGCCACCCGGTAAAGAGAGACTTCAGCTCTGGCATGAAAAATTAAGGAGAAAAAAAGAAAGAGAAAAACAGAAAAGAATCTGGACATGCTACAATTATGGTAAGGATTTAAGTATTATTTCAGTGGCGAAGATACAGCTTTATTTTATTTTGAGAAACAAGGCTTTTTGATTTACTTTGTGCACAAATACCTGAAATACCATGTCCGCCCGCCTTACTGGATTATTTATTTTTGCAGCACTGTTTGTTTTTCCCTTGCGGGGTGAAATGCAAGTTTCGTTTGAATACTTTCCATATATGGACCAATTGCCTTCCAGTTCTGTCAGAAGAGTATTACAGGACAGCGAGGGCTATATGTGGTTTGGCACTCTGGACGGGGTCTGTCGTTACGATGGCTATCAGGTAAGGACCTTCCGGTCGGATATGCATAATCCTTCGCTGCTGACCAACAACGACATCCAAAGCCTGGCCGAAGATAAACAAAACCGCATTTGGATAGGCACCAAACAAGGTATCAATCTTTTGGACCGTAATACCTTAAACATTACTCCTTTCGAAGAATCTCCGGTACAGGGAGACAACATCAATGCACTCGCCTGCGACGATAAAGGCAATATGTGGATTGCCACTTCGCGTGGCTTGTTTTGCTACGACAACACTCGCAATTTGCTGAAAGCGTACTGGAGCGATCCCTACGATGAAAAAACCCTGCCCGATCAAACAATTTCTTACGTTTCCAAAGACAAGCAGGGAAACATCTGGATCATGTTCTGGAACGGGGGTTTATGCCGATACCTGCCCGAAAGCGATAATTTTGAACGTTTTCCGGCTACAGAAGAAATGAGCAGCCCCTTCCGGCTTTATCAGGACAAAAACGATCAGTATTGGCTCTGTACATGGGGCAGAGGTTTCTTTAAATTCAATCCTGAAGCTTTGCCCGAAAAAAGGTATACCCGCATTCCCGTTTACAACACGGCAGGTGAGGAAGAAAACACCTTTTTCAGCATGGTGCAGGACAATCGTTACGGCTATTTTTGGCTAATGTCCCTGACCGGTTTATACGTGTATGATTACGATGAACAAACCAACAGATTGAATACTGTAGATATCTCTGACTATTTGAGCGGATCGAGTAAACTGTACAGTGAGATAATCAAAGACAAGGATAATAATTTGTGGATAGGTGCCTACAGCGAAGGAACCATTTTTGTTAATTTCAGCCGTCCTCTGGTACGTAATTTCGGCATGGAGGTGCTTCGCCAAAAGTTGGGTTTTCCCATCAGCATCAGGGCTTTGTCGGAAGACTCCGATGGTTTGGTCTGGCTGGGGATAAACCGCTATGGCTTGTTCTTTTACGATCGCCGTGAAAACAATGTATTCGGTGTCAATGATTTACAGACTATTGCTAATCGTCAGGAATTGAGCAACCTGAAAACAGTAAACTTTATCCGCGAAATCAAAAGCCGCGGGGAGCATTGGGTTTGTTGTGACGACCAGTGGATTTATATTTTCAAAAAAAACGAGCGGGGCATTTACTATGCCGGACGAATCAACATAGACATCAGTGATGATTTGAACTGGGCCTCTGAGAAAGTGCTCTTTGAAGACAAAGACGCTTACGTCTGGGTGGGGATGCTCAACCAGGGACTGATAAAAATCAGCCCCGACAATCAAGTCAGCATGGTCGAGCCCATACCTATGGTAACAGGCATTACTCAGGACCTGCACGGAGATATTTGGGTAAGCAGCGAAAAAGTAGGTCTCTGTTGCCTGAAGCCTTCCGGAGGAACTTACCGGTTAACCCGTTACGATAAGTATTCCGAAGGACTGAATACCAGTAATATACAATCTGTCTGCACCGATATTTCCGGCAAATTATGGCTGGGTACCAAAGAAGGCCGCCTGCTCACCTTTGACAAAAACACCAGTCGCTTCGAAGATATGAGCCTGACCTGCGCCATGACAGGAGAAAGCATTCTTAATTTGCTGATTGGCCAGGACAATAATTTGTGGATTTCTACCAACAAAAAAGTAACCAGTTTCAATCCCAGAACGCTGATTTCTACTTCTTACAGCATTTCCGACAACCTGGTCGTCAAATCCTTTATTAAAAGCTCCTATTCTGTCACCAACACCGAAGAGGTGCTGTTCGGAGGCAATAAAGGCTTTTGCGCTTTTTCGCAAAGCAGGCAACACAACGACAGCCTGAAAAGCGTTCGTGTACTTATTACCGATATTAAAGTACACAACCAATCTATTTTCAACAATAACAACAATCATAACTATCAGCCCGGATTCAAACGCCTGGTTTTGGGTCCTGCAGAGCGGAATGTGGAATTCGAATTTTCCAGTCTGAATTACGCCGCCCCGTCTAAGGTGCAATATGCCTATAAATTGGCGGGGCTCGACCCCGAATGGAACAAAGTGAACACAACCCGCCGCTTTGCTTCGTACAACAATTTACAACATGGCAAGTATGAGCTTATGCTGATGGCAACCGACGAAAGCGGCCGTTGGGGTGAGCCTCTGCTCAGCCTTGAAATCATAAAAAAGCCCCCCTTGTATCTGAGCTGGTGGGCCAGCCTGTTGTATCTTACTTTGCTGATTCTGTTGTTCTTAGCTTTATACCGTTTTTTTGCCAATAAGGTCCGTCTGAATCAGCAACTCAACATTGCTCAAATCGAAAAAGCCAAATCTGAAGAGCTTACCCAGACCAAACTGAGATACTTTACCAATGTATCGCACGAACTGTTGACCCCTTTGACTGTGATTTCCTGTCTGATTGACGATGTGGACCAGGTGTCGGGAGGCGAATATTGGCAGCACGAAGTGATGAAAGTCAATTTAATCCGACTCAAAAGACTCTTACAGCACATTATTGATTTCAGAAAAATAGAAAGCGGTTCCATGAAGCTCAGGGTGGCAGAATCGAATATAATTGAATTCGTAGAACGTATCTGTACTTTTAATTTTGTTCCTCTGGCCAAAGAAAGAAACATCCGTTTTGAATTGCAGTTTCCCGATTATCCCGTTCAGGGCTGGTATGATCCCGAAAAACTCGATATCATGTTGTTCAACCTGCTATCGAATTCTTTTAAATTCACGCCCGAAGAAGGCTCTGTACGCTTGGGCCTGTCCCTGATACAAAAAAACAAAGGCTTTGTCGTTCAGTTTATTGTAAGTGATACCGGGCGGGGTATACAGCCCGCTGACCTGGAGCATATCTTCACCCGCTTCTATTCAAACGATCCTAGTCATAGTGTTGAAAACCACGGCATAGGACTGACCCTGACCAAAGAACTTGTCGAAATGCATCACGGCAGCATCCGTGTCGAAAGTGAACCCGGCAAAGGAACCACTTTCATCCTGGAGTTACCCATCGATAAATCGGCTTATGCACCCGAAGAACTGGCAGCAGAAACAATCAAAGAAGAAGCCACCATTCCCGATCAGGACAGCGATACCAATAAGCCGGAACCGGCAGCCACACACAAGGAAGACGTACATATCCTGATAGTGGAAGACAATGCGCAACTCTGTACTACCATCGAAACCATTTTGGCCCGAAATTACCATACCTACAAGGCGGCCAACGGCAAAGAAGCGGTCGCCGTTATCAACAACAGACATATCGATTTGGTGGTCAGCGATATTATTATGCCCGAAATGGACGGCCTGGAATTGTGCCGTACTATCAAAAACAACCTCGATACCAGTCATATCGAAGTTTTGTTGTTGACGGCCAAAAATTCTATCAACGACCGCATAGAGAGTTACAACGCCGGAGCAGACGGCTATTTGTCCAAACCCTTTGAATTGCAAGTCTTGCAAGCCAAAATTAACAGCCTGATCCGCAACCGCAAACGCAAAACCGATTCCTTCAAACAAAATGCCGAGATCAACATTTCATCGCTGGAATATACCTCGCTCGACGAAAAATTTCTGGAAAACGCCGTGGCCATTATCGAAGAACATATTGCCGTGACCGATTTCAACCTCGATTTGCTGTCGAGTCGCCTGAATATGTCAAAATCATCGCTCTATCGGAAAATAAAATCTCTCACTGGTCTCTCACCGGTGGAATTTACCAAAAACATCCGCCTGAAACATGCCTGCCAGATGTTGGCCGGCCAGGCCGGGAATATTTCCGATATTGCTTATGCTGTTGGCTTTGCCGATCCTAAGTATTTCACTTCTTGCTTTAAAGCTGAGTTTGGTTTAACTCCCACCGAGTACATCAAGAAAATCCGGAAAGAAGCCTGATTAAGACGTCTTTCCTTTTTTACCACTTTTTTCATTTGGCTGAAAAATCGTCTATAATGAAGAATTTTTGGTATTGCAAACAATTGTTTGCTCCTAATTTTGCCGACTAAGAACCCTTTGCCATGGCAACAGTTGTATTATGTTCAAGAAGATTTCTGCATCCTGCCCTGTTACTCTCATTAACAGTGTTGCTGCTATCATGTACGGCTAAGGGTAAGGATTTCATTCAGCCTGGTCAAATCTGGCCCGACAACAATGGTATACATATTAATGCACATGGAGGAGGTATGCTCTACCATAACGGCATTTATTACTGGTTTGGCGAAGACAAGAGCGAACGCAGTAATGCCGCTTTAAAAGGAGTGCATTGCTATTCATCGAAAAATTTGTGCAGCTGGAAAGACGAAGGCATTGTACTGTCCGTCGTAGAAGGCGAACCGACCCATGAATTGGCCAAAGGTTGTATCATTGAACGCCCCAAGGTGGTATACAATAAAAAGACGAACACTTTTGTGATGTGGTTTCACCACGAATTACGCGGACAAGGCTATAATGCAGCCCGTGTGGGGCTGGCGGTGAGTGACAAGGTGACCGGCCCGTATCGTTTTGTGCACTCTTATCGTCCAAATCCGGGCATATGGCCCGAAAACATGAGTATAGAGGACAAATTGGCCGACATTGAGACTGCCTCACGGCTTGAGTCCTGGACTCCCGAATGGCTGGAGGCCGTCAGGAAAGGCTTTTTTGTAATCCGCGATTTCGATGGTGGACAAATGTCCAGGGATATGACCATTTTTGTAGACGACGACGGCAAAGCCTACCATATCTATTCCTCCGAAGAAAACCTGACCTTGCATATTGCCGAACTTAGCGACGATTATCAGAGTCATACCGGTAAATACATACGTATTATACCGGCCGGGCATAACGAAGCCCCTGCTATTTTCAAAAAAGACGGCTGTTATTTTATGATTACCTCCGGCTGCACAGGCTGGAATCCCAACGCTGCCCGCCTGCTTTTTGCTCCCTCCATCTGGGGTCCCTGGGAACAAATGTCCAATCCCTGGCAAGGGGAACAAGCCGATATTTCGTTTGATTCACAAAGTACGTTTATATTTCCTGTAGAAGGCAAAAAAGAGGCTTATGTGTTTATGGCCGACCGCTGGAGACCCCGAACACCTTCGGACGGTCGTTACATCTGGTTACCGGTTGAATTTGAAAACGGGCTGCCGGTGTTACGTTGGAAAGACAGCTGGTCACCTGCACAGGTATTTAGATAATAATTGGTTTATGAAAAAACTGCTGTTGATTTTTTTACTGATTACAGGCGGATTCAGTCTGTATGGACAGGGTACTGCTCCCTATGTCCTGCAGAATGTGTATGCCCGCAATTATGAAACCCTGAACGGCTCCTGGAACCATATTGTAGATCCTTTCGACAACGGATATTACGATTATCGTATGAGCATCAACCGGAACGGTTTCTTTCGTAACCAAAAGCAGGCAAATCCTTCGGATCTGGTAGAATACAATTTTGATACAGCGCCCTGCCTGCAGGTGCCCGGCGACTGGAATACCCAGGACGACCGCCTGTTCTTTTATGAAGGCAGCATCTGGTACAAACGCGATTTCAACTTTAAACCCAAAGAGGGAGAGAGGCAATTCATCTATTTTGGTGCCGTTTATTATTTATGTAATATTTATCTGAATGGCAGGGAAATAGCCACACACGAAGGAGGCTTCACTCCCTTCAGTGTCGAAGTGACCGGCAAACTCAAAGAAGGGCATAATTTCCTGATTCTTAGAGTAAACAACGAACGTCATCCCGAAAACGTGCCCACCGTCAATTTCGACTGGTGGAATTACGGAGGCATCACACGCGATGTGCTATTGGTAAGCCTGCCCCAACTTTTTGTGGACGATTATCAGTTAAGATTGAAAAAAGGAAGCTACAAAGAACTGGAAGGCTATGTCTGTTTGAGCGAAGCCCGGGCCGGAGTTGAGTTGAGTCTGGAAATTCCCGAACTGAAAATCAAACAAAACATTCAGACCGGAGAGCAGGGCAGGGCCGATTTCAACATAAAAGCCAAGCCCGAATTGTGGTCGCCCGAAAATCCCAAACTTTACCGTGTAATTATACGCCGCGGTGACGAAGTAATTCAGGACCAAATAGGTTTCAGGCACATCAGCACCGAAGGCAAAAAAATTCTGCTCAACGGCAAACAGGTATTTTTGAGTGGTATTTCCATACACGAAGAAGCGCCCTATCGTCAGGGCAGGGTCTATTCCAAAGAAGAATCAGTGTTGCTGTTATCCTGGGCCAAAGAAATGGGCTGTAATTTTGTACGCCTGGCTCATTACCCGCACAACGAGCATATGGTGAGAGCTGCCGAAGAAATGGGCCTGATGATCTGGTCGGAGATTCCCGTTTACTGGACCATAGCCTGGGAGAATGAAGGCACCTACAAGAATGCCTCCGATCAACTCAGGGATATGATGGATCGCGACAAAAACCGCTGTGCCGTAGTGGTTTGGTCGGTGGCCAACGAAACTCCGCACAGCGAAGCCAGGGATAAATTCCTGATCGGTTTGGCCGGGCAGGTGCGCGAAAAAGACGACAGCCGCCTGTTGAGCATGGCTATGGAAGTCACCGGCCAGGGCAATAACACCAGCCGGGTGCGCGACAATATGAGCGATTACGTAGACATTATCAGTGTAAATACATATCTCGGATGGTATGGCGGCTCTTTGGACGCCATTTTGAACCGCAGCTGGGAAATACCTTACGATAAACCGGTATTTTTCAGTGAATACGGAGCAGGTGCTTTGCAAGGTCTGCACGGCGACGAAAACGTTCGCTGGACCGAAGAGTATCAGGAGCGCCTGTACAAAAATTCCATCGAGATGTTCGATAAAGTGGAGGGATTTTCCGGTATGTCCCCATGGATATTAATGGATTTTCGCTCTACCCGACGCCAGTTAAAAGACGTCCAGGATTTCTTCAACCGTAAGGGAGTGATCTCTGAACGAGGAATCAAGAAGAAGGCTTTTTACGTGTTGCAAAACTACTATAAAAGCAAGGATTATTAAGGGTTAGGACTGATGTCGGTCTTCTGTGTTGAACGCCGACAGATTATCAAAGAAGGCTGCTCATTTGGGCAGCCTTCTTTACATGATGAAAATCAGGAACCGCAAACAATTTATAAAGTATAGGGTGAGTCGTGTTTATGATACGTATATTCGTTGTATTTTTGGCGCTTCAAAAACAAGAAAACAGATGTCAATAAAACACAAGCTTTGTACGACTATATTGCTGCTGTATTCGGTAAACATTACCGCACAGGTTTGCATTAACGAAATTCTTGCCTCCAATTCCATGGTCAATGCCGACCCGGCCTCCGGGGAATACTCCGATTGGGTGGAGTTGTACAATGCAGGTAGCACGGCAATCAACCTTAACGGCTATTATCTTACAGACAACCTGAATGAGCCTGAAAAATGGCAGATCACCGGGAATGTGAGTATACCTGCCCGCGGATATCTGCTCATCTGGTGCGACGATCAGGGCAGCGGCCTGCACAGCAATTTTAAACTCTCAGCTTCGGGCGAAGAACTAGGCTTGTTCGATTCCTCGCTCAGGTTGATTGATTCACTGACTTTTGGAGCTCAGTTTTCGAATATATCGTATGCCCGTTACCCCGACGGGACAGAGACCTGGAGATATTACACTCAGCCGAGTCCTGCTTCAAAAAACGGCGATACTGGCTTTGCAGGACAAGTAGACAATGTCCCGGAATTTTTACAAAAAGGAGGAATGTATTCATCACCTCTTTCGGTTGAATTGTTTACAGATCTTGGCGGCACGATCCGCTATACCCTCGACGGTTCTGAACCCACGGAGGAGTCGCCCGAATACACAGAGCCCATTTTGATTTCCAGTACCAAAGTGGTAAGGGCCAGAATTTTCAAACCTAATTTTATTCCCGGATATACCACCACCAGCACTTACTTTATCAACGAAGATTTTGAAACCCGCAATTTGCCCGTAATTTCCATCGCCACTGATCCGGCAAATTTCTGGGATCCGGATAAAGGTATATACCTACAGTATTATAAACCCGAATGGGAATACCCTATCAATCTGGAGCTTTTCGAAAACAACGGCAGCGACAGAGCTGCTGTCAACGAAAGGGCGGGCGTCAAGGTCAACGGGAAGAATTCCTGGGAGTTGCCTCAAAAAATGTTGGGCATCTATTTTCGTAAGCAATACGAAAAGGGCAAACTAGAGTATCCTTTGTTCCACGACCGCGATCGCAATACCTACGACAATTTTGCTCTTCGGGTATCGGGCAGCGACTGGAGCAGTACCCTGTTCAGGGATGGTTTGTTTCAGCAAGCCTGCCACCAATACAATATGGATATCGACAACATTGCTTTTCGTCCCTGTATAGTATATGTCAACGGAGAATACCTGGGCATACACAATATGCGTGAAAAAGTCAACGAAGATTACATAATCTCCAATCATCAACTGGAAGAAGGCAGTTTTGACCTCATTGAAAACGTTGATGGCGAAAAGGGCGTAAGAGAGGCTGCAGCAGGAGACCTGACTGCCTGGAACAAATTGTGGGCTTTAATTCAGCAAGATCTTTCTCAGCAGGCCAATTTTGACTCGGTAGCCTACTATTTTGACATAGACAATTTTAACGATCTAATCGCGGCTCAGTATTATTTCGGCAATACGTCCATCTCCAACAATCTAATGTACTGGAAGCCCAAAGAAGGCGGAAAATGGCGCTGGATATTAATAGACATGGACCGGGGGTTTATCAAGTATGAACCCTTGTCTTTTCTGGCCGGCAAAAAATCCTGGCCACTGACACAGCTCATGGCAGACAGTAATTATGTCCAAAGCCTTTGCAAAAGAATTGCAGACCATTTGTACACTGGTTTTAACTACCTGCGTATGAGCAAACGCATCGATTACCACCAAGGGCTGATCGAAACTGAAATGCCCCGGCAGGTTGCCCGCTGGTACGGCACAACTTCGGGTTATGGTGACGCCATTCCTTCCATGGAATTTTGGAACAACGAGGTAGCAGCTCTTAAAACCTATGCCGAATACAAACCTGTCTACATACTCAAGGATTTACAGAATTACGGTATTTCGGCCGCAGCTCTCCTTAGCTTGTCTTCCAGCCCCTCGAAGGCCTGCACCTGGGAGTTCAACAACAGGCGTATTGACGAAGCGCAATGGCTTGGTTATTACCCTATGAATCTCCCCATTACACTGAAAGCTGTACCTAAACCCGGCTATACTTTTATGGGTTGGATAACACCCGGCAAGCAAGAAATCATTGCCAAAGGATCGGAGTGGAAGTATCTGGACAAAGGCACCGACGCGAAAACCGACTGGTACGATCCGGACTTCGATGATGTAGAATGGAGTACAGGAAACGCTCCTTTGGGTTACGATTTCAATGGCATTGCCACCACTGTTTCTTATGGTCCGGACAATACAAATAAATACCTCACTACTTATTTCAGGAAAAAATTCAACCTGACTGAAAGTACACTTAAGAACTCGGTCTTTATTCTCAAGATAAGGCGGGATGACGGAGCCGTGGTTTACCTGAACGGAAAAGAGTTAATCCGTAGCAATATGCCGGCCGGAGAAATCAACTACAACAGTTTGGCTACTGAGAGCAGAACCGATACTACCTACCACTGTTACCCTGTTGACGCTTCTGCTTTGCTGTGGGGCGATAACGTGATTGCTGTGGAAATTCATCAAGTTCAAAAAAGCAGCAGCGATTTGTTTTTCGACCTGCAACTTATTGCCGAAACCACAGACAATACAGATTATCTTTCCGCTTCAGACAGTTATACATTCAGTCTTAGCGAAAATAAAAGCCTTAGGGCGTTCTACCGGGAAGACGGACAAAGTGTAATCCCAGAAATCATCACCGGCGACCTGACTCTCTACAAAGACCGTTCGCCTTATTTATTGCAAGGCGATGTCAACATACCACGAAACTCCACACTTACTATTGAGCCTGGTGTGGTGGTAATGATGCCTCCGAAAGCAAAATTCATTATAAACGGCTCTGTACAGGCAATAGGAACTTCCACCGACAGTATTGTATTTATGCTCAATCCCGCTTACGACAGCTCAGAAAGCTGGGGTGCCCTTTGTTTCATCAACACCACAGATACTTCGCGTCTGAGTTATGTTACTATCAGAGATGCTTCCGACGGACCAAAATTGTACAATTGCGTTGCGGCCGTTTCTGCCTACAAATCCAATCTGATCATGGATCATATGACAATGACCGACATTGATTCCAATCCTGTTGCCGCCAGGTATTCCGATATAATTCTTACAAACAGCGAGATCCATTCCAGAGTACTGGGCGACCTGGTCAATGTGAAATACGGCAAAGCCCGTATCGAAAATTGCCGTTTTTACGGAAACTCCTTTCCCGATACGGACGGCATCGACTACGATGAGGTGCAAAACGGAGTGATCAAAAATGTAGTCATTCGTGATTTTGAAGGCTCCAACTGTGATGCCATTGACATTGGCGAAGCAACTAAAAATGTAAAGATAGACAGCGTCCTGATTTATAACATTTCCGACAAAGGAATCTCTGCAGGACAACGTTCCACAGTCTTTGTGAAAAACGTGACCATCCTCAACACCAATCTTGGTTTTGGCATCAAAGATTCCAGTTGTGTTTTTATCAGTAACAGCACATTCTTTGGTGTGGCAACACCCGTGGCCTGCTATGAGAAAAATACCGGCAAAGCCGGAGGTAACGCTTACGTCACCCACAGCATCCTCTCCAATAGTTACGACAGAACCTACCTCAAAGATGCCAGATCGACTGTCCTTTTTTCCAACAGCATATCCGACAACGACAGCTTGCCCGGAAATTCTGACAATCTATATGGAAATCCGGGTTTTGTGGCTCCTGCCTATTATGATTTTGCTTTTATCAATCCCTTTCCCTTGCTCCTGGGATCGTCTTATTATCCTGAAACGCCCCAAACTCAACCGGCCATTACCGAGATCTTTTTCAACGGCAACATGGACGAAGAGCGTACAGAATTTATCGGCCTCTACCATCCCGGACAAGAAAGTGTGGACCTTTCGGGTTATACCATTTCTCATGCCATCGATTTTACTTTCCCCGAAGGCAGCATCATGGAACCGGGAACGCATTGCTACATCGTGAAAGACTTATCAAAACTTCCGCAGTGGAGTTCCAATCCTAAAGTCTACGAATGGGCTTCTGAACGGAGTCTCTCCAACGAGGGTGAAGCCATACGCCTCAACAACGCATACGGTATGGCCATCGATCAGGTGGCTTACAGCCCCGATGCTCCCTGGCCCTTTACGGGGGGCGAAGACGAAAGGGTGCTTTCGCTGCTTTCTTACGAGCTGGACAACCATTTGGCCGTGAACTGGACAAGCAAAGCCTACGACCTGGTAACAGGTGGATTTATCGTGCACAGGAACAACAAATGTCAACTCTGGCCCAATCCTACCTCCGGCATTGTTAACATAAACCTCGAAGGCGAGGCCGGCAAAAAAATGGAGGTGTACACGCTGACAGGAAACCTGGTATATTCCACAACAGTTCAAAACCGGCAAATGGTGGACCTTGGTCAATTTGCCGGTCAACTCCTGCTGGTCAGAATTGGAGACAGTTTCGAGAAATTAGTAGTCCTTGACAGGTAATTCTTTGTCGTTCATTTCTCCTGCCTAAGGTAAATTCTTTTTTTGTACGGTCCAACCAGGTTCTTTGGAGAGTCCGCAGGGATTTCCTTTAAACATTTTTCCGGCTTTCCTGTCGTTTTGCAATTGCCATTTGCACCAGGCAGAAACTACCCGGGCAAATTCTCCGCCGTGAGGCTGACTGTAAGTGCCTCCGTGTCCGACATCCAGATTTCCAACAAACACAGGCACATGATTCAGGCGCGAAAAATCGTCCATGCCGTTGTTGTAGGCTATATCCGAAGGCCCTCCCAAAAGATAAAGAGTGGGAGTGTGTACCTTTTCAAGTTGATCTTTGCCGAGCTGTGGCATGCCGGGCATGCCATTGCCCAGGTTGTCCAGGATACCGCTATTGCATACTATTAAGGTCGAAATTCTGGGATCTCCGCTTACTTCGAGGGCTTGTAATCCACCGCAGGACATGCCGCTTACAGCAATTTTGGTGATGTCCAGTTTATTGTAATACACACTTTGCCGGTCGCTGTTTTGAGCAATAGCCCAATCAATGGCATCCAGAAGCTGCGATGCCCCGGATCTTTCTCTCACTTGTTCTCCTGTTTCTTTGGGTATGGTGCCGATGGCAATAACCAAAAATCCATGCGAAGCGAGTTCGTTCAAAAATTTGTAATGCTCCCAGGGCGAATTGAAACAAGCGCCATTTCCCCAAGCTATTATGGCCAACTTATTGTTTTTCCCGAAAGCATCAAGATCCTGAGGCCGGAAAATGGTGTGCGTAGGCAAGAGTGGATCGGCCATCATCAGGGCACTGTACTTTCCTGTGCCGCCGTTCTCCACTATTCTGCTGCTTGCTTCTTGTGCTCTTATGCTGCCTGTTTCTTGAGCTCTTATGCTGCCCGAAAAAAGAAGAAAGACAGAAATCAATACTGAACGAATCGTTGTTTTCATCATTGCTGTATTTTTAGTTGTTTGTCAGTTGCTCAAGTTTGATCTCTAATACCTGTTCTGTTTTGCAACCCGGGTTATCGTTGAAAACGACTTTTCCTTCTTTGTTTATCAGGATGTAATGAGGTACACCTGAAAGGGAAAAATGTTCATATAGAAACTCATATTGTTCATCGGTCAGCAATATATGAGTTCCGTTCAACTGGTATTGTTTGATGACATTATGCCAGGTATCCTTTGCTGACCGGCAACACAAATAGATAAATTCAACTTCAGGATATCTTTCCTGCATTTGAATGGAGTGAGGAATTTGTCTTTTGCAAGGAGAGCACCAGGTAGCCCAGATATCAATGTAAACAAACTTTCCCTGATTGTCCTTCATTATTTTTTCCAATAAGTCTGAACCCGACAAAGAGTCGTATTGATTTAGTTTTGCCTTCTTTGGAATTTTCAGATTTCTTATCCCGGCCACTTTTTCGCTGGTTTCATCGCATTTTGTCAGTAATAATTGCCGGATATAGGGCTCTTTGAAATTTTCTTCTATCAGGGTTGAATAGGTTGTAATTACATGTTGGTCAATTTCTTCTTCGAGAAAACCTGTAGTATACATGGTGGAGGCTGCTAAAAATTCAGCCCAAATTCCATTTCTCGTCTTTAGGTTTTGTTCCAGCTCTTTTGTGGTAATTTCCAGACGGAATTGTTCCCTGGTTCTTTCCTTTGGTTCCAGGTACACTCCCGGACTCGATTCGACATTGAACCGATAGGCATTGTGAAAAGAATTGTAGTCGGAGCAGATCAGCGCTTTTTCGTTAAATGCTATGGAATCCGTGATAAATGAATAAAACGCTTGTCGTTCCATGGGTGTTTCCAATGTCCGGCCTAGTTTAATCAGGTCATTATAAATCGAATAACTTGCACTGTATTTTAAACAATCGGCCAGTAAATCAGGGAGTGAATCGGTTATCAATTTATTCTCAACCCTATCTAAAAGTTCTTTTTCAAACTCAAGATACAGCGCTTTTAAATCCTGTGGAGACAAATCTGTTGGTTTATTATCGCGAAAACTGCCTAACTGATTATTCATCCACGAATTCAAAGACATAAAAGTAGTTTGAAACTCATCGTGCTTATCATCAAACTCGCCGGAAACAATGCTCAACCGGCCGTTGATCTTATCAATGTTACATGTCAGATACAGGGTGTCGTTAGGGAAAAGATAAGGAGTTATCCTGTAGTCGGCATATTTTAACCAGGTGTTGATTGAATGGTAAAGAGGGATATCAAACAGGAAACGGCCCTCTTTGTCAATGCTGGTTTCGAAAGTGTGTTGGCCGTCAATGGTAATGTCGTCTACGTATAGAAAAATTCTTTTCGGAGCAGTCCTAAAGTCTTTGATGTTTGTAAGTTGCCCAATAATCAGCGAGCGTTGTTCAATGTTGGGAATGAATGTGCCGCTTTCGGAAAAATTCGATTCAAATGCAGACTTATTACAAGCAGAAAATAAAAAAATCAAAAAGAGGATTTGAATAATTGGTTTCATCGTTCGCTTATCATGTGGTAAATTATTCTTCAAAATCAGGATAATTATTACTTAGTTTCTTTCCAGATAAATTTATCTCCATCCGGGCTAAACTTAATGTGAGCCGTAGGGATGGATTCAATATGTGCTCTTAAAAGTTCGGCGGACTTGATCACTTTCTTTATCTTTTGATTGGGTGTAAAAAGCACAAAATGTCCTGCCGGGATAGATTCTCTGTAATAGTATTCAACGTTTTTGCATCCGAGCTTCTCGAGTAATACCTTACACAGTTTGGCTTTTGAAGAGGCGTTGGACATGGAAAAGGCCTGAATTCCGGTATGGAATTCTTTGTCTGTTTCAATCCGTTTTTCAGTTTTTAAAAGATGAATAAGTATGTTAGTATGTTCGGCGCTTAACCCGTAACGCAGCCAGGCTCCCAGCAGGAATGAACGAATTTGTTTCTCATTAACAACTATTTCCGGTTTCATTGTTCCGAAATACACCGTATCCATTTTTCCGGTATACATACCTCCGGGTTTATAATCAAAAAAATCATCCAGCTTTTGCGATAAAGAAGGAGAATAGATTTTAAGACCCATGGAGGCTCCGTTGTTTTCAATACGAATGTCGGGATAATCGGCACTGAACAGGGAGTCAATAAATACACAAAGATTTAATTCTTTGGCGTTCAATATATCAACCCGCTGATAATAAAAATCGTCAGCCGGTGTGAATGTCCGCTGATATCCCATATATTCATTAAGGGTACCCAACAAAAAATACTCTTTATCGAATTTGTTCTCATCAAATTGAGCTCTCATCAGGAAGCTGCAACACAGGAAGGAAATCAGGAATAAAAAACCCGAGAAGTGTTTCATGATAGTAGAATTCAAATGATTTTTAAAAGCATTACCGATGCCTCTTTTTTAGGGCATCGGTAATGGCTTTTTTTTACGGCATCTGAGCCCCTTCGAACCATTCGTTCCAAATGGTTTCAAACGTCCCATCCGTTTTCATGGCATCGAGATGATTTTGCCATTGCTGAACAGTACTGGCCGGTGTATTGAGCGAGAATGCAATATAATCTCTTAAATCCGACGCTTGCAGCTGTTGATTCAGATCGCTCATAGGCACCTCGCTGATTTCGGCAAGCCATTTCACATCCAGATCTGTCATCAGCAGCGCCTGAACCTCACCATCAATCAATTGCTGAAACGCCTCGGTGGATGTAAGCGAAGTGGCTACAATGTTTTGAAAACCATTGTTGATCAGATAATCATGAGTAAACCAGCCCTTAGGGGTGGCAATGGATTGAAGGGCTTTGGCTTGTTCTATGGTTTCAATAGTTAAGCCCGAAGATGCCAGCGTATAAAAATAGCTTTTGCTGGTGGAAATCGGCCCAACCCATTGGAACATGTCTTCGCGTTCGGGTGTACGGGTCATGTTGAACAAGGCGCTGTTTGGCAAGTATTGCACGATGGCGTATGCATCCAGCCACAGGCCCATGTTGAGTTTGTTCACATGTCCGGTTCTTGCCTGAATTTCATTCACAATATCCACAGAGGCGCCTTCAATTTTTCGTGTCGTATCCTGGCCGGTATAATAGCTGAAAGGAGGACTGACTTCTGTATAGATCTGAATGGTTCCCGGCATGTAGTCGACAGGCATCCCTGGAAAATAACTCCTCATGATCGAGATGGATCTCTGATTCTTAATCATGGCTTCGATGGCTTGTTGAGTGTTGCTGACAACCGCATCGCTTACGTCTTTTGAAAAGGCAATATAATTATATGCCGTGAGGTAGCGTGTTACTGTCATAATATTCTGCATGAAATAGCCTGAGGGAGTTGACGAAACCAGATGGAAGAATTCACTGGCCATAAAACGGATATCACCATTCATAAATGCAGCCAAGGCTTCGTCATAGGTGTTGTAATACACCAAATTGTCAAATCCAAGCTCTTCAAGAGTGGTTGTTTCAATCCAGTGCCTTACTACCGCTATGGAAGGAAGCAGTTTGCACTCTTCAATAGCTAAAGGATATTGATAACCAGAGTTTCCCTTTTCAAAGATACCATACATGGACTGACTCGTTGGGCCTGCCCATTTGAAAAGGTCTTTACGTTCGGGGGTGTACGCTGTTGACAAGAGCGCCTTGTTTGGGCCGGCTAAAGCAGCGTCGTAGGCAGTTTGCCAGGATTCAGACAGGCTCATCATCTCAAATTCAACACCTGCATTTTGCATGGCCTGTGCAGCAATGTCTGCATCTATCCCTACAACTTCACCCTCATTTTCATAACAGTTTGGAGTAAATTCGACACCGAAGACCTGAATAGGCTTATCCTCCGGAACGTCATTATTACAACTGTTCAAGCTGAATAATACCGCCATTGTTAAAATGGAAATGGTAAAAAGATTCTTTTTGTTTTTCATAACTGATTTTTTTTGGCTTAAGTCTGTTTATATTGATTTGATAATAACACTGATAATTATATTGTTACAAGTAAAGAATTATTTCTTTATCAATTTTCCCCGGTGTAAGTTGTTGTCCTTAGACAATGTGTAAAAATAAACTCCACGAGCTATGTTCGTCAGGTCTATTGTTTCTGAATTCTGAACACAGGTTGACAGCACTTTACGACCCTGAGCATCGAATAACTCAAAGACAGCCTGACTGTTGGTGTTGTTCAATCGGATGGATAGTTGGTTAGTGAATGGATTCGGATAAACAACCGGGCTTTTCGATTCTAGATCGTTAGCTGTATGGATAGAATTAACTAAATGGATTGAATAATAGTAAGTTGTTTTTAAAACAAAGGGGATTCCATCGTAATAATAGGAGAGGGCTTCCTCGATCAACTTATCGCCTGTTTCATTGTAAGTAAATGCGTAGTCGTGATTTTTTAGGCACTGTCTAAAATTTTGTGTAAACGACAATTGGGTTTTCATAAATCACAGTAAAATTCTGTTTTCAAATATACAAATAAACTGATTCAGAACGATGGCCCAGTTTTTTATAGGCATTGTCCATTTCTTTTCTATCTCATTAATTGCAAGATAAACGGATTTTTTCACAGCGTCATCATTCGGAAAGGAGAGTTTTACTTTGGTATATTTCCGAATTTTACTGTTCGGGTTCTCAATCTGGTTGGTCGTATAGATAATCCTTCGGATTTCCATAGGATAGTCAAAGAAGGTGGTAAGATCATCCCAATTGGTACGCCAGCTACGTACAGCATAGCGGTATTTTGAGTTCCATTTTTGTTCAAAGGCATCCAATGACAAAGCCGCAGAGTCCTTGTTTACAGCACCGTAGATGGTTTTCATATCTCTGGTGAATTCCTTCAGATCTTTGTATGTGACGTATTTACAACTGTTTCGGATCTGATGTACGACACAGATCTGGGTGGCCGCCTGAGGAAAGACACTACGGATGGTATCCGTAAATCCGTTCAAATTGTCCGTACAGGTGATCAGAATATCTTCCACCCCGCGGGCTTTCAGATCGGTAAGTACACTCATCCAAAAGGCGGAACTTTCTGCTCTGCCTAACCATAGACCAAGAACTTCTTTCTTGCCTGTATTATTAAGGCCTATGCAAATGTAAACGGTTTTGTTGACAACCTTTCCACCATCGCGGACCTTAAACATTATACCGTCCATCCAAACAATCAGGTATTGTCTCTCAAGTGCCCTGTTTTGCCATTCCTGAGCCGCTTGGGTAACTCTGTTGGTGATGATGGAGATGGAAGAGCCCGATAAGTTTATCTCATAAATACTGCGCAATTCTTCCTCGATATCAGAAACACTCATGCCTTTGGCATAAAGCGATATAACCAGCTTCTCTATGGATAAGCCCCGGCTTTTATACTTGGGAATAATAATGGGCTCATAGGCTCCATTCCTGTCCCTGGGAATTTGTATGGTTGATTCACCATGCTCAGTTTGGATGGTTTTTGCATAACTGCCATTCCTGGAATTACCGGTATTATTACCGGCAACATCATGTTTCTCGTAGCCAAGATGCACATCCATCTCGCCTTGCAACATATGCTCCAACACTTGAGAATGAAGATCTTTTAGAAACTTACTAACATCTTCTTCTGTCTTGAACTGTTTTAAAAATTCTTTAGATAACAGCTCTGCAGGTACTTCTGTTTTCTTTTTGACCATAAATTGTGCTTCCATTTTTTTAATGCTTAAATTTACAATGTTTTTTTTCTTAGCATTATCGTTTACACAATTTATTGGATAGAGCCGATTTATTGCCGAAAGGATTATTGAACTGATGAATAGTTACTGTGTTATATTGTAATGGCAAACTAAGTTCCTGATAAAAATAAATCAGATTGAAAAAAAAGTATTTCAAATTAATTTCGTCAACAGAATAATACCCGTCTATCACATGACCACCATAACTTCCTTCCATCTTCACAATGCTATTATTGGAAAAATCAGCATATCGCTTTGGGTCATCAATAGGCCAATCTCCTCCTATTAATCCAACTCCAACAGAATCGGAATGACTCAATCCGGGAATAAAAGCCATGTCATGAAATTTGCCGATAAACACACTTGGCGTAAGACTTATAATAAAATTGCCAAAGTTATTGTAATATTCCTGTTCACCTAATGAACTTTTTCTTAGATGATTGGTTGATGAATTGGTTGTATATAATACATCAAAAGCAAATGTGCCAGCTTTTTTTTCATTAGTATGTTCCTCCTTATTGCAGGACAGAACAAATAAAACAATGAAAAGTGCATAGAAAACCGATTGTAATGTTTTTGCTTTCATATTGTAGTTTTTTCTACTCAAATTTGCCTGTGCAGGCTCACAGAAACAAACAGGCAACGCCGGCGTCAAGTGCTGACCAGCCGTGGATATCGGGAGGCTTAGTGGTAGTCGGTTTCGCGAAAGGAAGCGCTCTAAGGGCAGCTTCCAAATAAGCGTTCTCTGGATTACTTACTCCGGCAGCGGCAAAAAGAACCCCGCCGACTCAATAGCAGCCTTTACCGTAGCCTTATCCGCCGACGCTTCAAAAGGAAACAACGAATTATTGCCCGGCTCAAACTTGCGGCAAACCATCTCGCTCAAAAAAGCAGCCGGATCATCCCTGCGCCGGGCCACACGAACCAGATCAAACCAGCGATGCCCCTCAAACGCCAACTCCAAAGCAGCCTCCTGCATAATCTTATTCTCCACAAACAAAACAGAATCATCCAGCCCCGGCAATACCGCATTAAAAGTATAAGGCTCCAGATCCACCCGACCGCGAATTCCCAGAGAAGTAGCATAAGCACTGTGATCAAAATTCACCATCTCAGGTTTACCCGCCAGCTCACTGCGTTTTACCAAGGTAGAATCGTTCAGATACAGCGGACGCGGCCCCCTGTTGATCATCTGCAAAGCCAGCCCCGGACGCCCCGTACGATTGATAGCCTCCGCATAGCGCAAATGATACATAGCCGCCCGTTCAATGACGATATTTTGTTCAACCGAATCGCTGGCAAACTTATTGATAAGCGGCTTGATCGTATTTTCGACAGCCTCGTTGTCCGGTACCCAGGCACAACCAAAACCCCGTCGATCGCCCAATCTCTTCAGATCCAGATGGGTACTACCCACCGGCTGAGCAATCCAGTCCTCAATAATAGCCGACGAAGGCTTAATCTTATTGCCGCCCTCTTTGCCAAAATACAGAGAACGCAGGCTGTTGGACTTACCGTAGGTCTTATCGTAAAAAATAGAAGCATTGTTCTCGTAAGTACGCGCATAAGACGAATTCTCGAAGATCTGAAACCAGGATATACTAACAGAGCCGTTGTCCTCGTAAGTGATGGAAAAGTTATCGTCGCAGATATAACTGTAATCGTCCTTTTCGATAGCCCTTTTGTACCACAAAGCCGCGTTCTCGTAATCGTTGAGCCATAAATAACATTCCCCCAGCAAAAACTCATTGCCCGGAATCATTTTGCCCACCCGAATGCTGTTCATCCGGCGAAAAGGACGGGGAATGTGCAAAATATCCTGCAGCTGGGCAATCAGCAAGGGCAGGAGCTCAGCCTGGCTCTTTAGAGGATAATCGGCAGTAAGCGCCTCGTCGGTATCGAGTATACAATGCTCAAAATAAGGCACCGAACCATAAATCTTGCTCATCTGCAAATACGTCCAGGCCCTTATGGACACTGCCGCAGCATAATCCTGCAACAAAGCCTTGTCGCCCACCAGAGTATCCATGTGCTGAATCATATAGTTGCAATCGTTGATGATGCGATAAAAGCCGGTAGTTTTCAGATAAGGATTGCCGGCACTGACCCTGTGTTCGTTGATTTCCCTTAGGTCCTGATCGGCACTGGGAGTCAGATCCATCAGATCGGCCTGCAATTCGCCCAGCAACACGCAGACAGGGCCGATGTCCTGCATGCCCGACAACAAGCCAAACACCGAATAAACAGAATCGTTGGGCGTATTCAGCCGGTTATCTTCGATGTCGAGGTAAACCCCGGAATCAATTTCAAAAAAGTGGGAGCAGGAAAACCCCCAAACAGTCAGGAGGAAAAGAAGGATTATGTGAAGAAAAGTTTTCATAGTTCTTTGCTTAGAGATTGACTTTAATACCGGCCATAAAAGATCGTGACTGAGGCAGGTAGCCCCGGTCGATGCCCTGCAGCAAGCTGTAATTGGAATGACTCAGGTCGGGATCCCTGCCCAGGTAATTGGTCCAGGTGATGAGGTTTTCGGCATAAACAAACACCCGCAGGCCGTCCAGGAAGAAGATTTCGCCGGGAGCCGCCCACTCAAGGCCTAATTTCTGAAGTTTCAGGTAGGAACCGTCTTCGATCCAGCGATCAGAGAAACGGGCATTGCCCCTGGGGTCATTGTACGCAGCCCTGGGTATGTCGGTGGGATGGCCCTGGCCTTTCCAGCGGTTCAGCACGCTTGCAGACTGGTTGTTGAAACTGTCCATAGCTTCCATACGAGCCCGGAGGTGATTGTAGATATCGTTGCCGTACATTCCGCTGAATACCGCATCGAGGCTGAAGCCGGCGTAACTCAGACGGGTGGACAGCGTTCCGTAAAAATCGGGATTGGGATCGCCAATAATATAGCGGTCGTTTTCGTCTATCCAGCCATCGTTGTTTTTATCGGAAAAATGCATGTCACCGGCCTCGAATTGATAGACTGTGGTATTGTTGTACAAAGTCTTGAGGTTGGCAGCCTGTGCTTCTTCGTAGGTGCTGAAAACGCCTTCGGTCCGGTAGCCGTAGAATACCCCCAGGGGATTTCCCTGACGTGACAGGATGGTAGCTCCGGAATACTCGGTGTAAATATCGTTGGGTAAATCCTTCAGCGTGTTTATGTAATGCCCCAGGCTGGCTTGCAGGCTCCATTTGAATTTCCGGGTATCAATCAACCTCAGATTCAGGGAGGCTTCCAATCCCCGGTTTTGCAAGGAGCCTTCGTTCACCCAGACGTAATCAAAACCGGAAATTTCTTTGGCCTGACGCATGGTGATTAAATCACGGGTATTATGCTGATAGAGGTCAATCGACAAGGCCAGCCTTTCTCTGAACAAAGCCAGATCCAGGCCTAGGTTCAGCTTGTCGGTGGTTTCGTACTTCAATTCCTCGTTGTTGAGGTTTCTCAGGCTGAGGCCCATCATGTTCATATAAGTGACCGAGCCGAAATAAGCGCGCGGATTGGCCGAACCCAGGTCGTCGCTGCCGTTGCGGCCGGCACTGACTCTGAGTTTGAGCAGATCTACAGCCTGCACCCCGGCCATGAATTTTTCGGACGACAGCAACCAGGAAGCGCCGGCAGAGGGGAAGAGCCCGCCGGGGTGTTGACTGCCGGTTCTGGAGCTGGCATCGGCCGAAAGGTTGAACGAGAAGCTGTATCTGTTTTTCAGGTTGTATTGGGCGTCCAGGTAGGCAGAGCCCCAGAGCCACTGGCTGTATTCGTTAAAGATAGCCTTGGCCAGCAGGTTGTTGGTGAGGTAGATAAATTTGTCTTCCACGGTGTTGTAGCCCGAACCTCCCTGCGAGAGATAGTTATTGGAATGATAACGTACACCCGCGTTAAGCCTGAGTTGATGAATGTAATTCCAGACTTCCTGATATTGGGCGTTTAGGTTGGTGTATACGCCAATGTAGCGGGCCGAGCGGTTTTGAACGTAGTTTTTGGAATTTTGCCTGATGCGTTCCAATTCCACAGAGGTCACTCCGTAATCGGGCAGAAAATACGATTCGGTCAGCTTGTCGGTATTATAGCCGAAAATACCGGTAAACAACAATTGTTTGTTCAGGGCATATTCCAGTTTACCGTTCAGATCTACCCTTTGCTGAGAATTTTCACCCAAGCCCCGGAGCAGGATGGACACGGGATTGCTGAGGCCCCAGAAATCTTCGTCGGCGTCTGTGGGCAGGCGGCTGCCGTCGTCACCGAGCAGATAGGGAGAGACCAGAGGCGATTTGATCAGCGAGAGGTAAGTGGGCGAAGAGAGTTGCAGACAACCGTCGTCGCGCAATTTTTTGTTCACTTGGCTAAACGAAAGGCCCAGGGTAAAGAGCAGCTTGTCGGTAAACTTGATATCGCTGTTGAAGCGTGAACTGAAGCGGTTCATGCCTCCTGTTTTCATGGTGCTTTCCATATCGTCGTAACCTATGGAAATGGCATAACCGGCAATGTCGTCGCCACCGGTCACCTGGCCGTAATAGCTTTGAACCAGGGCGTTTTGAAAAATTTCGTCCTGCCAGTTGGTGTTGTTGTGGAAAGTGTTGTAGTAAGGTCTGGAAGGATCGTCGCTCAGGTAGAGTTGATCCTGAATTTCCTGTTCGGTATAGCCTGCGCCTCCTATTTGTTCTACAGCATAGGCTCTGTAATCGCTGCTCTGCAGGACGGGAATTTGCCGGGGAGCCGAAATCACGCCCAAGGAAGTGCTGACAGAAATACGCGAAGTTTGTTCCTTCGCTCTTTTGGTTCTGATCAGGATAGCTCCGTTGGCTGCCTTGATGCCGTAGAGAGCATAGGCATCGCGGATCAGGGTGATGCTTTCGATGTCTTCGGGATTGATGGTGCTGAGCGGATCGCTGTAATTACCTTCGATGATGCTGTGTTTGTTGGTGAGCGTTTCGTAGGGAACGCCGTCGATGATGTAGAGCGGCTGGGAACTGCCGTAGAAGCTGTTGAGCCCTCTCAGATAGGTGTTTTTACCACTGGCGGGAGCTGCCGAACGCGTTATGCTGCGCAGTACTCCAAGCTCCTGCTGAATATTCCCGACCAGGTTTAGGCTTTGCGCGGGCGATTCTAGCCGAAAACCGCTAATGGCATGGGGACTTGATTGCAGGCTTTGTTCTCCAAAAGGAAATTCCACCCGGGGATTCAGACTTTTGAAATCGTCCGATACGAGCAGTACGGTAATGCTGCTGCGTCCTTTCAGGGCCAGGGTTTTGACCTGATAACCCCAGGCGCTGACCCGGAGCACGGTATTTTCGTCGGGCACTTCGATGCTGAAACTTCCGTCTTCGTCACTGATGGCCGAGGAGAAATTTTCCACACTGATTTGAGCTGCGTATACCGGCGTTTTGCCCGTTGCATCCAATACTTTACCCTCTACTGTCCATGAGGGAGCAGCCAGGCTGCCTGTACTGAAAAGCATACAAACAGAAAAGATACTCCAAAATGACCTTATTTTGTTTCTTGCTGACATAATAGCTTAAAAATTAGGGGTTTTACCTGCCGGCACCAGACGAATGTTGTCGATGCGAACGTTGCGTTTGTATTTATTCCGTTGTGCGGTGGGTACTTTAATGGTGATGCTCAGGGAGACTTCGCTGTCGAAAGTAGGAATGTTGACTTCGCTGCCGGCCTGAACGAGGTGCAAGGTTGTGGAATCGGTTTCCTGTGCTTTGTTCAGGTTGACATTTCTGGAAAAATGTCCATTCTTGTAACTCATGGCGAAATCCAGCAGGGTTTTTTCGTTTACGTTGGTGCTGTCTTCGGCATTGCCCGGCACTACGGTGCAGTAGATGTCGTATTTGGCCGAAAGTATGCTGTCTCCGAAATTGACGGTCAGTTTGGGGTCGCGGCTGGCGGAGTTTTCGGTAATGTAGAAATAGCCGCCCGAAATACCCTTGATCTTGGTTTTTTCACCGGGATAGAGCAAGGTATAATTGGCCGTAGTTACGTTCTCGGGGGTACAGACCTCTTCCACTTCGAACACCATTTCGCGGTAGACCAGCTCGTAGGGGTCGAAACGCAGGGAATCGACTATAAAGAGGTCTCCGTTGCTGGTTTCGATGCGATGGCCGCTGAACAATTCTTCGGGATTGCTGAAACGATAGCCGAAAGTGGAAATTACCACAGTGTCGGTGAGCGTTTCGTAGCCGCCTTTAAACAGCAGGTTTTTGATCAGTGCCAGATTGGTGCGGGTGCGTTGTATGGAGTCTTTATTCATTGTAACGGTGGGACCTCCGTTGGATTTATAAAAGCTTTTGTAGTAATCGAACGCTTTTTCCAAGGCCTGGTTAGTGGGAGCGATCATGGTGAATTTCTGGTCTTCGTTGTATATTTTTCCTATACGGCGAAGCAGGGTATTATCCTGAATCAACACCGTATCGTAGACATGATTGCCCATGGAATCCACACCAATGCGTTTGCTGCGTACCTTGTCCATATAGGTGGAGTCGTAGAAATTGTAGGCTTGCAGCAACAGGCTAAGTTCCGGCAGTTTTTCGATGTATTCCCAAATATTGTATTCAAAAGGCACAAAGCCGCTAAGCCCGTGTAAGACTCCGTTGGAACAGACCCGGTCGGCCGGATCCAGCTCAAAACCGCCGAAGACAAAAACATCGTTGCCCTCTTGGCCGAAGTTGATGTATTTCCCGTTGAGCATCATTACGTTGCTGCCCGAATAGGCCTCGGAAGTAGAGTGTAAAAACCAGGCGATGTGGTTGTGAACCACGTCCTTAATAAAGGCTGTATCGCTTGAGTTGTAAACGGAATCGGGAATAAAGTCGTTGTGGGGAGCCCATACCGTGTAAGAGCCCGAACCGGCCAGTTTGTGCTGCAAGCCGGCGATCTCGATAAGATTCACAAAACGGCTGTAGGAGGGATCGGCCTTGAGCGTGGTCAGCAGGTCTTCGCCCCCCAGGCTTTTGTTGTAGCTGTAATGCTGGTTCCAGCTGTCCTGACAGGCTACGACAGTCAGCAAGAGCAGGGGTAATGACCAGGCGATGTATTTTACTGTTTTTTTCATAGTGCAGTGATTAATCGTATCCTTCTTCGGCAACCATTTCGATGGGAATGTATTCAACAAAATTCAGGGATAATTGCCCCGGTTCAACGGTTTTGAGGCGGATCCAGTGCGGCTCCATCCCGGTAAAGTTGTAAACGCCCAAAATGCGACGCATACGGTCGGTACGGGTGTAGGCCGTATTGTTTCCGTTGGCATCGGTAATGTGGGTGGGAAATGACATAAAACCGTTATTGTAGAGCACTTTGCGGGCAGTCTGTTCGTCCATACCGCTGATACCGTAGTTTTCGGTGGGCAGGAAACTCAGAGGCACTCCTGCCGGTATGCCGTCGAAATACAACTGGGCCATGCCCCGGTACTGATTGGTGGTGAAACCGAAACGTATTTCCCAGGTTCCCACCGGTACAGGCGGAATGCGCAGATGTACGTCGTAGCGAGTGTTGGCGTACTCAGTGGCGCTGTTGCATTGTTCCCAGTTTTCGGCCTGATAACCCATGCCTATCAAAATTTCGTCCCAGTGGTGCCGTATCCATGAACCGGTGTAATCGTAACGGGGCAGTACAAAGCCTGCATCGCCGTAGATGATCATATTATCAAAATACTGGGGCCCTCCCAGACGGGCATCGGGCAGTTCAAGTACTTTTTGGCCTCTTGCTCCGTAATTCATCAATTCCGGCAGGAAACTGGCCACGTTGAAACGCATTTTTTTGTGGAAATAGCTTGCCTGATCGGGTATTTCCATCATCCCCTCCAGTTCGTGAATTACCCCGTTTCCTGCTTTAACATCCTGAAAAGCGGTTTCGGCGGTGAGGAAGGTTCCGGTGTTCTCGACGATGGTATCTCCTCTCATTTCGGGGTTGAATACGATTCTGCCCTTGGCTTTGCGATATTCCAGCAATGTGTTGGGGTACATGGTTTCGATGATTTCGTAACCGTCTCCAAAGCCGTCGCGCCGGGCGTAATTTTCAAAGTCCTTTTTATAATAAACTCTGTCCAGGCAGTGGTAGGCTATGTAGCGGTACAGACTGCTTTGGGGATCGTCGATCGGCAGGGCGGGATCGCCGTAGCCTTTGTTGTCGCACCACTGTTTGAGGTCGTCCAGACTGCGGATATCGGCCAGACGGGCATAGGTGCTGTCGCTTTCGGCAAAAATGGTAAACTTGTAATAGCGGGGAATGATAATCTTGGCCCCTGTTTTTACGCTGTAATAAGAATATTCGGTCAGGTCTTCGGTTTTGTGCATCAAGCTGGCAATACCGGTTTCCTTAAGCGCCTGGCTGAAAATGCTGAAGCGGTCTTTGAGGCTTTCTGCTGCGAATTTCTGGTCTATAGTGGCTGTGTCGGGCAACATAATGGCATCGGTCAGGTGAACTACACCGTTACGCAGCTCCATATCCCACATCAGCAGGCGTGCCATACCGTTGATGACGATATCGCCCAGCGAATCGTAACGCACCTGCAACTGGTCGTTTACCATGTTGTTGGAACGCAGGCGCGAAGAGGTGAAATCGACTGTCTGAATGGCATCGTTTTCGATGAGCTGGTACAAGACAATATTTTTGAGCGAGTCTAGGGGAAAATTATCGAGGCTGCCATACTTGGAAGAGGCAAAAAAGTTTCTGACTGCCTGGTTGGTAGGGGCGAAACAGGTGTATTCCCCATAGGATTTGAGCATGCCCATAACCTCGGTTTTGGTCAGGACTTTGGAGAATTCCTCGAATATGGTATCGTTTTCGAAAAATTCTCCAATGGTTTCCAGCTTTTTGGTGTAAATGTTTTCTCCCGGCTCGAAGAAACAGGATTCCAGTGCCAAAAGCAGGGGAAAACACAACAGGATAACTATATATGGCTTTTTCGTTCTCATACTATTTGTCTAACAAGGTTTCGTAAAAAGGATTCTGTTTCAGCAAAGGATTGGATTCAATTTCGGACAGAGGAACGGGAAAATAGCGGGCCCATTCCTTGGTGAGCTTTGCCGTGGCCAATTCGTAATAGGATCCCTCCACATTTGGCAGTACGTATTTGCTGAATACCCGCATGGTTTTTTCGCGGCGGGCTGCTCTCATAATGTCGAACCAGCGTTTGCCTTCGAACATGAGTTCACGTTGGCGTTCGGTCAGGATCAAATCGTCCATCAGCATCTTTTCGTTGTAGTTGGCAATCAGCAGCGAATCGTCGACGGTCGGGGTGGTCTGGGCGCGCATATACACGGTATTGACCAGTTTGAGTGCCTGCATTTTGTTGGTTTCGAAATCGAGTTGTACCAGGGCTTCGGCTTTCATCAGGTAGATTTCGGGCAGTCTGTAGACTATCCAGTTTGCTCCGGACGATTCCGATTCCTGAAACTTGGAGCATTCTCCGCTGGATGCTCCCGATGACTTGCTGTACGAAATGTTGGCTCTGAAGTCTTTTTTGCCGAAAATGCTGTTCAGGTCCCAGGAGGTAATGTCCAAAGGTATACTAAAATGAGGATTGCGCGATGAAGAGCCGTAGCTGCGGAACAGTGCGTTGTTCACTATGCCCTGGTTGGAATTGCCGTATTGGAATTCCAGGATACTTTCGTTGGAGTTGCCGTAGACAAAAATGTTCTGCCGCCAGATCATACCTGAGTTTGTACGATCTTTTATCATAACAAGTTCCTTGTTGGATAAGACGATATCGCAACAACGAATGCAATTTCCGTAATCACCCTGCCAAAGATAAACATCGGCCAGCAAAGCGGCTATGGAGGTTTTGGTAAAGCGTCCCTTGTCGTATTCCAGCTTGTCGTGAGTACTCATGGCCATGGTGTAGGCTATTTCGAGATCTCCGATGATTTGTGTCAGTACCGTGTCTTCGGTGGTTTTGGGAGTGTAAAAGTTCTGCTCGCTGTTGGTGCTGGCTTTCAACACCAAAGGTACTTCCTTGAAGGTGCGTACCAGGTAGAAGTACATAAGCGAACGCAGGGCCAGTGCTTCGGCTTCGTAGGCTTCGATGTCCCTGATAGAAAGACTTTTGTCGTATTCCATAACGGAACGGGCGTTTTCGAGCACCACATTGCAGTTGTTGATGACCGTGTAGAAACGTTTCCAGTTGCAAATGGCATTGGAAGGCAGAATGTTGAAAGTCATTATCTTGGATTCTTCATCCCATACGCTGGGGCCTGCCGTTATGTTGTCGCCCCGGAGTTCACCCCAGAGCAGCATCTGACCGGCCACGCTGTAGCTTTGGGATTCTGTCAGGCAGGCCATATAACAACCCGAAACGGCCGATTCCAGCTGGGCTTTGGTCTTCCAGAAGTCTTCGTATATGATCATGTCTTTGGGAAACACTTCGAGCCACTCGTCGCTGCATGAGCTAAGAATTGTGTGCAAAGCCAGGCTGAGGGCTATGAGTATCTGATAGGAATAGTTGCTTTTCATCGCACTTAATTTTTAAAAACCTATAGTGACACCAAATGTCCCGTCTTTACTGCGGGGAGTTTTGGAGGTATCGTAACCAATTCTGAAAGGATCACTGGCTGTAGCGGCATATCCTACTTCGGGATCAACTCCCGAATAATTGGTCAAGAGGGCAAGGTTATTGATGGTGAGGTAAAACTTCAGATCGGTCAGTCCATATCGTTTTAATTTATTGGCGGGAATTGAATAGTTGAAAGTCAGATATTTAAACCTGAGGAAGGAGCCGTCCTCCACGTAACGGTCGGATCCCAGCCAGTTGTAACCGGTGTTGTAGAGAGCCCTGGGCATATCGGTAATGTCGCCTTCCTTACGCCAGCGCCATTTCACGGCGATACTCTGGTTGTCGTTGGTATACATGTTTTCGAGCCACATACGCGATTCGTTTACAATCTGGTTGCCGTAACGGAAGTGAAAGAAAGCATTCACCGAAAAACGTTTGTATCGGAACAAGAAGCTGAAACCGCCGTTAATTTTGGGATTGGCGTTGCCCAGGTAGACTACGTCCAGCTCGTCGATGCTGCCGTCGTGGTTGATGTCTTCGTAAATGGCATCGCCCCCCTGAAACTGATAGGCATTGGAACCTCCGTAATTGAACCACATGGGTTTGGGTACGTTAAAACGGTCGGGAATCACCTGATTATTTTCGTCTCTGGCCACAGGGGCATTTTCCTGTATTCCGGGAATGTATTCGCTGTATTGGTACACACCTTTGAAGCGGTAGCCGTAAAACGAACCCAGGGGATTGCCAATTATAATGTTGCGCAAGTATTCACCATTGTTGATCATCTCGCCTTTGGAGAGTTCGATTTTATCGGAGAGCTCCATGATGGTGTTGTAGTAATTCGAGAGGTTCAGGCTGAGGTCGATCGAAAAGTCGCCGGATTTGAAAATGGAAGGAGCTTTCATGTTGAGTTCCCAGCCGTCGTTGTCCATGGTGCCGGTATTCTCGTAAGATTGCGTCGAAAAGCCCGAAGAAGAGGGGATGGGCAGATTCTCGAACAAGAGATCGGTGGTACGTTTGTGGTAAAAGTTTATATCGCCCACCAGCCGGTTTTGAAAAAAGCCAAAGTCGATACCCATATTCAACTGAGTGGTCTTTTCCCAGCGAAGGTTGCTGATTTGTAAGCCACTGGGGTAAACCGCCGGCATGTCGATGTAAGAGTAGGGGTAAGTGGAATATTTACTGTAATGCAAATAAGACGATTTGGGCGTATTACCCGAAACACCCCAGCTGGGCCTGACGGCCAGCATGTCTATCCAGGAAACATTCTGCATGAATTCTTCGTCTGAAGCTATCCATTTTAAGGAAACTCCGGGGAAATAGCCTACCCTGTTGTTTTTTCCGAAACGGGAACTAACGTCGCGGCGAAGCACGAAATCTACGATGTAACGCTCCAGATATGCGTAGTGAGAGGAAACGAACATGCCGTAACTGTGCGATTCACTGGAATAAGACTTTGTCTCCGATGTAAAACCTTCCGACACATTCTGAATGTACGACGAAGGAGCCCAGTAAGAGCCCAGGCTCTGCGAACTTCCTTTGTTGATACTGGTCTGAACGGCTCCGTAGATCATAAAGGCATGGCCGTTGTCCAGCCTGGGTTGCCAGGTAAGGTTGTTGTCGAGCTGAATGTTGGTGCTTTCTTCGTCGCCTTCGAAGGCATAGTTGATCGAGGTGTTGTCGTAGTTGGCTCCCGAAAGCTCTTTAGGAAAGAACCTGGTGGTGTGGATGCTGTTTACGTCCATCGAAACCGAAGATTTAAACCGCAACATGGCCTTGTTGGGATCCAGTATGTCGTATTGCAGCCTGAAGGTTGGTATAATGCGGTAACTTTTGGAATTGTAGCTGGCCAGATTGACCAGGCCTACGGGATTGACCATGTCGCGCTGATCAGCATGCAGATTGGATGAGCTGCGGTCGATATTGAAATACACATCGGTGTAATTACCGTTTTCGTCCCTGGCGTATATCGGTACGTTGGGCATTTTGCGCATGGCTGTGTTCAGAATGTTGTTGTCGTAGTTTTTGTCGTTGTCCGAATACGTATAAGCCAGTTCTGTTCTGAAGATCAGCCTGTCCGAAAGCACATAGCCCAGGTCGGTTCTGTTGGTAAAGCGCCTGAGGCCCTGTCCGTAAACAATACCTTGTTCGTCGAGGTAACCGAACGAAATGCGGTAATCTCCACGTTCACCTCCGCCGCTGATGGACAGGTTGTTGTCGTGTTTCCAGGCGGTACGGGTGATTTCGTTTACCCAGTCTGTATTGTTGTTGTAATTCCAAAAGAAAGCAGAGCCGTCCTGTACATAGCTGTATTCGGGAATATTTCCCTGATTGGTGTTCAGGGTGGGGTTGAGGTATTCTTCTTTCATGAGCATGGTGTATTCGTCTCCATTGAGCAGGGGAATGGGGGCAGGCATAAAGGCTGATGTCAGCCTGTAGGTGTACATAACCCTGGGTTTACCCCGGGTGCCTTTTTTGGTGGTAATCTGTAATACGCCGTTGGCTCCCTGTGCTCCCCAGATGGCGGTAGAAGCCGCGTCTTTGAGTACCACGATTTCCAAAATATCGTCGGGGTTGACGGTGAGCAATTCTGCGTATTGTTCTTCGCGTGCTGTGGCAAAATCAAAATCGGAGGCAACGGTAGTTTCGTAGGGAACGCCGTTGACTACAATCAACGGCTGAGAACCGTCGCTGCGCAGAGAAGTGGTACCGCGGATACGCATAGACATACCTGAGCCGGGGGCTCCGGAATTGGACACGATATCCAGTCCGCTCACCCTTCCCTGCAGGGCGTCTTCGACCGAGGTCACCTGTATGCCCTCGAATTCTTTGGCATCGACCTTTTGCATGGCGAAGGAGATCTCGCGGGTGGGTACGTTCATGGGGCCGGTGTTGGTGACGGCTCTGCCGGTAACCACTGCTTCCGACAACTCCAGGGATTCTTCGTCCATCGTCACATTAATGACGGTTCGCTCACCAACCACCTGATCCTGAGATTTGAAGCCTACATAATTGAAACGCAGCCTGTTGGCTTTGTCCCTCACCTGTAGTACGTATTCACCGTCGTAATTGCTGACTGTTCCGTTCACAATACGATTATTTCTGTCAATTTCTGCAATAGTCACAGATATCAGCGGCTCCTGGTCTGCCGAAGTAATCAGTCCCCGGACAATGATTTGCTGTGCATAGGCTGTCAGGCTCCAGGACAGGCATACGAAGCAAACGACTGCAATCTTTATTCTTTTCATAACTGTTTATTATTCGTTGTTGGGGGACAAGGCGCCGTCAATACTATGAACAATAATGCGCGAATTGGTGGCGATGTTACCGCTGGCAAAGCTGTATTGCCGGCACATGATGTTTTCGCTGCCGCTTATGGTAGTACCCAGAATACTGCCGGCATTGATGTTTTTCCTGATACTCAGGTGAGAACCGTTCTGAGCAATGTACACATTATAAAATTGCCTGTTCTTCTGGTTTTTGGCCGAAGTGGTGGTTGTACGGGGCAGTCCGTCGTCTTCGGCCCATTCATCCATATAATACTGTTCGGTAAAGTAAGCTCCGTCAACAAAATGATTTTTAATAAAGGTGATGGTTTTCTTAATTTCCGCAATCATAGCTGAATCGTTGCCCAAAGAGGCAATCTGGTTTTTGTCCATGAACAGCCGGTCTTGGGTACGGGCCCTTTCCAGAGCCGTATTGGTGGGTACAAAGACTGTGTAGTTGTACAATCCCAGGAAAGGTACAAAATAATCGATGCCGTCTTTCTTATAGAAAATGGGCCGTACATATTCAGTTTGTTTGGCCGAGGAAACATTCCGGTAGAACAGGGTTCTGTCGGAGGCCACTTCGCGATCGGCAAAGAAAGTGGCATCGGGGTCGTCAAAGTCTTCGATCAGATTAAAAAATTCACTGATGTTGCTGTTGGCCGTAATATTGTCCTGAGCCAGAGAATAAAAAGACTTCAGGGTATGTTCCAGGGCTTTGTCTATCAAATAGACCGTGCCGTTGTGAATACCGTTGTCGTAGTCGTATTGCGCAATAACATTGGCATAAGTGCCTTTTTCCAGATCGCCGGCACCCTGGAAACGCAAGCCCTGAGCACCGTCGTCTACTTTGATGTAGGCTCCGCCCTTGGTTTGCAGGTATTTTTGTCCCGGTGAGCGCAGACCTACTACTATGTGATGGTCTACTATGTCTTTGAGCCTGTTGCGAACAACATCTGCGTTGTAATTGGGTGCAGCTATGGAGTCACCGGCGTTGTTGAGCGAAACATAATTGACATGCTTTTTGTCTTCGTCAAAGAAGAAACGCATCTTCTTTTTTTCGAGGGTGGCAGAGGTTTGGTTTACCGGATCAGGGTAAGCAGAGAAGCTGGAATCCAGAGGAATAAATAAGCTGAATTTATTTTCGAGTGAAGTCAGGTAGTAATTAAACTTGAGAGCAGTATTGTTGCTGCTTTCGTTGATGATCCAGTTGAATATGCGGGTATCGGGATTTTTGAGCAAGGGAGCCACCACCGTTTTGAAATCCCGGGGATCGACTACATCGTTCAGGGTGTAAACCAAGCCGTTGCGACAGATTTGCGCATCTACCACATTTTCGAGCGTATAGCCCATTTCGTCGCCCTTGACGTCGTCCACAATATCATCTATCCGGGTAGGTAGAGCATTCAAAAAAGAGCGTTTCATGTGTGTCCTGACAAATTTGGCGGCCAGGTCATCGGGAACGCTATCCCAAAGTGGATATTCGCTAAGGAAGCTGTTTTCGATGTATTGTTGCATGGCCTGATTGTCGGGAGCAAAAATGGCCGGCATGTCCGAAGGTGGTTGACCTACAGTGGCCTGATTTTGGATTTCGTTGGCGGCCGGTGAAAAGAGCAGGCTTTCGACGGTATATTCATTGCCTTTATCGTCCACGATGGTACGGTCGGCTGTGTCGAAGAAACTGATGTAAAAGACCGAGTCTGTACTTCCCGGTTGCGTTTCGCGCAGTTTTTCGGTGGCCGCGGGGTCATACACAGGTTCGCAGAAACGTTCCAGCAAACGGCAAAATTCCGAGAGGTTCGGGTTGGTTGTCATGTATTCCCACATGCTTAACGGGGGCATTACCACTTTGTCCAACACATGGATGTAGCCGTTCAGGTTCACTAAGTTGCCCTCGATGATTTTGGCTCCGAACACATGAATATCGCCGTTTTGGCGTTGAGAACCCGGATACAGAAGGTCGAAGTCCTCGTTGTTTATGTTTTTCTTTTCAAAATAGGGCTGGGTAAAATGCACCATTGTCCAATTGCCCGGAGTTTTAAGGTACATGCCGTTTTGTTTAAAGCGGGAAAACTGGGGATTGTCCGGGAGGTCTGTTCTGAAGGGGATGGTATCGTCAATGACCATAGTGGTGGTGCGTCGCAGACAGTTGCCGGTTTCCGGCCCCTGTGAACTTCCCAGTACGGAGGTGACGTAGGCATTTTCCAAGGTATAAAAACTGAGGAAGTTTTTGATGAGTTTTGTCGACATGTCCGCCGGACTGCTAAAACCGTAGGAATTGTTGGCAAAAAAAGCCGCAAAGGCAGAGTCGGTAGGCACAAACAGCGTGCGGCTGCCGGTACGCCTGAGCACTTCTATATAAGAACTGTCCATGCGGGACAGCAGTCCGAGATAGGTATCGAAGCGCCCGTCTTTTTGCAAGGTGCTGTAAATGTTGTCCCCTATCCAGTCGGGTGAGTGTTCGAGGTATTCGTAACTGTTGTTACAGCTCAGTCCGGTAAAAACGAGAAGAAAAAGCAGTAAACGCGAGAGCGTTTTGTCGTGCGTAGTGCTGTATATCATAAGTAATGGATATTTGATGGCATACAAAGAAAAGCCATCTCAACGGCACAAGGGTATAATATTCATTCAAAATACACGAAAATAAAAGAGGAACAACAACAAAAAACAGGAGCAGAGATGACCCTGCTCCTGTTCGGTTTTAATACTATTCAATCACTTATTTAACAGCTACTTTCAGAGTTTGTCCTTCTACTCTTACTAAATAGATGCCTTGTACCAGGTTACGGTTTTCAATTTCTTGTCCGGTAATGGTGTAGACCTTGACCGGGCTGTTGGAGTTGACTACCACGATTTGTCTGTCGAGGGTGTAAGCAAATACTTTTACAGGTGCTTTTACAGAGCCTGTTCCCAGAGCCGGGCCAAGGTAATACAGCCTGGGATCGCAAGCCGAGAACCAGGTGCCGGTGAAGGTGCCCAGGTAACCAACATCCACACCAATTTCCAGTTTGTCTCCATCGTAGACGTGGATGAGTTGTACAGTGACATCGTTCCAACCGTACCAGGTCACTCCGTCTTCGTGGAAGATGGCTGTTTCGAAATTGGTAGGGATGGCATCGGCCGTGCTTACGTTACCGTCGCCTTCGCAGGGAACAGAAGTGGAATACACTCTGGTACCGGCCTTGGCATAGATCTGAACACCGTTGATGCCTGCTTCGTCGCCGTTGTTGGTTGCTCTGCCGGCCATTTTCAGGGTGTAGGTACCCTGAGGCAGATCAGAGATTTTCTGGTAAGCTTTGAATTTGAGAGCGCCGGCAGTGCCGTTCCAGGAATCAAAGTAATAGAAACCATCGCCGCGATAGTGTTGAATGTGGCCCATATAACCGTTGCCGTTTTCATGGGCTGCTGTCCAGCCTTGGGGTACGGTGGTATTGTTGGTGGTATTCATTTCCGGATTAACAATTACAAAGCTAAAGTCTGCGGGATTTTCTTCGCTGCCTACAGCTGAATACTTAAAGACTCTGACGGCTTCCTTAAGATCGACAAGGGCTTGTTCGCAGTCTTCCATAAGGGAAGCTCCGTCACCCAGGATTTCGCTGGCGAGATTGATGGCATCAATCAAGGCAATGAAAGCATCTTCGGGATATACTGTTTCGTCAGCTGTTTCGTACATTTCGGTAGCTTCGATAATGTAGTCGTTCAGGTTCATAGCTGAAGTTTGAGAATCTTTGAAGCGTTTCCAGGCGGCATTGGTTTTTGTAACCATGGCATCGAGTTCTTCCTGGCTAAATGTAGTTTCGAGGAAGGCATTGGCTTCATCCAGTACTGCATCCAGTATGGGATCTTCTCCGAGGGGAACAACGTAATCCATACGATCGGTCTGGATTTGGCTGAGCAATACCCTGAACATGGTTTCAACGGCAGCGGGATCAACTCCTAAATAATAGAGGCGGAAGTTGTCGATACAGAACCAACCGGCCTGAGCTTCTCCGGCAGTGGAGGCAAAACCGATACGGGCGGTGCCGTCAAAGACCACAAATTCGGTGCTGAGCGTTTCCCAGGCTTCGGGTGTAGTATTGAAGCCTGTGGCAGTCAATACGGTGGAATTATTGGTTTCAAAGGTGGTGGCGTACAAGTGTTGATCGGTAATATAGTTGGGTTCTGTAATGGCCTGACATGTTACACGATATACTCCGTTCGGCAGATTGGTCAGATCCTGGTAAACATTCATTGAAGTGAAGTTGTTGGACCAGCTGTTCCAGCACTGATTGCCGTCTGTCACTACAATGGAGGCGTTTACCCTACGGTCGCCACTGGCTACCACACTGGCATCCTTCCATTTGGCACTCAGGGAAGTACCGCTTGATTCTTCGAAAGAGGGGTCAGAAATCAGATCGGTTACTTCGATGGGATTTTCCTTGTTCGCAACCGAAATCAGCAGAGCATACATCTGCAGGTTCAGATTTGCCGTGGCCTGTTCAATGTCGGCCAGAGCCGTGGTGCCTGTAATACCGGCCAGATAGCTTTCTGCAGTAGCTATGGCTGCATTAAAATCGGTTTTGCTTTGTTCGGGGTAGGCGGCTGCGTTTTGGTCAATGGCCTTGGCTTCGTCAATTTTGGCAATCAATTTGTCGACTGTTTTGAGCATGGTTGCCATACGGTCCATAAATCCTTGCAAAACAGCTTGTTCGGCTTTGATTTCGTCCACTAAGGTTCCTTTGTAGGTAAGGGTGTCGCCATAGGCTTTGGCATCTGCAATGGCTGCATTCAGAGAGTCAGCAATACTGGCAGGATATTTGGTATCGAGAACTGCTTTTTCTTCGGCTTCGGTAATTTTGTCCTGGAAGGCTAAGAGAGCATTTTGCCAGGTTTTGATATCGGCTATGGCCTTTTTGGCAATGACTGCGTTCAATTCGTCTAGTTTTGCCTGATCGTCGAGGGTGTACAGGTCATAAGTTTTGGTGGTGTCGATCAGTTTAACAGCATCCAAAGCTGTTTGCAAAGTATCTCCATAAGCAGTCAGTTCGTTGTCGTTGAGCAAGCTGATCAGATTTTCTGCATTACTGATGGCTTTGGCAACTACAACCTTGGCATAGGTTCTGGCATCAAAGAAGTAATAGGGAGCTCCTGAATTGCTGGTAGCTTTGTCGGTGTAAAGGCTGCTTCCGTTGCCGGTTCCGTCTGTTCCCATATAGGCTTTGGCGGCATTGATTTCAGCTTTGAATTTCCAGGTAACTGAATCAATCGTGAATTTAATACCATTGGATACATAGAAAACATTTTCGAGTGTTGCAGAAGGCCTGAACGTCCAGTAATAACGGGTAGTGTCGGCAATAACGCCCACATAGGCGTTTACTCTGGAATTCCAGCTCCCGTCGGCAGCGGCAAAACGTTGCAAACCGGTTTTTTCCTGCAGATAGAAAAAGTCGGCGTCGTTCAGTACCGAATCTGTACCCATAACGTGAGCAGGCAGTATTTCCCAGATTTGAGCCGTGTCGTTAAAGGCAATCCGGGGATCACGTATCTGGATGTTGGAAGCTTCGTCGGTTCCGGTCCAGACTCTGCCTGTACCTGTGTGAGAAATGTATACCAGGTCACCGATTTTGACTTCGGCCATGGGTTTCTGGGCCTGGCTCAGGTTCATACTAGCGGCCAGTAGCAGGCCACCGATAAAAAAGTAGAGTTTTTTCATATGCATACTTGTTTAAGAATGTTGTTAAGACATGATTTAGGTTTCAAATGGATGGTGCAAATGAACAAGAGAAAATCCAAGAGCAGGTCTAAAAAACATTCAGATTTGGCGTCATAATCGTTCAGGATACTTTTTGGCCTGTGCGTGGCTTTCAATAAGACTTTTCATGTTTAGTTAAAAAGCTCGGAATCACCCATAAAGTTAATGTAAAGATTCAGTTTCGCAAGTTGTTCGTACACATTTGAACGATTATTAAACCTCTTTGAACACCAACTTGATTAGCTTTGCCTCGGTTATTAAAATTTGTATATTTGTTTCTCGTAATTTTGTTCCAAAAAAGATATTTATGAATAAAATTTACATTTTCAGTATTCTTTTTATACTGGCAGGCCTTTCACAGACGAAGGCAGCTACGCAACGCCTTACCGAAAACACACAACTGGCTTATATATCGCAAGATACCATAGTGGTGCCCGAAGGGCTGGAACTTCGCCTGTCGGATGCCAATCCCATTCGGGACAATGCCCTGATTATTCTCGAAGGCCCAGAGGCCTGGGTGTATCTCCCGGAGGTACGTCCATCTAAAGTAATTTCTTCGTACTTAAGATACATTAAGTTGGGTAGTGAGTTAGCCTCCCTGGTACACCGCTCGAATTGCCGGGCAGAGATTTACCGTCACGGCTGTGTGGTGATTCCGCAAAATAGTTTTTATAAACCCTTCGAAGCCTTTTCGGAAAAAGATTTTGGCGGTACATCCGAAAGCTACGGCATACTCACTTACCATACCGATTTAGGGACTATGACCGGAGCAATCCGTTCTTTTAAACTCAAGAAAGGCTATATGGCTACTTTGGCTACGGCAGCTGACGGAACCGGTTTTAGCCGGGTATTTATTGCCGACAGCGAAGATCTTGAGGTTCCTCAACTGCAATCGGAGCTCGACGGAAACGTGGCCTACATTAGGATTTTCCAGTGGAGATGGCCTTCACAGAAAGGCTGGTGCTGGGGACCAACTACCGCCAGGCTCGATTCGGTACAGGCTACCTGGTATTACGACTGGGATGCCAATGGCAACGACAATTATATGGATGCCGAATACGTTCCCATGCGGCACAATGCCGGCTGGCAATCATTTAGTGTTATAGAATCCCGCAAATACTCCACTCACGTACTTGGTTTTAACGAACCCGACAACCAGAACGACGACGGCCCCATGACGGTGGATGAAACGGTGGCCATGTGGCCTATGCTGATGAAATCAGGCTTGAGGCTGGGCTCCCTGGCTCCGACCGACGGAGGGTTGAATTATTTGTATGAATTCATGGATAAATGCGATGCCCTCAATTATCGGGTCGATTTTGTCGCGCTGCATTTTTACAGGGGCGGCCAGACTCCCTGGAACTTATATTCGTTTGTAAAGGGAGTGCATGACCGTACGGGTCGTCCGATTTGGATTACTGAATGGAACAACGGAGCCAACTGGACCAGCGAAACCTGGCCTTCGAACGTGACCGATCAGCAGACCAAACAGTTGCAGGATATGACAGCTTTTTTCAATATGCTGGATACCTGCTCTTTTGTGGAACGTCATGCGGTATATAACGCGGTAGAATTCAAGCGATATATGTTGGATCCTGACAACGGCAATCGTCTGACACCGGCCGGGAAAATGATGCGTAATTTCAAAGCCAAAATGGCTTACAACCCCGATAAGGAGTTTGAACCTCTGCCCTGGAAAATCAAAGCGCCCAATTTGCTTTCGGGTATGATAGCCTCCGATTTCAAAAGCTATAACCTGCGTTTGGGCAGCAATCCCAACGGCACCCTGGCAGCTGCCTACCTGGTCGAAAAAAGTGTGGGTATCGAAGATTTTGAACAGATTGATTCGGTGACCGACCTCAGCAAAACAGTGCTCAATTACCCGGTAGATTATACCAAATCAGGTTCTATCTCGTTTAGAATGAGAACTATAGGAAAGAATGGAGAATATTCGGATTATACCAAGGCTGTTTCTTATCATACAACTCCCAACGACTCCATACAGCTGGGCGAACTGGCAATAGCAAATACCGACTGGAATCCTCTGTTTTTCGGCCAGGAACACGCTGCCGAACCGGCCATGATTTTTGGAGCTGCCTCGTTCAGAAACCTGGTGGCTTTTGCACCCAGAGCCCGCAATCTTACTACCAAAAAAGTTGATTTTAAATTATTTCCTTACGAATACGCCAGCGCTCAAACTATCAGCAATGCCGAATCGCTTCCTTTCTTGTTTATTCCAAAAGGTGTACACAATTGGGGAGGCCTCAAAGCCATTGCGGGCAAGAGTGCTGTCAGCGGCAACTGGACAACGATCACCTTTACAGAAGCATTCGAAACGGTGCCCGTGGTTTTTGCCCAGCAGATAACTACCGTAAATGCCACCTCAACGGCCATTCGTATTCGTAATGTAACCAAGGAGGGCTTTCAGGCCAAAATCTCCAAAGAACTGGCTCAAACCTATACTACCATAGCCGAAGCCATTAACTGGCTGGCCGTAACACCCGGAGAGGGCAAACTCAACGGGCGTGACATAGTGGTAGGTTCAACAGCCTCTACTGCTTTGGGAACATCGAGCAGCTCCTGGCAGGTAGCCACCATTAAATGGGGGAAACGGTTCAGTAATCCCTTGTTTTTTGCCTTTATTCAAACGGCCAACGACGAGCGTGCCGCCGTAGTTCGCAGGCATACCCTGAGTTCCACCACGGCCACTGTCTTTAAACAAACCGAAGGCAGCCAGAGTGTTGCCGTACAAAAAGAGGGGGCAGGCTGGATGGTCATTGACAATCCCGAACCCGCAGGCCTGAATCCTCTCAGCCAAAAAGAGGCCGGACTGCGTCTGGCAGTGCACAATAATTTGCTGAGTTTCGAAACAGAGAGTCTTGACAACAAACAGGTAGAGATCTTGGATACCTGGGGCAGGGTAGTCTTGCAAACCACTACCAATCTTGGCACTCAGCTTGACGTCTCGGAGCTTCCCCGCGGATGTTACCTGCTGAGGGTCGGTAACCGGGTCGGAAAATTTATTCGATGAGAATAAGGATGATAGATAAATAGTTGATAAGAGATATAAAGTTGATTACATGAAAAAGTCTTTCCTCATACTTTTGGCAGTAGTTTTACAGTCTCTGAGGCTGTATGCTTCAGATCCCGTGGTTACGACCAATCCGGAGGTGGTGCGCGGCGCCACCATCGCCTTTGCTTTTGGCTCGGTAGATCCCGCGGGAAACAATGTGACCGAAAAAG
>CAZAUQ010000004.1:0-70439 GCA_964488495.1 uncultured Bacteroidales bacterium
CGCCGCAGTTTCGGCAGTGAAGGTTCCCAGGATCGTCCGCGCCGTCCTTTTGGCAGCGAAGGTTCCCAGGATCGTCCGCGCCGCAGTTACGGTGACCAGGGCAATAGTTTTGGTAATTACGGTTCAGACCGTCCACGCCGCAGTTTCGGCAGTGAAGGTTCCCAGGATCGTCCCCGTCGTCCTTTTAGCAGCGAAGGTTCCCAGGATCGTCCGCGTCGCAGTTACGGTGATCAGGGCAATAGTTTTGGTAATTACGGTTCTGACCGTCCGCGTCGCAACTTTGAAAGCGAAGGTTCTCAAGACCGTCCGCGCCGTTCTTTTAGCAGTGAAGGTTTCCAGGATCGTTCCCGTCCTCGTCACAATTATAACGAAGACTCAGATAAAATGCGTTCCGATGGTCGGCCTAAGCGTCCCCGCATCAAGAAATCTTCTTCGGAAGATTCAGGCAATTTCCTGCTTAGGGATACGTCTATACCCAAGTATGCGCCAAATCTCGATCCAGAGACCCCTATACGTTTAAACAAGTTTTTGTCCAATGCCGGCATCTGCTCGCGCAGGGAAGCTGACGAATATATTCAGGCAGGAGTCATCAAAGTCAATGGAGAGGTAGTTTCCGAGTTGGGAGTCAAGATAAAGCCTACTGACGAAGTCATGTTCCATGACCAGCCTGTAAACATTGAGCGCAAAGTCTATGTTTTACTCAATAAGCCCAAAGACTGTGTAACTACTTCCGATGATCCCCAGGAACGTTTAACTGTAATGGATTTGGTGAAAAATGCCTGTCGCGAAAGAATCTATCCCGTAGGAAGGCTCGACAGAAATACAACAGGAGTGTTATTGCTCACAAACGATGGAGATTTGGCTTCCAAACTTTCTCATCCCAAATACGAGAAACGTAAAATATATCAGGCCACTCTTGATCGGGATCTTACCGAAGAAGACATGCAAAAAGTAGCCAAAGGCATAGTGCTGGACGACGAGAAAATTGCTGTGGACGAAATCAGTTTTGTATCTCCCGATCAAAAGAATGTGATTGGTATAGAGATACATTCGGGTCAGAACAGAGTAGTTCGCCGTATTTTTGAACAGGTTGGTTACAAGGTGTACAAGCTGGACAGGGTTTATTTTGCCGGATTAACTAAAAAGAATCTGCCACGTGGACGTTGGAGATATCTCAGTGATAAAGAAGTTTCCCTGCTTAAAATGGGTGCTTTTGTTTAAAGTTGAATTAGAACCATGAATAAATTGCAAAAAACAAAAATCGTTGATCTGCTGCAGAGAGAAGATTTTGGAACCGAAGTGCAGGTCAAAGGCTGGGTCAGAACCCGGCGCGGAAATAAACAGGTAGGTTTCATTGCTTTGAACGACGGTTCTACTATTCATAATATTCAGATTGTAGTAGAATTGGCCTCTTTTGATGAAGAACTGCTCAAAAAATTAACCACCGGTGCCTGCATCCGGGTAGATGGTGTTCTTTCGGAATCGCCGGCACAAGGTCAAAAAGCTGAGATTCAGGCCAAAGAGATCGAAGTATACGGTGTTGCCGATCCCAACACCTATCCTCTGCAAAAGAAAGGCCATACCCTGGAATTTTTAAGAGAAATTGCTCACTTGCGTCCCAGAACCAACACCTTTGGAGCTGTTTTCAGGATAAGACATGAAATGGCTCAGGCTATACATCGTTTTTTTCACGACAACGGCTTTTATTATTTTCATTCGCCCATTATTACAGCCTCCGACTGTGAGGGTGCGGGACAAATGTTTCAGGTTACCACGCTGAATCTGTATAATTTAAAAAAGAACGATAAGGCTGAAATCGATTATTCCGAAGACTTTTTCGGCAAACAAACCAGCCTCACTGTTTCCGGCCAGCTCGAAGCTGAATTGGCAGCTATGGCCCTGGGATCTGTATATACCTTCGGACCTACCTTCAGGGCCGAAAATTCCAATACACCCCGTCACCTGGCAGAATTCTGGATGGTAGAGCCCGAAGTGGCTTTCAACGAGATTCAGGATAATATGGATTTGGCTGAACGTTTCATAAAATACTGCATACAATGGGCTTTGGACCGTTGTCAGGACGATCTGGCCTTTTTAAGCAAGATGTACGACAACGACTTATTTGACCGGCTTAAGTTTGTAGTTGAAAACGAATTTGTGCGTTTGTCTTATACCGAAGGCATCAAGATTCTGGAAGCAGCTGTTGCGCAGGGACATAAGTTTGAATTTCCTGTTTACTGGGGTGCTGACCTGGCAGCAGAACATGAACGTTATCTGGTGGAAGAACATTTCAAAAAACCGGTTATCTTAACAGATTATCCCAAGGAAATAAAGTCGTTTTATATGAAACAAAACGATGATGGAAAGACGGTAAGGGCTATGGACGTTCTGTTCCCCAAAATCGGCGAAATCATTGGCGGCTCGCAGCGTGAAGAAAACTACAACAAATTGGTAAACCGAGCCAAAGAAATGGGAGTTCCCGACAAAGACATTTACTGGTATTTGGATACTCGTCGCTACGGCACTGCTCCTCATTCGGGTTTTGGCCTGGGCTTTGAGCGTTTGTTGCTTTTTGTTACCGGAATGTCCAATATCCGCGATGTAATTCCATTCCCCAGAACACCGCGTAACGCCGATTTCTAATTTCTCCGGCCTGTCTATGGATTGTTTTCATTTACATATTCTGGGTTGTGGTTCGGCTTTGCCTACCAAAAGACATTATCCGACAGCGCAAATCGTACATCTGCGGGGAAAGCTGTTTATGATAGATTGCGGAGAAGGCAGTCAGCTGCAATTCAGACAAACCGGTTTGAATTTCAATCGCATAGGCGATATTTTTATTTCACATTTACACGGAGATCACTGTTTCGGTTTGTTGGGCATGATTTCTACCATGGGGCTGTTGGGCAGAAACACGCCGCTGCGTATTCATGCCAGGCCTGAACTCGAAGAGCTGATGCAGCCTCAGCTGGATTATTTTTGCAGGGATTTGCCCTATCAGGTTGAGTTTGTTTCATTCGATTCCGACAGTCATTCTTTGATTTACGAAGACCGAAGTCTGGAAATATATTGTTTCCCTTTGAGTCACAGGGTGAAATCGGCCGGTTTTTTGTTTAGAGAGAAACCTCGTCAGAGACACATAATCAAAGAGATGATCGATTTTTACGGGATTCCGCTCAAAGAGATTCCTGCCATAAAAGAGGGAGCCGACTATGTGGATTCCGAAGGCAGACTTATCCCCAACAATCGTCTGACCCGACCTCCCAAAGCAACTATGTCCTATGCCTTTTGCTCCGACACTGCCTACGACGACAACATTGTACAGTATATTAAAGGTGTCAATCTTTTGTATCACGAGGCTACTTTTGGAGACGATCTTGAAGAGTTGGCTGCGGCCACCATGCATTCAACAGCCTCACAGGCAGCCCGAATAGCTCAGAAAGCCGGAGTCGGAAAATTGGTCATCGGTCATTATTCCGCTCGTTATACCAACGAAGAAATTCTATTGCAACAGGCCCGGGCTATTTTCCCCAATACCGAACCGGCTGATGAGGGCAAACGCTTTGATGTGGCAGCTGTTAATCCCATAATCTCGAAATCATGCCAAAGCGACTTCTGATATGCTTAGTGTTTAGTCTGATGCTACAGCAGGCTGCAACACAATTCCGTCAAAGTCCGCAAGCTCCATTGCCTGAGCCCAAGGTTTTTTTTAGCCAGAGACAGACGGAAAAGCTGCCGCCCAAGCGTGAATTCAGAGGAGCCTGGCTGCATACGGTTGCCCAAACCAAGTATGCTGCCATGAACGAACGTGAAATGAAACAGTATTTCAGCCGTTTGCTTGACCTTATGCACGATGCAGGAATCAATACCGTTATTTTTCAGATCCGGCCTCAGTCAGATGCCTGGTACAATTCTTCGCATGAACCCTGGAGTGAATTTATTACAGGCAAGGCAGGCAAAAATCCAGGCTGGGATCCCCTGGCTTATATGGTAGAGGAATGTCATCGCCGAAATATGGATATTCACGCCTGGATCAACCCGTACCGGGTAAAACTGACCGCCCGAGAAAGTGCATTCAAAGAATCTTTCATCCGTAAAAACAGCAAATGGATAGTCCGTTACGGAAATTCCCTTTGGTTCGATCCCGGAATACCCGATTGCCGTAAGCACATCGTAAAAGTGGTTCGCGATATAGTGCACAACTACAATATTGACGGGATCCACATGGATGATTATTTCTATCCATATCCCATAGCCGGTTTAAATTTTCCGGACGATACCAGTTTTAAGAAATACGGTACGACTCAAGGTTACGACTCCTCGCAAAAAGACGATTGGCGTCGCAACAACGTGAACAATCTGGTACGGGAATTGCATGAAACTATCCGCTCTAACAAGCCTTGGGTGCGTTTTGGTATCAGCCCTTTTGGTATTCATCGCAATATCAAACAAGATCCTCAAGGCAGCCGGACTGACGGCCTGAGCAATTACGACGACCTCTATGCCGATGCCCTGCTTTGGATGCAAGAAGGCTGGATCGATTATTGTGTGCCTCAGTTGTATTGGGAAATCGGGCATACCAGGGCCGATTATAAAACCTTGGCTGAATGGTGGGGCAATTTGAACTATGCCTGTTCTGTCTATGTGGGTCAGGATATAGTAAGAACTATGAATCCCGGCCAGTTACAAGAAAAGATGAGTCTGGTGCGCAACAACGTCGGGCTGAAAGGAAATTGTTTCTGGCCGGCCTATGAGCTGGAAAATAATGCCGGGCATATTGTGGACAGTCTGGTAATGAATTATCATTACTATCCTGCTTTGCCCCCGACAGACCTCCTGGCACAGTTACGGGCTCCTGAGCCTGTGTATGAACTGGACTTAAGAGATGATTACAAAATAGGAAAACACTTGTCCTGGAAAACCTTGCGTCCACGCTCAGAGATGGAGCGTCCGGCCTATTTTGTTGTCTATCGTTTCTTAAAAGGTTACGAACCCGAAAACATCGAAGATCCCAGAAACATAATTGGAATTACCCAAAACCATCATTTTGTGTTACCCTCGCATCCCTATTCCGGTGATTGGATCTATATGGTGACAGCCCTAAGCCGCGTGCATTGCGAAAGTGCTCCCGAAGGAATAGTGTTAAGGGTATATTGATCAGTAAACAAGAAACCCGGTCAGTCCGGCCAGAACAATCAGCAAAATGGGATGCACCTTAAATACCCAGCTGAGCAGAAAACTGCAGCCAAAGATGATCAGGCTGATATAGTCAGAAAAATTTTGGGTGTTCATCAACAATAGAGCGGCAGATCCCACCAGTCCGACTGTAACAGGTTTTATGCCGTCGAATGCGGCCGAAATCCACTTGTTTTGTCTAAAAGCCTGTATAAAACGCACAATTGCGTACATAACTACCAGCGAAGGCAGGCATACGGCAAAAGTGGCCAGCATTGATCCCCAGACATTGCCGGTTACCGTATAACCAACATAGGTGGCCATATTGATGCCTATTGGGCCTGGGGTGACCTGAGAGATTGCCACCATGTCGGTGAATTCAGCATGACTGATCCACTGATGTTTCAGTACCATTTCATGCTCGATGAGTGAAAGCATGGCATAACCTCCTCCAAAATTGAAGAAGCCTATTTTTAGGTAGGTAATGAATAATTGCCAGTAAATCATAACTGCTTTCTTTTAGAGATCCAGAACCAGACAATACCACCTACGGCACCCGAAAGGATAATCCAGACAGGACTCACTCCCATAAAGCCAACCAAAATAGCTGTGCCGATAGGAATGAACATGGTTTTAAGCGTTATGCGGGCAGACTTGGCTAAACGAAAGAGGGGTGCAGCAATCAAAGCGACCACTGCAGGCCGTATTCCTTTAAAGATGCTTTCTATCGCAGGATTTTCCCTGAAAGAAGTAAAAAAGGTTGCGATAAGCAGTATAATCAGGAAGGAAGGCAGCACAGCCCCCAGGCTGGCCAAATACATGCCCGATTTTCCTCTGGCTTTGTACCCAACAGAAACGGCGATGTTCATCGCAATAATTCCGGGTGCACTCTGAGCCAGAGCCAGCAGTTCCAGAAATTCTTCCCGGTCAAACCAGCCTTTTTTATCGATTAATTCTTTTTCGATGAGCGGAATCATGGCATAGCCTCCGCCTATGGTAAAGGCTCCCAGCTTGAGAAAAGTGAAAAACAGCTCGCTTAAACCAGCCTTTATGCTTTTTTCTTTTCTATCCATTCCCTGGCATTGACAAAAGCCTCAATCCATGGTGTCACCTCGTCTGTTTTGTTTCTTCCGGCAGGATAATGAGCCCATTGCCATGGGAAGACAGCTCTTTCGAGATGAGGCATCATGGCCAGATGCCTGCCGTCGGCCGAACAAATGCCGGCTGTCGAATACTTTGATCCGTTCGGATTGGCCGGGTAGGCATCGTGGTTGTATTTGGCTACTATATGGTATTTGTCTTCACTATAAGGCAAATCAAATTTACCTTCTCCGTGAGCTATCCATATTCCCAGTTTATTGCCGGCCAAAGAGCCAAACATAACGGAATGATTTTCGGGAATAGCTACAGATACAAATTCCGATTCAAATTTATGCGAATCGTTGTGCAGCATGTTGGGTTTATCCTTGTGTTCCGGATAAATCAGGTCGAGAGCAACCATGCATTGGCAGCCGTTGCAGATACCCAGACTCAGGGTGTCGGGGCGGGCATAAAAAGCGTCCAGGCTTTTTTGGGCCGTGGGATTGAATAAAAAGCCTCCGGCCCAACCTTTGGCTGATCCCAGGACATCAGAATTGGAAAAGCCTCCTACAAAGACGATCATATTGATGTCTTCGAGTGTTTCGCGGCCCGACATCAAGTCGGTCATGTGGACATCTTTCACATCAAAGCCGGCCAGGTGCAGGCAATAAGCCATTTCGCGGTCGCCGTTTACGCCTTTTTCGCGAATGATGGCCGCTTTTATGCCGCTGCAACCTTTGCGGTCGGGCGAAATACCGTATTGACGGAAGCTGCCCTGGAAATTCTTGCCGAAGTTAAATTCCAAGGCTTGATTTTTATAATTGGAATAACGTTCCAAAGCCGCCTTTTCACCACTTTGCCTGCGATCGAGCAAATAAGAGGGACGATACCAGGTATCACGTAAGGCATCTATATCCAGCTGATGCTTTTTAGCCTGCAGCTTAATCTTCAGTTTGCGTTCGGGGATATAATGGCCCAAACGGCAGTGGCGGATGCCGGCTTGTGTCAGGTATTCTTCGGTTTCTTCGGGATTGCTCACCTGAACAAGTACAGAAGGATTTTCGGCAAAAAGCAAATGAATAAGATCCTTGTTGCTTTCGTGCAAACCGGCCAAAGAATCTAAATCAATGTCCAATCCTCCGTCTGCATTTGGGAAGCACATTTCGAGCAGAGCTGTTACAAGGCCTCCCGCCGAAACGTCGTGTCCGGCTGCTATCATGCCCTTTTCCAGCATGCTTTGAACAGTGTTGAAGGCGGCGCGAAAATAGGCTGCATTCTTTACCTGAGGCACTTCACTACCCAGTTTGTTCAGGCTTTGAGCAAGGGCTGAACCACCGAGTTTTGGCTGATTTGCAGAGAAGTCAATGAAGTAAACCGGATAGTCGGCGTTTGGTTTTAGAACGGGAGTGACAATTTTGCGAATATCCGAGACTTCGGCTCCGGCCGAAATAATGACAGTGCCCGGAGAGAAGACCTTCTCTTTTCCATATTGCTGAGTCATCGACAGGGAATCCTTGCCGGTAGGAATGTTGATACCCAAAGCAATGGCAAAGTCGCTGGCGGCTTGTACTGCTTTGTACAGGCGGGCGTCTTCGCCAGGATTCTTGCAGGGCCACATCCAGTTGGCCGAGAGGGAAACACCGGCAAGTTTGTCGCTCAGGGGAGCCCAGACAATATTGGTGAGCGCCTCGGCTATTGCAAGTACAGAGCCGGCTTTCGGATCAACCAGAGCCGCCTGGGGTGCATGACCAATAGAAGTGGCAATACCGGCCTTACCTCTGTAATCGAGCGCAACGGCTCCCAGATCGCAGACGGGAAGCTGAATTTCGCCGGCGCATTGCTGACGGGCTACTTTCCCGGTTACCGAGCGGTCTACTTTGTTGGTGAGCCAGTCTTTGCAAGCTACAGCTTCGAGTTGCAATACTCCCTGAATGTATTCATTCAGTTTGGCCGGATCGTAGCTTAATGAACTGAATGTTTCATCGATGGTCTGATCGGTAATGACCGTGCGCGGAGGTTTGCCGAACATATCGTCAAGCTTCATATCGATGGGGCAGTCTCCGTTTTTTTCTTTGAAAACAAAACGCATATCGCCGGTGGTTTCGCCCACCACATACATCGGAGCACGTTCGCGATCGGCAATCCGACGCATAAGCGACAAATCCTCTTCATTAACTAACAGACCCATCCTTTCCTGGCTTTCGTTACCGATAATTTCTTTAGCTGAAAGGGTGGGATCGCCTACGGGCAATTTGTCCATTTCGATGAGACCTCCGGTGGATTCCACCAGTTCCGACAGACAGTTCAAATGTCCTCCGGCTCCGTGATCGTGAATGGATACAATGGGATTATGATCAGATTCGGCCAAAGCCCTGATTACGTTGGCTACCCTTTTTTGCATTTCAGGATTGGCTCTTTGTACGGCGTTCAGTTCTATAGCATTGGAATACTTGCCAGTTTCAACCGACGAAACAGCCCCTCCGCCCATACCGATGCGGTAGTTGTCGCCGCCCAGCACTACAATTTTTTGTCCCGTTTGGGGTGTTTCTTTCAGGGCATCCTTTTTATTGGCATATCCGACTCCTCCGGCCAGCATGATGACCTTGTCGTAGGCGTATTTCTTTTGATTTTCTTCGTGTTCGAAAGTAAGTAATGATCCACAAATGAGCGGTTGGCCAAATTTATTGCCAAAATCGCTGGCTCCGTTCGAAGCTTTGATAAGGATTTGTTCGGGAGTTTGATAGAGCCAGGGCCTTGGCTGTATGGCTTGTTCCCAGCTGCGGTTTTTGTCGTTGCGGGCGTAGGAGGTCATGTAAACGGCAGTTCCGGCAATGGGCAATGAAGCTTTGCCGCCGCCCAGCCTGTCTCTGATTTCTCCGCCGGTTCCGGTTGAGGCTCCGTTGAAGGGCTCAACGGTGGTGGGGAAGTTGTGGGTTTCAGCTTTGAGCGAAATCACCGATTCGATGTCCCGGGTTTCGAAAAAATCGGCTTTGTCTCCTGCTGTAGGAGCAAATTGTTCAATACAAGGGCCCTGATTAAAGGCCACGTTGTCTTTATAAGCCGAAACCAGTTTATTGGGATGAGCCTCGGAGGTTTTGCGGATCAGCTTGAAAAGAGAATCTTCTTTTCCGACTCCATTGATTACAAAATGACCGTTGAAGATTTTATGCCGACAATGTTCGGAATTCACCTGTGAGAAGCCGAAAACTTCACTGTCAGTAAGGTCACGGCCGATTTTTTTGGACACCTTTTCCAGGTATTCGATTTCATCGGGACTCAAAGCCAGGCCTTCTTGTTCGTTGTAGGCGGCAATATCCTGAATGTAAAGTATGGGTTCGGGTTTTTTGTGAATGCTGAATATTTCCTGGTCCAGGCCTTTGTAAATGCGTTGCAGCATTGGGTCATGTTCGGCCTTGACATCTGTTACGGGAAGAAACTCTTCGATGCGGGTGATTCCTTTAAGGCCAAGATTCATGGCCATTTCTACTGCATTAGTACTCCAGGGAGTAATCATTTCGCGTCTGGGGCCGATAAAAATGCCTTCGATTTGTGGCAGATTAAGGTATTGAGCCTGGTTAAACAACCAGATGAGCTTATGGCTTTCCTCTTGGGAAAAATTACGGTCGGCTTGCACAGCGAGCACATTTCCGGCTGGGTTTTTAAAGAAATGAATCATAAGGGAATGGTTTACGACAGGACTCTCGAAATCCTGCTGCAAAGGTAGTTAAAAAATAAACATACAGAGCTATATTTGCAGCCCGGAATAGCAGGATCATATGAAGAAACAAATCTCATTGCCCTTAATTCAGACATTAGATTCATTAAGTACTGAATCAGAAAGCGATAGTATACGAGAGTTACTTTACTGGCAAGGTTCAGTTCTAAAGCTGGATTGCCTCAACTGGCCGGAGGATTTTCCTTATGCTCCCAAAACCAGACTTTGTATGGGCAGGAGTAGTCTGGGCATTTATCTTCATTTTGTAGTTGAAGAAATTGAAAAGCGCACGATCTATCACAGCGACAACTCTCCTGTCTGGCAGGACAGTTGTGTTGAATTTTTTGTTGCTTTGCCCTCTGAAGAGGAATATTTTAATTTCGAATTTAACTCCCTGGGCTATTGCCTGGCGGCCAAGCGAAAAAGTCGCGAAGAATTTGTCCTTTTCAGTCCTGAACAGCTGGCATTAATCAAACGTTGCCCCGGATCAACAAATGCTTACCCCGAAAAAGCTGTTCAGGTCTGGTCTCTGACTGTTTATATTCCTTTTGTTTTATTGGGCCTGGATTGTACTTGTTTACCGAAGGTTTTGAATGCTAATTTTTATAAGTGTTGTTCGTCTTGCACTCAAAAGCATTACCTGAGCTGGAGCCCGGTTCATTCGGTAAAACCTGATTTTCACCGCCCTCAGGATTTTGGAGTATTGCTTTTAGAAAAGTAACGACACGGGAAAAAAGAACAAATTGTAAGCAGGCAAGTCTAAAAAAATTATAATAAAACAAAGCCTGTTATAGCATAGAAGTTTCTTCGTCAAGCGAAATGGGGGAAGCAGCTTCCCAAATACGACCGTTGCTTTTTTTGAGTCCGGCAATTTTAGTGTAACAATCGTGGTAAAAGACCAGTCCGGCCTGCAGTTCACAGGCTTCTTCCAAAAGCCGCATTTTTTCCTCTACTGCCAGCAGGGCGTGGTTGTCTACGGCAGCAATGCAGCCTTGGGCAATGTGGGGAGCCATGGGAACCACATCGCCGGGGAAAATAAGATTACCCCGCTCCGTGTGGATAAAGGAGACTAGTTGATCATAGGTATGGCCCTGGTAGAGTTTAAGTTCCAGGCCGGGAAACAAGCTTTGATCCTTTTCGATAAAATGTAATTTGCCGGCATCCATCACAGCCTGCATATTCTCGGGCAAATAGGCGTCAGCTTCCCAAAAAGATGGATGAAGTGAATTATGCCATTGAGCTGCGCTTACCCAGTGGCGGGCATGTGGAAAGCAAAGCTCAGTTTCTCCCTTGCTGCCTGTTCGGGTGCAGCCTCCGCAATGGTCAAAGTGCAGATGGCTCAGTACCACATCGGTGACTTGCATGGCGTCGTAGCCTTTTTTTTTCAATACCTCAGTTACCTCAAGCAGGTCGTGAAAGCGATAAAAAGTCATCCCTCTTAACTTTTTGCTTCCCACTCCCGTATCAAAAAGCACTTTTCGTTCGCCAAAATCAACGAAAAGACAACGCATGCTCAGGGGACTGCGATTCTCTTGGTCGGCAGGGTATTTTTTGGACCAGACTTTTTGGGACATTATGCCAAACATAGCTCCTGCTTCGGTCGAAAAAAAGCCCGTTTCTATACAGAAGAAGTTCATATATTTACTTAATTTTGCGGCAAAGTTATAAAAATTATGACACAGAAAGTTGTTCTTGTTACCGGAGCTAATGGCCAATTGGGTTCTGAAATCAGGTTGTTGGCAAATAAATATCCTCAATTTGCTTTTACTTTTACCGACATTCAGGAGTTGGATTTGCAAAATTCAACAGCGGTTACAGACTGTTTCAGACAGCTGAAACCGGCTTATCTGATAAATTGTGCCGCCTATACAGCTGTAGAAAAAGCAGAAAACGACATTGAGCTTTGCTACTCCATCAACAGCACTGCGGTCAGAAACCTGGCTTTGGCTGCTAAACAACAGAATACTATTGTTTTACATGTTTCCACAGATTATGTTTTCGATGGGAAGCAAGTCAAGCCTTACCGCGAAAGCGATCCTGTTTGCCCTGTTTCGGTCTATGGTAAGAGCAAGTTGCAGGGAGAACAAGCCCTGAACGAAATCTGGCCTTCTTTGTCGGTCATAGTACGTACCGCCTGGCTTTATTCTGCTTTTGGAAATAATTTTGTAAAGACAATGATTCGGCTTGGCCGTGAAAAATCAGAACTCAGAGTGGTCGATGATCAATGGGGTAGCCCTACCTATGCGGTGGATCTGGCAGAGGTTTTAATGAAAATCATTATGTGTGCCGAAGCTGGGCATTTTACACCGGGCATCTATCATTACAGCAACGAAGGGAAATGTTCCTGGTTCCAATTTGCACAAAGAATTCATCAATTGGCAGGAATCACCGGCTGTACCATTATTCCGGTGACTACTGCCGAATACCCTACGGCTGTCCAAAGACCAGCTTACAGCCTTCTGGACAAATCCAAAATACGCAAGGATTACGGAGTGAATGTTCCTTTGTGGACTGAAAGTCTGGAGGCCTGCCTATCGAGATTAAATAATTGTAAGTAAAACACCATTGTGATGAAAAGAATTCAATTTCTAAAGCCAGGCAACACTATTTTACTGCTTGTTGTAAGTATGGCCTTGTTTGCTGCCTGTGGGCAAAAAAATACTGAAAAGCCACTTTCTGTTCGCATGGCCGAAAGCGAAATGATCAGGACGCCTGTCCCCAGCGATCTGGATTCAAGCAAAGGCCGCCTCAAATGGAACTATACGCAAGGACTGGAATTGCTGGCTTTCATGGACTTGTACGAAGTAAGCGGAGATGAACGTTTTTGGAATTATGCCGCCCGCTATGCCGATACCATGATCAGCCCGCAGGCTGAGATTTATTCCTACAATAAAACCAACTACAATATTGACCATATTTGTCCCGGGCGAATTCTGTTTCGTATGTACGACAAAACCGGAGAAGCAAAATACAAAATGGCTTTAGATACCTTGTTTTCACAGCTGCAAACACATCCACGTACTTCTGATGGAGGTTTTTGGCATAAAAAAGTCTATCCGTATCAAATGTGGCTGGACGGCTTGTATATGGGTCAACCCTTTTATGCCGAATATATTAGCCGCTATGTTGACGCTTCAGAACAGCAAAACTTGTATGAGGATGTTGTTCGCCAGTTTGTTACGGTGGGCAAACATACCTACGATTCTCTCACCGGCGTCTACAGGCATGGCTGGGACGAAACCCGCTCTATGTTCTGGGCTGATAAAGAAAGCGGTCAATCGGCCCATTGCTGGGGCAGAGGCCTGGGCTGGTATGTGATGGGTCTGGTGGATGTACTGGATTATATACCGGGGCAGGAACAACGTCAGGTTTTGATCGATATTCTAAAAGAAATATACGAGGTTTTACCCAACTACGCAGATCCTAAAACCGGTATGTGGTATCAGATCCTGGAGTTTCCGGACAGGGAAGGTAATTATCAGGAATCTACTGCATCCGTCATGTTTGTTTATGGCCTGCTCAAAGGGGTTAAAACAGGTGTTTTTGATGCATCTTACCGCAAGAAGGCCCTGCAATGGTATGAGATGTTTGTGGATCGTTTTGTAAAAGAAAATCCAGACGGAACCATCAGCATCACCGACTGCTGTGCAGGCGCAGGACTGGGCGGTTCACAAAACCGCAGCGGAAAATACGACTATTACATTAACGAAACCATTATCATCGAAAACGATTGCAAGGCTGTAGGGCCATTTATTCAGGCTTCGCTGATTTACGAAGAATTCAAATCCGATAAGTCCGGAAAACAGAAATAAAATTCAGCTTATTTATACCCTTTATTGTTGATACAGTGCTTGCATGAAAAACTCAAAAGTAGCTAAAAATTCACCAATTAGAGCTTTAAATGTAAAAACAAATCGTATCTTTGTCGTCCTTTTTGAACAGAGGGTTTTTAATAGTATAATAAGTTGATTTAGATTTAGTATTTTATGTCAAAAGTAAGTGTAATAGGAGCAGGAAATGTAGGCGCAACTTGTGCGGATGTGATGGCCATCAACGAAGTGGCAGATGAAATTGTCCTATTGGACATTAAAGAAGGGATTGCAGAGGGCAAAGCTCTCGATATGAAACAAGCTTCCTGTTTTTTGAGCATGGATACCAAAATAACAGGCACTACAGGAGATTATTCCAAAACGGCCGGTTCTGATGTGGTTGTGATCACCTCTGGTATTCCCCGTAAGCCCGGAATGACCAGGGAAGAACTTATTGGTGTGAATGCCGGAATAGTGAAAGATGTTGCTGCTAATGTTCTGAAGTATTCACCCGACGCTATAATGGTTGTCATCAGCAATCCCATGGATACGATGACCTATCTGGTCCAAAAAACGTTCGGCCTTCCAAAAAATCGTATTATTGGATTGGGAGGAGCTTTGGATAGTTCCCGTTTCAAAACATATCTAGGCACAGCCCTGGGCAATGCCAATCTGAACGACATCGAAGCCAGCGTTATTGGTGGACACGGAGATACCACCATGATACCACTGACCCGATTCGCCACCTATAAGGGCATTCCGGTTTCTGAATTTCTTACCGAAGAGGACTTGAAAAAGGTTGTATCTGACACCATGGTTGGCGGAGCCACCCTTACCAAATTACTTGGCACCTCGGCCTGGTACGCTCCCGGAGCTGCCGGAGCTTACCTGGTTGAAGCCATTTTGCGTGACCAGAAAAAGGTGCTGCCCTGCAGCGTCTATCTCGAAGGTGAATACGGACAAAAAGACATTTGTATTGGTGTTCCGGTAGTTGTTGGTAAGAATGGCTGGGAAAAAATAGTGAACTTCAAACTAAATGCCAGGGAACAGGCTTTGTTTGATAAAAGCGCTGAAGCTGTTCGGTCCACCAACACCGTACTGAACGTGGTACTGTAATTTTATCGGGGAAGTTGTAATTACGCAACTTCCCCATTTTTTTTTCAAGATGCTGAAAACTTCTGATACCGTCCGGAAAATAATATTGATTAGCCTCGTTCTGCAGCTTAGCTTCGGAGCGACTCAAAAGCTATATGCCCAACAGGACAGCATTGATCAATCCGGTGAACGCTTTATACAGCGTTTGCAATCTCCCGAAAAAAACAAGGGTGTTGTACGGATTTATCAGGACGGGCGCATTGTTGACTTGATTGGCAGTAAGCAAATGCCGACTAACATAATCAAGGACGGAGATAAAGCCCTGGTCAGTCTGAACGGCTGGCGTATCCAACTGTTTTCGGGTAATAATCAGGCAACAGCCAAAGAAGAAGCTTTTCGTAAGGAAGCTTTAGTAAAGGCTAAACTACCTGATTTAAACACCTACGTTATTTATAACGCTCCGTTTTGGAGGGTGCGTGTCGGAGATTTCTTTACTTACGAAGAGGCCTACGAGGTCTTACTCGATTTAAGAAGAAGCTTTGTATTCGGACGCGAAATGTCTATAGTCCGCGAAAAAATTCAGGTTGAACCCTAGCCGGAAGGCTGTCTCGCATAAAGATGAGATAAAGAACTAAACCTATGATAGACAAACGATTAATCCTTGGAACTGAACCCAATCCGATTCAGGATGAAATTGCCGGACATTACCTGGAAATTTTACGTTTACTGGGGGAAGACACACAACGTGAAGGCTTGTTGAAAACCCCAAAGCGCATAGCCAAAGCCATGCAATTTCTTACTTATGGTTATCACCTGGATCCCGAAGAAGTGTTGAAATCAGCTAAATTTCATGAGGAATACCGCCAGATGGTCATAGTCAGGGATATCGATTTTTATTCCATGTGCGAACACCATATGTTGCCCTTTTACGGTAAAGCCCATGTAGCGTATATTCCCAATCAGTATATTACAGGCTTGAGTAAAATTGCCCGGGTAGTGGATATTTTTTCACGCCGCTTACAGTTACAGGAGCGTATGACTACGCAAATTAAAGAATGCATTCAGAGAACCCTTGACCCTCTGGGTGTGATGGTTGTGATTGAGGCACAACATCTTTGTATGCAGATGCGGGGAGTGGAAAAACAAAACTCTGTCACTATCACTTCCGATTTTACCGGCGTCTTTAATCAGGCAAAGACCAGGCAGGAATTTATGAACCTGATCGAAAAATAAGAGTTTCTGAAAAACTTTTTTTGAATCTAAGGCCATGAAAAAGAAACATTCTATTTGTGTACTGGACGCTTATACCTGCAACCCCGGAGACTTGTCCTGGGATGCTCTCCGTGAATACGGAACCTTGCAGGTGTACGATCGCAGCCCCGAAGAAAAAGTTCTTGAGTTCGCTGCCCAGGCCGATATTTTGCTCACCAACAAGGTGGTTATTAACAAAGATCTCATTATACAGCTGCCCCGACTCAAGTATATAGGAATTCTGGCAACAGGCTATAACGTAGTTGATATTCATGCAGCCAAAGCCCACAACATAGTGGTCACCAATATTCCGGCCTACAGCACCAATTCTGTGGCTCAGATGGTGTTTGCCCATGTGCTCAACATTTGCAATCAGGTACAATATCACGTGCAGGAAGTTAATAAAGGCCGTTGGTCCGAATGCCGGGATTTTTCTTTTTTCGATAAACCATTGATGGAACTTAAGGGTAAAACAATGGGTATTGTGGGTTTAGGTAATATTGGAATGACCACCGCCAAATTGGCTTTGGCTTTTGGAATGGAGGTTATTGCACTGACAAGCAAGACCAAAGAAGATTTAACTGACGGCATCCGACCGGTCAGCGAAGAGGAAATATTTCGCCAAAGTGACGTGTTAAGCCTGCATTGCCCTCTGACACCCGAAACCAGAAACTTTGTGCGCAAAGAAAAACTAGCCTTAATGAAAGCCGGAGCTATATTGGTGAATTTGAGCCGCGGGCCATTGGTTAACGAGCAAGACCTGGCATGGGCCCTTAATAACGACAAACTTTATGCAGCAGCGGTTGATGTACTATCGAAAGAACCTCCCGGGGACGATAACCCCTTACTGACAGCCAAAAATTGCTATATTACCCCTCATATTGCCTGGGCAACCAAAGAAGCGCGTGCGCGTTTGATTGCACAGGCAGTCGATAACGTAAGAGCATTTGTGGAAGGTCGTCCGATTAACCAAATCGTTTAGCAAGCGATTTAATTCCTGCCTTAAAGACAGGCCGGCAATAAAAAAAACTTTGTCCAGAAGCTAAGACCGGCAGCTTTTCAAAGCTGTTTGTTATTCTAAATCCTCTTGTTTGTTGGAGGCCGAATCGTAGTGAGCCGAATCGTAGTGAATGGCCTATTTATCTTCCTCGGGATAGGCTATTCGCGTATGATAAATGCTTATTAGTTTTTGCTTAAAGACCGATTTAATAATCTCCAATTCCTGGAAGGTGATGGGCACTCTTTTAAAAGCCCCATCCTGAATCTGTCTGTTGATGAGCTTTTCTACCAGTTCGGAGATGCTACTTTCTGAATATTCTGTTAAACTGTGCGATGCTGCTTCAACGCTGTCGGCCATCATCAGAATGGCTGTTTCTTTGGAAAAGGGATTCGGCCCGGGATAAAAAAAGGCTTCTTTGGGAGGTTCCTGGCCGGGATGTTCGTTTTTGTAGGTGGTATAGAAATAGCGAGCCGGTCCACTGCCGTGATGAGTAGTTATGAAGTCTTTCACCACTTTGGGCAGGTGGTATTGATTGGCCAGTTTGAGCCCCTCACTAACATGTTCCACTATTACTTTGGCTGCTTTTTCTGTTTCCATTTTGTTTAAGGGATTTTGTCCGCCCACCTGGTTTTCGGTAAAATAGTCCGGGTTCTGCATTTTGCCCAGATCGTGATACAAGGCCCCAGTTCTTACCAGTTGTGCATTGGCGTTAATTTCCTGAGCGGCAGCGGCAGCCAAATTGGAAACTTGCATGGAATGTTGGAAAGTGCCCGGAGAACTCTCCGAAAATAAGCGGAGCAAAGGGGAGTTAATGTTGGAAAGCTCCATCAGAGTGACGTTGGAGGTATAACCGAACATCCATTCAAACAAATAAATCAACAGGTAAGTGGTGAACATTAACACTGAGTTGATGGCAAAAAAGACATACATTTGCCATTGAAGCTGATTGGGCGCTCCCTCTTGAATATAAGCTATGCCGGTGTAAAATATGGAATAGCAGATAAATGTCCAAATGATGCATAAAACCAATTGTGAACGCTGAGTGAGCTCTTTGAGCGAAAAGACCACAGCCATACCAACAGTTAGCTGAAGTATTAAAAATTCAAAAGGAAAAGGAGCAATGACAGAACAGATCAATACAGTGATGGCATGAGTGAAATATGCCGTTCTGGCGCTGAAGAAGGTGCAAATCATCACAGGCAGAATGGCATAGGGTATCATGTAGATGTTCAGAGTGCTGTTTCTTACCACCAGGGCAGTCAACAAACTAAGACATGTTATGAGAATCAGTATAAAGATTATGTTGTGTGTTTTGTTGTAAATCTCCGGAGTAAAATATTTTAAAAAGAGGAACAGCATCAATAAAAGACCGGCTACGCATATAATCTGACCGGCCAGTACCCAGTTTTCTGTCGAATTGATATTACGTTCTTCGGCTGCTTTTTTTAGTGAAGACAGTTTTAGAAAAGTGACTGCGTTGACAATTTCGCCTTTATCTATGATACGTTCTCCGCGCTGGACCAGTCCGGAGGTTTCAGATACTCCGTTTATCAAATTTAGTTTTGATTGTTCTGAAGCTTCCCGATCGTAACTGAGATTTTCCCTGAGGTATTCTTCAATCTTACAGATTCTGACCAGGGTATCGCGATGTATACGTGCCGGCAAGTTGCTTAAAATGGCAGAATAGGCTTCTTTAATTGTAAAAACCGAAGACAGATCGCGGGTTTCAGCCATAGGCTTGGTAATCATCAGCAGTGATTTCAACTCTTCCTTTTGAAATTCGTTCCGGACAGAAGCCGAAATAATGCCGGCCCCATAAACCAAGGCGAGTTGATCGTTTAAATAAGTTTTGTAACGTAAGGGAACGGTAGCTCTTAAGTATAAGTCGTAATTACGATTGAAATTGCCAATCATCTCTGCCGGGACAGTGGCATCCATTACAACATAAGGTTTGTGTGTCCTTAACAGACTGTCTCTTTCGGCAGTCAGTTCTTCCTGGTTTTTAATGACAGGAAAACTGTAAGGAGCCGTGAGCAAGCCGTAGCGCCAGGGCTTACCTTCCTGAAACTGATAGCGAAACCTGCCTTCTCTGGGGAAAGCATAAACAATCAGGCCTGCTGCAACAACGAAAAGGAAAATCTTGAATATTGTAGATGCAGTATTGAGTTTAGGTTTGAATTTTGCCATAGCATTTAATCTAAGTTTTGGGCCTGAAGCCTGTAAACACAGGCGAAAAGTACAAAAAAAACCCTTGACGACAATAAGGAAAGCCTAATTATAAAAATATCTTGTACTTTTGGGGCTCAAAATGTTTATGTTATGTCTGAATTAAATATTGTTCGTGTCCGTTTTGCCCCCAGTCCCACCGGTCCCCTGCACATAGGAGGTGTAAGAACCGCTCTTTATAATTTTTTATTTGCCAGGCATTCCGGCGGTACCATGATTTTACGTATAGAAGATACCGACAGTAAACGTTATGTGCCCGGAGCCGAAGAATACATTGTGAAAGCTTTGCAATGGCTGCACATCCAAGTCGATGAAGGTGTTTCGCGGGGAGGCCCCTATGGCCCTTATCGCCAGTCGGAACGGAAAGAAATTTACAAAAAATACGTGAATCAGTTACTGGAACAAGGCAAAGCCTATCTGGCTTTTGATTCTCCTGAACAACTCGAGGCAAGACGAGCAGATAACCCAAATTTTCAATACGATGCTTCAAGCCGGCTCAGTATGATCAACTCTCTGACTTTATCTGCTGCTGAAGTCGACGAAAGATTGCGCGGAGGCGAAGATTATACCGTTCGTTTCAAGATAGAACCCCATCGCAGTATCGAGGTGCAGGATATGATCAGAGGAACGGTGGTTTTTAATTCGAGTGTTTTGGACGACAAGGTTTTATATAAGTCAGCCGATCAATTGCCTACCTATCACCTGGCCAATGTGGTGGACGATCATTTGATGGAAATCAGTCACGTGATCCGGGGAGAAGAATGGTTGCCCTCCACTCCTTTGCATGTCTTGTTGTACGAAGCCTTTGGCTGGGACAAACAAATGCCTCTCTTTGCTCATTTGCCCTTGTTGCTTAAGCCTGATGGTAAAGGAAAACTTAGCAAACGCGACGGCGACCGACTGAATTTTCCTGTTTTTCCCCTCGACTGGAAAGACCCGCAAAGCGGAGAATTCAGTAAAGGTTATCGCGAAGCCGGTTATTTTCCCCAGGCAGTCATCAATTTTCTGGCTTTACTTGGCTGGAATCCTGGAGACGACAGAGAAATGTTTTCTATGGACCAACTGATAGAAGCCTTTACCATAGAACGTTGCAACAAAAGCGGAGCAAAATTCGATTACGAAAAAGCTCGCTGGTTCAACCATCAATATATGCAAGAGCTGGACAACAGCACTTTGGCAAAGATGTTGTTACCCTTATTGGAAGCAAAAGGATACAAACCGACTCCTGTTTTTGTCGAAGCTATATTGGTCCATATTAAGGAAAGAATGTTTTTTGTGAAGGATTTTTGGGATCAGGCCGCTTATTTTTTTGTTGCACCAGAACAATACGATGCCAAAACAGTGGCCAAACGCTGGAAACCCGAATCAGCGGCTCAACTGACAGAATTAGGTGAATTGCTCGAAACCCTAAGCGATTATTCCGATGCAGAAGCCTTGGAACAGGAAGTAAAAACGTGGATAGAGCAAAAATCATATAATATGGGTTTGATTATGAATGCCTTTCGTCTGACTCTGGTGGGCGAAGGCAAGGGGCCCCGCATGTTTGATATTGTTTGCTTGCTCGGTAAAGAAGAAACGCTGCAGCGTTTGCGTAAAGCCATAAAAACGCTGGGATAATATTATCTGTTGTCTATTAATCTTTTTATTATGTATCGTCTCTTTTTTTCGGTTTATGTGGCTTTGTTCCATATAGTTGCCCTCTTTCATAAAAAAGCCGGGAAAATAGTCAAAGGACAGCGAAACAGCTGGAAGATTCTGAAAAACCTGAAACCCGAAAAGAACTATCTTTGGTTTCATGCTTCTTCACTGGGAGAATTTGAACAAGGACGCCCGCTAATGGAGGCTATTGTCCGCACATACCCTCAATACTCCATCTTGTTGACTTTTTATTCTCCCTCGGGCTTTGAGGTTCAAAAAAACTATAAAGGAGCCGATGTGGTTTGTTATCTGCCTTTTGATATGATGTGCAACGTCAGACGCTTTATCGAATTGGTACAACCCAAAGCTGCCTTTTTTATCAAGTATGAATTCTGGCCCAATTATCTGAAAGAGTTAAATAAAAAGGCAATTCCTGTTTACCTTGTTTCTGGTGTGTTTCGTAAGAACCAGTTGTTTTTTAAGCCCTGGGGTGGATTTTATCGCAGACTGCTCAGGTACTTCAGTGCTTTCTTTGTTCAAAACGAAGCTTCAAAGGCTTTACTGAACTCCGTTGGTATCAACAACAAGGTCTTCATCACCGGCGACACCCGCTGCGACCGTGTTATGGATATTGCTGCTCAGGCACCCGAACAGGAACTGATCAAAGATTTTGCCCGCGATGCCATGGTCTTGGTTGCCGGCAGCACCTGGCCCGAAGACGAAGAAATACTAATTCCCTATGTGAATGCACAGACGGAATGGAAACTTATCATTGCTCCTCATGAGATTGACGAGAACCACCTCAGGGAGATTGAAAAGCTCCTGAATCGGCCCTTTGTTCGCTATTCCGCGATGAAAGCCGAAGACTCAGATAGGGTTGAATGCATCATTATTGACAGCTTCGGATTATTGTCTTCGGTTTATAGTTACGGACAGACGGCCTATATAGGAGGCGGTTTTGGAGCCGGCATACACAACATTCTGGAAGCTGCCGTTTATGGTATCCCGGTTTTATTCGGCCCCAATCATGCCAAATTCGAAGAAGCGCAAGCTTTAATCAAGGCAGGAGCGGCCTTTTGTGTGAATTCCCAAAACGATTTGGAAGATGACCTGGATAAATTTCTGGCCAGCAACAAAGCTCTGGCTCAAGCCGGAGAAAAGGCCCGGGCTTATGTGAAAGAAAAATCGGGAGGCACAGCCAAAATACTGGATGTCTTGAAGGCTAAGCTGTTTAATGCTTGACTACTTCTTGAACCTGAAGCGATTCATCATGTTTCTTAAAAGCGTATTGGCGTCTTCGGAGATTCTCCAGATATAAGTGAGCAAAATACCAGAACCAAGCAGAATGGAGCTTTTAATGATGGCATCAAGCACTTGAATATAAATCTCCTTTAGAGGCAATTTCAAAAACAAGGGAGTCAGGAAGCTTTTCCATAACCAATCGCAAAAGAACAACAACAAAACCAATAAGACAACCTGAGCTTGTTTCCATGAAAAAATGGAAATTTGTGTCTTCCAGCCCACTAAACCAAGCAGCAATAAATAAAAAATCAGATACGATAACAAAGAAGCAATAGCAGCCCCGTTAATACCCCAGAGTGGTATTAATGAATTGTTGAGAATAATTGCGCTTGCTGTCAAAATAAAAGTAAAGATGAGTGACATGTAATAAAACTTTGAGTAGCGTAACACGATATCACCCACATTAAAAACAGAATTCAACAATCGACTCAGGCCAAGAATAAAGACCACCCATTTCCCCGCCACATAAATTTCCCCATTTGGTAAAAGATTGAAAATCAAGTCGATATTAATCCAAATAGCCAAAAAGATAAAAAAGCCTCCCAGTAGCTGATGCAAAGAAATACTCTTACATAAGGTGTTTGCTCTTGAAAAATCTTGTTCTTTAATAGCCTGAGAAATATGCGGCCCCGAAATGGTTCCCAGCGATCTGTAAGGAATTTCAATCATTGAAGCCATGTAGCCGGCAATAGCGAAAACGGCAGTGTGATTCAGTCCCATTTTGGCGCTGATAAAAAAAGTGTTGATGCTGGGTGCAATAACACCTCCCAAAGCTGCTGCGATTAAAAAAAAGGTATACAGGAAATAATCCTTTACCAGGGATTTCTTTAGAAATTTAAAATCAGGCTTGAGAGAGATTTTTTTGAGGCTGAATATATAAATGATGTTTAATATCGTTGCAATACCGTATACTGAGCTGAAAGCAATAACAAAACCATCCAAACTGATGAGATCGAAGGCATAAAGGAGATAGGTGACCAAGGTCAATACTCTGACCACTATTTCCCGGATAAATTTAGGCACTACAATTCTGAGCAGTAAATTTGAATTTACCTCAAAAACAGACATGTAAAGCAAAAAGAAGCCTACAGGAAATACAAAGTCATAGTAATCAACAAATAAAGAGGAGTTTTCGGCAAAGATTCCCGAAATGGGCTCTTTGAGTAACCAAAATAATATACTATAGATTAAGAAGCCTATAAAAGGGACAACCAGGGTCCAAAAGAAGAAACCATGATCTTTGTCTCCTTCTTTGAAATAGGGGTAATAACGTATGGCCGATGAAGTTGTGCCTAATTGAGCCAGGCCTGCAAATACAGTGGCGGCGTCGACCAGAACACGTGTCAATCCGATTTCTTCGGCAGTAAGGTAATTGGTCAGCACAAAAAATGTGGTGATAAAGCCAATACCTATCCCCACATAACTCACTGCAGTTCCTTTGACACTTTGTCGGATGATGATGCCCATAAATGCTCAATGAATCAGCAGCGAATTTACGTATTTTAGGCGAATAAACGCAACGTACGTTTTTTTTTCTATTTTTGTGGAACTTATGCACCTTTGTATTCATGAATAAAGAATTGCAGTTTTCCATCGTAGTTCCGGTTTACAACAGACCTGGCGAAATTGGAGAACTCCTCGAAAGTTTGTGCGCTCAGACAGATCCCGGTTTCGAAGTCCTGATAGTAGAAGACGGATCTACGCTCAGCTGTGAAGAGCTATGCCGGCAATACAGCCAAAAACTGCAACTTAACTATCTGTTCAAGCCCAATTCGGGCCGAAGCGACAGCCGGAACTACGGTATGGAGAGAGCCCGGGGCAATTATTTTTTAATTTTCGACTCCGATTGCATCTTACCTCCTGCATATATACAAAAAGTCAGAACGCATTTGCAGGAGCATTACCTGGATTGCTTCGGAGGGCCCGACTCTGCGGCCGGCGACTTTACTAATATGCAAAAGGCCATCAATTACGCGATGACTTCCTATTTAACTACCGGCGGAATACGCGGAGGCGGCAAAAACAAGGCTTCTTTTACGCCTCGCTCCTTTAACATGGGGATTTCAAAAGAAGTATTCCTGCAGGTGGGCGGTTATAAAAACATAGTAGGAGAAGACATTGATCTGAGTATTCGAATCAGGAAAGCCGGTTTTAGTACAGGTTTGCTTTCGGATGCATATGTATATCATAAACGCAGAATAGATTTAAAACGCTTTTACAGACAGGTAAATACTTTTGGGAAAGGCCGTGTGCTCATTTCCCGCATGCATCCGGGCACGATGAAATTTCTTCATCTGCTGCCTCTTTTTTTTGTGCTGGGCCATATCGTGTTGCTCATATTAAGCCTGGTATTTTTGAATCTCTGTTTTTTGTTGCCTTTGCCCGTCTATATGCTGGCACTGTTTCTGGATTCCCTGTTCAGAAACGGGCACGCAGGGATAGCTCTGCTTTCGGTGCCGGCTGCCTACATTCAATTGTTTGGCTACGGAATGGGGCTCGGCAACGAACTTTTAACAAAAAAAGCATATACATCAACACAAGAAGAATTGTATAAATAAATACATTATGAAAAGAATATTGGTAACCGGTGGAGCCGGATTTTTAGGTTCTCATCTTTGTGATCAATTATTGGCCCGTGGTAACGATGTCATCTGCCTGGATAACTATTTTACCGGATCCAAGCAAAATGTAATCCATTTGCTGGGCAATCCCTATTTTGAATTGTTACGGCACGACATCACCAAACCTGTGTATGTGGAAGTAGATGAAGTCTACAATCTGGCTTGTCCCGCTTCGCCAATACATTATCAGTATGACGCCATCAAAACAGTACAAACCTCTGTGATGGGAGCCATCAATATGCTGGGTTTGGCCAAACGAACCAAGGCAAAAGTTTTGCAGGCATCCACCAGCGAAGTATACGGAGATCCCTTTGTGCATCCGCAACCCGAAGAATATTGGGGTAACGTCAATCCTATTGGTATCCGTTCCTGTTACGACGAAGGTAAACGTTGTGCCGAAACTTTATTTTTTGACTATTACAGACAAAACAAAGTCAAAATCAAGGTGGTCAGGATCTTCAATACCTATGGGCCCAGAATGCACCCCAACGACGGCAGGGTGGTTTCCAATTTCATTGTGCAAGCCCTCAAAGGACAGGACATTACCATTTACGGAGACGGTATGCAAACCCGCAGTTTTTGTTATTGCGACGATTTGGTAGCCGGCCTGATAGCCATGATGAACACAGATGATTCCGTAACCGGGCCCATTAATCTGGGTAATCCTTCGGAATTTACCATTAAGCAGCTGGCTGAACTGGTGATAGAATTAACCGGCACCAAGTCGGGTATTGTTTACAAGCCTGCTGTTTCGGACGATCCTATGCAGCGTAAACCTGTCATTGACAAAGCAAAGCAGATTCTCAACTGGGAACCACGCATTCAACTCAGGGAAGGCTTGATGCGCACCATTGAATATTTCGATTCAATTATAAAATAAACCCGCCGGAAAGTTATAAGGATGGAAGTGGTTTTTCGCAACGATAAATAATTTCCTCCCCTGTTCTGGCGAGACGTTGCCGTTCTCTCTGTTGCGGGCTTAATTCATAGTAAAGTCGGTCTTCTGTAACCAGAAAGCCGGCTTTTCTTAGTATTTCGGGATAATCTTTTCCAAACTGGCGAACGTGGTCATATTGCCCATAAAGGAGCTGGCGTTCCTTGGGGTCAGTTACGGAAGGATCACCAAAGGTATCAACGTTCATATTGAGAGGAACCAGCAAAATGGCCCAGCCCCCGGGTTTCAGCACTCTTTTGATTTCGGCAAGAGCCTTGTCCAGATCGGGCACATGCTCCAGGACATGATTACATAGCAAGACATCATAGCTGTTGTCGGGCAAGGCGATATCGCAGAGATCCAACTTGAGATCTGCAATGGGAGAATCCAGGTCGGCAGTCGTATAGTCAGGATTTTTCAAGGCCTTGAAGCGTTTCAGAAAGGGTTGTTCGGGCGCAAAATGCAAAACCTTCAGTTTAGCTTCGAAAAAAGGAGTTTTATGCTTGAGGTAAAGCCACAAAAGACGATGTCTTTCGAGGGATAAACACTTCGGACAAAGACGATTGTCGGCACTATCTCCGTAACCGTAGGGTAAAAATTTCCTGAAACGGCTTTCACAAACAGGGCATTCCACCTTGTTCCCTACATAAAAAGGTCTGATTAAAAAGCTGAATATGTAGCTGAAGCGAATCAGCCATTGCCGGGGTATGTGAGCCGTAAAAAAACCTATTATTTTTTTCATGTCAATGGTATTTTTGGGTAAAGGGATAACGCAATGCCAGAATGAAATGGGCTCCCAGTGTGGCGCAGAGTCCAAAATGCCTGCGCATAATGCTAAAACGTTCCTGCAAGGATTTCTTACGTTGTCTGGCCGAAATGCCCGATACCATAAAGCGGGAGATATAGCTGTCGATGTAAGTGTTTTGACAGGAAAGCGACAACACTCTGCATACCCAGTCGTAATCGGCCGATATGCGGTATTGCAGCTCGTATTCCGGAGCCAGGCTTCTGCGAACCAAAATAGACTGATGGCAGACAACCAGTCCCTTGAGCAGACTCCTTTTGCTTAGTTTTGCGGGAGCTGTCTTATGTCTTTCGCCCAGAGTCTTGTCGTTCTGGTCAATTATCAGCGATTGTCCGTATAATACATCGCTTTTGGGAAAATCTTCCAGCTTTTTCAGTATGAGCTCCAGGCTGTTGTTGTCGTAGATTTTATCGCCGGCATTAATAAACCACACAAATTCTCCCCGGGCCATCCTTAGTCCTTTGTTCATAGCGTCGTACAGTCCGTTGTCGGCCTCGCTGATCCAGCGGAATTGATCAGGCCCGATGGCAAAGTGACCTTGGCTAACCAAATCGACGTAATGCCGGATGATGTCGGTAGTATTGTCGGTCGAAGCTCCGTCCACCAGCACATATTCAAAATCGGAACAAGTCTGATTCAATACACTCAGGATGGTTTTTTCCAACCACCGGCCGGCGTTAAACGTGATGGTTATGAGCGTGACTTTGGGAGACATCTTGTTGTAGTAATGCTGTTTACTTAGTCGGTTTCTGTGCCCTTTTTTTGAAGGTTTTAAATCCGGCAAATCCCAAAAATCCCACAATAAACAGCCCCACCACTATTGAGGACCATAAGGATAAAGCAGCGCTTTTATTGTAAACCTCGTCTACGCATTTAAATTCAATGACATGTTGGCCTGCAGGAATTTCCAGTCCGCGCAGGATATAATTTACCCTGAGCAAAGGCGCTTGTTCTCCGTCGATATATACTTGCCAGGTTTTGTAGTATACTTCAGAAAATACCGCTAACTGAGCGTTCGGATTGTTGCTTTCGTAGAACAGATTCCCGGGATTCCTGTAATCTGACAGACGAATATGGGCTGTCGAGTCGGTGATTTGTTCCAGAGCGGAACTGTTTGGTAATAAATCTTGCCAGGCTTTGTCGATAAACACCTCTTTGGCAGGATTAAAATCCTTCAGGGCTACAATTTCAGCGTCGGGACCGTCAACCCAGGAAATTTTCTCCACAAACCAGACATTGCCCAAGGCTTGCGAATTTCGTTGAACCACGGTTTTGCCCTGCTGTTCCTGCGAGGGCAGAATAATATAACGGGTATTCAGCATATTCAGCACATTCATGTTGATGCCTCCCGAAAAATGGTAATCAATAATATCCTGATATCTCCTGAGTTTGGCTCCACTGTAACCTCCGATGGATTTATGAAAATATGAGGTGCGGGCATCGTTAAAAGTACTGGTGCTCAAATTGAGTACCCGGTAATTGGGATCTTTGTCTTGTAAAATTTGCAAGTCAGCTTCGGTGGGTAGAATTTCTTTGGCCTTTTGTTTAGGCACAAAATCATCGTGATTTAAGTAACGTGTATCTACTGTCCAAAGATCCACGGCAATAAGTAATCCCAATCCTATAACGAAGTAGATTTCTTTGAAGGGTTTTTTGATAAAGAACCATATCAGAGCAAAGGCCAGCAAAATATACAGAAAAGAACGCCAGGCATCGGAACGCAGCATGGTTTGCCTGTCGGCCTTGAGCGCATCTACCAGCCAGGCAGGGTAATTAGCGTCGGAGCTTCCTGAAAAATCCAACAGGCTGCTGCCAAATAACGCAAAAATCAGAGAAATACCGCCAACGATCGCGAATGATAAGCTTAAGGGTTTAATATAGGTCTTTACAAACTGAGCCTCCTTACTGTGATCCAGGAGTTCTTTCAGAGCAAGAATCCCCAGGGCGGCCATGGCCAGGTTGGCAATAACCAGCGACATAGAGGGAACCCTGAATTTGTTGTACAGAGGCAAATAATTGAAAAGAAATTCATTGAAAGCCGTGAAATTTTGCCCCCAGGACATCAGTATAGTCAAAACGGTGGCCAGCAACAACCACCATTTTTCAGGGCCTTTTACAATAAACAATCCCAGGACAAAAAGAAAACAAATGATGGCGCCGGCATATACCGTACCCGATGTAAAGGGTTGTTCTCCCCAATAAGTGGGAGCTGCACGACAAAATTGCCTGGCCTGGCCGGTGCTTCTCAATTGTTTATAACATTCTGAATCCGTCCCCAGGGCATAATGAGAACTGCCTCCGTAAAAATTGGGGATGAGTAAGGTCATAGTTTCACCCTTACCGTAGCTCCAGGCAAAAGCATAATCGATTTCCAGCCCGGTACTTTCTTTTTTGCCTTCGGGATTGGTTTGTAAAACCGCTCCTCCGCGCATGCTTTCTTTGGCATAATCGGCCGAGGGAATCAGAAATCCCAGGGCAGGAAGTGTGGCTAAACCTGCCAGCACAAGCAATACCGCAGAAGAAAGTAAAAAATGCTTCAGTTGTTTTTCTTTGAAGGCGAAAACCAGGTAAACCAGAGCTAGTATGACTATGGTCAAAACAAGGTAATAGGTGATTTGCTGATGCCCCCAAAGTATATTCAGGCCGGTAAAAATTAAAGTAATCAGTCCGCCCGCAATAAATTGCCTGCGGTAACAGAGGATAATGCCTCCCAGGATAGGTGCCATGGTCGCCATTACCAAGCCTTTATTCATATGCCCCGCTTCAATAATAATGAAATTGTAGGAAGCAAAAGCGTAAGCGATGGCTCCTATCATGCTCAGCCAGGGCTTACAACCCAGGGCCAGCAGAAATATATAAAAACCCAGTAAGGCAAGGAAGATTTGTCCGAGATGCAATTTGGATAAACCTAAAGTTAATATTTCACCGAATATGCGAAAAACATTAGTAGTAGGAGGCATAGCTGTGTAGTTGGCAGGCATACCTCCAAACATGGTATTAGACCAAAAGGCGTTTTCGCCGGTTTCCAGAAAATGTTCTTTTATGTCTATTCCCGTGGCGTTGGCGTTAGTAACATCGCCCTGAACCAAGTCTTTGCCCTCAAAAGCGGCAGGAGCAAAATAGATCAGCGTAATGATTAAAAACACCGCGAGGGCTAGCAGATGTGGTAGTACCTGGCCGAAAGTTTTGGTTTTCATAAGAGCAAATTTTTGTATGGAAGAGCAAAAATAGACAAATTGTAGGGAATCAGCCTACTTTTAGATTCAATGTTTCTAATAATCTCAGGGCGATAGCCTTGGGGGAATAATGTTGCAACACAAAATTCCTTCCGTTTTCGGCGATTTGTTTTATCAGCTCGTTATTGCAGACAGAGGCTTCGAAATCGTTGGGATTATCCAGATCAATGCCCAGGTAATGAACCTTATTTTGAGGCATGACAGGCAGCTGACAACCGTATTTGTCAAAATCCACGTGTACCACACAGCAACCGGCCACCCAGGCTTCCCAAAGCCTCCAGGAGTCCCATTGCCTGACTCTGTCCCAGGGAAACAGAGGAATAAGATCGTTGAGTAAACGGGCAATTTTGGCGGTGTATTTGTTGTAATTGCCCCAAGGAATGGCAAAGACTCCTCCATAACAAGCGCAGGCAGCTGTTTTTGACAATTTGTCGTAATATGAGGGATAATGCCTGCCTCCGGTTTGTTTCCAGAGCAATAAATCCTTGTCTGTCAGGTTTTCTTTAGTGGGGTCACTAATGCTGTTATCCCAGATGAATTTTTTTTCAACAATAGCCCGGATACGACTGTTCAGATAATCTCTTAACTGATGCTTTATTCTGAAGTTAACCAAAAAGGCCTGTTCCCTTTGCTCGAACGGAAGCGGATGAACCGCTTCAATCATGCGATTGGATAAGCCAAACTGCCAGGGAATAAAGTTTTTTGGATACTTGTATTTGCTGTTGTAATGACTTTTTAGAACGACATCGCAACTTTGAGCTCCTTTTTCGAAACCGGGGGTACGTACTCCGTCGGAGGCATCAATAAAAATAATTTTTGATCCGTTTCGGGGCTGCCTGGTTGTTTTCATTATAATGTCGTCGGCCTTCTTTTTCCCGACAAGCGTGTAGAGATTAAAATGGAAAAAGATCAAAGTCGCATTATTCAAACGATAGCCTTTTTTATGTTGAATTAAAAATTCGTTCTTTTCCCCGGATTTATACATGGACCTGTCTCCAAAACACTGTATCCCCAATGCCTTCAGGCCCTCGACTAAACAGATATAATCGTGATAGGCAAAGGATGGATCGGGATGGCTATGACAGTAAAAATAAGCTTCCATACAGATTCTTGGTATTTACAAATTTTTTTTTCAGGGACAAGTTTGGCTGTAAATGGCACAGGTTTCCCGAACCATTTTTTCAATACTGAATTGCCTGATTCTTATTTGTCCTGCTTTTCGTAATTTTTCTGCCTTTAATGGATCGTAGATAACTGAGGAAATTGCCGTCCGAATAGATTCTTTGTCCAGAGGATCAAAGTAGACAGCAGCCTCTCCTGCCACTTCGGGGAAACAACTGGCGTTGCTCAGACATATCGGACAATTATTTGCAAAGGCTTCAAGAACCGGAATGCCGAAACCTTCGTATAAGGATGGAAAAACAAAAACCATGGCATGCCTATATAAAGAAAATAACACCTGATCGGAAGCATTGCAATGAATTAATTGTGAGTTGATCTCCAGGTTAATAAATAAATCAATTTCTTTTTTGGAAAAGGGTTTTCCCGTACAAATTATTTTAAGTTGTTTGTCCTTGTAAAGCAAAGGCGCTACAGCTTGAATAAAAGGAATGAAATTTTTATAATAATTGCGTTCGCCTACAAAAAGAATATAATTCTCAAATAATTTATCGACAGAAGTTTTGGCTTGGGCATATCCGTGGTGAACAACGCTGATTTTAGCCGGATCAATATTGTAGAACTCGACTATGTCTTTTTTGGTGTTTTCACTGACGGCAATAATATGCTGAGCTTTTTGCGCAAGAATTTTTTTTGTTTTTGCTTCTTTGTCGTAAAACAAAAACATATCAGCGTAACGCTCATGTATCATGTCGTGAATGGTCAGGACAAAAGGTTTCTTAAGGTATTTCAGGAATGAGGGGTCGTAATAAGTTGGATGGAAAAGGTCGAATTCGTTTTTCTTGATTGTTTTCAGGGATAATGATTGATTCTTAAAATAATAGAATTGCCTTTTGATCCGGAAATTTTTTATGCATTGTATGCTTTCGTATTTTAATCCACTTAACTTTTGCAGATAATGGTTTTCGGAATAACGAATGGGGATTTCTTTACTGAAACCTTCAGGAAGGTTGGACATTAAATCTGCAAAATAACGGGTGATTCCTCCGTATTTTTGCATGCTAAACATTTGGTGATCGTAAAGAATTCTTAGCATTTCAGGGTGTATTATTTCTAAGAAACAAATTATCTTTTTTTGTAAAACCGGAGTTATAACAGAAATAATGCAAGAACTTGAAAACGAAAAAATGAAATTTCCATTTAAAAGCGGAAATAGCTTTTTCTGTGAGAAGATGAAAATCTTTGCCGTTGGAATAAAAATGTAAATGATATTTTTCTGCAATAAATTTCAATGTTTTCCCGGAGTAGAAAGATATATGTTGTCCATGTTCAAAGGCATAATACCACCAGTCTTTATCCGGAATATCTGTGGGTTTTAATAGAGTGGAAAAAAATATGTTCTTGCTGACGGTAAACATCTCCTCCAGTTCTTTCAAAGGATCATCAAAATGTTCGAACGATTCGAAAGAAGTAATCAATTCAATTGTTTCGGGATTGTGAGAAGCATATTCAAAACCCGCAGACAACAAATTGGGTGCATACAAATCCTTCCAATAAAAATTATATCCTTTATCCCTCATAAGGCGGACGAACAAGCCATAACCTCCAGCCATGTCCAGATATGATGCTTTCTTATTAAAAAATAGTCTGATCAGACTCCTTGTTATTCTTGAACATAGTAAATTTCTCTGAACCAGTCCGGTATCGGTGATATTAATCGGATTGTTATAAGACTCTTTAAGCCAGTATGCTTGTTCGGTTTGAGTAAAATTACAATGGGGACAGTTGTAATAGCTGATTACATATTTCCCTAGGATTTCTGCTTTAAATGCGAAATGGGTTTCTTTATGGTATATTTTACAAACAGGCATATCTTTTTTGAAAGTATTAATCTATCAATTCTTGTTTTTCAAATACATCAATAAAGGAAGTAAGATTGGTGTTTATCACATTAATCCTTTGGCTGCGGGCAAAGGCCGCAATTTCCGCGTAACTCTTAAAAGCGTAATACCAGGATAAAAATTGCTCATACATTTTAGTATTAAGAACAATGGCATTGCTTTGATTCGTGTTTCGGTAAAAATGAAGGTCATCGAGTCGTAACCTATTATCAGCATCAACCCAAAGGTTTTTGATCCAGTCATTTTCTGCACCGGCAAGATAAATCGTTTGGTATCCAGAATAAATGCAGAGCATCAAAGCGGCACAAAGTACATTTTGTGCACGAGGCATTCCCCATTGAGCTGAATAAGAAAAATACGTAAAGCCTCTAAGTCCTTCAATTTTTGTTTTATTGAAATAGTTGAGATGAATGAATTTGTTAGACGAAAGAATAGCATTGATAAATTTGCGTTTTCCGGCATTATGCGGAAGATATAACTGCAAATCCCAGGTTGTAGTGTCGGCCAGTACCTGATATAACTTCCTTACTTTTTCCCGAAGTATTTTATCGGAAGATTCAATCCAGAAAGCAGGATCGCACAAAACGTACAGGTTGGGTCTGTATGTTTGAAATTCAGGTGTGAAGCCCATAAAGTTAACTGCCAGTAAATCTGTTTTCTCAAGCATATCTTTATTCTTTTCCAGAGAAGATAAAAGTGAGGGGCCATTCCCCATAATCAGGCAGGTATTTAATGTATGTGCTATTTTTCTGGTTTTTCTGAAAGAAGTATACCAGATTATTCGAATTATGGACAGAAATGTCTCATACAGTTTAACAAGTATTTCGTATACTTTTATCAGCATAGAGTCAGCGATATTTATTTATTACATCAATAATAGCCTGTTTTGCGGGAGTCATAAACGTACAGGGATAGCTCTGCATTCCTCTGGTTGCTTTCAGACCTTTTTGTTTGTAACGAGCGCGAAGCAATCCGCTAAACAGACGCAAAGATTTGACGGTTTCAAATGTAAGCAACAATTTTCGTTTCTGGGTGATGCTGCTTTTTTCTTTTGGTTTTCGAATAATTTGTAAAATACGATTTTCGGCTTCTTCCAAAGGAATCTTGTCTTGTTTGGCCAATTCTGCAGCAAGAATTTCCAGAAAAGCAGAAAATTCCTGTTGGTATTCAGCCGCTGTACTAACCACCGAAATGGGTACCGTAGCTACGGTTGCCGAATCATAGATATGCTCGCGTGCGCCGTAAAAACTGGGAATAGTAGCGTACTTGCCGTGAATGAGCGAAAAAAGGATAAAATACCATTCTGCCAGATATAAATTTCTAAAAACAGGCTGCCCGTCATTAATACAGGCCTGGTACATTTTTTTGAAAACAGTGGTTCTGATTACCCCGTACAAATGAGAAGCGTAGCAGTTGTTGTATTGGGCAAGACGCAGGGATGCCGTATCAGCCGTAATTTTATGATCAAAATTCCGGATATAACGCGGTGTAAATTCAATATTCTTTTTATGAACTTCAAAGGTCAGATAATGTCCCTGAGCAACCGAGTAATCAGGGTTTTCCTCCAGAAAATGAATTATTTTATGCACAGCCCCGGGCACGATAAAATCGTCGTCGGCACAAAAAAATACGTAAGGAGTCTCAATTTTGTTGAGAATTTCATAGATCTTTTTCAAAAATGTTTCCTGTGGAAAGTGCAGATAAGTGATGTCCGGGAAATCAGTAGTAAATGGAAAGATCTTTGTTGAGGAGTCGGCCACAATAATATCAATATCCGATTTGCCGTAATAATCCAGCAAACGGCGCAGCCTGTCGGGTCTGTTGTGGGCTGGTATAATGACGCTTACAAGATGTTTCTTCATGATAGATAGAATAATTAGTGGCTATCGATCTTTGGAGTCTGATTTTTATCTGCCCTTAATACTCCTTTCCTGAAAAAATGCTCGGTGGAATGAACAAAACAGATATGTCCTTTGGTGACGGAAGCCCTATAACCAAAGCGAGTGACAATGTTCCGGATGTTTTCTTCAGCTTCAGGTTTGTGGTAAGTACAAACAGCCAGTTTGGGATCATGTTTGTTCAGAAAATTACGGAAGCCCTCCAACGCTTCTTCTTCGAACCCTTCGATGTCCATTTTTATCAGGTTGGCAGTCAATCCTGTCTGTTGAATGTAATCATCGAGCGAAAGGGTGTTTTTTTGTTCATCGGTGATTCCTGCCACGTATTTTTCAACAATTGAAACCTTGTCGGCATAAGGCTTAAAAGTAAGTTTCAACGCTTTAATCCAATCGGGTGAGCATTCAAACAACACGGCATGTTTTAATTCCTCGATGTGATCGAGAGTAATTAATCCTTCAGCCGCTCCTACATCAAACAAAACCTGATCTTTAAAAACATCAGGTGATTCCCAATAGCAATGCGGGGAATCCTTATCCTGCTCCAGCATCAGCCTGCGATAATCTCCGGCCATCGTCGTTGAATTAAAGCCCTCCGGCCAGTACAGTTTTTTCCCCTTATGCAACACATAGTGCATGTTGTTTGTTGCATCAAAGCCTGTTTCAACAGGAAGCTTTTGGTATTTTTCCACAAAATCACCAAGAAAGATCAGGCGGAATGAGCTCATGTTGAATCGGTGTTTTTTGAAATAACTTAAGTAATTCTTAAACTCTTCCGATAATTCATTCTGGTACTTGTAATAACCAAGTACCCTTTTTACATGAGGATAATTCCTTTTAGATTCAAGAATTCTATGCAATAGAATTGTATAGAAAAAAACTCTGATTTTTTCCGGAAATAATCTACGATATACCGAAGTCAGGCTCATTGTTCAATCAATATCTGTAATGCTCTGCCTTATAGGGTCCTTCGATGGGTACGCCCAGGTAGTCTGCCTGTTTTTTGCTGAGTTTGGTCAGTTTTACACCGATGGTTTCGAGATGGAGTCGGGCAACTTCTTCGTCCAGCTTTTTGGGCAGACGGAAAACAGCGATTTCGTGTTTGTTGGTCCACAATTCAATTTGGGCCAGGGTCTGGTTACTGAACGAATTGCTCATCACAAACGAAGGATGCCCGGTGGCACAGCCCAGATTGACCAGACGGCCGTCGGCCAACAGGATAATTGAATGACCTTCGGGGAAAAAGTATTGATCCACCTGTGGTTTAATATTAACCCGTTTAATGCCCGGATAATGCTTTAGTTTGTCCACTTGTATTTCATTGTCGAAGTGACCGATGTTACATACGATGGCATTATCTTTCATCCTGATCATGTGATCCATGGTGATAATATCGCAATTGCCTGTGGTGGTAACATAAATATTGCCTTCGTCCAGGGTTTCTTCGACGGTTTTAACCTCAAAACCTTCCATGGCAGCCTGCAGAGCACAAATAGGATCGATTTCCGTTACAATAACCCTCGATCCGTAGCTTCGCATGGAATGGGCACAGCCTTTGCCTACATCTCCGTAACCGCAAACTACCACCACTTTGCCTGCCAGCATTACATCGGTGGCTCTTTTGATTCCGTCGGCCAACGATTCCCGGCAACCGTAAAGGTTGTCGAATTTTGATTTGGTCACTGAATCATTCACGTTAAAAGCGGGGAAAAGCAATTCTTTGGATTCGAGCATCTGGTAAAGACGGTGAACGCCGGTGGTAGTTTCTTCCGAAACGCCTCGGATGTCGTTTATGCGTTTTTTCCAGTAAGATGCATCGGAGTTGAGTACTTCTTTCAGTATGGCATTCAGTTCAATCTCGTCTTCGGCATCAGCAGCTTTATCTAAAATTGCGGGTTTTTGTTCGGCTTTATAGCCTAAATGTATCATCAGGGTGGCATCGCCTCCATCGTCCACAATCAGGTTCGGGCCTTTGCCACCGGGGAAATGAAGCGCCTGCAGGGTGCACCACCAATAGTCTTTGAGGGTCTCGCCCTTCCAGGCAAAAACAGGCACGCCGCCTTCGGCAATGGCAGCTGCGGCATGGTCCTGAGTGGAATAAATATTACAACTGGCCCAGCGAACCTCTGCACCCAAGGTGGTGAGAGTTTCGATCAATACGGCTGTTTGAATGGTCATGTGCAGTGAACCGGTGATGCGGGCACCCTTTAAAGGTTTGCTTTCACCGTATTTTTGACGAATAGCCATCAGGCCGGGCATTTCGTGTTCTGCCAGTTTAATTTCTTTACGGCCGAAATCGGCCAGCTTAATGTCGGCTACTTTGTAAGGAAGCGAAGAAAAAAGCTCATTCATGATCTGAGTAGGTTATTTGGTTTAATCGATTAATTATTAATACTTTTTTGGCGCACAAAGATACAAAAAAACGACAAGATGCTTGTTTTCAAAAATCCGATAAATTTTTATGAAAAAAAATACATTTTTTTGTAGCGTTTTTTTTTATTAGACATCTATGGACTTGAGTTTGTGCTTGAAACGATTGTGATAGACAACTCTTTTTAATTTCCTCTATATATGCAAACCGTCTCAACGTGAGTTGAGGCGGTTTGGTTTTTTAGTAAAAATTATTCTTCTTCCTGGTTTATCAACTTAAAGTCTAATTGCCTTTTTTCGAGATTAGCCTTTAAAACCTGCACCTTGACAGGATCTCCCAGTCGATAGACTTTTTTCTCGCGCCTTCCCCTGAGACAGTAATTTTGTTCGTCAAATTCATAATAATCGTCGTTGAGATCACGCATAGGCACCAGGCCTTCGCATTTATTTTCGGCGATTTCCACAAACAGGCCAAAATCTGTAACACCCGAGATGACTCCTTCGTAACTATTACCGATGCGTTCGGACATAAATTCAATTTGTTTGTACTTAACGGAAGCTCTTTCGGCTTGAGCTGCCGTTATTTCCATATCGGTGCAATGCTGGCATTTTTCTTCCCACTTTTGTTTATTGACACTGCTTCCACCGGACATATAACGTTCCAGCAGCCGATGTACCATCATATCCGGATAACGGCGTATCGGCGAGGTAAAATGAGTATAGTGATCAAAAGCAAGGCCGTAGTGTCCGATGTTATCGGTAGAATAAATGGCTTTGGCCATGGCTCGTATGGTTATGGCCGAGATCAGGTCTTCTTCTTTGCGGCCATGTACTTCGTCCAGCAATTGATTGATGGAAGATGCCACGACTTTTTTGCCTCCCTGCAGTTTCAGATTATGCCCGAAACGCCTGATAAAACGGGCCACATCTTCGAGTTTATCGGGGTCGGGGCTGTCGTGAATTCTGTAGACAAAGGTCTTTTTGCCTTTTTTCCCGATGAATTCGGCAACCGTTTTGTTGGCCAAAAGCATAAATTCTTCAATCAGGTTGTTGGCTTCAGTGGGAGTCCTAAAGTAAATTTCCAGGGGTTTTCCCTTTTCGTCCACTTTAAAACGGACTTCTGAACTCTCAAAACGGATAGCTCCGTTTTTGAAGCGTTTGCTCCTTAATTTCTTTGCCAATTCATTCAATACACAGATTTCTTCCTGAACGGGATCGGCTTTCCCCTGAATGATTTCCAAGGCTTCTTCGTAGCTCAGGCGCCTGTCGGAACGAATTACTGTGCGGACAATGCGGTGATTTTTGATCTGTGCGGCCTCGTTCATTTCAAAAACGCAGGAAAAACAGCGTTTTTCTTCATCCGGCCTGAGCGAACAGAGTCCGTTACTCAAGCGTTCCGGCAGCATGGGAATAGTGCGGTCGACCAGATAAACCGAGGTGGCTCTTTTTTCGGCCTCTTTATCGATGGCAGTACCTTGTTTCACATAATAAGTGACATCGGCTATGTGGACACCGACTTCCCAGTTGCCGTTAGGCAATTTCCTGAGCGAGAGGGCGTCGTCAAAATCTTTCGCATCTTGGGGATCAATGGTAAAGGTACTGACTGCTCTGAAATCTTCCCGATAGGTGTATTCATTCCCGGGAATGAGGTCCGAAAATTCTTCGGCCGCCTGCAAAGCCTTTTCGGGATAATCTTCGGTAATATCGAATTCTTCGAGAATATTTTCGTAGCTGTCGTGATTGTTGTTGGCAGTTGTGATTTTTTGTGTGGCAGTTGAGTAGCGATTACCGGCAGCTTTGTTCAAAAAACCTTGTCTGTGGAGTTCTTCCAGAATATCGAAGAGTATGATTTGTTGAGTTTGCCTTTTCAATCCAAAAGTCCTGGAAAGTTGCAGGTAATCGTATTTTTTTTGACGGTTGTCTTGAAAAAATTGTATAACATCCGATTTCAGGTCTTTTTTTCTGATTCGGACATTGGTCTTTTTTTTAGTCATTTTTTTTAGTTTAGTCGTTTTGCTATTTCCTGGGCAGATACGCGCAGGATGATTTTTTTGCCCTCCGGAGTGTGATTCCGAATGGCGCAGTCAAAGAAATGCTGACAAAGATTTTTCATTTCTGTCGGACTCAGTTTTTGTCCGTAGGGTATGGCTGTTGATTTGGCCAAACGCAGAGCCAGCTTGTCTTTTAATTCGTTCGAAAAGTTGGGCAAAGACTCCATAGAGGCGTCCAGCAAGTCGGTGACAATGGCTACCGGATGTAAACCCTGAGTATGTTCAGGAATAGCCGTTATCAGGTAGTCTTCGCCGTTTTTTTTGAATTGAAAGCCCAAATTGATTAAATCGCGTTTGATACTCTCAAATTCAATCACCCGGTTTTTGTCTAATACCAGGGCTTCGGGAAAAAGCAGGGTTTGCGAAAAAGATTGCCCGGCATCGAGTTGTTTGCTGTATTGTTCGAACAAGACTCTGGTTTGGGCTCTGTGCTGATCTATCAACAACAGGGCGTCTGCCGTGATCAGGGCAATATAACGGCCGAAAACCTGAAACAGGTTGGAGCCGATTTCTTCTAAGGTTTCCGAACTTGAAAACAAGGTTTGCAAAGCCTCGATTTGGGCATTTTCATCGAATAGAAGATCGAGCTCGTCTTTTACGAAAGTCTCTTTTTCATACTGAACAGTGGCTACTTGAAGAGAATCTGCAGACGATAATTCTGCAGAGCTTTTGCTTTCAGATTTAAAGTCGCGGTACAATTGTTCCCAATTACTGGTTTGCTTGTCTTTTCCTGAAAAAGCGGTTCCTGATTTCTGCACATTGTCGCTTTTGCGCTCAAAAGGATTGTAGCTCGGATCAAAAGCCACTTTGGGTGGAGGAACATCCTTTTCTCCGGTGAATACCCGGATTTGTGGTGCATTCTCTTTGTCAAAATCCAAGGAGGGCACGGCATGAAATTTACCAAGGCTTTGACGTATGGCGGCATTTAAAATGGGCCAGATAACTTGTTCGTGTTCAAATTTTACTTCGGTTTTTGTGGGATGAATGTTCACGTCAAGGCTGTCGGGAGCAGCTTCCAGGTAAACAAAAAAGACCGGTTGATACGCTGCAGGCACCAGGGGTTCAAATACACTCAGAATGGATTTCCTGAAATAAGGGTGTTTTATAAATCGCCGGTTTACAAAGAAAAACTGTTCGGAGGCTCTTTTGCGCGCTGCATCGGGTGCTCCAACAAAACCACTGATGCGGACGATTTCTGTTTCCACCTCAATGGGGAATAATTTTTTGTTGAGTTGTTCTCCGTAAATGGCAACAATGCGTTGTCTCAGTCCTGATGGGAGTAGCCTGAAAATGTTTTCGCCGTTGTGGACCAGGCTGAGTTGTAAATCAGGATAGGCCAGAGCTATTTGAATGAATTCATTGCGTACGTGTAACCATTCTTTGGCGTTATTGCCCAGAAATTTTCGGCGGGCCGGTATGTTATAAAAAAGATTGCGTACCGAAAAACGCGAACCTGAAGCACAAAGCACCGCTTCCTTATTTTCGATTTTAGAGCCTGCTATCAACACTTTGGTACCCAATTCGTCTTCCGGCCTTTTGCTGAGTAATTCAACCTGGGCTATCGAAGCTATGGAAGCAAGAGCCTCTCCACGGAAGCCCATGCTGCGAATTTTTAGTAAATCAGTAGCTACACTCAATTTGGAAGTGGCATGCCTTTCGAAAGCCAGTATGGCGTCTTCGGGCGACATACCCTTGCCGTTGTCTGTTACCTGGATCAGACTCTTTCCCGCATCCTTGACCAGTACGTCAATCTGACTTGCTCCTGCGTCAATGGCATTTTCCATCAGTTCCTTTACGGCGGAGGCAGGACGTTGAATCACCTCGCCGGCGGCAATTTGGTTAGCCACCGATTCCGGTAAAACCCGTATAGTGTTGCCAGCCAAGTTTTTATCCAGCATAGCGAGATACTAATAAGTAAGCCAGGAGGATGATTACGAACAGCACCACAATAATTCTCAGCATCTTGTTGTTATCTTTCCTTTTGGTGCGGCTTCCGCCCGGAACAGCTTCTCTGAAACTGCCTCGAATGGTTTTCTCATAATCCTTTTTTAGCTCTTTTTCTTCGATGAGGCCCATTTCTGCTTTCGCTTTTTGTATGCGTTCCTGGCGGGCTTCTTTTTGAGCATCATAGTAAATGGGCTGATGATCAAATTTTCTGGGCTTGCTTTGTTTGAAAAATGACATATTATCTGTTTTTACTTTTAAACGATTTGAGGGTAGTTTTACTGGCTGCCCCGGAACTGCTGCCGGCCCCACCTTCACTGTTCACACTCATGTTTTCGGCTCTCGGCCGCCCGGTTAAACGAAAAACATCCAAAGGCTCCGTAGGGCGCAGGTGTATGGGCCAGTCGAAATGCTCAAGATACTTAATTTCTTCGGTAACCAGCTGCAAAGGATAAAACTTTCCTTTGGGCTGAGGGCTCACCTTGAGTTTTTCCACTTTCCCCTCTTGGTCCATATAAATATAAAGAGAACCATTTTCCAGGCGGTTCAGGCCTAATATATTTTGATCTTCGTCGCGTGGAAGATAGATGGATTCCGGATTCCCTTCAATAACGACCCGGCGTACTTTGTTCTCCAGAAAATAGGCGATAAGCTTTCTGCCCGAAGATTGATTGAAGAGGCTGCTGTCTTCTTTGGAGGCCAGCAAAGCCAAGCCTTCGACTTCCATATAGTCGGGTTGTTGATTTTTGGTGTAGAGAAGAATCTGTTGTCCGCTGATTTGCTGATTGTTTGCCCAAAGAATAGGATTGCCGAAAAGTTGAAGCACGGAATCACGCGTCGAATAAAAGGCAGAATCACACAAACCCTGCAAATCTTTCCGATAGCTCCGGACGTTGTAGTAAGCTCTGAAGGTGTCGTAAATAGAATCTTGTTTTCCCAGCAAGGTATCGGCGTGTAAATAAAAAGTGTCCTTGCCGGAATACTCTCTGAGTAAAGCTTTTTTGGTTAAAAGGGCGTAATTGTTGCTTTGATTGTAAAGGGCATAATCCGAAGTCAGCGTAATATTTCTTGAAGAATCCACTATTTCAATGTTTATAAAAGCCTCGCCAAAGTCAAGTGTCTGTTCGTAAAGAATGGAATCTGCCGTAAGACTGCGCTTTTCACTGATAATGCAGGAACGATCCAACAAGAGGCTTTTATCGGTTTTGGTATTGTACCAGCCCCGGTAGGCTGTTATATCTGCATTTTCGGCTTCGATTTCTGTTCTGGAAATTATGGAGGCCACCCCTGTTTCGGTGTTGTAATTCAAAGTGTCTGTTTTCAATAGGAACTGAGGGTGAGTCAACACGACGTTCTTTTTGAAAAAAGCCATTTTGGAGTCGGGGTTATAGCGTCCGTAATCTGAACTCAGGGTATTGGAAGGATCGACGATTTTTCCTCCGTTGTAATAATAACCAATATTGGAAACTCTGTCGTAATCGAGGTGTTCGGTGTACAAAGTCGTCTCTTTGTTGACCATGCGGACATCTTTTCGGAGTTGGGCCAATTTTTTATTTCCGTCGTAAAAAAGAGTTTTACCATAAATGAACAGGGTATCACCCTGTTCAATTCTGACGTTTCCAAATGCTCTGAGAGAATTCTCGGCTCTGTAGTAATGAGCAGTATCGCAATACAACCAGGCATTGTCGTGCCTGAACCGTACGTCGCCTATCAAAAAATGATAATCGGGACTGATGGATCTGTCAAAATTGGTGCTGTTGGCATGTTCGAGAAAGATTCTGTTTCCCTGGGCCTGTAAAACAAGAGAGCAGAGGCATAATAAACCAAGGCTTATATGCCGTAATACAGGTTTTATGTCAGTAACATTGAACATATTATTTAATCCATCCCGGATATTGGAAATCGCAGTTCCGCCATTTTTCGTCGATACGGACATAAATTTCCTTTTGTTTGTTGACGATCCATTCCTGGATGAGCTTTTCCTGTTTCTTTTGCAGAACAATATCTTTTAATTTTACGAAATCTTCTTCTACCGTTGCCTTATGGGCTTTGGTTCTGTTTTTAACCCGTACTATGGCGCAAATTTCTTTATCGTTATCGGCGTCGCGCATACTGAAAGGAGCAGATATTTCGCCAATATTCATGGAGTAAACCACCTTGCTGACCTCCTGAGGCAATTCCTCGAGTTGAAAATGAGCGGTACCTGTATTGGAATTGAACATCAATCCTCCGTTTTTTCGAGTGTTTTTGTCTTGCGAATAATACAAGGCTGCATCTTCAAAACTTAATTTACCCTTGCGAATAAAATCGGCAATACTGTCCAGGCGTATCATTGCTTCGTTTCTTTCAGTAGCCGAAACTTCAGGTTTAAGTAAAATGTGGCGACAATTCACGCGATCTCCTCTTTTCTCGATCAATTGGATAATGTGAAAACCATAATCGGTTTCTACTATGCGCGACACTTTAGTGGGGTCCGTCAGGCTGAAGGCTGCGGCAGCAAATTCAGGCATCAGTTCGCCTTTGCCATAGAAACCCATTTCACCTCCGAGTTTAGCCGTGCCTCGGTCTTGGGAATACAATACAGCCAGAGTGGAAAACCGTTCACCCTTGTTGACTCTTTCTGTGAATTCACGCAGGCGTTCCTTGATGGATTCAATTTCGGCTTCCGGGATTTTGGGTTCAACTGTGATAATCTCAACTTCAATTTCTGCCGGGATGATGGCAATACTGTCGGGGGGCAGCGATTTGAAATAAGAACGTACTTCAGCAGGAGTGACACTCAGGCCTTTGAGCAGGGATTGCTTCATCAGGTGTATGGTCTGTTCGTTTCTGGCGTATTCCCTTTGTTCTTCGCGAATTTTGGAAACGGGTTTACCAAAATATTCTTCCATTTTTTCTCTCGAGCCCAATAAGTTTATCATACGGTTGATGTTGCGGTCCACATTGGCAATCACGTCGTTGTCGGTTACTATGATGCTGTCGAGTTCTGCCTGATGCAGAAATAATTTTTGAACGGCCAATTGTTCGGGTATCACGCAATAAGGATCTCCGTTGAATTTCTGCCCTTCCTGCAAAGCCTGCAAACGGTAGGCCTCCACTTCAGATCTTAGAATGGCCTCGTCGCCCACTACCCATACAATCTCGTCTACGATGTTGTTTTGAGCATGCAAACTTTGTACTGCAACGACCAGCATCAGGGCTGTAAAATATATAAACTGTTTCATTGTGGATCGATGGTTAAATCTTGAGTTGAAGCTGTATCAACAACAGGAATGGAATAGTATTTTATTTCGCCTTTGCGTTTGGCTTGTTCAAACATATCGTTCTCAAATTGATGAATGAATTCTGTTTTCCTGCTGTTAATTAAAATATTTTTTATCTGGGCACTCACGTAATCCAGGGGCTGAGGGCTGCCGGTTGTAATGTAATCACTGATGTACAAAAGATAACAGTAATTGTCGTCTTCGACTTCCAGAAACTTATTGTTTCGAAGAAATTTTTCCTGGTCGGCTATGTTGGCCGGAATCTGATCCATCACATCGTCCAGACTAGTCCATGTTTCATGGAAATATTCATAAATGCTTGCGTTTTGATACGAATATTTCTCAATGTTGTCCAGCGATTCAGTATCGTTTTTTTTGTACCAGGTTTTCAATTTATCCAATCCCGGAGCAGACAAGGGAACTTTGATAAATAATCCTTTTATCAGATTTTTATTGGATAGAAAGCGATCGACGTTTTTTTCGTAATACTGCGCCATATCGGCCTCGGTCACTTCAGTTTCCATTTTTTCGTTCAGCGCCTGTTGCTGGTATTGATATATAATCAATGATCGACGGTAGTTCTCTACCATCCTGTTTATTTCCGGACTTTGTCCCAGATTTTTAGTGGCAGCCAGGTATAAAATGGCTTCTTTTACCCAGTTTTCGATGTATGAATTGACAAAGCGTATGCTGTCAACTGAATTCAGGTCTGTTGGAAGAGCGTTTTGAATCTCATCAAGATACAGGACAACGTCTGAAACCTGCACAACGGCTACTCTGGGCGATTCGGTTTCTTTGCCCAGGCATGTCTGCAGCCAGGCAGGCATAAGCAACAACAACCAGAGTAGATGTTTCATAATCAATCATAAAAACGCAAAGATACTAAAAAACCCTCAGTATTTGCTTATTCTGCCTTCAGGTCCTGAAGCTGTTCTTTGAAGATACTGACCGCATACTTTTGTTTCAGTACTTTGACCCATTCCTTTTCCAGGTAGTTTTGATAATCACCGATGACTGCTCCCCGTACGTCGGAATATTCTTCGGGTCCTTTTTTCAGGACTTTACCTTTGGTGAATACCTGCGGAAATGATTTGCCCGGGGTCCAGTCACCGCTTTTGAAAACCAAATTGTCTGTAGCGGCATATTCTCCCATCACGTAAAGCCCTTGTTCCACCTTGATCAGTGTGGTGCTGTCGTTATTTAAGCTGCGTTTCAATACGACAGCCAGCGAATCGGCCTTTAATTTCCCGGCCAACTTTTGGGCTTTTTTGGCAGTGGCCTCGTCGGCACAATGGATAATGGCCCCTTTGAACCTGGGTTTATCCCATTTATAGTCGGCTTTGTTGGCTTTGAAGTAAGCTTCTAAGCCCTCCAGATCTTCAACTGCTTTTTCCCAGACTTTTTGATTGCTGATTTCAAAAAGCAAAATACCGTCGTGATACTCACGCATCAAATGGCCGAAATCAGGGTATTTTTTTTCGAGACGGCTGTCTTCGTAAGCCAGTATTCTTTGTTCAGCGTAATCTTCAAAAGCTGAAGGGATAGAAGTGATAAGGGATTTTTTTTGCAGATAGTATTCAGCAAAATCCGTGGCCGTTATGGTGTTTTGTTCAAAACGCGCCAATATGGGCAGCCCGGTCGCCTCTGCTTGCAACGAAGACTCCGGATTTTCAAGTCCGGCCAGGGCTTGTTCAAATTGAGCCAGAGCCTCGCGATCCGGTTGATAATTGTAGTCCTTTTTTAATTTGTTGACCAGAGCTTTCTTGCCTGCCTGAGCTCTTTCGTCGCGCTGTAAAGTATTCTTGAGCTCTTCAAGAATTTCTTCTTTTTCGGGCAGGGGAATGATTTCAAAGCGTTTTACAATGTGCCAGCCGTAGTCGGTTTTGAAAGGTTGGGAATAGTCACCGTCTTTTAAACTAAACACCTGCTGCTCGTATTCAAAGGGCAATGATCCAGGCCTTAATTCCTGGTATTTCCCTCCTTTGCCTACCACATAGCTGTCGTCATTGCGGGTGTCAGCTACCTGGGCAAAATCCTGGCCGCTTTCGAGTAAGCCCCAGATTTCGGTAATATGTTGTTTGGCTGAATCAATTACATCCTGCGGAGCACCGGTGGGAGCGGATTGAAGAATATGGCCGGAGATGTATTGTCCGGGAGCCTGGTATTTTGCATTCAGTTTTATCAGATGATAGCCGAAGGCACTCCTGACGGGCAGACTTATTTCTCCCGGTTGGCTGTAGAAGGCGGCTTTTGCGATGGGATAAACCAGCCTGGAACAAAGAAAAGTCCCTATGTGGCCTCCGTCCTGGCTCGAATTATCCTGGGAATATTCAGCAGCCAGGCGGGCAAAATCTTCCCCTTTAAGGATGCGTTCTCTCAGCTCCATGAGTTGATTGTATACAGCCAGGCTGTCCTGAGGGGCAGCTTTTTTATCCAGAGGAATCAGGATATGGCTCAGATCAACGTATTGGCTCATAAAAGCATAGGCTTCGTCCATCAAACTTTCTTCGGCCTGTTTATCTGTAAGATAGGGCGTTGTCAACTGGTTGCGGTAGCCCCTGAGTTCGGTAATAAAGGACTGGGCGGTGTCCAGGCCTTGAGCTTTGGCATCGGCCACCTTTAGTTTAAAGATCACGAAGAGATCTATGTATTCATCCAGGTTTATTGTATCGAGAGAGTTATTATTTTTCTTCCAGTTGTATTCAAATTCCGATCTGAGTATTTCTTCTCCGTTGATGTTCATCACTACCGGGTCATCGACCTGAGCCCGTATATTTAAAAAGACAATGGATAAAAGACAGACTAACAAAAATTTTCTCATAAGACAATCAAGTATAATGTGAACATTATCATACAAACGTAAAAACAGGCTGTTTAGTTTCCGTATTCAGAAATAAATTTAATACGAACAAGTCGGATCTCTTCTTCGGTGTAATCACCACCCAGCATATCCATGGCTTCCTGGATGCTGTCGCTGGATGAATCTTTGAAGTAATCGAAAATCTCTTCGATGTGTTCTTCGTCCATTACTTCCATCAGAAAATAGGAAATGTTTATTTTGGTGCCTGAGTATACAATTGCTTCGATTTCGTCGAGCAGTTCCGGAAAACCCAATCCTTTGGTATTGGCCAGATCGTCCAGGGCTACTTTGCGGTCAATGGCCTGAATGATAGATACTTTTAATTTCGATTTATTGGCCACGGTACGAACACGCAAATCTTCGGGACGTTCAATTTCGTTTTCTTCCACGTGGATTTTAATCAGCGAAAGAAATTCCTGCCCATAGCGTTTGGCTTTGCCGGCTCCGACTCCCGGAATATTCTGCAATTCGTCCATCGTTATGGGGTAGGTGGTGGCCATGGCTTCCAGGGAAGGATCCTGAAAAATAACGTAAGGAGGAAGATTGAGCTGCTTGGAGATTTTTTTGCGCAAATTCTTGAGCATGGAAAACATGATGGGATCCACGGCGCTGGTCGCACTGCCGTGCATCTGCATATCCTCTTCCATTTCCTCGTAATCCAGCTGTTCGGTGACCTTAAAGCTGCATGGTTTTTCAAGAAAATTCCTGCCTGAGTCAGTAATCTTGAGCAAACCGTAATTTTCGATTTCCTTATCCAGGTAGCCATCAATAAGAGCCTGACGGATAACGGCATTCCAGAGCTTTTCGTCCTCTTCGGCTCCCATGCCGAACAATTCCAGTTCATTGTGTTTATAGGAAACAACGTCTGAAGTTTCATTGCCTAACAAAACATCAATGACGTGATCGGTTTTGAATTTCTCTTTGACAGCAATGACGGTTTCCAAAACCATAGAAAGTAATTCCTGAGCTTCCACTTGTTTTTTGGGATTTATGCAATTGTCGCAATTGCCACAGTTTTCTTTATCGTAAGTTTCTCCGAAATAATGAAGCAATGACTTCCTTCTGCACACCGAAGACTCTGCATAAGCCGCAGTTTCCAGTAAAAGTTCTTTGCCAATTTCCTGTTCGGCCACAGGTTTGCCCTGCATAAATTTATCGAGTTTTTGCAGATCCTTGTTGGAATAAAAAACAAGACAATGTCCTTCGCCGTCGTCGCGTCCGGCGCGTCCTGTTTCCTGATAATAGCCTTCGAGGCTTTTGGGGATATCGTAATGAATTACAAAGCGCACATCCGATTTGTCAATACCCATCCCAAAAGCGATAGTTGCCACAATGACATCCACCCTTTCCATCAAAAAAGCGTCCTGGTTGGCTGTCCTGGTTTGTGAATCCATGCCGGCATGATAAGGGAGAGCTTTAATGCCGTTTACCTGCAGGGTTTCGGCCAGCTTCTCCACTTTTTTGCGGCTCAGGCAATAGATAATACCCGACTTGCCGGGATTGGCCTTGATGTATTTAATAATGTCTTTATCTATGTTCGATGTTTTGGCTCTGACCTCGTAAAAAAGATTGGGGCGGTTGAAGGACGATTTAAATACAGTGGCATCTGTCATCCCCAGATTCTTTTGAATATCGTGTTGTACCTTGGGTGTGGCGGTGGCTGTCAGCGCCACGATAGGCGCTCTGCCGATCTCGTTGATCAGGGGGCGGATACGCCGGTATTCCGGTCTGAAGTCATGCCCCCACTCTGAGATACAGTGAGCTTCGTCCACTGCAAAGAGCGAAATGGGGATTTGTTTTAGAAAATCGATGTTTTCTTCTTTGGTCAGAGATTCGGGAGCTACGTAGAGCAATTTGGTTTTGCCCGACACAATATCGTTGCGCACCTGGTCGATGGCGGCTTTGTTCAATGAAGAATTAATAAAATGAGCTACCCCGTCCTCGTCACTGAAATTTCGCATGGAATCCACCTGATTCTTCATCAGGGCAATAAGAGGGGAAATAACAATTGCCGTGCCTTTCATAAGCAGGGAAGGCAATTGATAACATAACGACTTTCCTCCTCCGGTGGGCATGAGCACGAAAGTGTCCTTGCCTTCCATTATGTTCCGGATGATAGCCTCTTGATTTCCTTTGAAAGTGTCGAATCCAAAATACAACTTAAGACTTTCAGCCAAAGGATTGGATTTTGCCATAGCTACTTTTTTTTGCTGAAAACAAATTTAAAAACAAATCTTTCAGAATACCAACAAATAAAGGAAAAAACTGGAATAAATTTCTATAACGCACTACTTCACCTTGAGCCTGACCTGATTAGCCGCCTCAATTTTGGATTGAGCGTATTTTAAATCTATGCGGATATTCTTTTTCTGCCGGGAAGGTGTTTCGTACATCACGTCCATCATGATGGTTTCGGCGATGGAACGCAAACCTCTTGCCCCAAGCTTGAATTCAATGGCTTTGTCTACTATATATTCAAAGACATCATCGTCAAAGTTCAAAGTCACCCCGTCCATCTCGAAAAGCTTAACGTATTGCTTAATGATGGAATTTTTCGGCTCTGTAAGAATGGCCCGTAATGCTTTACGATCCAGGGCTTCCAGATAGGTGAGCACAGGGAGCCTCCCGATGATTTCCGGAATCATTCCAAAAGCTTTGAGATCCTGTGGTGCAATGTATTGCAACAAGTTCTCGCGGTCAATCCGGGCAATTTGTTTAGAGGCTCCAAAACCGACCACCTGGGTATTTAAGCGAGCTGCTATCTTTTTTTCAATACCGTCAAAAGCACCGCCACAGATAAACAAGATGTGTTGTGTGTTTACGGCAATCATTTTTTGTTCGGGATGTTTACGTCCTCCCTGAGGCGGGACATTTACCACAGAGCCTTCGAGCAGTTTCAGTAAGCCCTGTTGTACTCCTTCGCCACTGACGTCACGTGTGATGGAAGGATTATCTCCCTTGCGGGCAATCTTGTCTATTTCGTCGATAAAAACGATGCCCTTTTCGGCGGCAGCCACATCGTAGTCTGCCACCTGAAGCAGGCGTGTCAGCAGGCTTTCTATGTCTTCACCCACGTAGCCGGCTTCGGTAAGTACCGTGGCATCCACTATGGTAAAAGGCACCTTCAGTTTTTTGGCTATGGTTTTTGCCAGCAAGGTTTTGCCTGTGCCGGTAGCCCCTACCATAATGATATTTGATTTCTCTATCTCTACTTCATCGTCCTTTTTCGTTTGCATCAACCTTTTATAATGGTTGTAGACTGAAACGGAAAGGAATTTTTTAGCTTCTTCCTGGCCAATGACGTATTGGTCCAAAAAAGTTTTGATTTCTTTGGGTTTGGGCAAATCAGCAGCCTCCAGTCTGAAGGACTGATTTTTCGATGAGCCTATGATTTCTTTGCTCATGTCGTGAGCCCTTTCTGCGCATTCTTCACAAATATGAGCCGAAATACCCGAAATCAAAAGTGCAACTTCGTTACGCGATCTGCCGCAAAAACTGCATTTATCTGTGGATGTTTTAGCCATTATTATTTGCTCTTCAACATCACCTCGTCAATCATTCCGTATTCTTTGGCTTCGGTAGCAGTCATCCAATAGTCACGGTCGGAATCTTTTTCGATTTGTTCAACACTTTGTCCGGAATGAGATGAGATAATAGAATACAATTCTTTTTTAATCTTCTGAATTTCTCTTACCGTGATTTCCATATCAGAAGCCTGGCCTTGAACTCCGCCCATGGGTTGATGTATCATTACCCTGGAATGTTTCAATGCAAAACGTTTGCCTTTAGCACCGGCTACCAGAAGAACGGCGGCCATCGATGCCGCCATGCCCGTGCAAATAGTGGAAACATCACTTGAAATAAACTGCATGGTGTCGTAAATGCCCAATCCGGCGTAAACAGCTCCACCGGGAGAATTCAGGTACAAAGAAATGTCTTTGCCCGGATCAGAAGAATCCAGGTAAAGCAACTGAGCCTGTACCACGTTTGCTGTATAATCATCCACCTGGGTGCCCAGGAAAATGATACGGTCCATCATCAGACGTGAAAAAACATCCATTTGAGCCACATTCAGTTGTCTCTCTTCTATAATGGTAGGAGAAATATAGCTGTTGTCGGTGATTTTTGAATACTGATCTAAAGCCATACCATCCATTCCTAAATGACGGATGGCGTATTTTCTGAAATCATTCATGCTTTTTCATTTTGGTAAAGTTTATTGAATTCTTCGGCTGTAATGGTTTTTTCGTTCAACTTTACAGCAGACTTGAGGTAGTCGGCGACCTTGGCACTGTTGGTCTGGTCGCTCAGGTTCCTTGCCGTTTCGGGTTTTTTGAGCATTTCGGCGGCGTAATTGTTCAATAAATCATCCGGGACGGACATCATGCCGTATTGGGCAAATTGAGCCCGGGTTACTTTTTTGGCGGTTTCCAGGACATCGGCTTCGCTTACCTGAATATTGTTGCTTTTGATGATTTGTTCCTTCATCAAATGCCATTTCAGTTCTTCGATAATCTTGGGCATATCCTGTTCGATGGTATCAGGATTGCGTTTTTCATCGGCTACCAGGAGCCAGCGTTTCAGAAATTCAACGGGGAATTCCACATCTTTGAGTTTTTTGACCAGTTGTTTTTCGGCATCTACCATAAAACGATAGTCGCTTTCGGGTGTAAACTGAGCTTCGATTTCTTCTTTCACTTTTTCACGGAAAGCTTCTTCTGATGTGACAGTGTCCTTGCCGTAAATCTGGTCGAACAGTTCCTGACTGAGTTCTGCTTCCTTGAAACGACTGATTTCTTTTACTTCGAATTCAAAATCAGACTTAACTTCGACGGCTTTTCCTTTGGGCAAATGAAGCATAGAAGCCAATTCTGCCTCGTGTCCTTCTGTGGCTTCATGAGGATTGAATCTGACTTTGTCGCCGATATGAACGCCCATCATTTTGGCTTTTTCTTCTTCGCTTTTGAAATAGGCAGGGAGAATAATAGCCTCTTCAACTTTTACGAGATCTTCTGAATCGCTTTGGCCTTCTTCGGGAATTTCTGCCAGTACTCCTTTGATGGTATCGCCTTCGCGCGATTCTTCAACTTTTTCGTAATTTCCGCCGCGACTGGTCAGTGATTTAATTTGTTTCTCCAGCATGTCGTCGGTTACCTCTATTTTGTAATAGGGGATGCTGTCTTTTTTTGTTATCGTGAAATTCAGTTCAGGAGCCAGGGCAAGATCAAAAACAAACTCAAAATCTTCGCGGGTGTTGAAATCCATAGGAGCTTGTTGTTCATTGGGCAGGGGTTCACCAAGGATGTTCAGATTGTTTTCTTTAATGTAATTATACAAGGCTTCCGATACAATTTTATTGATTTCTTCTGCCAGGACTGCTTTACCGTACATTTTTTGAACCAGGCCCATAGGCACCATTCCCGGACGGAAACCCGGCACATTGGCCTTTTGACGATAGGTTTTGAGCGTTTTTTCTACTTTTTCCTGATAGTCAGCTTTGACTAAGTTGATTTTGATACTTGCATTGACCGAATCAATGATTTGTTTTTCTACATTCATGTTGTTGATGTTTGAACCTGTCCTTTTGCCGAACAAGCTTTGCAAAGCAGGGCTTTGTCCTTCTGCTTGTTGCTCTTAAAGGCATTTTTTTGGAGAGGCAAAAATACTCTTAATCTTTGAATTGACAAAACTTTGAATTAGGTTTGCAAAAAAATGCTCATTGAATGATAAAGATCGATAGAAACAATATGGGATTAAGGCTTATAGTGCTGATAGCCATATTAATAATTGCTCTGTTTTTGAGCCCCTTACTTCTCAGCCTTTTTTTAATTCTCTGCCGTGGTTTGAACTTCGATCAGTTCTATTCTGAATGGAGCACACAAATGAGCAATCCTTCTTTTCTTTTGTTGATGCAAGGCTTGCAAACCCTCCTGGTGTTTATACTTCCTCCTTTTTTGTTAAACTATTGGTATGGAGAAAAAAACAGCACTTTTTTAAAGTTAGTCAGAGCTAAACCCATTGATCTTTTACTGGCCATGTTCAGCATTTTGGCAGCCATACCCTTGATTAATTTTTTGGTGAGCTGGAATCAGGACATTCAGTTGCCCTCCTTTTTGGAAGGAGTAGAAAAATGGATGAGAGCTGCCGAAGAAAATGCAGAACGCGCTACCGAACTGATGTTGCAGGGAAAATCCCCGGTCGATTTGTTTTGGCAACTGCTGGTAGTGGCCATTATGGCCGGTTTTGGAGAAGAACTGCTTTTTAGGGGAACTTTGCAAAGTCTCTTTTCTGTTAAGGGCAGAATTCAGTTGGCAATCTGGATTACTGCCTTGGTGTTCAGCTCTATTCATCTGCAGTTTTATGGTTTTATACCACGTTTATTGTTGGGAGCCTGGTTTGGCTACCTGCTTTACTGGTCAGGATCGATCTGGGTTCCCATGGCGGCTCATTTTGCAAACAATGCTTTTTCCGTACTGTTTCATTTCGCCGAAAAAAACAATTACCTGGCAGCTGATCCCGAACTGCTGGGAGTCGGAAAATATTCCTGGCAACTTATTCCCTCAGTACTGTTGTTGGTTGCTTGCGGCTTGTTTTTTTACTTACGTTTCAGAAAATCGACATTAAAAAAGAATTATGTATAAGATTCTGTTGAAAGAAGGTTCCCGTACGAGAGTAATTCAAACACAAAGCCAACAGAGCCTGCTGGATATTCTCAGAAACGAGGGCTTGTCTGTATATGCCCCTTGTGGAGGAAAAGGTCGTTGCGGTAAATGTATAGTCGATATCAAAGGAGAGGGAAAAGTGTTGGCTTGTAATTATTATCCTGACAGAGATGTCGATGTAATTCTACCCGCTAAAGAAGAAGCTCAGATACTCACCACTCAAACAACTTATCTCGAAGATTTGACTCCCGTACACAGTCGGCCTTTAGTACATCCCGATGCTTACGGGGCAGCCATAGACTTGGGTACCACCACGGTAGTCTGTTATTTTTTGCATTTAGCCAGCGGGCGTATTTTAAAAATCAGTTCCTGGATGAATCCGCAAAAGGTTTACGGAGCCGATGTTATTTCAAGAATCAGCTATTGTCAGGAAAATCCGGGCGGGCTCAAAAGGCTGCAATCAATTTTGACAGAATCAATCAATAAAGAATTTGAAGTCTTCCTGTCCGAAATGAAAGCCGGCAGGCAGCAAATTCAGGAAGTAGTGGTTGCAGGCAATACAACCATGCTGCATATTTTATTGGGATACGATCCTGAGCCCCTGGCCCTGGCTCCCTTTACTCCGGCTTTTACTGCTCAACAAGAGCTCGTGGCGGGACAATGTTCATTATTACTGCATCCACTGGGCCGTTTGATTACTCTGCCCTGCCTTTCGGCTTATGTCGGTGCCGATATCGTTGCCGGGCTGGCTGTGCTGAATGTAACTCAGCAAAATTATCTCTTTCTGGACATCGGAACCAACGGAGAAATGGCCTTGGTCAAAGGGAAAGAAATATTTACCTGTGCCACGGCTGCCGGCCCCGCTTTCGAAGGAGCCAGCCTTAGTAGCGGGATGCCTGCCCTGCAGGGAGCCGTCGCCGCTTTTGAAAATCCCGGAAAATACAAAGTCATTGGAGATACCACAGCCACAGGTATTTGCGGTTCGGGTGTCATCGATGTGGTCGCCTGGCTGCTGCGCAACAACCTGATGGATGAAAGTGGTTTGATTCAACAGAATTTTGAAATTTGCCCTGGTGTACTGATAACTCAGGCCGATATCCGCGAAATTCAACTGGCAAAATCAGCCATTTATTCAGGCATTAAAATTTTGCTCAAGCGGGCCGGTCTGGATTTTAAAGATCTGGAAGCCTTGTTTCTGGCCGGCGGCCTGGGAAATTATATTCATATACCTTCGGCTGTAGAAATAGGCCTGCTCCCGGCCGAACTCAGGGATAAAACTTTTCCGGTAGGCAACAGCGCGGGTATTGGTGCCTTGCAGTTTCTTCGTTCAGAGGAGTTTGCCAAAAAAGTGGACAAGGTGGTTCAACAATCACAATACATAGAATTGTCCAACGACGAAGATTTTGTATTGGAGTTTGCCATGAATATGGATTTTTTGAAATAATTCATAAAATAAAGCCCCTAAGATTTGTTTATTTATCGCAAGTGAATGACTTTTGCAGTTTTAAACTCAATTTCATTCGATGAAAGATTCAAGGATCTCGATGAACCCCAACGATCTGGTTCAATTTTTGAATAAGCCCTCAGAAGACTTTACCCGCAAGGATATTTTGCGTTTTTGCGAAGAACGGCAGATTAAAATGCTCAATTTTCGTTATGTGGCCGAAGATGGCCGCTTGAAAACCCTGAATTTTGTGATCAATTCCAGAGAGTATCTGGAAACGATTCTGACCCGGGGTGAACGGGTAGACGGCAGCAGTTTATTTTCTTTTATAGAATCGGGCAGCAGCGATCTCTATGTCATTCCGCGTTATCGTACCGCTTTTGTGAATCCTTTTGCTTCGGTTCCCACTCTGGATGTTTTCTGTTCTTTTTACAACAACCAGGGCCAGGCTCTCGAAAGCGATCCTTATACTGTTTTGCATAAGGCCAATCAGTTGTTTACCAATGAAACCGGCGCTCGTTTCATGGCCTTGGGTGAATTGGAGTATTACGTGATTGCTCCGGCGGGAGGCTTGTATCCTGGTGTGGATCAAAAAGGTTATCACGCCAGCGAACCTTTTGCCAAATACGAGTTTATTCGCAACGAGGCTTTGCAAATGATAGCCAGAGCGGGCGGCAATATCAAATACGGACATTCCGAGGTAGGCTGTTTTACTCAGGGAGAAACCTATTACGAGCAGCACGAAATTGAGTTTTTGCCCTGTACGGTCGAACAAGCAGCCGAACAATTGGTGCTGGCCAAATGGATATTACGCATGCTGGGCAATAAATACGGCGTCAGCATCAGCTATGCTCCCAAAATTACAGAAGGCAAAGCCGGCAGCGGATTGCATTTTCACATGATGCTCGAAAAAGACGGAAAAAACCTTGTCTCCGATCGGGGGAAACTGAGTGATGTAGCCCGCAAGATGATAGCCGGCATATTAGATTCGAGCGATGCCATAACGGCATTTGGCAACACCATACCTACTTCTTATTTCAGATTGGTGCCCCATCAGGAAGCGCCTACCCGTATTTGCTGGGGCGACCGCAACCGTTCGGTCGTAGTGCGTGTGCCTCTCGGCTGGTCGGGAGCCGAAAAGATGATCTTTGATGCCAATCCCTTAGAATCGGATCCTTTACCTGCCTCGGAATCAAAACAAACTTTTGAGTATCGTGTGGCCGATGGTTCAGCCGATATTTTCCTGACCCTGGCAGCTCTGATTGTTGCTTCCCTGCATGGAATCAGGAGGCCGGATGCTCTGGAACGGGCCGAACAACTATATGTAGACGTCAATATATTCAAACCCGAACACAGAGAAAAGATGCAGTCTTTAAAGCAACTGCCTCTTTGTTGTGCCGATTCGGCCGAAGCTTTGAAGCAAAAACGAGCTCTTTTCGAAGAAAACAATATTTTCCCCTCCGGCCTCATAGACAGCCAGATAAAAAGACTACAGGCACACAACGATAAAGGCCTGTCCGAGAGATTGTTCGGCAAGCAGGATATCCTCAAACTGGTGGAGCATTTTTTGCACATAGGCTGATCTGCTCCCGATTCTAGTGTTTAAGTGTTCTCAGGAGTATTGTGCCCGGAGAAGTATAATCCTGAGAACTCGATCTCCGCGGTTGTTTTGTCGATACAGTCTAGAGGAACAAATTCAGTCCGGCCGATTCGGTTTTTTCCAGGTAAGTGGCTACGCCGCCAATTTGTACTCCGTCGATGAATTCCTCGGCTTTAACTCCCATTACATCCATGGACATCTGGCAGGCGATAAACTGAGCTCCGTTGTTCAGGGCGGTCTGGATCATATCTTCCAGCGCATCGATTTGTTTGTTGCGCATGATCATTCGCATCATTTTCCCGCCAATGCCTGCCATGTTTAGTTTGGAAAGCCCCAGCTTCCGGCTGGAACCGGGCAGCATCATACCAAACATTTTACCGAAGAAGTCTTTTTGAACCTTGGGTTTGTGCTGACGTTTAATAACGTTCAGTCCCCAGAAGGTGAAAAAGATGGTGACTTTTTTGCCCGAAGCCAACGCACCGTTGGCAATTACAAAAGTGGCCAGCGCTTTGTCCAGGTCGTCGCTGAAGCAAATCAGGGTGGCGTCTTTGCCGCCGGCTTGCGAAATCTGCTGTACAGGCTGAGTCTTTTTGCGAATCACTGCCGATATTTCTGCTCCGCTTTGTTGAAGATCGAGCAATTCATTTCCGGTAATGTTGGCCCAGGCTTGTACATCTTTGTAAAAACCAGGGTCGGAAGCCGTAATTTTAAAAGCTTCTCCCTCGCTGAGTTCATCCATGGAAGACTTTAGTTTGAGTACAGGGCCGGGGCATTTCAATCCGCAGGCATCAATAAGCTTGAGATTACCGAAGTTGGCAGTAGCAGCCACAGTTTCATTTTTTTTGCCTTGATAAATCAGGTCGTCGTGACCGATGTAATCTCCTTCGAAGATGTCTTCGTTGCTTTGTTTTTGGCTGGCTGTTTCATAGGTTTTAAGCCCTCCTGAAAGGTTGTAGACTTCCTTATAACCATTCTGCATAAGAATGCGGCAGGCAACGTGAGCTCTTAAGCCAACACCGCAGAATACCACCAGTTTTTTATCTTTAGGGATTTCATCCAGATGCTTCCTGAATTCGTCCAGTGGAATATTGACAGCGCCTTCGATGCTGCCCAGTTCAAATTCATCGGCCGTGCGTACGTCAATCAACAGGCTGCCGTTTTCCCTGCAAGATGCAATATCTCTCCAATAGATGGTTTTGGTAATGCCTTCCAGGATGTTTTCGGCCACCATACCGGCGATATTTACCGGATCCTTGGCCGAAGAGAAAGGAGGAGCGTAAGCGTGTTCAACAAAAGCCAGATCATGTACCGTTACGCCTTGTCTGAGAGCAGCCGAAAGCAAATCAATTCTTTTATCCACTCCGTCGTAACCCACTATTTGTGCTCCCAGCAATTTGCCGTCTCCGGGAGCGAAAGAAATCTTGACAGACATGGGCAGGGCTCCCGGATAATAACCCGCGTGCGAAGAAGCATGTATGGTTGAATCGTAATGGGGAATATTCATTTTGGCCAGCATTTTGCCCGAAACCCCGGTAGAGGCTACCGTCAGATCGAATACTTTGGCTATGGCCGTATTGACGGAACCGGTATATTCTTTTTTGTTGCCCATGACCAAATTATCGGCCAATATGCGGGCTTGTTTGTTGGCCGGCCCGGCCAGGTAGGTAATCATGTTGGTATGAGTGACCGGATTCTCAAATTCAATGACATCGCCCAGGGAATAAATATCGGGATCGGAGGTTTGTAAATACTTGTTTACTACGACACCTCCGGTTTGGCCTATTTCCAGGTTGCAGGCTTTGGCTAGTTTATTGTCGGGCCTTACGCCTATGGAAAGTACCACCATGTCGGTTTCAATCTGCTTTGTTGTATCGAGTGTGGCCAGAATTTTTTCTCCTTTTTTGGAAAAGGATACAACAGCGGTTTTCAGATAGAATGCTACATTTTTTATTTTAAGGTGCTGATGGACAAGGGCGGCCATGGAATAATCCAAAGGAGTCATCACTTGATCGGCCATTTCTACTATGGTCACCTTCAGTCCGGCGTGATGTAAGTTCTCTGCCATTTCTAAACCAATAAAGCCAGCCCCGACTACCAGAGCATGGCGGGGCTGTTTTTGCTCAATGTAGCTTTTAATTTTATCGGTATCCGGTACGTTGCGCAGGGTAAAAATACCTTCCTGGTTAATTCCGGGGAGCATAGGTTTTATGGGTTCGGCCCCCGGAGAAAGAATTAGTTTGTCGTAGCATTCGGTATATTCGCTTCCTTTTTTAAGGTCTTTCACCAGAACTTCTTTTTTGTTTCTGTCGATGGAAAGCACTTCAGATAAATTTCTGACTTCCACATTGAAACGCTGTCCAAAGGATGCCGGTGTTTGCACAAATAATTGATTTCTGTCCTTAATGACACCTCCAATGTAATAGGGCAGGCCGCAATTGGCGTACGAAATATGCACCCCCCGCTCAAAAATGATTATTTCGCTTTTTTCGTCCAGACGTCTAAGTCTTGCTGCTGTGGTGGCACCGCCTGCCACTCCGCCGATTATCAGGTATTTCATATTTTAATTTGCTAAAAGTGTATATTGATAGAATATTTTTTCAAAACACAAATATAAAAGAATTCTTTAATTCGGATTCCATCTTTCATTAATTCTTTTAAACAAAGATAAATAGTAAGTTTTGCAGATAATTATGAACAGCTAAATCTTGCTGCCGTATTTTAGTTAATTTTGTCGGTTATTTTACAAACAATAAAGATGAAGGAACTCTTGGTTGAAACGCTCATGCATGCGCTTACGATAACGGGCTTTGTCATGCTGATGATGGTGGTGGTTGAATACATTAATGTACAAAACAAAAACCGCTGGGCCGAAAAATTGCGGCATTCTCCTCTGATGCAAATTTTAATGGCAACCATCCTGGGGATTATACCCGGCTGTATGGGAAGTTTTGTGGTAGTGTCTTTGTACACACACAGGATGATAGGCCTGGCTGCCGTTGTGGCGGCCATGATTGCTACAAGCGGAGACGAAGCTTTTGTGATGTTCGCTCTTTTCCCGGGCAAGGCCTTGTTGTTGCATGGGATAATTTTTATTATTGCCCTCCTGGTAGGTTGGATAATTTATTTATTCAGCAAAAAAGAAAAAGAACCGGCGGAACCTCAGCATGGCTTTGTGATTCATCAAAAAAATTATTGCAAATGTTTTGATAAGAGTATTATACTTCCTCAACTCAGGAGAATTACCTTTGAACGCAGTCTTTTGCTTTTCGCTACCACCGTATTCTCGCTGCTTATTATTTTAGGTGTAATTGGCCACGAAGGCTGGGGTTGGGAAAAAGTCACCTTGCTGGCCGGCAGCTTTTTTCTTTTGTTTGTGTTTTTAACTGTTCCGGAACATTTTCTTAAAGAGCATTTGTACAACCACATCATCAAAAAGCATTTTTTACGCATATTGCTCTGGTCCTGGGGAGCTTTTATCGTTCTTCACTTTGTACAAACGGAGCAACTATTGAGTACTTTAGTTGAAAACAATCCTTACTGGATTTTACTGGCAGCCGTATTGATAGGTATCATTCCCGAATCGGGCCCGCATTTGGTCTTTGTGACTTTGTTTTCTCAGCAACTGATTCCTTTTAGTATTCTTCTGGCCAGTTCCATAGTACAGGATGGTCACGGCATGCTGCCGATGTTGGCCGAAAGCCGCAAAGACTTTTTCCTGATCAAGGGCATTAATGTGCTGGTAGGTCTGGCGGTCGGCCTGGTATTGCTCTTTTTTGGGCTTTGAGGAACTCTGGCCTCTATCCGGATTTTTTGGCAGATTTTATGAATAAGTGCCTTAGAGCTTCGTTGTTCATCCAAAGCAAGGAGGCTCCGATTACTACAACACCGCTTATTGAATAAACATCGGGCGACTCTTCGGGCAGTATCAGCCAAGTGAGTATGGCCCCAAACACCGGAATGATGAATTTCCAGCTGTTGAGGTAGGATATTTTTACTCCAGGGCGTTTCAGCAGGGTAAACCACAAGGCAAATGCCGCTGCCGACAGAAAACTCAACCAAGCCAGTGACAGCCAAAATTCGGCCGGAAAATTCAGACTTGTCGGCATGGTTTCAAAGGGAATGGAAATCAGGATCAACAAGATTCCTCCAATCAACAGCGAAGAAGAGCTGAGTACCAGCATAGAAAGTTCTCGTTTGCTTTTTTTGACGATAACGTTGTAGAGTCCGCTTACCAGATTGTTCCCAATCAGGAGCAATACGCCGATTAATTCCAGGCTGCCGGCGTTGTCTTTGGTTTGCCTTCCCAGATTGATGATTACTATACCTATAATTCCCAGCATAATACTGCCAGCGCTGCGCCATGTTATTTTGTCGTCCTTAATAAACAAATGGGCAACAATGGCGGCAAACAAGGGGCCGGAGCCATTAATCATGGCTCCCATGGATGCGGGAACCATATTCATGCCGGTGTAAAATAGACCGTACATGAGCACTGTTTGCAAAAGGGCAATCAGCAGCACATACCAGAAATGGGTTTTAACAGATTGAAAATAAGCCCTGAACTTGCCATAATACAGAAGAATCAGTATACCGGCAATAAAAAATCGAATGCCTGCAAACAAGAAAGGGCTCATGTAGCTCAGCCCGATTTTTACTCCGGTAAATGCGGTTGACCAAAGCAAACAGGCCACGATAGCCATAAAGGCCGAACCTTGGACAAAACTTTTGGTTTGTTGATTCATTTAGAATTAAAAAGGCCGGATGCCCATAATGTGGCGTACTTCGCGCAGGGTGGCGGAAGCGCTGGCACGTGCTTTCTCAGCACCGTTAGCAGCCACTTTGCGCAGGTAATCTTCGTTGTTATATATTTCCAGGTAGCGTTCACGGATAGGAGTGGTGAGTGCGATGATATCCGCGGCCAATTGTTTTTTGAGGTCTCCGTAGCGAATGCTGCAGTTATTCCATTGTTCTTCAAAATAGTCCACCGTGTCCTTGCCCGAAACATTGCGCAGTATAACAAAGAGGTTTTCGATGGCTTCAGGTTTGGGAGAATTTGGTGCCTCGGGCCCCACATCGGTAAGTGCTTTCATCACCTTCTTTTGAATAAGCTTAGGATCTTCGCACAAAAAGATGCAATTGCCTTCGGATTTGCCCATTTTGCCGCTGCCGTCCAGACCTGGAATTTTAATTAGTTCCTGGTCGAAATTGTAGGGTTTGGGTTCAGTAAAAAAATTCACCTCGTACAAATTGTTGAAACGCCGGGCAAAACGCCGGGTGAGTTCCAGGTGTTGTTCCTGGTCTTTGCCCACGGGCACCTTGTCAGCGTTGTGCTGCAAGATGTCTGCAGCCATCAGAGTTGGATAGGTGAGCAGGCCGGCATTCACGTTTTCGGGTTGTTTCCGGGCTTTTTCTTTGAAAGAGGTGGTTTTGGCCAGCTCGCCCATGTAGGCGTGCATATTGAGCAAGAGATAAAGCTCCAGGGTTTCGGGAACATCGCTTTGCACGTAAATAGTGGCTACATCGGGATCGATTCCTACAGCCAGATACTCACAAAGGATATCTTTCACATTTGCGTGCAGGAATTTAGGATCCGGGTGTGTGGTAAGAGAATGGTAATCTGCGATAAAAAAGAAGCAACGATTTTCGTGTTGCATCCGGACAAAATTGCGCAGAGCGCCAAAATAGTTACCCAGATGCAGATGCCCTGTGGAGCGTATTCCGCTTAAAACTGTATCCATTTCTATTAAATTGAGCTGCAAAGGTACGTTTTTCGGTGGAATTTATAAAGCAGCCTATTTCATTTATTTAAACCTTCGAGGATGCGTTTTAGTACAGTCTGGGCCGAAAATTCCCTGTTGGCGGCTTCGGGGATAACAATCGAGCGAGGTCCTTCGATTACCTCGTCGCTCACAATCATGTTTCGTCTTACAGGCAGGCAATGCATAAAACGGGCATCGTTGGTCAGGGCCATCTTTTTACTGTCGATGGTCCAGGAACGATCCTGGCTAAGAATCTTACCGTAATTCGGATCGGCAAAAGCCGCCCAGTTTTTGGCGTACACAAAGTCTGCACCCTCCAGGGCTTTGTCTTGATCGTATTCGATCCTGGCTTTGCCGGAAAATTCAGGAGCCAGCTCATAGCCCCGGGGATGGGTAATGACGAAGTCATAATCGCATAGGTTCATAGTTTCTGCAAAGCTGTTGGGAACTGCCTGAGGCAGGGCTTTGGGATGAGGAGCCCATGTAAGTACCACTTTGGGGCGTGCTGTTTCCTTGAATTCTTCGATAGTAATAAGGTCGGCAAAACTTTGCAGTGGATGGCGGGTAGCAGCCTCCATGCTGAAAACCGGCTTGCCGGAATAGTGCATAAACTGGCTTAGTATTTTTTCGGAATAATCGTCGGCTTTGCTTTCGAAGCGGGCAAAGGAACGCACACCGATCACATCGCAGTAGGAACCCATCACCGGGATGGCTTCGAGCAGGTGTTCCGATTTATCTCCGTCCATTATGACGCCACGTTCGGTTTCGAGCTTCCAGGCTCCCTGGTTTACATCGAGTACCATAACATTCATTCCCAGATTCATGGCTGCCTTTTGAGTACTCAGGCGCGTTCTCAGGCTGGAGTTGAAAAACAACATCAATAAGGTCTTGTTTTTGCCCAGGTTTTGCCAGGCGAAAGGATTGGCTTTGATCTGCAGGGCTTCGCTGACTGCGGCTTTGAGGTCGCCCAGGTCGCTGATGCTGGTAAAATGTCTCATTATTTTGAACGAATTTGTCCGTTGCCGGTAATTAAATATTTGTAAGTAGTAATTTCTTTTAAGGCCATCGGGCCTCTGGCATGCAGCTTTTGCGTGCTGATGCCAATTTCGGCTCCCAGGCCGAATTGAGCACCGTCGGTAAAGGCGGTCGATACATTTACATAAACGCAGGCCGCATCTACCCGTTTACAAAAGAGTCTGGACTGTTCTGGGTCTTCGCAGACGATAGCTTCGCTGTGTCCCGATGAATAGCGGGCTATGTGTTCGATGGCTTCCTGAGTGGAACCAACCGTTTTGATGGCCATCTTATAGTCCAGAAACTCCGTGCCGTAATGCTCTTCGCCGGCCGGTAATAACAAATGATCGGGGTAATGGCCTTTGAGAGCTGCCAGCGCTTCGGAGTCGGCGTAGATGATGACCTGTTCATCCTGCAGTTTGCGGCAAACGACAGGCAAATCCTGCAACCGGGAGCGGTGCAGCAACATGCAGTCCAGAGCATTGCAAACACTCACCCGGCGGGTTTTGGCATTATGAACAATGCTTGCTGCTTTCAGGATGTCGGCAGAGCTGTCCACATACGTATGACAAATGCCCGCACCGGTTTCTATGACCGGTACCAGCGAATGGCTGCGTACATGGTTGATCAGCGACTGGCTGCCTCTGGGAATAATCAGGTCGACATAGTTTGTTGACTTCATGAGCTCGTCGGTGGCCTGTCGATCGGGAGGTAAAAGTAAAACCGCCTCGCGGGGGAAACCGTGTTTGAGCAGTTGTTGTTGTATCAATCCAACGATGGCTGTATTTGAATATTCCGCATCCGAACCGCCTTTGAGTATGCAGGCGTTCCCGGTTTTTATGCAGAGTGAAAACACATCAAAACTGACGTTGGGTCTGGCTTCGTAAATGATACCGATCACACCGAAAGGCACTCTGACTTTTTTTATAAACATCCCGTTGGGACGTTGTTCATTGCTTAAAATTTCACCCAGCGGCGAAGGCAGGCCGGCCACCTGGCGCATATCGGAGGCTATGCCCCGAATACGTTCATCGCTGAGTTTGAGCCGATCGTATTTGGGATCTGTGCGATCCATCCGGTCCAGATCTTTTTGATTCTCGCCCAGGATGTAAGGAATCTGCGCTTCGGTTTCGGCAGCCAGATCTGTCAGTAATTGCTGAACGGCCTTGTCGTTGAAATCACTCAATAACATGGAGGCTTGCTTTACCTCTTTGAATTTATTTTCGAGACTCATTATTCCAGGTATAAATAATCGTAATGTATAAGGGCTTTTTGGCCTTTCGATCCGATGAGGCTCCGGGCGGCATTGCTGTCGCAACGTATCTTGCCCACTCCGATCTGGCGCCCTTCGTGGTCAATGACCCGCACAATGTCTCCCTTTTCGAATTCGCCTTCGATGTGCTCGATGCCCACTGGTAGCAAGCTGGCCTGAGTGTGCTTTAAAGCCTCGGTACAACCTTGGTTTATATGTAATTCCCCTTTGGCGAAACCTTCGGAATGTGCAATCCATTTCTTGATGGCAGAGGTTTTTTCGGCAGGCAGAAACAAACTGTGTTTGTTGCGCGGCTCGGAGCTGAGCAGGTCGGGAATGATGTTTTCTTTTTTCCCGTTGGCTATGATGACCCGGATGCCTTCTTCGGCCAGCTTGGAGGCGATGTTGTATTTGGTGCGCATGCCTCCTCTGCCGGTGGTAGAACGATCGGTGCTGATGTATTGTCCCAGATCTTGTCCGGGCAATATTTCTCCGATCAATTCAGCTGCGGGATCGTCCGGGTGCCCTTTGTAGATGCCGTCCACATTGCTGAGGATAAGAAGGACTTCGGCATTCATCATCCCGGCAATCAGCCCCGAAAGTTCGTCGTTGTCGGTGAACATCAATTCGGTCACAGAAACGGTGTCGTTTTCGTTAACGATGGGGATCACCTTGTTTTCGAGCATCACCTCCATGCAATTTTTTTGATTGAGGTAATGCCGCCGGTCGGCAAAATTTTCTTTGGTCGTCAGTATCTGCCCGCAAACAATAGAATGATCCCGGAAAAGATCGTAGTATTTATTGATCAAAATGGCTTGCCCGATGGCAGAAAAAAGTTGACGTTGTTCTACCTGCCCCAGTTTGCGCGAGGCCTGAATTTCGCTGCGTCCGGCTGCTACGGCTCCCGAGGATACAATAATAAGTTCCAGCCCCGCCTTGTGAAGTTCTGCAATCTGATCTGCCAGAGCCGACATTCGGGTAACGTCCAGGGTTCCGTCTTTGCGGGTGAGGACATTGCTGCCAATTTTAACAACGACACGGCGATAATTGTACATAGCTTCAGAGTAAACTGGCTTTGATGCCTTTGATGACAGAAGCGGTAAAACCAGAAGCTTCCATTTCGTTCAAGCCCCTGATGGTGATACCTCCGGGTGTAGTGACTTTGCGGATTTCCACTTCGGGGGTGGTTTTGTTTTTAAGTAACAGCTCGGCGGCTCCCTTAACGGTTTGAGCTATCAGTTCTGTAGCCTGTTCGGGACTAAAGCCCATTTCGATGGCCACCTGAACGTTAGCTTTAATGAACTGCAGCGCAAAGCCCGTCCCGCAGGAAGTCAGCGAAGTGCCCGCAGCCAGCATTTCCTGGGGAATAAGCACCGCTTTGCCCAAATGCCCGAGCATTTTCATCATTAACTTGTCTTGTTCGGGACTGGAGTTGGCTGCCGACAACAGACTCATGCTTTCTCTCAATGCTATGGCCGTGTTGGGAATAAACCGATAACAGGACAGAGTAGAAAGGCTTTCGGGCAATTTGCTGTAAATCTGCTCAAAACTCACTCCGGCAGCCACTATTACCAAAATAGGCCTGGAGAGTTCCAGCAATGGAGCTATTTCTGTCAGGATTGTTCCAACCAGCCAGGGTTTAACAGCCACGATTACGATGTCAGCCTGAGCGGCCGCTTTGTTCTGAGTAGAGCTTTGAATCTTAGGAAAAGAATTTTTAATCAGCTCCAGATTGGATTTTTCGATATCCGAGATAAAGATGTCGTTTTCGGGCACAAAAGCCGATTTGGCCAAGCCTGATATGATGGCTTTGCCGATGTTGCCCACTCCTATAATTCCGATTTTCATAGTTGAACTTTTTTTAATGATAGCAACTAAGCTAAAGTTTTATTTTTAAATGCGGAAGCGTTCATGGATGGTTTTATCACTCGCTGAGAGGATTGATTTTATCCTTGTCGTTTCCTGTTTTTTATACTAGAACGTTTTCAAGGCCAGTTTGAATTTTTCTATAAAAAGTCCGGCTTGTTCAATGCTCAGGCTCAAAGGCGGCAGAAGGCGTATAACTTGGCTGCCGCTGACCCCCGTAAACACTCCGTGTTCAAAAAGCAGGTTTTTCCGGAGATCTTTTATAGCTTTGTCGAATTCCAGGCCTATCATCAGCCCCAGGCCGCGGACTTCTTTTATTTGCGGTATGGACTTACATTCTTTTATCAAATAATCTCCCACCCGGGCGGCGTTGCTTATTAAATCTTCCTGTTCTATGACATCCAGCACGGCCAGAGCTGCGGCACAAGCCAGGTGGTTACCTCCGAAGGTGGTTCCCAACATGCCGTGAACAGCCTTGAATTCGGGGCTGATGATGAGTCCGCTCATGGGGAAACCATTGGCGATGCCTTTAGCTACTGTGATCAAATCGGGTCGTATGCCGGCGTGTTGATGGGCAAAAAATTTGCCGCTGCGTCCGTAGCCCGATTGTATTTCGTCCAGAATCAGGACCGTTTTTGTCTCACTGCAGGTTTTGCGCAAAGCGTGCAAAAATGCCGGATCGGGAATATGAATACCGCCTACACCCATAATGCCTTCGACGATGACTGCAGAGACATCTCCCTTAGCCAGGCAGTTTTGCATGGCCGGAACGTCGTTGAGCGACAAAAATTCCACCTCCATGCCCTGATTGACCGGAGCCACTATGTTGGGGTTGTCCGTGACACGAACAGCTGCCGAAGTACGGCCGTGAAAGGCCTTGCGAAAGGCTACTACTTTGCGGCGTCCGTTATGAAACGAAGCCAGTTTGAGTGCGTTTTCGTTGGCTTCAGCTCCGGAATTTACCAGAAAAAGGCTGTAGTCTTCGTAGCCGGAAATCTTTCCAAGGCGTTCAGCAAAGATCCTTTGCAGGCTGTTTACTACAGAGTTGGAATAAAAACCCAGTTTGCCGGCTTGTTCCGAAATCTTTTGTACGTAATGTGGGTGGGAATGCCCGATGGAAATTACGGCATGCCCGCCGTAGAGATCGAGGTACTCCCGTCCCTGTTTGTCGTAAATGAAGCAATTTTTGCCGCTGACTATTTCGAGGTCGTATAAGGGGTAAACATCAAATAAATTCATTTTCTTCCAGTTTTGGTATAGGCTTAGAACCCGATACTTTTAAGATTCAGCCCTGTTTTTTCGTCCAGGCCAAACATCAGGTTCATATTTTGAACCGCTTGGCCGGAAGCGCCTTTTAATAAATTATCCACCACAGAAACAATCAGGAGTTGATCTCCGTGCTTTTGGAGATGTAACAAACATTTGTTGGTGTTGACCACTTGCTTGAGGTCGGGATTTTCTTTGCAGACAAAGCAGAAAGCAGCGTCGTTGTAAAAGTCGGCATAGACCTTTTCGGCTTCCTGGAGGCTCCAGGGGCAAGGGGTGTAGGCCGTGGCCAGAATACCTCTTGGGAAATCTCCCCGCAGAGGGATGAAATGGACGTCGGCCTTGAATCCTTTTTGCAAAGCGCCCAGGGTTTGTCTGATTTCTTTCAGGTGTTGATGTTCGAAAGCTTTGTAAACCGAAATATTGTTGTTTCTCCAGCTGAAATGCGAAGTGGGCGAAGGTTTAACGCCGGCTCCGGTAGAACCGGTAATGGCGTTGACGTGAACATCGGAATTCAACAGACCGGCAGCCGCCAGGGGCAGCAAGGCCAGCTCAATGCATGTGGCAAAACAGCCGGGGTTGGCAATTTTGTCGGCCCGGCGAATCTTTTCCTTTTGCCATTCGGGTAAACCGTAGACAAAACCATCGCTTTCGTCGCGATAATCGGTGGATAAATCAATCAGTTTAAGTTTGGACGGCAGGTTGTGGCTTTCAAGAAACTTCTTGCTGTCGCCATGAGCAGAGCAGAGGAAAAGCACATCTATTTCATCCGTGAGCGGTTCGCTTACAAAAGTCAGCTCACATTCTCCGTAAAGCCCTCCGTGTACCGAGACAACAGGCTTGCCCGCGTTGCTGCTGCTGTGTACAAACACAATCTCTGTGTCGGGATGATGAATCAATATCCGCAGCAATTCCCCGGCGGTATAACCTGCTCCGCCAATTATTCCAACTTTGATCATTTTTTGTTTGCTCTGTCTTGTACGTTGTAATAGATTTTCATCTGGTTGCCCAGTATTTTGGTAAAGCCTTTCATGTCGTTGGCATCCCAGGCTTTGTTTACTTCGCCGTATTCGCCGAAATCGGTTTTCATCAGATCGTAGGGGCTGTCTACTCCTATCAGGCTGAAGCTGTAGGGTCTGAGCCTGATGCTGACTTTGCCGCAGACATTGCCCTGGCTGCTGCAGAGGAAAGCTTCCATATCGCGCATCACCGGTTCCAGGTATTGCGCTTCGTGCAGAAACATCCCGTACCAGGTTCCAATCTGATCTTTCCAGTATTGTTGCCATTTGGTCAGGGTATGCTTTTCGAGCATTTTGTGGGCCTGAATAATCAGCATGGGTGCGGCGGCTTCAAAACCCACCCGGCCTTTGATGCCGATAATGGTGTCGCCTATGTGCATGTCACGGCCTATGCCGTAGGCGGAGGCAATCTCTTCCACTTTTTGTATGGCTTTCACTTTGTCGGTATAAGGGGTTCCGTTCACTCCGGAGATTTCTCCTCTGTAAAAATCAATACACAGCACTTCGCTGCCCTCTTTGGTGATTTGGCTTGGATAGGCCGACTCTGGCAGGGTTTGCTCGGAATGCAGAGTTTCCTTTCCTCCTATGGATGTTCCCCAAAGCCCTTTGTTGATGGAATATTCCATCTTGGTAAAGTCGGCCTGGTAACCATGTTTTTTGAGGTAATTTATTTCGTATTCACGAGTCAACACCATATCGCGGGTAGGAGTGATTATTTCGATTTCGGGTGCCAGTATCTGAAAAGTCAGGTCGAAACGCACCTGGTCGTTGCCGGCTCCCGTGCTGCCGTGGGCTACGTATTTTGCGCCGACAGACTTGGCGTATTCTATAATGGCGATGGCCTGAAATATGCGTTCCGAGCTCACCGAGATGGGGTAAGTGCCGTTGCGCAATACATTGCCAAAGACCATATACTTGATGCTCTTTTCGTAATATTCCCTGGTGATATCGAGGCTTACGTGTTTTACGGCTCCCAGCCGGAAAGCCTTTTCTTCGATTACTTTGAGGTCTTCCTGCGAAAAGCCACCTGTATTTGCCACGGCGGTATAAACCTCGAAATTCTTTTCGATACTGAGGTATTTTACGCAGAAGGAGGTGTCTAATCCTCCACTGAAAGCTAATACTACTTTTTCTTTCATCTTATGCTGTTTTTTTAGAGTGTCATCCGAAATAGCCCGGTTTTACACCCGCTTGTTTTTTTTATGTTCCCTGGGATCGTACAGCATGGCTGTGCACATGCAAAAACGACGGTTTTTTTCGGCCAGGA
>CAZAUQ010000005.1:0-4939 GCA_964488495.1 uncultured Bacteroidales bacterium
CTAGTCCTAATCCTTTTCTCTTTACTCGTATGCAGCGATTCGTATCAGCCGCTTTCAGAACCGGTTTACCCTTATTTGTATTTCTTTTTTCATCCATTATCGGTATAAAAGCCAATCCCAAATTGGTTATCAATGAATTTTTGAGTATAAACGAAGGTGTTATTCAAGACGAAGACGGTGATAATTCAGACTGGATAGAATTGTACAACGCTGGCGAAGAAGCAGTCAATCTGGAGAACTGGTCTTTGACCGATGACTCGACCAATTTGCACAAATGGCTGTTCCCTTCGGTCAATCTGGAAGCCGGAGCCTATTTAGTGGTTTTTGCTTCGGACAAGGACAGGAGTACCGAAGGACAAGAATTACATACCAATTTTAAATTAGCTTCATCGGGCGAGTTTCTGGCCCTGGTGGAGCCTGAGGCTACGGCCCCTGCCTTTGCCTACTCACCGGCTTATCCTCCCCAGCAAAGTAATGTGACCTATGGTTTGTATCAGGGACAATCAACTTATCTCGAAAACCCCAGCCCGGGTTCTGAAAATTTACTCGGAGATCAGGTCTTGCCTCCGGCTTTCAGCATGCCCGGCGGTTTTTATAATCAAGCTTTTGAATTGGAATTGAGTGTAGCACAAGAGGGTCTGCAAATTTATTATACCATCGACGGCAGTTTGCCCACCAAAGAACAGGGCCAGCTGTATACCGATCCTTTGGAAATTACAACGACATCAGTTGTCAGGGCTTTGTGTATTGCCGGGGATGAGCGGGTAAGCCCTTCAGTCAGCAGTTCTTATATCTTTTTAGAAGATGTACTTAAACAAGGGAGTCAGCCAGCCGGCTATTCCGACAAATGGAATAGTGACACCTATCCTGCCGATTACGAGATGGATGCCGACATTTGTAATCATCCCGATTACAAAGATTTATTGCCCGATGCCTTACTTGAATTGCCCAGTATCAGCATTATGCTGCATCCGGATTCCCTGTTTAGTCTGGACAGGGGTATTTACGTGAATTCCGAAAAAAAAGGAGATGACTGGGAACGTCCTGCCTCCATGGAATACCTGGATCCCAAAACCGGGGAAACCTTTCAAGTGAATGCCGGTTTGAGAATCAACGGGGGCAACAGCCGTAAACCGGGCAACAGCCCCAAACGTTCTTTCCGTTTTTATTTCAGAGGGAAATACGGTTTTCCCCAGCTGAATTATCCCATCTTTAACGAAGAATCAGCCACCGATTGTTTTGATCATCTTATTTTACGTGCCGGTTACAATTACACCTGGATTAAGAACGGTACCGACGGCACACATAGTTATGCCGCACAACGTCCAATGGCCCAATACATTATAGACCCGTTTGCCAAGGAAACCCAGTTGGCCATGGGGCATCTGGCAGTCCACAACCGCTTTGTGCATCTCTACATCAACGGAATGTACTGGGGTGTCTACGATTTAAATGAACGGATCAAAAGCGAATTTGCCGAAGCCTATCTGGGAGGCGACGAAGAGGATTACGATGTGGTGAAGGACCTGAATGAAGATAAGGGAATCGTGGACGGTATCGAAATAGACGATAATGGCGATGGTGTGATTGATCGCTTTCTGGGCAGAGATATCTTCAACGAAATGTACAGCATCGCCACTCAGGTGGGGAGCAGTCCCGACGATGCCAATTATGCCAGGATTGTCTCAGAAAAACTCCTGGACCTGGAAGGATTTATCGACTATATGCTGATCAATTTCTATATCGGTAACGAAGATTGGGATCAGGGCAACTGGTATGCTCTAAGACACCGTTATAATACAGACAAAGGATTTCGTTTTCTGTGTTGGGATGCCGAAACCGCATTTATAGACTTATATACCAATAGAGTAACCTTATTGAAAGGTGAACTTACCAAAATCCTGGCAGGCTTGAAAAAAAATCCGGAATTCCGGCTGCTTTTTGCCGACCGGGTATACAAACATCTTTTCAACGAGGGTTTACTCACTCCCGAGTCAGCAACAGCCCGTTACGAAAAACTGGCGGCCGAAATCGAAAAGCCCCTGATAGCCGAATCGGCTCGCTGGGGCGATTACCGCAAAGAAATGACCGGAGAAACAACAGTGGTGTATACAACCAACGATTACTGGACGCCGCGCAAAGAAAAATTATTGAAAGACTATTTTCCTCAACGGACCGCTGTTTTGTTGCAACAACTCAAAGACGAAAACTTTTATCCCTCTCTGGATGCTCCTGTGCTGAGTAAAAGAGGAGGGGAGTACTACAGCCCTTCTAAACTGGCTATATCAGCCGGCTCCGGAGAGATTTATTACACGTTGGACGGCACAGATCCCAGGATCCCTGTAGTGTCCGAAGTGTCGGAATCTGCCATCAGGTATAGCGACAGTATTCCACTCGATCAGGCCTATGTGCTGGTCAAAGCCAGAGTGCTCAGCGGATCGGAATGGTCAGCCCTGGCCGAAGCAGCCTATACTTACAGGGATACAGTAACTCAATTGTCACGGCTCTCTGTGTTGCCCGAAGATGTCTATTTTGCTCAGGGCAGCCTGCATTATAATTTGCCTTGTGAAGGCAGTATTCGCATTGAGATTTTCCAGCCCGACGGCCGAAAAGTTGTAAGCTCGCAAGAGCCCTTTTCAGTGGGACGCCGGAGCCTGGATTGCTCCATGCTTGTTCGCGGCATCTACATTTATCGGATGTATTATGCAGGAACGATAAGCAGCGGAAAAATCTTAATTCCCTGATTACTTCCGGATTAGTTTGACAGTGGCGGTGCAGGAAGTACCCCTTCCTTGCGCATGGAGGCGAAGCAGATAAAATCCTGGCTGTAAACCGCTGGCATCCAGGTGGATTTGTTGTCTGCCTGCCTCCTGGGTTTGTTCTTGCCAATCTCTGATTCTGGTTCCGTCCAAAGCGTATAAACTAAGTGTAACGTCGGCTTTCCAGGGCAATTGATAGCTTATTACCCCATCCAGGTGCACAGGATTAGGACTGCAGGTCAGCCCGAGTGCTTTACCCGGATCCGGACTGATTTGGCTTAAAGCGGATACCGGTTTTTTCAGGAAGAATTGTTTTTCGCTCAGGGCACTCCAACTGTTGTTGTACAAGGTTCTGGCTTTGAGAATAAGGCTCGAGTCGGGACTAAAGGCTCCGGTATACAATACTGAAGAAGCCGACAGGACAGCTTCCTGGCCGCCGGTCCAGTCCAGGGGATCCTGACCGTCCAGGCTGTAATAAATACTGCCTTTGGCAGCTCTTAGAGATAAGACATCGTAGATGCTTAATGTATCCCGGTTCACTTCGTCTTCGTTGAGCAGAATTTCGGGAGCTTCCACCTGAGGAAAGAGGGCGGCTGCTATGAGTTGATTTATAAAAGTACCGCTGCGTTGGGGAAAATAAGTTTCCAGCATGTATTTTTTTTGTGCATCGTAGTGTTGGTCTTTGCGATACAATGCTCCGGGAGGATTCGAAGGGTGTACGTCCCTGCGGTAATCGCCCCAGCGGGCAGATTCGGCGTAAACGGCCTTGTCGATGACATCGGCAACAGCTGTCCAGGTAGTAGCGGCTCCCCCGGAACTGAGTAGGCCTCCGTTGAAGAAATGCCTTTGTACCCGATCGGCAAAATCCATGCGAAATTGGGGGCATTGTCTTAGTTGCTGAAAAATAAAACTGGGACAATTGGTATTTTGGAGGCTGAGTTTGTTTTCGGAAGTACTTTTAAGAATATGTTCCGAATCCCAGCATACAATCCGAAAGCCTTGTGTGGGATTTGTCCTGTCTCGCACAGCGATCCAGTTGTGGTGATCCCAGTCGGTGTTGCCTCCATAGAAATTGATGAGCATGTAGTCGATAAAATTCTGCATATCAAGCAAGGCCTCTATCGAAGAATGCGATGTGCCGTCGGGATTTTTCCCCTGAATTTCCTGATAAACCGCTTGTCCGGGTACAGATTTCAGAGCTGAAATAAGTTTATTCCAGTCTGTAAGTTCTCCTTCGGCTGCGTAAATGATGTTGTTTAGTTCTTCCTCTTGTTTAATAACATCATAATCCTCTTTGTTTCCGCCGAAATGAATCTCGCAAAAATCGTCGTCAATTCTTTCGGAAGGATTGTACAAACCCCAGTACAGACCGTTGATAAAGAGATGTGCATAGGAGTTGGTACTTGCAGGATGCCCCATTTGTTGCTGGGTGTTTTTGGCCCAGGCATCCCTGATGTATTGTGCTATGGTTCTGGCTTCGGCATCGGAATGGATCCAACTGTTGCAAAAGCCCGCTCTCAACACCAATGCGTTGAATTCTTCAGGCCCCCGGGAGCCGAAAAAAGGAAAATCCAAACGGCCGGGGCCAAATTCAGGTCTGAAAACCAGGCGAAAAGAGTGTTTGGGGCTTTTTTCGGCCAGGCGGCTATGCCCCCCGTGTATGCGAATGCCACAGTTGATTTGCAGGGAAACACTATCATCTGTATTGAAATATTCAAATGAAACCGGTCTTTCCCAACCGTCCCCGGTTTTGTCCTTACCCACAGGCGGCCCGGTAAAGATGTAAATACCTCCGTTTACAGAGTCTTTTTCGTGACTGAAAAAATGATTCTTGTCGCCCACTATAGAAATCACGGGTAAATCGCGGAGTCCTGCACGTATAAATGAGGCATAGGCAGAATCGCCGGTCAATTCAGGATCCATTTCATAGTCGGCGATAGCGGTGCCGGTTGTTTGAGCATAGCTGCCCCAAAACTGAGGATAGCCTTCAGGGGTGTTGGATTGGCTCAGGATGTCGTCAATAAACAAATAACTCAGCGTGGAGGCTTTACTTGGAAGGTAATTTTCTTTTGTGCAAACAGCCCTTATAATAGTGTTACCTTCGATGGGAATGGCTTGTTCATAAAGTGTACTTTGGCCCGGCAAAGGCAGGCTGCCGTCAAGCGTGTAATAAATATCGG
>CAZAUQ010000005.1:5039-62714 GCA_964488495.1 uncultured Bacteroidales bacterium
TTGATGTTTTTGTCGGAAGCAAAGACCAGCAGATAGGCTCCGGCTTCGATCTCAACAGCCGGAAACACCCATTTATCAGGATTCGTGCGCTCGTCGCTCAGAGACCAGCCTTCGAGCATAACAGCTTCGCTGCCGGCATTGTGTATTTCTATCCAGTCGGAAAAATCTCCTTCAAAATCAAGAGCTGCAGATTTATTGGAGGCCATAAATTCCGAAATACTCAGTTGATAAGCGGCGGCAGCCCCTGTAGTGCTGATAAGAGTCCACAAGAGGACAGTCAGTAAAACTTTGTTCATAAAGCAGGATTAGGAATGATGACTTTACCCCTGATACTATCGAAACTGTAATGCAATAGAAGTTCTTCCTTAATAATCCGGGCTTTCAGCTTCTGTAAGGGGGGAAAAAACCACATGTATTCAGTCAGGTATATCTTAGTTACGTCATAAATTTGTCCAAAAATACACATAAAATTTCAGACGTATACCGCCACTGCCGATTTTACTTTGTTAAGAGCATAGTGCAGTACAGTTTGAAGTTTTTCAAAAGGGAACATTACAGATTATAAAGAATCTAAAATTCAAAAAAGGCATAGCCCCTAAAAGGTATTAGTTCTGGTTTATTTTGTTTTCTTTGCAGTTTAATCAAAAATACATTCAGCCATTTCCAATATGAGACCAAGCAACTATCAGCTTTTCGATTTTATGGATTTCGACACGGAGCTGAACAAGGGAGAACGCTTATGGAGAGCTTGCCGTCCGCTGGATATCAGGGTAGAAGGCAGAGATGTCCTCATACAATTGCCCTTTCAGCAACAGGAAAATTCCAACGAAATTCGTCCGGAGGTCAAGATCCCCCGCAAAACAGTAACCTTGCGACTTAGAGCCTACGGTTCAGCCATTTTGCGATTGACTACAGCCGCAGGAACGACATTGAGAGAAGATTCCGCTATGCTGGAATTGGATCCGGAGTTGAAAGTGGAGCCCTTGTCCGTTGATAAACAGCCCGGCCAATGGACGGTGTACGATACTCAAAAGGAAGTCAGAGCCGTTATCGGTTTTACTGAAACCAATATTGACTGGTGGAGCGATCTGCAGCCCGCCCCCGATGAAACCATCGATTTGAGACTTTATCCCGACGGAAAGAAGGAAATCCGGCTGTCGGCATACGACATGTTTTCGCCTGCCAGACACGATGCTTTTGCCCTGGCATATGTGGAACAGGATAACGTAGTACGCAGAATGGCCTGTGCCTTTCATGCCGAACCCGATGAATGTTTTTTCGGCACAGGTGAACGTTTTGCCAAAATGGATCTTTCGGGCAGAACCCTTGCTTTGTATAACCAGGACGGGCAGGGCGTTAACAACCGCCGGACCTACAAGAATATTCCCTTTTACCTTTCTTCCGAGGGTTACGGTCTGTTTTTGCATACCAGCGCTTACGCCAAATTTTCTCTGGCAGACCATTCCACTCGTTCGGCCCAGATTCTGGTAGACGAAGACTGCCTGGATTTGTTTTTAATAGCCTCTTCCGAACCCGAAAGGATACTTTACAATTACCGTCGCCTTACCGGCTTTCCCAAAATGCCTCCCTTGTGGAGTTTTGGCACCTGGATGAGCCGCATGACCTATTTTTCCGAAGAAGAAGTAAAGGGCATTTGTGAGCGCCTGCGCAGCGAGGCTTTTCCCTGTGACGTGATCCATCTCGACACCGGTTGGTTCGAAACCGACTGGCTTTGCGAATGGAAATTCAATACAGAACGTTTTCCCGATCCGCCCGCTTTTATCCGGCAGCTTAAGGAACAAGGTTTCCGGGTCAGTCTGTGGCAGCTACCGTATATAGCCTATAATGCAGCTCAATACGAAGAAGCGCGTGACAATAATTACATCTGTAAAACAAAAAAGAAGATTCAGGGTGCTTCCAATTTCAGCGTGCAGGATTACGCCGGAACCATCGATTTTACTTACGATAAGGCAACAGAGTGGTATAAATCTCTGCTGAAGCCTCTGCTCGAAATGGGAGTGGCTTGCATAAAAACCGATTTCGGTGAAGATATACACATGGACGCCGAATACCGGAATATGAGCCCCGAAAAACTTCGTAACCTCTATCCTTTGCTGTATCAAAAAGCGGCCTGGGAAATTACAGAAGATATCAACAAAGAAGCGCTGATCTGGGCCAGAGCAGGTTGGGCCGGCTGTCAACGTTATCCGGTTCACTGGGGAGGCGATTCTGCCTGTTCCTGGGACGGACTGGCTGGTTCACTCAAAGGCGGTCTGCACCTGGGGCTTTCGGGTTTTGGCTTTTGGAGCCATGATGTTCCGGGATTCCATGGTGTTCCCAATTTTATGAACTCAGTTTTGCCCGAAGATATTTATGTGCGCTGGACTCAGTTTGGGGTCTTTAGTTCGCATTTACGTTACCACGGTTCACACAAAAGAGAGCCCTGGCATTATCCCCGAATTGCGCCCATCATCAAAAAATGGCTTAACCTGCGTTACAGCCTGATTCCTTATATTCTGGAACAAAGCCGGGCCTGCACCCGTACGGGTTTTCCTCTGCTCAGGGCGATGTATTTACACCATCCTCAGGATAAAATTTGCCGTCATATTGACAATCAGTATTATTTCGGGGACAATATGCTGGTAGCTCCCGTTATGAATTCCGAGGGTATTCGTGATGTGTATTTGCCCGAAGGAGAATGGGTGCATTTCTTCAGTCGTAAAAAATACAGCGGAGGCCGGTGGATCAAAGCCATGGAAGTACCTTTGGATGAAATGCCGGTTTTCGTCAAAGCCGGCAGCAGCATCCCTCTCTATCCCGAAAAGGTTGCTTGTACGGATGAAATGGATTTTAAAAAGGTGATACTGGAACAATTTTAATATCGCATATCGACCTGCTGATTGTCGGTAGTAAAAATTAAAGTACGAAAAGTATAAATAAGAGCAATGAAAACATGGAAACCCGATTGGGAGGCAAGTAAAAAACATTATATGGACTGGTGGCAACACCGGGGCATAGTGTTGAGCATGTGGGAACATCTCGATAAAGAAGGAGCACCCTGGGAACAGGTGCCAGCTCCTGTTCCGGCCAAAGATCTGAATCAATTTTGGTTCGATCCCGACTGGCGTTCAGATTATTTGCATCACAAAATATCGGGTTATTCATTTATGGCCGATATTTTGCCTGTGGCCAACACTCAACTGGGACCCGGATCGCTGGGAGCCGTATTGGGTGCTGAGCTCGAAGGTCGTGAAGATACCATATGGATCAGAGATCAGTCCGGTTTTGACAGTAATATTGTTTTGAATCAAAACAATCGTTGGTGGCAATTGCATCAGGAACTGTTGAAAAAATGCCGTCAAAAATCACAGGATAAGTATTTCGTTGGTATGCCCGACCTGGTCGAAGGCCTCGATGTTTTGGCCAGCCTCAAAGGCCCCGACAATGTATTGATGGATTTGATACTTGATCCCGAAGGCAGCCTGCAACAACTTAAAGCCATCAATGCAGCCTATTTTGAAGTGTTTGACCGTTTGTACGACATAATCAATGTGAACGGAGAAATGGCCTTTTGTTATTTTTCCATCTGGGGGCCAGGCAAAGTAGCCAAGCTGCAATGCGATATTTCGGTCATGATTTCCGAAGAGGATTTCAGGACTTTTTCCCTGCCTTTTCTGCAGGAACAATGCGAACGTCTGGATTATACTTTGTACCACCTGGACGGAGTGGATGCCATCCGCCATCTGGATGCCGTACTCGAACTAAAGCAACTGAACGCCGTACAATGGACACCCGGTGTGGGTCAGCCTCAGGGAGGCGATCCCCGCTGGTATGATTTATACAAAAAGATACTAGCCGGTGGAAAGTCCGTTATGATCAATTGGGTACAATTGGATGAACTGGAAGCTCTACTGGATTCTGTCGGCAATCAGGGATTAAATATCCAGATGGATTTTAAATCGGAAAAAGACATAGAAAAAGCCTTAGACATAATAGAAAAATACAGATAGAAAATGAGAACCCTTGTTGAAATGTCCACGTTGGACATAATAATCTTTGTTGCTTATTTAGTAATATTAGCCGCGGTAGGTGCCTGGGCCAGTTTCGGAAACAGAAAAAAAGAAGGAAATTTATTTTTGGCCAACAAAAGTTTGGGCTGGTTTGCCATAGGTCTTAGCATGTGGGGTACCAATGTAGGTCCCTCGATGTTGATTGCCAATGCCAGCAGTGGTTTTGAAGGTGGCATTGCGGCCGGAAATTTTTCCTGGTATGCTTTTCCCTTTATTATGCTCCTGGCTTTTGTGTTTGCACCACGCTATCTGGGGGCAAAAGTCACCACTTTGCCCGAATACATGGGGAAACGTTTTGGAGATCAAACCCGCAGTTACATTGCCTGGTATTCCATTCTTACCATTTTAATTTCCTGGCTTGGCCTGACCTTGTTTTCGGGGGGTGTTTTTATGTCCCAGTTGCTGGACATTCCTCTTTGGGCTTGTATAGTGATATTGGTGGCAGTATCGGCTTTGTTTACCATGGTAGGCGGTTTGAAGGCTATAGCCTATACCAATGTATACCAGATGCTTTTACTTATCGCAGTATCGGTGCTGTTGCTGGTTATGGGTATCAATAAAGTCGGCGGACTGAGTTCGGTAGTCAGGGATACACCGGTTGAATTCTGGAATCTTTTCCGTCCTCTGGACGACAAGGATTTTCCCTGGCTGGCTATATTATTGGGTTATCCAATTATGGGGGTCTGGTTTTGGTGTACCGATCAATCGATGGTACAATCGGTGTTGGGAGCCAAAAATCTGAAAGAAGGCCAAAAAGGGGCCAATTTTTGTGCCTGGCTCAAATTGTTGGACATCCCTCTGTTTATCATTCCCGGTATTTTGTGTTTCTTGCTTTTACCCGGCCTGACCAACTCGACCGATTCTTATTTGCAACTGGTTAATGCTGTTTTTCCCTCCGGTTTGATGGGTTTGGTGATTGTGGTCATGGTAGCAGCTCTGATAAGTACTATCGGATCGGCTTTGAATTCATTGAGTACTGTCTTCACTATGGATATTTACATCAAGAAATATCGTCCCGATGCCAGCGACAGTCATGTTCGCAGCATAGGTCGCCGGGTGGTCCTGATTGGTGCTTTGATTTCGGTGTTTTTGGCCATTGGTATTACTTATATTCAGGGATTGAGTTTCTTTAATATTTTCCAGTCGGTGTTGGGCTTTTTGGCTCCTCCCATGGCCGCAGGTTTTCTCTTTGCGGCTTTCTGGAAGAAAACATCAGCCAAAGCGGTTAACCTGGTGCTCACAGCAGGAACGGCATTCAGTATCGGAACCGGTATTTTGTATTATACAGGTTTGATATTTAGTGATATGCATTATTTATATCTCTCCTTTTTTATTTTTGCGATACTGTCACTCTTTATTTTCATCTGGTCCCAGGTGGAACAAAAACCTGTCCTGCACAGTATGGAATTTGTGCCCGTAAAAGTAAGCAAGGGGGTAAAATTAGCCTGGGGTATCCTTGTCTTATGCATGCTGGGAGTGTATGTTTTTTTCAATGGTTTTTAATGTTGGTTTAATAAGTACGAACGTATGAATTGGGTAGATGAATTGTTGCAACAGAAAGTCGTGAAGGCTTTGCCGATAATGACCCATCCGGGTATAGAAAAAATAGGAAAGACTGTGCGCGATGCTGTAACAGACGGCAAAGTGCATTACGAAGCCATTCGTTATTTATCGGACCATTATCCCTCTATGGCATGCACGGTCATTATGGATTTGACTGTCGAAGCCGAAGCTTTTGGATCAAAAATAAGTATGCCCGAAGACGAAGTGCCTTCAGTAATCAACCGCCTGGTGCAGGATAGAGAGGGCGTTGAGGCTCTGGAAATTCCCGGTATGGATGCCGGTAGATTGTCCGAATATTTATTGGCCAATCGTCTGGCCGTCGAAAATATCAGAGATAAGATAGTTTTGTCCGGATGTATCGGACCTTTCTCACTGGCCGGCAGGCTTTTCGGCCTTTCCGAAATTATGATGGAAATCTATATGGATCCCGATACGATTCATCTCTTGCTGAATAAATGCACACAATTTTTAATCAGTTATTGTAAAGCTCTCAAAGCCATTGGAACTGCGGGAGTCTTTATGGCCGAACCGGCAGCAGGCTTATTGTCCAACGAAGACTGTCAGGCCTTTTCGAGCGATTATGTTCATCAACTGGTAGAAGCCCTTCAAGACGATCAATTCAGTATCATTCTGCATAATTGCGGAAACAGCGGCCAATGCACTCAGGCCATGATAGACAGCGGAGCCAGGGCTTTGCATTTTGGAAACCGCATCGATATGGAAGAAGTTCTCAGAGTTTGTCCTTCGGATGTTTTGGTGATGGGTAACCTCGATCCCGTCGGCGTATTCAAGCAGGGCAGCCCCCAACTGGTCAGGGAAAGCAGTCTGCGTTTGCTGGATAAAGCCAACTCTTACAGCAATTTTGTTATTTCTTCGGGTTGCGACATTCCTCCACATACTCCGCTCGAGAATATAGCCGCCTTTTTTGAAGTATGCGCAGAACAACAAAGCTGATCAACTAATGAAAAAGCTCCTCCTGGCTGTTTTATGCCTAAGCCTGATTAATACTGTAAATGCCCAAAGGCAGTCCTTTGAACTCAATGAAGGCTGGACTTCTTTTGTGATGCAAAGCCCTAATCCCGATGCTGTGCTCAACGACACCCTAAAACTGAATCTGCCCCATAACTGGGACGATTATTACGGCTATCGTCAGCTCACACACGGCAACCTGCATGGCACAGCCCTGTACACTAAAAACTTTGTGGTTCCTCAAAAACAGGCAGGTAAACGTTATTTTATTTGTTTCGAAGGAGTGGGTACGTATGCGGTTATTAAACTCAATAATAAAGATTTGGGCCGTCATTTGGGAGGAAGGGTAACGTTTACGATCGATGTCAGCGATTATTTGAATTACGGAACAGACAATGTGCTGGAAGTGAAGGTGGAGCATCCCCATATGATTTTGGATATGCCCTGCGTGTGCGGAGGCTGCTCATCGGAATGGGGTTTTAGTGAGGGCTCACAGCCATTCGGTATTTATCGTCCGGTAGTGCTGGAGATTACCGACGAAGTCCGCATAGAACCTTTTGGCGTACACATCTGGAACGACGATCAGGCAAAGAAAGTGTTTATTGATACTGAAATCAGAAATTACTCCGGTCTGGAACAAAAAATTCTGCTCGAAAACCGTTTTAATACACACAAAGGCAAAAAAGTTTTTCTGCTTCGTGAGGAATTCATCCTGGCACCGGAAACCACTGTCACAGTTCGTCAATCGGCCGATATAGAGGATCCCGTACTGTGGAGTAATGAAAATCCTTACTTATACAATTTGATTACCAGCCTCAAACAGGGAAGAAAAAAAAGGGATGTAGTGGAAACTCCCTTCGGTATTCGCACCATCAGCTGGCCGGTTAAACGAAGCGACGGTGACGGGCGTTTCTTTCTGAATGGAAAGCCGTTTTTTTTGAACGGTATCTGTGAGTACGAACATCTCCTGGGTCAAGGCCATGCTTTTAGCCGCGAACAGGTGGAGTCGCGCGTGAAACAAATACGTAATGCCGGCTTCAATGCTTTCAGAGACGCCCACCAGCCCCATCATCTGGATTATCAGAAGTATTGGGATAAATACGGTATTTTATTCTGGACTCAATTATCGGCGCATATCTGGTACGACACTCCCGATTTCAGGGAAAATTTCAAGAATCAACTCAGGCAATGGGTAAAAGAGCGCCGAAACAGTCCTTCGGTAGTGCTTTGGGGCCTTCAAAACGAAAGCATGTTGCCCAGGGATTTTGCCGAAGAATGTACGGCCATAATCCGGGAAATGGATCCCACCGCCCTGAAAATGCGTGCTGTCACCACGTGCAACGGCGGAGTAGGTACCGACTGGAATGTGGTACAAAACTGGAGCGGAACCTATAGTGGCAATCCGGAACGTTACGATGAGGAACTGGCTTTGCCCAATCAATTATTGAACGGTGAATACGGTGCCTGGAGAACCTTGGACTTGCATGAAGAACCGGGTCCCTTTAACCAGGACGGCATTTATTCCGAAGAACGTTTTTGTCAATTGATGGAGATGAAAATTCATCTGGCCGAAAAAGCTGCAGACAAAGTCTGCGGTCAGTTTCAATGGATATTCAACAGCCACGACAATCCCGGACGTCGTCAGCCCGACGAAGCATACAGGCTCATCGACCGGGTGGGACCGGTCAATTACAAAGGGCTCATCACTCCCTGGGAAGAGCCTCTGGATGCTTATTACATGTATCGTTCCAATTATGTCTCTGCCGATTCAGATCCCATGGTTTATATTGCATCACATACCTGGCCTGATCGTTTTGACAAACCTCGTAAAGCGACTATTCAGGTCTACAGCAATTGTGATTCGGTTCAGTTGTTTAATGATGTGGACAACAGTGTTTACCTGGGTTCGTTAGCTAATCCCGGAATTAAGGGCAGCCATTTTTCCTTTGAAAATCGCATGATACGCTACAATGTGATAAGAGCAGTTGCTTACCGTTCAGGTAAGGCTGTGGCCGAAGACCTGATCGTGCTGAACAATCTGGAAAAAGCCCCGGGCTTTGATCTCTTGTACCAAAAAGACAAATTCCTGACCAAAGGCAAGTCTTCGTATCATTATATCTATCGAATCAATTGCGGCGGAGACGACTACACAGATAGTTTTGGCCAGCTTTGGGCCAAAGACGATACCAGCTTCTCGCGTTCCTGGGCTCAGGATTTTGCCGGCCTGAATCCTTTTCAGGCCAGTCAGCGTGTTACTTACGATCCCATTCAGGGAAGCAGAGACTGGTCTTTGTTTGGTCATTTCCGTTACGGAAGACATAAACTGGCCTATCGTTTTCCTTTGCCTGATGGTAAATACAGAGTGGAATTGTATTTTGTAGAGCCCTGGCACGGTACAGGGGGAGGGAAGGGCAGTGATTGCACCGGCCTGCGCCTGTTTGATGTTTCCCTCAACGGGAAAACAGTACTGAATGATTTGGATATATGGTCAGAAGCAGGGCACGATGTGGCTTTGAAAAAAACCTTCAATATAGAAGTACAGGGTGGTTTCCTCCGTATTGAATTTCCCGAGGTAAAAGCCGGCCAGGCTCTGTTGTCGGCCATAGCTATCGCCAGCCGGGATAAAAGCATTAAACCGTATTTACCTCCGGTTTCTGACTGGAACTGGCAACAGGCAGACCGGGAAAGGATTGGACGCTTCCCCACTGAACAATTGCCTCAAGATAACAATGTCAGGCCGGGTGTTTCCTATCCTGCCGTTGAGGCTCAGATAGAAGGCAAGTTCAGAAAAGAACTCATGCGAAACCGAATGGCAGTACTATTTGAAGCGGAGGCATCAAACAGCATCAGTTGGGAAATAACAACAGGTTTAGCTCAATTGTATGCGCTGCGCTTTAATTACCGTAATATTGCGGAAGAAGACAAAGTGTTGGACATGAAAATTATTGCTGCTGACGGCACCATACTCAAAGAAGATAAACTCACTTTTCCGGTTAATGACAGAGGTTGGAAGCTGATCAGCACTACTACCGGTTCATTTATCAATGCCGGCCATTACCGGATCGTTCTTTCTTCGCCCGATATGGAAGGTCTCTGTTTCGAAGGACTGGATATTCAGTGAAAACAGAAAAAAGAAAGCTCTATTTAACTTCATAATCGTCCGGCAGTGAGGCACCGGCTTTCTTATTTGAGATCTTTCCGCTGAAAACAATGGAATTATCCGGGATGCTGCCGTCGCTGCGAATGATGCATGTGTCACTAAGGAAATGTACCTCAGAATAATCAATAAGCCCGGTTTCGCGTTGTTGAGTCAGATCTCTGGGGCTGCCATCGGATTTATGGAAATACATAATTTGAAATTTTTCCCCTTCGAGGCCAGTAATCATCCGTTGATTGTCGACAGGGCGAAGAAAATATGACTCAAAATCGACTGCCTGGGCATATCTGTATTCTCCTTCTTCTTTATGGCTTTTTTTGACAACTTTATAACCGTTTTGAGCCAGTGTTCCCGCATAAAGAGAACGGCAAAAATGCTGGCTGGAATTATAATATACCTGACGACGGTTTTTTTGTATGGCTTTATTATTTAGCATAGTCGTCTCATCATAAGGCTGATAATAATAATAACCCAGGCTGCTGATCAGGCATCGGCCTCCATAAGAGTGTGCCGAGAAGTCGTTCAGAATAAGGTATAATTTATATCCCAACTGTGGCAGGTCTATGCTCAGTGGTTCTTGTGCTTTTGCCGAAAAAACGCTAATCTCTTTGTAAAAATTCAGGCTGTTTACGGTAGAGTCATCGACCGGAGTATTCAGGCGTTGAAATATAAGAACACTGTCATTTTCCAAAACCGCTTTGTTGCCCCAGTAATCATTTCCCAAAAACAGATGATTGAACTCCTTAATGTTTTTTTGGCGCAGATTCTTGTTCGTTACAACTACTTCGGATAACTGAAGGTTCTTTTCTTCTAAAAGTATTTTCATGTCTCTGGTATGACCATCAATTGAAAACTGTCGAGGCTGATAACTTATGTGGTTTACTATCAAGCTGGATGGAATCGGAATATTTTCGAGAACAAAAAATCCTTCGTCGTTTGTGACAGTGCCTTTAGTACTTCCCTCAATAAAAACCATGGCATAGGGAACAGGCTTTTTGTGCAGACTATCCAGTACCAGACCTTTAACAGTATACTGACAAAGGGCGGGAAAGGATAAAACAAGACTAAAAAAAAGAAAACTCAACAGACGGAAAGGCAAAGAAAAACTCATGGTTGGTAGTATAAACAGATCGGATATGTTTTGACGGCTAAGTTAATTCTAGATTTTATAAAAAAAAACAAATTAAAACAATTCTTTAATACATACATCAAAAAAAAACTCATAAGTCTGGTGGACTTATGAGCTTATTTGTGAACGAAAGAGTTTTTTCAATGTAAGGAAGTGCTCTTTCTGTAAAAATTATTCGTGATCTCTGTTGGATTGTCTGCCCGAATCAAAGGATCTGAGCAATTCTCTGGAAAAACCTTCTTCGGCCAAATAATATTTATAGAGTTTTTCGGGACTGAGTATGGCTTTTAGTTTAATATAGCGCTCTTTATCCAGATCAGCCTGTTGTTGGCGGATTTCAGCCATTCTGGCATTGATCTTTTCGTAATCGGTTTCTTTGTTTTCTCTCTCTTGTCTGGGAATGCGTATTAAACGCATCATTTCGTGGTTTAGAGTAAAACTTCTGTCTTGAATGTCGTTGACGATAGGCCAGAATAATTGGGCTTCTTCGGTCGTTAGTCCTATTTTGTCGGTAAAATAGGCAATTCTCTTAAGACGCATTTCTTCCCATTGTTTTTGTCTTTCTTCCTGATTGAATCTCTGACCGGATGTAGTTGTTCCCTTGTCAGGATTTTGGGAAAAAGCGACACTACTGAATAAAAAGCATAATGCGATTATAATGCTGGATTTCATTTTTGAGGTTTTTTGGACAGAATTCATTCGAGTTCGTCCTGATTAATATAATAATACATAAGACTGTATTCGTCAAGTGAGCTCAAAAGAATATCTTCGGCAGTCATGGTGTTTAGCTGAAATTCTTCGGTTTCTACGCCATCTATTTTGCTGATAACAGATTGTTGTTTGTCCGCATTGGTCAGATTGAGCACGGCTCGTATCGAAAATAAGATCAATACGAATACAGCGGCCATGTAAAGTACAGGCTTTACACGGTTCATAAAGAGCTTTCTTCCCTGAACAGGAGCAGATTCACCGGCAATACGGTTCTGAATGTCCGCCTGCAGGTTTTCAAAATAATGCTCGGGAACTTTGAATATTTCTTTATTGCCGGGCTGGTCAAAATTAAATTTATTGGTCATAGAGTACCTCCGTATTTTTGAAAAAGAACATCCTCTTAGACAAAGATAATAAAATAAGGTTTAAAATTTACTCAAAAATCAGCTGTCATAAAAGCTTCAATTTTTTTTACAGCATAGTGGTAGGAAGCTTTAAGTGCCCCTACCGAGGTTCCTAATACTTCGGACATATCTTCATATTTCATGTCGTCAAAATATTTCATATTGAAGACCAGACGTTGTTTGTCGGGCAGGCTTAAAATAGCCTGCTGAAGCTTCAGTTCGGCTTCGTCTCCCGAAAAATAGGGATCTCCCCTTAAGTTTTGAACCATAATATCTTCCATATCGGTAAAGTTGGATTGGTTTTTAATCCTTTCTTTGTTTAGGAAGGTATAAGTTTCGTTGATGGCAATGCGAAACATCCAGGTGGATATTTTGGAATCTCCTCTGAATTGCTCAATATTGCTCCATGCTTTCATATATGTGTTTTGTAAAATGTCGTTCGCGTCGTCGTGCGAAAGTACCATTTTCCGAATCTGCCAATACAGACTTTCCGATGTTTCACCAACCAGCAGGCCAAAAGCCTTTGGCCGGGTCAGCGGGTCTCTGATCAAAGCGAGAATTTCGCTCTCTTTTTGTTGATCCATTCGTTTAAGAATTCCTGCTACACAATGGTATCAGATCATAGTAAATTCAAAAAGTTTAATTAAACTTCTTATTTAGTTTATTGAATAAGTAATAAGTAAAGACAGAGAGCAGGTATAGCCATCAGAACAGTATCCAGCCGGTCCAGCAGACCTCCGTGTCCGGGAATCAGATGGCCTGAATCTTTTACCTGCACCGTCCTTTTGATGAGCGATTCAAATAAATCACCCAGCAGGCCGAAAATCACTATTACTGCTGCAAATCCCATCCATTCTCCAAGACTGAAAATTTCGGGGAACCAACGAGCGGCAAGCACACTGGCTCCAATGGTAATTATCAATTCTCCCAAAAAACCCTCCCAGGTTTTTTTTGGTGAGATCCGTTCAAAAAGTTTGTGTTTACCAAAGAGACTGCCAATGACATAAGCCGAGGTATCGGCAATCCAGACAAAGACAAAAAAACTCATCAACAAAACAGGATGATAGGCCCCGTTGTCCTGAATGGAAGGTAAAAAGGCCATACGAACCAGCAGCACCATAGCCAGGCTGATATAAATCTGACCAAAACAGGTATAGGCCAAAGCATGCATATTTTTCAGGTCCTTTTTGAAGAGCTCCATAAAAGATAAATAAATCAGGAAGCCCAGCCAGGGTAGAAAGATGCCTGCAGGCAGCAGGCCGCTGAAATAAAAATAGGCCGCCACAAACAAATAAACACCGCTCAGGCTGGCCATGAATTTATTGATCCTGATGTCGGGTTGTTTTTCGATCAGGGTGTAAAATTCCCATAAGCACAAGCCGGTTATCAGAGCAAAAAGAGCTGCAAAGCTGTGGGGGCTGCAGAGTATGCAAAAAGTCAACAGAGCAACGAGAAGAATTCCACTCACACCTCTTGCAAAAAGCTCTTTCATAATAGCAGATTTAAGGGTTTAGAACGCTGAATCTCATTATTCCTTGTCGTGGAGCTCCTTTGATTCAGCTGTTTTGTGGAGATCTTCAGCCGGGGAGACGACTTCTTCGGGAGAAGAAGCCTCCTTGTTACTTGGTTCTGAAGATGTGGCTGTGTCGTCGGTTACTGCCGCTTGTTCGGACAAGGTTTCCCTGTTATCCGAAGAGTTTTCAGTATTGTTGTTTTGCTGTTTCTGCGATTCGAGCAACTCCTCCATCCTTGACGTCCACTTGCGTTTGCCAAAGATGTGTTCCATATCTTCGGAGAAGATTACTTCGCGTTCGACCAGAATATTGGCAAGTTGCTGATGCCCGTCTTTGTATTCACTAAGAATTTTTTTGGCTCTTTGGTATTGTTCGTCAACCAAAACTTTCACTTCCTTGTCAATAAGTTCTGCGGTCTTATCACTGTAGGGCTTAGAGAAACTGAATTCTGAACTGCCGGTGGAATCAAAGTAGGAAATGTTATTTAAATTTTTGCTCATACCATAATAGGCGACAATGGCATAGGCCTGTTTGGTTACCCTTTCCAGGTCGTTCAGCGCTCCGGTGGAAACTTTGCCAATAAACAATTCTTCGGCAGCCCGTCCTCCAAGGGCAGAGCACATTTCGTCCAGCATTTGCTCCCTGGTGGTCAATTGCCGTTCTTCGGGCAAATACCAGGCAGCTCCAAGGGCTTTGCCTCTGGGCACAATAGTCACCTTGATCAGTGGGTGAGCATACTCGAGAAGCCAGCTCAGTGTTGCATGTCCGGCTTCGTGTATGGCTATGGAACGACGTTCTTCGGCAGTGGTGATTTTGTTCTTTTTCTCCAGTCCTCCGATGATGCGGTCAACAGCATCGAGAAAATCTTGTTTTTGTACATATGATTTACCTTTGCGGGCAGCAATCAGGGCAGATTCGTTGCAAACGTTGGCGATGTCGGCACCCGAAAAGCCCGGAGTCTGCCTGGCCATGAATTCAGGATCGATGCTCTTGTCGGTTTTAATGGGCCTCAAATGGACATTAAAGATTTCGCGGCGTTCGTTAATATCGGGCAGTTCAACATTGATCTGGCGGTCGAAACGGCCGGCTCTGAGCAAGGCCTTGTCCAGAATATCTGCCCGGTTGGTGGCTGCCAGAATGATGACACCGCTGTTGGAACCAAAACCATCCATTTCGGTGAGCAATTGATTCAGGGTGTTCTCGCGTTCGTCGTTGGCGCCCATGTTGGGGTTTTTGCCGCGAGCCCTGCCCACAGCATCAATTTCGTCGATAAAAACGATACAGGGAGCCTTTTCTTTAGCTTGTCTGAAGAGGTCACGCACCCTGGAAGCGCCCACGCCCACAAACATTTCCACAAAGTCAGAACCGGAAAGTGAAAAGAAGGGGACATCGGCTTCGCCGGCTACAGCTTTGGCCAGTAGTGTTTTACCGGTTCCGGGAGGGCCTACCAGCAATGCACCTTTGGGAATTTTGCCTCCCAGTTCGGTGTATTTGGCCGGATTTTTCAGAAAGGCTACGATTTCTTCCACTTCCTGTTTGGCTTCGCTCAGGCCGGCAACATCCTTAAAGGTGATGGGATTTTCTCCGCCCTTTTCGAACAGCCTGGCTTTGGATTTTCCCACGCTGAAAATGCCTCCGGCACCTCCGGCACCACCGCCGGCCATTCTCCTCATTATGAAAATCCAGATCACAATGAGTAAAATAAAAGGAGCCAAGCTGATAAGGACAGACATAAAGGTGTTGGACGTGTTGTCGTATTTAACCTTAATATCCAGCGAATGGGTCTTTTTTAATTGTTCAATGTACTCGGAAAAACGTTCGGCTGAAGGAATTTCCACTACTAAAACAGGTGCTTTATCTGTATTGACATTTTCGCCAAAAACGCTTACCAAATCCTCTTTTTTTATGCTTAGGTGAACTTGATTTTTATTGTTAATGCAAAGCATTTCCTCTACTCTGTTGTTCACCAGGTGTTCTTCCATTTCTGTCCAGGTAATTTCTTTACTCCTGACATCCTTTCTCGAAAGGAGCTGCACTGCAAACAATCCTATCAGAATCAGAGCATAGATCCAGTAGATGTTGAATTTGGGTTTGACTTTAATGTCTTTGGGACGTTGTATTTCGCTCATAAATTTTACTTAATTAAGATCGGGAACCTCTGTTAATCGGGCATCGTTCCAGAGATGTTCCAAATCGTAGTATTTCCTGCTTTCGGGATGAAAAACATGAACCATAACTTCGCCGTAATCGAGAATGATCCACAAGGCATTTTGATAACCTTCGGCCGCAAAGGGCTTTATTTTGAGTTCTTTTTGTAAATGTTCCCGTATAAAATCGGAGATGGCCAGAATATGTGTATTGGATGTACCTTCGCAAATGACAAAAAACTTACAAATGGAATGCTCCAGGGCAGACATGTCGACCAGAGTGATGTTTTTTCCTTTTCGTTCCTGAATAGCGTGGGTGATATTATTTAATACTGCTTGGTTTTCATCCATAGAATCGTTTTTGAATAGTGACAAAGATACATTTTCATTTATATTTTATCGCAAATACTGTACCAATAATTTAACGACGGGGCTTGATCCATTGCCATAATACCTTGTAAGTGATCTTCTTTCCGTACATTAGGATGCCGGTACGATAGATTTTGGCGGCCAGTTTGGTGCTGAACACAAATGTCAGTACCAACAGCCCATATGACAGGATTATGTGCCAAAAAGGCACACCAAAGGGTAAACGGACCATCATTACAATGGGAGAAGTAAATGGGATGAACGAACACCAGATAGTAAGCGGCCCTTCGGGATTGCTGGCACCGTAGATACCTGCGTATAAGGCAAAAAGTACCGGAATCGTGAGCGGAAGAGTAAACTGCTGAGCATCCTCGCTGTTATCAATGGCTCCTCCGACAGCTGCAAACAGAGAAGCATACAACAGGTAACCTCCCAAAAAGTAAAGCACAAACCAGAACAGGATTTTGCCCATAGAAATAGAACTCAGAGCGTGCAAACTGTCAAGGACTCCGGGAGGTACAGAGCTTTCCATTCCCGGCATCGAAGAACTTAGCCCGTCGAGCGGAATACCGCCGAATCGGCTGCCGACAACAAACAAGACCAGCAACAGCACTACCCAAAGGAAAAACTGAGTCAGACCTACCAGGGCAATACCTATTATTTTACCCATCATTAGCTGAAAGGGTTTGGCCGACGACACAATAATCTCCACTATGCGATTGGATTTTTCTTCGATAACGCCGTTCATTACCATGCCTCCGTAGGCAAATATAAAGAAGTAAATGAGCGTGGCGGTAATTATGCCGATGATCATGGAAATATCCGAAGAAGTTTTTTGTTCGTTGCCGTCGTCGGTCCATTGTATGGTTTCCACTTTGACCCTGACTTTGGAATCGCGGATTATTTGCTCCAGACCTTCAATTTGGTATGAAGCTATTTTATCTTCGGAAGCCATTTGACTGAGCTGGCTTTGCACATAGTCTTTGAGGTCGGGCCCTACCTGTTTTTCAGAATAGACCCTTACCCTTGGATTGTCGTCGATTAAATTCCCTTCAATCAGCAGATAGGCGTAGTAATTGGCTTTATTTTGGTTCCTGTAGGCTTCGCTGCTGTCGCTGCAAGGCAGAAATTGATAATTTGGTGTATTCTGTAAGCGGGGAAGATAAAGTCCGCTGTCATCTATGACTGCGATTTCTCTGACTTTAGAATCTTTGACCGAAGAGAGTAAAAGAGGTATAAATATAATCAGAACAAAGGCCAGCGGCATGACAAAGGTCATTATCAGAAAAGATTTTTTTCTTACCCGGGAGGTGTATTCCCGTTCGATAATCAGCGAAAGTTTGCTCATGATTGTACACTTTTAATAAAGATATCGTGCATGGTGGGTATTTTCTCTTCGAAAGATACGATGTCGAAGTTTTCGAAGAGTTCTCTGAAAATAGTATTGTTGTCGTTCAACCTGGCTTTGATGCTTAACTCCAGTTGCCAGTAATAATGGTTGAGCGAGCTGCTTTCAATCTTAAAGAAAGGCGATTTCTCCAGCCTGCTTTTGGCCTGCTCCGGATCTTCGGGCAGCCTTAGCCTTACCAGGTAAATGCCACTGCGGTTGCTGAGCTTAATATCCTGCACCTTGCCTTGAAGTATCAGCTTTGATTTATTGATCAAACCGATTTCGTCGCAGATTTCTTCGACAGAGGACATATTGTGGGTCGAAAAAAGAATGGTGGATCCCTTGGCTTTTAAATTCAGAATCTCTTCTTTAATTAGTTGTGTATTTACAGGGTCGAAGCCGCTGAAAGGTTCGTCAAAAATCAGGAGTTTGGGTTCGTGCAGTATAGTGATGATAAACTGAACTTTTTGCTGCATACCTTTGGAAAGCTCCTCCAGTTTTTTGTCAGCCCAGTCGCGGATATCAAATTTGTCGAACCAATACTTCAGCCTCAGGCGGGCATCCTGTTTTGACAGCCCTTTCAACCTGGCCAGGTATAGAGCTTGTTCGGCTACTTTCATCTTTTTGTACAAGCCCCTTTCTTCGGGTAAATAGCCAATATTAAACACCTCTTTTTCCCTGAGCGGATTCCCGTTTATCAATACTTGTCCGCTGTCGGGATCTGTAATTTGGTTGAGGATACGTATCAGGGTGGTTTTTCCGGCCCCGTTGGGGCCAAGCAGTCCGTAGATTCTGGCTTCGGGCACCTGTATACTTACTTTGTCCAAAGCTAAATGTCCGGTGTATTGCTTGACAATGTTTCGGGTTTCAACGTAATACATACTATTGCTATAGTTGGTTTAATTGTGTGAATTCAGGGTGTAATAATTCTTTTTCCCAGGCTTTTGGCTAGATTTTTATCCAGATCCTGGAGTATTTTCATTTCTTCCAGCAAGTTGTGTAGAGTTGATTCCTCTTTGTTTTGTTCTGCGACTTTTAGTTTTGACCTGAGTTCGGCCAGTTCTTCTTTGACAATCTTCCATTTTAGCTCCTCGAGGAATCGGGGAACCAGGTAATGCAATTTGTCTTTTTCCTCTACGATGGTTTGATACCGGCTGTGAATTTTGCTCAGTTCGTATTCTTCTGTCAGCAGTTCCCCGGCCATCAGGCTGATTTCGGCCAATTGGTGGTTCAAAAAGAAACGGTCGGCTACAAAATGATCTTCCTTGTAATGGGCCAATGCTTCTTTGTACATCAACTTATAAACCGGATGTTGAAATTCGATCTCTTCGTTTTCGAGATCCATAGAAATAAATTCCAGCACTTTGGGGTGAAAGTCTTCGGGATAAAGGTTTTTGTCAAAGCTGATTTCCTGTTCGCCGTAACGGACTATCATGCGCATCAGATTACGTTCATACTCATCGTAAGGGCTGAATTGATTATTCTCTTTTTTTTGAGCAGCCGTTGGCCCGGGGACTTCTTGCTGCAGTTGTCCGGCAGGCATATAGCTAAGGTCGGGGAAGGGGGCTTCCTCGTCGACAGTCGGATACGACAAATCCCCGGATTGTAGTCCGGGCTTACGTGGAACGGTGCTTTTGTGTTCAGAGCTGATCAAGCTGGATTTTGCTTGCCGTTCCGCACTTTGGAGTTCGGGATCGGAGTTATTCCTCAACTCTCTTTGTTGACGGATGCGCTCAATGTATTTCTGACGTTTTTTGTTGACTTCTTTTTGAATCAGTAATTCCGGGGAATCCAGCAGACGGCTGCATTCTTTGACGTATTCAGATCGAATGATGTCATTGGGAATCAGGGAAATGCTTTGGACGATGTCCTGAATGAGCGCTGCCCTTTGAATGGGATCGTTTCCGGCATCCTGCAGGAGAACTTCGGTTTTGAACCGAATAAAATCGTTTTCACTCTTTTTGAGGTAGTCCAGCAATTCCGAGGCGCTGTGTCCACGGGCAAAAGAATCGGGGTCTTCTCCCTCGGGCAGCAAAACCACCTTGATGTTGAGGCCTTCTTCGAGCAGTAGATCGATTCCCCGCAGCGAAGCCTTGATACCGGCAGCATCGCCATCGTAAAGCACCGTAATGTTGTCGGTAAAGCGGTGGATGAGTTGAATTTGTCCTTTGGTGAGGGCAGTACCCGAAGAAGCTACCACATTTTCTACCCCGGACTGGTGCATGGAAAGCACATCGGTGTATCCCTCCACCAGGTAACAGCGGTCTTGTTTTACTATGGCTTGCCTGGCAAAATAGATTCCATACAATTCTGCACTTTTGTGGTAAATGTCCGACTCGGGAGAATTGATGTACTTAGCTATCTTTTCGTTTTTTTTGAGAATGCGTCCTCCAAAAGCCTTTATTTTGCCCGAAATGCCGTGTATGGGGAAAATCACTCTGCCCCGGTATCGGTCAAACAGCTGGCCCTGATCGTCGGCGACAGCGAGGCCGGTTTTGAGCAAATACTCTTTCTGGTAGCCTTTTGCCAGAGCTGTTTTTGAAAGAGCATCGCGTTCTTCGGGAGAATAGCCCAATTGGAATTTTTGTATGGTATCTTCGCGTAAACCTCTTTCCATAAAATACCTAAGCCCGATACTCATACCATCGTCCTGTTTTTTAAGACAGGATTTAAAAAAATCCCGGGCATATTCGTTGAGCACGAACATGCTTTCACGTTCGTTTTTGCTTTGCAGGTCTTCGGCGGTAAGTTGTTTTTCTACAACTTCAATATTGTATTTTTTAGCCAGCCACTTAAGCGCTTCATAATAATTGAGCTGTTCATGCTCCATGATGAAATGAACCACATTGCCTCCTTTGCCGCAACTAAAACATTTGCAAATACCTTTGGAGGGAGAAACGCTGAAAGAAGGTGTTTTGTCGTCGTGAAAAGGGCAGAGACCGAGATAATTGACCCCCCTTTTGCGTAAATGAACAAATTCTCCCACCACTTCCTCTATGCGGGCAGCGTCCAGTATTCTGTTAATGGTGGTTTGATCAATCATGCCTGAGGATGTACCGGGATAGCCCGAAAACTTAGTTAAAATTCCAATTGTTAGGTTTAATGAAAGTCAAATAAAATATGCGTTCAGGGCAATAACTAAAAATATCAAAAATATCGCTAAAACGAATTAGATGTATTGAGTATTTCATTTATATTTGCGGGCAAAATTAATACATTAATGCCAATATTGATAAAATCAGACTGGATTTTTCCCTGAAGATATGCCTTAAAGTATACCAGAAAAGCTAAATTTGTCCTTTTATTACCCTTAATAGTACTATTACGTCCAAAATTATCCACAATAACGCCTTTAATTCAAAGAGTATGTTTAAAAACACGCACAGAGCCTGGTTGTTTCTGCTTTCACTGCTCTTGGTCGTTGGAGCTTGTTCCGATCCTTATCCTTACGACGACAAAGAACCCGACTGGCTAGGTTCCAGCATCTACGATTACCTGGTAGAAAAAGGAGAATACACTTACTTTACAAGGATCATTGATTCTTGTAATTATCGTGAGGTATTGGCCAAGACAGGAAGCAAGACGATGTTTGTCTGCAAGGATTCCGCTTTTGAGGAGTATTTCAGAAACAACACGGATGGCATAAGTAGTTTCGAAGACTTCAGTTTATCGCAACTGAAGCAAATAATGGAATACGCCATGGTTAACGATGCCGCATTGATCGAAACCTTATCTTATGCCGTTGGCTATGTCAAAGGCCAGGTGATGCGCCGTCCAACCTCGCTGGATCCCTTGGATATTCTCTCTTTTGAGCAAAATGATGAAATACCTGGAAACAGGTATTTTGAACCTTACCGTACTAAAGGTTTACATATACTGAACGACAATTCTTCCCCCAGTGTTATACAGTTCTTTGAAGCGCAAATGAAAGAAAAGGGCATTACCGACGAAGATTTCAGTATTCTTTTCAACGGTAAAACCCGTCAGACCAACGATGCTCATTTATTCGGCATCAAGGTGATCGAAAGAGACATTACCTGTAAAAACGGCTATATCCATGTGCTGGAAAGCTTAATGCTGCCCAGAGATAATATGGCAGGTTATATTCGCAAAAGCGACAGTTTATCCATTTTCAGTTCTCTGATGGATCGTTTCAGTGCTCCTTATTATGATGCTAGAGTTACAGAAACATACAAAGCCTTGCATCCCGGATTCAATGATTCCATCTTTGTGCGGGGTTATTTCAGCGAATTGGGTATTACTGGTTCGATCATAGATCCTCAAGGTAATCTGATACCTACCGAGGAATTATTACTTTACGATCCGGGCTGGAATGAATTTCAATACAATCCCTTATCCATGGATATGGGAGTGATGTTTGTTCCCGACGACGATGCTATGAACTTTTATTTCTCACCAGAGGGCAACGGCTCCTTTTTATATGAACGTTACGGGGTATGGGACAGCGTTCCCAATAACATTGTTTCGATGTTCATCAATGCCCACATGAAGTATTCCTTTTTGAGTTCGGTACCCAGTAAATTTCAAGGACTCAAAGATGAAGCCGGTTTTGAGATTGGCATAGAAAAAGACAATATCCTCCGTGCTCAGGTATTATGTAACGGTGCGGTGTATGTTACCAATGAGGTCTTCCCCCCGGTAGATTATGCATCTGTCATGGCGCCCGTATTGGTAAACGAACGGACCAGAATATTTAATTATGCACTAAAAGCGTTGGATTTCAACATTTATCTAAGGTCTCTCGAAAGTACCTACAGCTTCCTGGTTCCATTTGATGAATCCTTTACCGAGTATTTCTATCCTGCCGGTCAGGGGCATGAAACCAAGAAAATGATCAAACTTAAATACAGTGAAATCAATGATGTTGTTGTACCGGTTACTTTCTCTTACGACGAGGCTACCGGTCAGATATTGGATTCCATAAACACCTTAACAAGTGTTGTTGCCCATGACTGCCTGAACGATATTATGGATTACCATATTGTGGTAGGTGATATTGAATCAGGACAGGAATATTATCAAACCAAAGGTAAAGGTGAAATCCGGGTTCAGGGCAGCGGTATTGGCATGAAAGTCTGGGGCGGCGGCAATATGGAAATGAACAAACGCTGGGGCAGCAGCTGGAACGACAGCGAATACACAGCTGAGGTAACTGAAATTTTAAATTTGAAGAACGGTAAGACTTACTTCATTTCCAATTTGCTTCAACAGCCTATTACTTCGGTGTATAAAACGCTGAACAGCCAGCCTGAATTTGCCAAATTTTTATCAGCCATGATGGGAGTTCCCGATGATATGACTGAACATTTGATGCTGACCAAAGATCCCGTGAATCCGGGACTCGATTTCAACATCGACTTTTTCTCGGCTTTCCATTATACTCTTTATGTGCCCAACAATGCGGCTATGGACAGGGCTTATGCAGCAGGCCTGCCTACCTGGGCTCAAATTGCCGCTGTACCGACCTTAGACGATGAAGGTGCCAAAAGGGCTGCTATGATACAGAAGGTGGTTCGTTTCCTCAAGTATCATTTCCAGGATAATTCGGTATACATTGGAGGAGATCTGCTGAGTGATGTAAAATACGAAACAGCGACCAAGAATAACATAACCAATAAGTTCCATTCCTTACGTTTAAGCCAGGACGGCTCCAACATCAGTATCTATCAGTCCGTTTCCAATGCTTCGGGTATTGAGACCTTCAACAGGCCTCCTGTACAGGTACACAAAGCCAATGGCCTGTACAACCTGATGGCCAGGGATTATTATTTTAACTGTGCTACCAGAGGTGACCTCAAGACGGCAAATACTACTGCCTGGACATCGAGAACCGTAATTCACGAAGTAGATACATATTTCAATCCGATCAAAGTACCTACAATTCGCATGAACAATCCCAATTACGTCACAACGGCTCTGGTGCCTCTATCAGCCGATATCACCGACAACGGTGACGGAGTAGCTTACGATAAAAATATCATTACAAAAAGAGGATTTTGCTGGAGTTATTCCAAAGAGCCCGAATGGTCTGCTTCCGGTTCAGCTAATCAAATAGAAGTAGCAGCAGCTTCGGACATTGTTAATTTCAAATATACCCTGAATTTCCCTGTATCATCTAACCCTGCCGACACATTGCTGTACATTCGTGCCTATACCGAAAACAAATGGGCCACCGACGGCAGTGACGGAACTTTAGCGGAAAATGCATCCAAACAACGCCTGAGTGCATATAGTAGAGAGATATGTATCAACACCAAAAAAGGAACACTAGTTTATTAATCATGAAGACATTTCCCAAAATCAGCATACTGTTACTCATTGCCTTTTTGTTGAGCAGCACTTTGGTCTATGCACAGGGCAGTTCCGAGATTATACGGGGTAAAGTGACAAGCTCCGGCGATAAGGAACCATTGATTTCCGTTACCATTATGGAAGTGGATCCGTCAAACCGTTTTATAAGCGGTACCGTAAGTAATTATGACGGAGAATACGTCTTGCAGGTAAAAAGCACACAAAACAAACTGCAGTTTAAATACGTTGGTTTCAAAACCCAGGAAATTCCCATAGGAACTAAAAGGATCATTAACGTAGCTCTTGACGAAGAGGCTCTGGACCTGGCAGAAGCTGTGGTAGTAGGACAGGCTGTGGTGAACGACGGTCGTTTTGCCATTCCTGAGCGCGAAATTTCTACTGCTCTGCAAAAAATCAGTACAGAAGAATTCGAAGGCGTCCAGGTTGCATCCATTGACGACGCTTTGCAAGGCCGTATTGCCGGTCTGGACATTGTGAACGTGTCCGGTGAACCCGGGGCCGGTATGTCCATGCGTATACGTGGTACAACCACCATCAGCGCCAGCGCTGAGCCTCTGGTAGTTGTTAACGATGTTCCGCTTACTTACATAGAAATTGACGATAATTTCGACTTCGCCACAGCCAACGAAGACGAGTACGCCCAGTTGATTGACGTTAACCCTGATGATATTGAATCGATAGTTATTTTAAAGGATGCGGCATCAACAGCTATTTGGGGTTCACAGGGAGCCAACGGTGTTTTGCAGATTACAACTAAAAAAGGCAAACGTGGGCCAACCCGTGTTTCTTATTCGTACAGACTTTCGGGTTCCCGTCAGCCTAAGGGGCTAAGAATACTGAACGGAGACGATTATACCATGCTTATGAAGCAATCGTATTACAACCCTACTCTTGAAAACCTTTCGGCCGGCATACCCGAATTCAGCTACGACACCAATTTTACAGAATACCAGAATTACAATAATAATACCGACTGGATAGAGGCGGTCAGCCAATATGGTTTAACGCACGATAATAACCTGACTATTTCCGGAGGAGGCGATAAAATAAATTTCCGTGTGTCAGCCGGTTATTACTCGCAAACAGGAACCGTTATAGGCCAGTTGCTGGAACGTTTTTCTACCCGCTCAAGTATAGAATATCGTGTCTCCGACCGCATCTTATTTACCTCGGATTTTTCTTATACTTATTCGAACAACGATAAGAACTACGAAAACTTACTGGGCAATGCTTACAAAAAAATGCCCAACGTCAGTATTTACGAACAGGATCTCTACGGCAACGACACGGATGTATTTTACAACATTCGTACAGATTCTCAATTAAACCCAAGTCAGAGAGACCTTAGTAACCCTGTTGCCGTGGGAATGTTAGCGAAAAACAATACTAAAAGTTATCGTATTTCACCGAATTTTACCCTCCGCTATGATTTACTTGATCCTTATAAATACAAGTCAACGCTGAGATTTAATTCGACAGTATCTTTTAGTTTAGGTAACAGCCAAAGAAGCACTTTTTTACCCAGTGTTATTTCCAATGCTAATTGGGATAATTCTTCAGTTAACGTTGCCAGCAACTCTGAAGACGAAAGCCTGGATGTTCAATTTTCTACCAGTGTTAATTACCAACCGGCTTTCGAAAACCGAGACCACAGTCTGATGTTAAATGCTTCGTTCCGTGTCAACACCGGCACTTCGGGATCTCTGGGTATAGCTACCAGCGGTATACCTTCTACTATTATCCGTGATGCAACTGTTGCTTCTGCTATGGGATCAACCAGCAGCTCCACCAAAGAAAGCCGTGGCTTAAATTATTCCTGGAGCGGGCACTATGCTTACAAAGGTCGTTATATTTTTGATTTTACGGCCACTATCAACGGAAGTTCCAAATTTGGTGATAATTTCAAATTTGGTTTGTTTCCGGGTATATCAGCCAAGTGGATAGTATCTGACGAACCTTTCTGGGATGACTTCAGAGATGTGGTAAATATGTTTTCTTTCCGTCCCAGTTGGGGTATTTCGGGAAATCAACCCTCTACCGAATATATACACCTGAGCCGTTATAAAAATTATGATATTGGTTACATCGATATGATTGCTGTTTATCCAATCAACATCAGACTTACCGACCTGAGGTGGGAAACAACCAATCAAATCAACCTGGGAACCGACCTTGAATTTATGAACGGAAAATTTGCCTTAGACCTGAACTACTATTTTAAGCATACGACAGATTTGTTGTTCAATAATATAGCAATTCCCAATCATACAGGTTATACTCAGTTAGGTGCCCGTAACGGCGGAACTATAAATAACAGTGGCTGGGAAGCCAATTTCCATGTGCGCGACCTGATCAAAATCGGAAAATTCAACATGTCTTTCAATTTCAATACAGCCAACAACCGGAACATTATTGTTGAGTTGGAAGATGATATTTTGGCCACCTACAACCCTGATTATACCTATTCCAACGGAGAATACCTGACTCGTATCCAGGAAGGCAATCCCTATGGTTCCATTTACGGTTTTCGCTACAAAGGGGTTTATAAATACAACGATTACATAAAAGATGTTCAGGAAAGTGCTCCGGTGGTCCGCGATAAAGACAACAATGTCATTTTGGATGCCGACGGCAACACCAAACCCATGTATTATGCATACGGCAGCTCAGCCCAATATGAATTTAGAGGAGGTGATGCCATTTACGAAGACATCAATCACGACGGAAGTATTGATGAATTGGACATAGTTTACCTGGGCAATTCTTTACCGAAGTTTATGGGAGGTTTTGGAACCAATTTTCGTTGGAAACAGTTGTCCTGCAATCTCTTTTTCAATTTCCGTGTGGGCAACAAAGTTGTCAATTCAGCCCGAATGATGGCTGAAAATATGTATACCAACGACAACCAAAGTATTGCCGTTAACTGGCGTTGGCGCAAAGAAGGCGACGATACACAGATGCCCCGTGCCTTATATAACTACGGCTATAACTGGTTGGGCAGCGACCGTTATGTAGAAGACGCTTCGTTTTTACGTTTAAAATCCATGACCTTCAATTACGCTGTACCTAGTCAATACCTCAAACCTTATAAATTGAATACCTTGAGTTTTTATCTGACCTTCCAAAATTTACTCGTTTTTACCAATTATACCGGTGTTGATCCCGAGGTAGGTTACGGTTCCACTTCAGTGGCCAAAGACAGCAGTAAAACACCCCGCCCCAAGGACTTCACTTTTGGAATAAAAATAGGATTCTAAGCTTAATAAAATCGAACAATGAAAACAATCTTCCATAAAATAAAAGTAGTATTCCTGGCAGTTTTATTAAGTCTGGGTATGAATTCCTGTCAGGATTGGTTGACCATTTTCCCCGAAGGAGAATTGATTCTTGAAGATTATTGGAAAGAAGGCGCACATGTGGAGCAAGTAGTGGCTTCCTGTTACCGTTCTTTGATAGAACCTGCCTGTATTGAACGTATGTTGGTCTGGGGTGAAGCCCGTTCCGACAACATGGTAGCCGGTCCCGATATTAGAGGTGATCTGACAGATATTTTGAATGTGAATATTCTGACTACCAACAGCTATGCCGATTGGTCCAGCTTTTATACAGTCATTAATTTTTGTAATACAGTGTTGTATTATGCTCCCGGAGTGGTGGCTATTGACAATACGTATACAATCAACCAGTTGAATGCCCATAGAGCTGAGGCTCTTGCCATACGCGCCCTATGTTACTTTTACCTGGTAAGGGCTTTCAGGGATGTCCCCTTTGTTACCCATCCCAGTGTGGACGGTGCAGAAGATTTTTCTAAAGCCAAAACCGAAGGGCATCTTATTCTGGACACGCTGATTCTCGATTTAAAAGAAGCCAAAACCTATGCCCTCAATAATTACGGTGCAAACAACATTCAACACAACAAAGGCCGTTTTACCAGACAATCCATCAGAGCTCTGCTGGCTGATATCTATCTATGGCAGGGACGTTATCAGGAATGTGTGGATATATGCCGGGAATTTCATCGCGAAAATGCCCTCTTACCACTTGCCAGCCAATTGAGGTTGCTTGATGCTGATTTTATGTACTCCGAAGTATTCAATCGCGGGAATTCCTCTGAAAGTATTCTTGAACTGCAATTTTCGGATGATGCAATAAGAAACACAGCTTTGAATTCTTTGTATGGAGGCGGAAGGGAAGGATCTGCCGGACAACTGTCGGCTCCCTTAGCTCCTTTAGATTTTTCGCTGGGTAGTATGTCATCGCCCTATGCTCTTACAGATATAAGGGGAATGAACTATATACAGGGAGCCGGCGTAAACGGATATCTTTATATTAATAAATACGTAGGTTCTACGCCCATGCAAGAGGGTAACACAATTACTTATTCCGGCAGAAGCACTACCAATAATTTTATACTCTATCGCCTGTCTGATATTTATCTGATGGAAGCAGAGGCTCTGAATGAGTTGGGTGAAGCTAATTTACAACAAACCCTGTCGCTTGTTAATAAAACCTACATGCGTGCCAATCCCTCTTTGATAGATTCTCTGAGTATAGTCAATTACAGCGATGTGGAAACAATGCGTGATTTGGTGCTACTGGAACGCCAGCGTGAATTTATGTTCGAGGGTAAACGCTGGTTCGACCTGGTCAGGATGGTTAACAAAGGAGAGCCTATCTTTAAGCTGACAACCACAGTTCGCAGAAAATTCAGTATGGAGGCCGGAGCAGAAATCCTGGCTGTAAGCAAGATGTCCCAAATTGATGCCTTGTATTTCCCGATTTTGCAGAATGAAATTATAGCCAACGAACTACTGGTGCAAAATCCTTTCTATCAATTGGAAGAAACCTCTGCCAAGAATTGAAGCCTAATTATTACGATTAATAAATATACTCAATATGAAGCATTTAACTAAAATCGTTTTGTTTATAGCCTTAGCTACGATGCTCTATTCCTGCAATCAGGCTTGGGAAGAGCATTACAAGGTACAAAACGAGGCCTTGCTCGAAAAGAAATTAATGGAGCTCATTGATGAACAACCCGATTTGAGCTTGTTTGCCTCTATGCTCAAAAAAACCGGATACGACAAAGTCTTATCGGCCAATCAGGTGTATACAGTATGGGCACCAGGCAATGAGGCTCTGGCAGCAGTAGATACCAGCAACTTGAACGAAGTAAACAAAATTGTACGCAATCACATTGCCCGTTTTTCACATCCCAGTTCCGGGGTACATAGTGCGGCTGTCAGCATGCTGAACAATAAGAACGTACATTTTGTGCAAAAAGAGGGTGATTTTATTTTTGGTGACAGAAAACTGCTTGAAGCGGATCTCACGGTAGGCAATGGTATTTTGCACATTATTGACGGAATGGTGACCTATTATCCTAACGTCTGGGAATATTTGGGAAGCGCCCCAAATGTTGATTCCCTTCGGAATTACATGTATTCTTTCGAAGAATATTATTTTGACGAAGAAAACAGCTTGATAATCGGTACAAACGACTTGGGTCAGATTGTTTACGATTCGATCATTATTTATACCAATAAATTTTTCGATTTATTAGGTGAACTTAATAACGAGGATAGTCTGTACACCGTGCTTTTCCCCGACAATCAGGCCTGGACAGAGGCATATGACACCATCAGTACCTATTTCAAGTTTTCGGGTTCTGTTTCAACAGACAGTCTCTTAATGGCTGAAGCCAAAGAAAAGCAAAGTACAGTAAGCAAATTGATAATTGCAAAAGATTTGATATTCAGAGGGAATATAAGCAAAGAAGATATTTTGGCCAGCGACAGTCTGATCTCTTCAGGTGGAGAAATTTTTAAGAATCCCGCTCTGCTTTTTGCCTCTGCGACTGATTCTACCATGAGCAACGGAAGGTCTTTCATCACACCTAAACTGAATTATACCACCGATGTCTGGTGTAAACCCATCGTTGTAGAAGCTGAAAATGTCCGTGGACGTTTATACGACCGTTGCCAGTTATTTAACCGGGATTCTTATCGTTCCTGGTTGGATACAGCCATATCCAATTCCGGCTATGTGGAAGTTTCTCCTCTCTCAACCAGTGCGCAGCCGGTAGTTACTTTTGACATTCCAAACACGCTGAGCGCCGCCTACAATATATATTGTGTGTTTGTTCCGGCTAACGTGAATAACAAGAATAAGGATACAGCAGAATTGTTGCCGACAAAAATACGTTATACCATTGAGTATTTAAACGCCAGTGGTCGTTCTACCTCCAGGACTTACAGCCGTCCTGCCCTTTTTGTTACCAATCCACGTGAAATGACCAAGATGCTTATCACGCAAACTGCTGCCGGCGTACCCGATCCTTTCCGTTTCACTTTTTGCAATTACGAAGAAGAAGTTACAACGGTGCGTCTTACTCTGACCAACATTGTGACCAATACAGAGTATGAATCTAAGCAGTATACACGTGAGATGCTTATTGACTGTATTATACTTGAACCCGTTTACTAATCCATCAAAAGAAGCTTTACACTATGAAAAATGATTTTAAATCTCGTGTTTGTCATTTAGCCTTGACGGTAATTCTTTTATTGGGAAGTACGGGCCTTGCTGCACAACAAAGCGAAGTTAAGCAGGACAGACAGCAAATTTTTGTTGAAGGAAAGATAACGGATGATGCCACGGGTAAGCCTGTATTCGGAGCTACGATCAAAATGGGGAAATCCTCTGCCTTTACCAACGAAGAAGGCGTTTTTAAACTCAGGGTGATAGGAGAACCTAAACCCACCGTTGTTGTGAATGCTCCGGGCTATGATACCCGTGAGGTTCCCTGCAGAAGTCAGGTTTTTATGAACTTTACTTTATCCAGTGAACAATTTGGCAAAGCTTTGGGCAGCAAACCTCAAAAAGCAGAATTGGACGAATTCGTCGAGAAAGAAGGAGCAGCTGTTGTCACTATGGAAGAAATTGACCTGGTTAATCCTATGGAATCTGTCGAAAGTGTTTTACAATCGAAATTCGGAACCATACGTTCGGTTACGCACTCCGGTATGCCCGGTGTGGGTGCAGCTATGTTTCTCAGAGGGATCAATACCCTGAATGTGAATGCCAAACCCTTGTTTATACTTGACGGGGTAATGCTGCAAAATTTCGACGATCAGGCTTCGGTGCACGATGGTTTTTTCTCCAATCCATTAACTCATATAGATTTGAGGGAAGTAGAAAGTATAACTGTGATTAAAGATGCCGTTTCCTTATACGGTGCTAAAGCGACCAATGGTGTGGTGATGATTGAAACCAAGCGAAGCAAAGACATGGTTACTCATATTACAGCCAACATCAACGCAGGTGTGCGCAACAAACCGCAAACGATTCCGGTTATGGACGCTGAACAACATCGTCTTCTGGTCAGCGATATTTTGAAGGATAATCCAGAGTATGATGCGCGTATGTTGGACAAAATGAGGTTTTTTAACAATGATCCCACTTTTCTCTATTACAAGCAGAATCACAACAATACCTCCTGGAAGGATTTTGTTTATAGCGATGCCATTAGTCAGAGTTATTCTTTGGGTGCTACCGGAGGTGATCAGGTGGGTATGTATGCCATTTTTGTGAACTACAGAAACAACCATGGCCTGGTGCGTAATACCAGTATGCAACAAATCAGTACCCGTTTTAATTCGGATATCGTATTGAGAGATAACGTTACCATTTCCACCAAATTTGCCCTGAGCAATCAAAGTTACGACCTCAAAAACGACGGAATAATATCTCCGACTTCTCCTTCGGGACTGAGTTATTTAAAAGCCCCTGCCTTGTATCCCTATTCTTATGCAAAAATGACAGGAAATATTTCCACCCTGTTTGAGCCCTACGACGAATTAGGTGTGAATAATCCGGAGGCGATAATTGTAAAATCCGAGCAAATCAACACCCAAAACAGTTTTATCGCTTCTGCCTATCCGGTTTGGGAAATCAACAAAAATCTCGTCTGGAAGGCAACGCTGGGATATAGCCTGAACAAATTGTTTGAATCTTATTTTACTCCCCAGGAAGGGGTGGCACCCTATTACCTGACTCCCAGTATTTCTGAATATTTAATGTCGGATATTACCGTAGAGAATGAAGCCCGCAGCCAGACTATGCGCAGCATTCAAACCAATCTCGACACCCGCTTCGTTTACACCAAACAATTTAAAAAGAATAATTTACAGGCAATAGGAGGTTTCCGTTTTATTGGACATAAAATGGAGATGGATTACATCAAAGGATATAATACGGGAGAAGATAACCTGGTGAATATCTCAAATGATTTGATGTATAGAGTAAGCGATGGCATTTATCAAAGAACCAAAGATATATCCTGGTACCTGAGCGGAAGCTGGAATTACAACGAAAAATATTTTGCCGGCCTGGCTGCCTCTATGGATGCTTCTTCACGCTTTGGCTACAATCTCAAAGGCAATGCTTTTGATTTATTTGGTGTAAGCTGGGGTATATTTCCCTCTGTAAATGCCTCCTGGATTGCTTCTTCAGAAAATTTCATGGCTGCTTTCAAAAGTCTCGATTTACTCAAATTCAGACTGAGTTATGGTTTAACCGGCAACGACGATATAGAAGACTATGTTACTTATCCCTATTTCTCGTCAGAAAACTACATGGGCAGCGGAGTGGCCCTTGTATTAGCCAATCTGGGCAATCCTCAGCTTAAATGGGAGACCACGGTAAAGGCCAATGCCGGTGTAGATCTTTCCCTGTTTAACAACCGTTTTTCTCTGTCAGCCGATGTGTTCAGTGCTAACACTTCAGATTTGTTAGTACTTAAGAAATTGCCTGCTATAGCCGGTTTCGATTATTACTGGAGCAACGACGGTGAACTATCCAACAAAGGTTATGAACTTTCGGCCAATGCCCGTTTGCTGAACGTCGAAAAATTCCGTTGGGAAGTAGGGGCTTCGCTGGCTCATTATAAAAATGAATTGCTTAGGCTGGCCGACGGAGATTATTCAACCTCGACTTATGGCGCTGAGATTTTAACAGCAGTAGGCCAACCTGTCGGAGTCTTTTACGGCTACAAAACCAAAGGTGTGTACAGCACTCAGGCTGAAGCCGAAGCCGATGGTTTGGTCAACAGAAACGAAGCAACCCAATTGATTGATTACACTTTTGGCGCCGGTGATATCATTTTTGATGATTTTGTTGCAGACGGCGTTATTGATGAAAAAGATAAGCAAATTATAGGAAATCCCAATCCCGATTTTGTGGGTACTTTAAGCAGTCGCATCGGTTACAAAGGAGTTAACCTGGATATCTTGTTTAACTATTCTTACGGCAACGATGTGTATAATTATGCCCGCAGACAGCTGGAATCTATGAACGGCATTTACAACCAATCTACAGCCGTACTCAACCGCTGGCGTTCAGAAAACGACAAAACCAACATGCCCAAATCGGTATGGGGTGACCCGGCAGGTAATGCCAGATTCTCGGATCGTTGGATCGAAGATGCTTCTTACCTGAGATTGAAAAGCTTGTGTTTGTCCTGGGAGTTGCCTTACACCAGCTCGATTATTCAAAATCTCACGGTTTGGGCTTCCGCTAATAATTTATGGACCGGAAGCAAATACCTGGGAGGCGACCCGGAAACTTCTATTTCCAATCAGGCTCTTTATCAAGGAATTGACATAGGGTTAACCCCACAGAGCTCCTCCTTTTATATTGGTGTAAAAATAGGTTTGTAATCATACTAATAACATACCACAATGAAACATATAACAAAAATACTGTTATTACTCAGCTTAGGCGCTATGCTTACTACCTCGTGCGACAGGATGCTGGAAGTGGATTCGCAACGTTTTGTTTCTGATGAAAACAATATAATTGACGACGATAGGGATGCTTTATATACTATGATGGGAGCGCTCACCAAATTACAATTGTTGGGCGACCGCTATGTAATCCTTGGCGAACTTAGGGCGGATCTTATGGATGTGACCATAAATTCAGAATCTGAACTCAGAGCTTTGAGTAATCTGGAAGCCGATAAAAACAATCCCTGGCTCGATGCCGGTGATTATTACAAGGTTATTAATCACTGTAATTATATGATTAACAGAATGGATACTTCCCAGACTTTGGGTGGAATCAAAGTTTTGTTATCTGAATATGCTCAGGCAAAAGTTATCCGTGCCTGGACCTATATGCAATTGGCATTGAATTATGGTAAAGCATATTATTTAAATTCACCTATACTCAATATTGAGGACGCTCTGGATTCTTATCCAATCCTGGAGAAAGATGCTATTATGGATTCGATCATTCTTGACCTGGAAGCCATCCAATACATTGCAAAACCAAGCTATGGTTATGTAGGTGATATTATTAGTGATAATTTATTCCTTTCTGCCGGATTCCTTTTAGCTGATCTCTATCTTTGGAATAATGAATACACCAAGGCTGCTGCAAAATATTATGAATGCGCCCTGAATGAAAGCAGAACCTTGACAAGTATGTTCACTTCTAATTGGTCAACATCCACTCATCCCATTATTAGTGCCAATTGGAATATGATGTTTTCGAGCTCCTATTTTGGAACAGAAATATCTGCGGTTATCGGCTACTATAATTCTACTTCTTATGGTGATTTCAAAAAATCATCCCTGACTTTAATGACACAGACCAATTATACTATTGCCCCGTCGGCTAATGCGTTGGAATTATTCGAAAATCAAGTATACAGTTATGGTCCGGAAGAAGTAGCTACCATAATAATCCCCGGCGATTTAAGAGGCGAAACCGGAGCTTATGATTACCGGGAACGTTTAGCAGATAATACCTATCAAGAATCTGAAAGTCCAAGGATCACTATTTACAATGGAAATGCTGTTTATTTGCAGCGTAATGCCCTGTTGTATTTACGCTATGCAGAAGCGGTAAACCAACTGAATAAACCCAGTCTGGCTTTGGCCGTAGTCAATTATGGATTAAACAAAGTCAATATAGACACGTATGTAAATCCCAATGAAATTGACTCAGGAGTTCCCTGGCAGGAATTCAGTGCCGATTTCTTTACTCAAAATGTTGGAACCCGCAGCAGAGGACAAGGCAATAAATCGATAGTGACTTTCCCGGCCAGTTTGCAGAATATACAGGACTCAGTGGCATTTGTCGAAGAAATCCTCGCCGAAGAGTGCGCTCTGGAATCGGCATTTCAGGGTAATCGTTTTCACGATTTGATGAGAATGTCCCAGCATAATAACAAGTATTCCATTATAGCCGAAGCCATTGCCAAAAAACATAAAACAAATTACGATGCCGTTTATGACAAAATGATGAATCCGGACAACTGGTATCTTCCTTATCCGGATGAAGAATAAATTTCAACTCCTGACCCTATTTTAATTCTGTCGGTCTTAACGACAGAATTGCAAAAAATCTCCCGCTTTCAGACCGGGAGATTTTTTTTGTGCTTCGATTTGCCAATAATAGAATAATTTACTTATTGCATTGCAGCGAATAAATTAGTAATTTTGTTGCCCTCAATCAAATTTCTAAAAACGTATGAATTCGATAAAAGATTTAACCGATCAGCTGTTCCAGGAAGGTGTGGAAAAAGGCCGGCAAGAAGCTCAACAGCTCATTGACGAAGCCGGTAAAAAGAAATCCGAACTTATTGCAGCTGCCCGGCAAGAAGCTGCACAAATTATCGAAGCTGCCAACAAAAAGGCACAGGAATTAGATAAAAACACCAAAGCCGAATTGCAATTATTCGCCCGTCAATCTCTGGAAGCTTTAAAGTCGGAAATTGTCAACTTGTTAACCGACAAAGTAGTAAGGGAGGCTATTCATAAAAGCAGCGACGATAAGGCTTTTATGCAAAATTTGTTATTGAGTTTTGTTAAAAATTGGGCCGAAAACGGAGAGCTCGAAATTCAAACCGACGATGCTAAGGCTTTAACCGACTTTTTCAGGTCAAAAGCAGCAGAACTGCTCGATAAAGGCTTGACAATAAAACAGGTAAACAATCTGAATACCCATTTTGTATTGACAGCCAAAGACGGTTCCTACAAAATTCAATTCGGCGAGGAAGAATTTATCAACTATTTCAAGGAATTTTTACGTCCACAACTGGTGGAAATGTTGTTTTAATTATGAGTCAATATCATTACCTGGTAGCAGGCTTACCCGACATTTCCTTGGATGACAGCAAACTACCGTTGTCATACACCACTTTTATGGAGGAATTGTTGAGAGCGTTTCCCGGCAAGGATGCGAGCTTACTCCGCTTGTTTCGTCTGGATTACGACAACGAAAACCTGCTGGCCTGGATCAACAACAAAGAAGCCGAATTTCATCCCTTGGGCCTGATAAGCCCCGAAGAGCTCAAAGAACAAACCGAATTGCTTGATTACGATGAGAGAGCTCCTCTAAAAAACATCCCGCCGTATTTCCTGACTTTCCTGCGCGAATGGAAGTCCGAACTGTTGGAAGCCGGCAACGAAAAGAAACGCCTGACTGAACTCTATTATGAATATGTCAGGTTGGCTCCCAATGTTTTTGTCAGGGAATGGTTCGAGTTTGAATTTAATCTGAACAACATTCTTACGGCATTGAATTGTCGCAAGTATGGTTTGCCCGTTGCCGGGCAACTAATAGGTAACAATGCTGTTGCTGAATCCCTGAAAATATCGACTGTGCGCGATTTCAATATTTCCGGGCTTTTTTCAGGCATGGACAACCTGCTCACCATTGCCGACGAAGACAACCTGCTGGAGAGAGAAAAGATGATAGATCGCTTTAAATGGAATTATCTGGACCAGCATAGTGTCAAATATTATTTTTCGGTCGAGGTATTACTGGTGTTTTTGATCAAGTTGAAAAGTTTGGAACGTTGGTTATCGCTTGATCCCAAGACAGGGGAGGAAAATTTCCGCTCCCTGGTGAGTTCACTCAGGACCAGTGTCCGTATGCCGGCAGAGGCACACATTAAGTAAATAAACAAAATAAACCATATGTCAACAAAAGGAATAGTAAAAGGGATCATTTCAAACCTGGTTATTGTGGAGGTAGATGGCCCGGTGAGCCAAAACGAAATTTGTTATATTCTTCATAAAGAGGCCAGACTTATGGCGGAGGTTATCAAGGTAGTCGGCCAACAAGCGTATGTTCAGGTCTTCGAAAGCACCCGAGGCTTAAAAGTGGGATTTGAAGTTGAATTCAGCGACCACATGCTCGAAGTTCAATTGGGCCCGGGCTTATTGTCCCGCAATCTGGACGGACTGCAAAACGACCTGGATAAAATGCAGGGTATTTTTCTGCGCAGCGGGGAATATACTTCACCTCTGGATCCAGAACAATTATGGGAATTCCGACCCTTGGCCAAAGCCGGCGACAAAGTACAGGCTGCCGACTGGCTGGGCGAAACGCAAGAAAACCTTCAAGCTCACAAAATAATGGTTCCTTTCATACTGGAAGGTACATATACCATCAAAAGCATAGTATCTCAAGGCAGTTATACCATCAAAGCGACTATTGCTGTTTTGCTTGACAACAACGGCAATGAAATTCCTGTCAGTATGGTTCAGCGTTGGCCGGTGAAAAAAGCACTCAAAGCCTACAAAGAAAAACCCAGGCCTTTTCGCCTGCTGGAAACCGGTGTGCGTATCATTGACATAGCCAATCCCATTGTCGAAGGAGGAACGGGCTTTATCCCCGGTCCCTTCGGAACCGGAAAAACCGTGTTGCAACATGCCATTTCCAAACAGGCCGAAGCCGATATCGTCATAATGGCCGCTTGTGGAGAGCGAGCCAACGAAGTGGTGGAAATCTTTACTGAATTTCCCAAACTCGAAGATCCCCACACCGGCCGCAAACTGATGGAAAGAACCATCATCGTGGCCAATACCTCCAATATGCCTGTGGCTGCCAGGGAGGCTTCCGTTTACACCGCCATGACCATAGCCGAGTATTATCGTTCCATGGGATTGAAAGTGTTGTTGATGGCCGACTCTACTTCGCGTTGGGCGCAAGCGCTGCGTGAAATGTCCAATCGTCTGGAAGAATTGCCCGGACAAGACGCATTCCCTATGGACCTTTCCGCTATTATTTCCGGTTTTTACGGACGTGCAGGCTATGTCATCCTTAACAACGGCCAGACAGGTTCCATAACCTTTATAGGTACGGTTTCGCCTGCCGGTGGTAACCTCAAGGAGCCTGTAACCGAAGGTACCAAAAAAGCCGCCCGTTGTTTCTTTGCGCTGGAACAAGCCCGGGCAGACCGTAAACGTTATCCGGCCATCAATCCCATTGAATCGTATTCCAAATACATTGAATATCCGGAATTCGAAGCATACATAGCCAAAACAGTATCGGAGGAATGGATTCCCATGGTCAACGAAATGAAAACCTTGCTGCAGCGCGGCAAGGAGGTGCAGGAACAAATCAATATTCTGGGCGACGACGGGGTACCTCTTGATTATCACATTACCTATTGGAAATCGGAAGTCATCGATTTTGTCATTTTGCAACAGGATGCCTTCGACAAAATTGACGCCCTTTGTCCCATTGAACGTCAGCAATATATGCTCAGGAAAGTGATGGGCATTACCCGTTTGGATTTCGAATTTGATAATTTCAGCGAGGTTATGGATTATTTTAAGAAGATCGTTAACATACTCCGCCAGATGAACTATTCTGAATATGAATCAGAGCCATTTAAGCAATTCGAATCAGAACTGGAAGCACTATTAAAAGAAAGAGTAACACAATAAAACCAGGGATAATGGCAACAAAAGCATTTCAAAAAATATATACAAAAATCACCCAGATCACCAAGGCTACCTGCAGCCTCAAGGCAGCCAATGTCGGGAACGAAGAATTAGCTACCGTTGACGGCCATCTGGCTCAGGTGGTAAAAATCATCGGAGACGAAGTCACCCTGCAGGTTTTCGGAGGCACCGAAGGTTTGCGCACCAATGCCGAAGTGGTATTTTTGGGCAAAGCTCCCAGCCTTAATGTAAGTGATCAGCTGGCCGGCCGCTTTTTCAATGCCTTTGGCGATCCCATAGACGGAGGTCCCGTGCCCGAAGGTAAGGAAGTAGAAATTGGCGGCCCTTCGGTCAATCCGGTCAGGCGTAAGCAACCCTCAGAACTGATTGCCACCGGTATCGCCGGCATAGACCTGAATAATACCCTGGTTTCAGGTCAAAAGATTCCCTTTTTTGCCGACCCTGACCAACCCTATAATCAAGTGATGGCCAACGTGGCTCTTAGAGCCAAAACCGACAAAATTATTTTAGGCGGGATGGGGCTGACCAACGACGATTATCTGTATTTCAAAAATATTTTCAGCAATGCCGGTGTGCTTGATCACATTATCAGCTTTGTAAACACCACCGAGAATCCTCCGGTGGAACGTCTGCTGATTCCGGACATGGCCCTGACGGCCGCAGAGTATTTTGCGGTAGAGAAGAACGAAAAAGTGCTGGTGCTCCTGACTGATATGACGCTGTACGCCGATGCACTCTCGATCGTGTCCAACCGTATGGACCAGATTCCTTCCAAAGACTCCATGCCCGGTTCCCTGTATTCCGACCTGGCCAAGATTTACGAAAAAGCGGTACAATTCCCCGACGGAGGCTCCATTACCATTATAGCGGTAACCACCCTTTCGGGAGGAGACATTACGCATGCCATTCCCGACAACACCGGTTATATCACCGAAGGGCAGTTGTTTTTGCGTCGAGATACCGATGTAGGCAAAGTCATTGTGGATCCTTTCCGCAGTTTGTCCCGGCTCAAACAGCTGGTCATCGGCAAGAAAACCCGCGAAGACCATCCCCAGCTGATGAACGCCGCCGTGCGTTTGTTTGCCGATGCCGCCAACGCCAAAACAAAACTGGAGAACGGTTTCGACCTGAGTGACTACGATGAGCGCTGCCTTGATTTTGCCAAAGAATATTCAACTCAGATACTTGCCATTGACGTCAATATAGATACCACCGAAATGCTGGATACTACCTGGAAAATCCTGGCCAGTCATTTCAGGGTGGAAGAACTGAACATTAAACAAGACCTGGTCAACAAGTATATGCCCAAAGTTTCTTAAATTATTATGGCCATTCAATATCAATACAACAAGACATCCTTGCAGGGCCTTGAAAAACAACTCAAGATCCGCGAAAGAGCTCTTCCTACCATTAAAAATAAGGAAAGCGCCCTGCGTCTTGAAGTGAAGAGAGCCAAAGCCGAAACCAGGGAATTGGAAAAAAAGCTCGAAATGCTCATCCAAAACTACAGGTCGATGCATGCCTTGTGGACTGAGTTCAATGCTGAGCTGATCAAAGTAAAAGACGTGGAACTGGATGTGCGAAAAGTAGCCGGTGTAAGAATACCTGTGTTGAAAGAGGTGCTGTTTGAAATTGCTCCATACAGTATGTTTCACGCCCCCAAATGGTATGCCGGAGGTCTGGATTTGCTCAAAAAACTAGCTACAGCCGGTATAGAGCAGGATTTTAGTGTTCGCAAACTGCAGCTGTTGGAATATGCCCGCAAAAAAACCACTCAGAAAGTGAATTTATTCGAAAAAGTGCAGATTCCCGGCTATCAGGATGCCATATTAAAAATTAAGCGCTATATGGAAGACGAAGAGAACTTATCCAAGTCTTCGCAAAAAATAGTAAAAACAAGGCAAAGTGCCCTAAAGCAGGAGGAAAGTCTATGATTGTTCCGATGAAGAAATACAGCTTTTTGGTCTATCATGCTATTTACATAGATTTTCTGGAAAATCTACGTGATATTGGTGTGCTCGATGTGGTCGAAAAGCAAACGGGCCATGTAGAAGAGCACAGTGAGCTGTACGGGAAGCTGGAAGAGCGAAAACGCATCAACGAACTGACAAGATTGCTCAAAAAACGCATACCTGAGGGTGTTGAGCCGGCGCCTGCCGACACCAAAGCCCACTGCGAAGACTTGCTCTGTCGCCTCGAAAATATACTGGAAGAGCAGACTCAGCTGGAAACCAAAGAACAGGCATTAAAACGAGAGATTAACAACCTGTCGGTTTGGGGCGATTTTGATCCTCAACGTCTGGAGCAACTCCGGGAAGCCGGTTGTCGTCTGGATTTCTATTTTTGTCCCAGAAGTGCTTTCAAAGCGGAATGGGAGGAACAATACCATGCCATTAAAACGGCAGACAGCAATAATGCCGTTTATTTTGTAACTGTGAGTTTTGACGGACAACAACCCCAAATTGATGCAGAGCATCTCCATTGGCCGAAAAAATCACTCTCAGAGCTTAATACAGAAGCGGCGGCTTTAAAAGCACGCAGCCTGGAGCTGGAAGACCAACTCAAGACAGAAGCCCTGAATCAGTACAATACGCTCATTTATCTGGATAAGCTGCTCAGCGATCAGTTTAATTTTTCCAAAGTATTGATTGGTACAGATAAGGCGGCGGGTGATAAAATCATGATACTCGAAGGCTTTGTCCCCTCCGACAGAGAAGACAAGCTCAAAGACTTACTCAACCGGGAAGGCATCTACTACCGGGCAGAACAACCCTCGTCCGAGGATAAAATACCTGTTTTACTCAAAAACAACCGTTTTGCCCGTCTTTTTGAACCCATCACCCGGATGTATTCTCTGCCCAACTATGGAGAACTGGATCTGACCCCCTTGCTGGCACCTTTCTTTATGTTGTTTTTTGGACTTTGTCTGGGAGACGGAGGTTATGGCTTATTAATCATGGTGGCCGCCACTCTGATTAAACCCAAGCTGGACAAAGACAACAAGTTATTTGCCACATTGGCGCAAATCCTGGGTTTTTCGACCGTTGTGGTTGGCATACTGACCGGTTCTTTCTTCGGAGTGTCTTTGGAAACCCTGGAATGGCAATGGCTCAAGGGAGTGAAACAATACTTTCTGACCGAAAACAATTTCGGAGCTATGTTTGGCGGTTATCATCCTCTTATGATTCTGGCACTTGTGATAGGTGTTGTACAAATCTTGTACGCCATGGTTATCCAGGTTGTCAAAATCAGTATACAAATCGGTTTTAAATACGCCATGGCCAAGCTGGCCTGGGTGGTACTATTGCTTACATTAATCATCACTTTTGGTTTGCCGGCCCTGGGAGTGACCTTGGCAGTACCTCTTACCTACGGCTTATATGGACTACTGGGCCTTGCTGTCTTGATTATCGTGTTTTATAATTCCCCGGGCAAAAATATTTTCATGAATGTAGGGTCAGCCTTATGGGCTACCTACAACATGGCCTCTGGTTTGCTGGGCGATACTCTTTCCTATGTGCGTTTGTTTGCTCTTGGCCTGACAGGCAGCATTCTGGGATCTGTTTTTAATTCTATCGCCTTTACTATGACCGAAGCTATGCCTGCCTGGATACGCTGGCTGGTAGTATTACTTATTTTACTGGTAGGACACGGCTTGAACATCGCCCTGAATGTGATAGGAGCTCTGGTGCATCCCATACGTCTTACTTTTGTGGAATTTTACAAAAATGCCGGCTTCGAAGGTGGCGGCAAAGCTTATAAACCTTTTAGAAAAACGGTGCAAACAAATTAAAATACTAAACATTAAATATTTTAAAACAATTTAAAACTCAAATTATGGAACCTATTGTATTTGCTTATATCGGAATAGGATTGATGGTAGGCCTCACTTGTGTAGGCAGCGCTTATGGTGTGACCATCTGCGGTAACGCCGCTATCGGAGCCTTAAAAAAGAATCCTGACCAGACAGGATCTTATATTGGTTTATCTGCATTACCTTCAACTCAGGGCCTTTACGGTTTTGTCGGCTATTTCATGTTGAGTTCCTACTTGTTGCCCGGGATGAACTGGTATGCTGCTGCAGCTATTTTTGGCGGCTGTCTGGGATTAGGATTATCGGGTTTGTTTTCGGCTATACGTCAGGCCGAAGTTTGCGCCAACGGCATCACAGCCATAGGTTCGGGGCACAATGTTTTTGGTATGACCATGGTATTGGCCGTATTCCCGGAACTTTACGCCATCCTGGCGCTGTTGGTATTGATTCTTATCCGTGGTCTTATTCCGGTTATTCCGGTTTAATCGGGCTTTAAAAGCGGGCAAAACACCTTGTATTGAAAGAAAAAATTGTCCTTGGTTTATCTGGCGGCGTTGATTCAAGTGTTGCCGCTTTTCTGCTCAAAGAGCAGGGTTACGAAGTTATTGCCGTCTACATGATTAACTGGAAGGATACCACCGGCACTTTGTCGGGAGTTTGTCCTTACGAAGAGGATGTGTTGATAGCCGAACTGGTAGCCCGCAAGCTGGGTATAGCTTTCCATGTGGTAGATCTGAGCGATACTTACCGCCAACAGGTAGTCGATTACATGTTCGAGGAATACGCACGCGGCAGGACACCCAATCCCGATGTACTTTGCAACAGAGAAATCAAATTTGAGGCTTTTCTGCAGGCTGCTCAAAAGTTTGGAGCCGACAAGATAGCCACCGGTCATTATTGCCGCAGCGACAGCTTTACTGACGCCGACGGCCGGGTATATTATCGTCTGTTGGCCGGCCGCGACAAAAACAAAGACCAATCCTATTTTTTATGTCAGTTGAGCCAGGAGCAACTCTCGCATGCCGTTTTCCCCATCGGAGAGCTCGATAAAGGCAAGGTACGCGAACTAGCCGAGGCATTGGGCCTGGCTTCTGCACAAAAAAAAGATTCCCAGGGTATTTGTTTTGTGGGCAAGGTGGATCTGCCTGTTTTCTTACAACAGAAACTCAGCAGCAAAAAAGGTCAGATACTGGAAGTTCCAGCTGATTTTAAGGCATACAACCGAACTTATCCCGAAAATCTGGAAGAAAGAATCAAAAAACAAGCCCGTCCGTATTTTTACCGTGCTTCCGATGCTGTATTCATGGGCGAACATCAGGGTGCTCATTTTTATACCGTAGGACAACGCAAAGGTTTGCAGGTGGGCGGAACCGAAAAACCTCTTTATATTCTTGCCACAGATGTAGAAAATAACCGGGTCTTTGTGGGCAGGGGAGAGGATCATCCGGGTTTATATCGTAAGGCTCTCAAAATAAATCATCAGGAAGCGCATTGGATCCGGCCCGATCTGGCACTGAAACCCGGAGAATCAGCCGGATATTCGGTACGTATCCGCTATCGTCAGGCTTTACAGACGGCCCGTTTGTATTGTTTCGAGGATGCTTTGTACATTGCTTTCGAAGAGAAACAACGCAGTATCATGGCCGGACAGTTTGCCGCTTGGTACCGGGGTGATGAGTTGGTGGGTTCGGGAGTGATTTCTTCTTAACGGCTTTTATTGAGTAAGTTCATGAAAAACACCGTAATAGCTTTATTTCTTATTCTTTTGATGCTGGCCTTTAGCCTTCCTGCCAGATCTCAGCTGAATCTGGATTATTCCCTGGATCTGGGTCAGAGCAACGTGTCTCAGGGCCTGTATCTTTCTACTGCTTTAGTGGCCGATTTCTGCCTGGACAACTATACGCTGGATGCCGGTGTACAGTTTCAGCTGATTCATCCTGCCCACCGGGTGTTTTCGGCAGCTGAATTTGCCGCAAGCCGCGGCTTTTATATAGGTAAACAAGCCCTGGCAGTGGAAGCTTTTTATTTGTATCGAAATTTTTCCGACCTGATGTTTAGTACCGACTGGGGCCTGGCTGTCAGTACGAGGCTGAGGCATTGGCAGTTTGACCTGGGCCAGGATTTCAAGTCGTATCGTGTCAGAGAGAAGGCCTTATCTTACGAAACAGAGGGCAATGTGCTACGCGAAAACTTCAATTTGATCTACCACATAGCCTATTTTATAAATGGCCCGGAAAAGACATGGAATATCAGCCTGAGCCTGACCAACAGAGATCATTTTCTGATCAATCAGGAAACCAATCCCATGTTGAGCCTGAGGGCTGAATCTTTTGTTTCTTCCACCATGAAGTTGTATCTCGAAAACTGGTATAAACCGGCAGGAGCACTCAACATGAGTGCTCATTATTTTGGCTATTTCTTAAGAACAGGATTGATATGGACTCCCGTATTTGGAAATTGAGTTTATGCTGTTTAGGCCTGTGCCTGTCTGCCTGTCAGCTCATTGACCCCAGAGGTTTTGTCGTTTCGTATGAATCGGCAGATCAGCGTTTTGAACAATCTGTCAGCTGGAATAATCAGCATCCTCTTTCGACTTTGATAAGTACCGAAGAAGAGTACGAATTATACGCCATAGCCGACTTACATGTAGGTGGTACTGCAAATCTTGGCTTGTTTTTAGATCAAGCGTTGCTGCAGAAGCCCAGAGCGATTTTTATGGCCGGTGACCTGACCACCGGACATGCAGAAGACTATCAAAGGCTGTATGACGCCTTGCCTCCGCAAGATTCGCTTTCACTTTTTCCACTACCGGGCAACCATGACCTCTATTTCGGAGGCTGGAAACAATTTCAACTTTTATTTGGCTCTTCGGTTTACAGTTTTAGTATTAAGACTCCGCATGCCAGTGATTTGTATATCTGTTTGGATAATGCGGGTGGTACCCTGGGTGCCCTGCAACTGGAATGGCTAAAGAAAGTGCTGCTTTATGAGCGTTCTCAGTACCGTTATTGTATTTTGGTCAATCACAACAATTGGATCAGGCTCCGCAGAATGGCGGCCACCAATCCCTATGTGGAAGAATTGGAAGTCTTGTTGGATTTATGCCTCAGACATAAGGTGGATTTGGTCATCAGCGGCCACGATCACGAAAGGCATACCGCCGTCTTTGGAAACACACGCTTTATCACCCTGGATGCCCTGAGCGACTTAAATTCCACTCCTTCGTATGTGATTATAAGTGTCAGCCCCGATTCAATAAGCTATTCTTATAGAAATTTATAGGCTGGGAGGCTCCTCTTTAGTTAACAGAGCCTTGCATCCGGGAAAATTTTCGCGGATAAGTTTGTTCAGGCGTTCAACATCGCAATTTTCGGGACTTCTGACTCCGCAATCCCAAAGTTCAGTCAGGGGAGATTTGTCGATTATTTTTTTGAACAGCTCTTCTTTACCCGGGACTTTCTTAAGGTTGGCGTATTGTTCGTAAGTATACTCTAAAAAGGCTACATTAACAGTGATTCCTCTTTTGTCGAGCAGGTAGCCTTGTTCCAGAACTACCGGACTGCTTGTTTTTCCTTCAGGCCCAAGGTCGGAGGGGGCAGGGTAGCTGATAATGGCTGTTTTTTCGGCGTTGAGCAATACCGGAACCTTGTCGGCGTAATCTCCCCGAGTTTTATACACCAGACAAGAGGGCAGAGCAGTCGTACCGCTTTCTATGGATGTTTTTTCAATACTTTTTGCTTCGGTTTGATGGACAGCGCGGCCTGATTTGCAGGCGGCAAAACTGCATATAAATACCAGGCCACAGACAAATAAAGGCAGTATTTTAATCGTGGATCTCATAGTTTTATAAATCTTAATAAGGTGGTTTTGTTTCCGGAAAAAACTTTAAGCAGATAGAGGCCCGAAGGCAGGTTTCCTACATATATGTCTGATGTATTGAAAATACCCAGGGAACTGCCGTTTATATTCAGGATCTCTGCCCGAAAACCGGGGTCGGCATTGAGCAAGCGTAAGCTGTTTTTGACAGGATTAGAAGCAAGTGTTAAAGCTTCTGCGCTGCGGGGTTCAGAGAGCAGAGCGGCAGCTTCCAACTGAAAGTTTATTATCGAAGCTGTTTCTGGTTGCATCAGGGTCCATCCATCCTGATAATAAAACAAAGCAAGTCGGTAATTACCGGGCTCCAAATCAATGCTGCCTTCGAGTTCTATCGTTTTGGTTTCGCCCTGATCAATCGTAATTTCTTTTGCATTCAGCTGGCCAATGCTGTTATTATCGTCTACCGGATAGATAAAAGCGTTGATCACTTCATCAAAAAAGCCTCCATTGTTGGTTATTTCAAGCAGGAGATTTTGTTTTGCGCCGGCGTACAACAAGCTGTTTACAAAGGCAGGAGTTTTGTTCAGAATCAGTATCGCCGGGTCAGGTTCAGGCATAATGGTAATTTGCAGAGTATCTATATCAGATTGCGGCAACCAGCCGAAATCTTCCTGAAGTTGATCGTTGCTGGTGTTGTAAACGGCCAGGACTTTATATGTGCCTGGTTCCAGCTCAATCAGGCCTTTGATCTGAAGGCTGTGGCTGCTTCCTTTCGGAATGAGGCAAAGGGCTTTGTCCAGGTACTGATAATTGTCCTGATTGCCGGGATCGTAAATATATAAGCTTACATAGGAATAAAATTCAGGGCCGGTATTTTGCACACTTAAATTGAAGCGTCCGATTCGATTCTGGTATATGTTTGATTCTGTTGTTATTGCTGTGATCAGGCTAAGACGGGGCGACAGGTCCGGAGTGCTGAAAGTGGCTGCTGTACCTATGATGTTGACGTTAATATAATTATTCAATTTAGAACTGCCGGCGACTTTATACCAAACAGAACTTTGTTGAGGCTGATAAACCAAAACAAGTTGATAATCACCTTCCGCCAGACCGCTCAGGGATAAACCCTCAAAGGTATAAGATTCGTATCCCCAATAGGTAATCAGGCTTGTTATATCCAGATTGCCTAAGGTTTTTTGCAAAACATCATTCTGATAAACACCGATGGCCACTTTGCCTGTGAAAGTACTCAGACCATCGTTGCTGAATCCGAAGCTCAGGTTGAATGTTTTGGTATTGATGTTTTGCAGTGAATTAATTTCTGCGCTTAGCCCGTTGGCATACATATCGAGTTGATAATTGCCCGTATAGGTATTATCGGGCTTTTGTATACCGGCCAACATCATTTGTCCGTAGCAATAACCCAGGGCAGAATAGCCTGCTCCCTGGTAGTTAGGGTCCAGTGTACTCAGAGAAAAATAGCCATTACCATAACCGCCCCAACCCCAATTGATGTGATAAAAGTCTTCACTGTCGTAACCATCGCAAACAAAAGCATGGCCACTGCCGTCAATTCCTCCTCCACGGTAGAGTACCGGCCGGCCTGCATTCAACTCTGAACGTATTATGCCGGACCAGGATTCGTAGTCGAAAAAATCTCTGGTGTACATCTGTAAGTCAGTGTCGTAACGAAAATACTTCGTCAGGGCTGCTCCGGCGTCAGAAAGATAGGCCCAGCTGCCTCCTTGGGAAGCTACGTTGTATTCCATATTGACAGCTACTCCGCAATGATACATCAGGAGGGCGACGGATTGTTTCTGAGCTTCGGTGGCTTCAGAAGTATAAACATCCTGCATATCGTTCCAGGCGTAGTATGCCTGATTGAAGTCTGCCGATAAGGAAATAGTACCCGAATCAATATTCAAATTATAGCTGTTTGATCCCAGTCCGTTGACCGGCCACTGATGATAATACATTACCTGAGCCATGGCAGTGGCCATACAACCGGTAACGGTCTGTTCTGAATATTCCTGACTGTACGGGCATTGCAAATTAAAAGGATAGAGCTGATCCCACCGGGTGTTGCCAAGCAAAGCTTCCACCTGACTGCCGGTACTTGAATAGGATGTTGGAGAATCGTTGATCCGGGGCGTATTTGGGTAGTTATTACTTAGATATAGAATCTCGGATTCGTAAAAATCCAGCCAGGCTTGAAGGTTTACGGGCATATGTTCCGAAGGAAAAGTTCCGCCATCGGCATAGGCCAACACCGGCCTGAATCTGTCGTCAGCGGCAGCCAGTATGAAACCCCGGTTTTCACCCACATTGAAAATGTAAAAAAATTCGTTTGTGTCTTTGCTTTCGGCAACCTCTGATTTATTTAATACCACCTGGCTCAGTTCTGGTGCAGCTCTTAATATGCTACCGTGCTTGTCCATATAAAAACTTTTAGCCTTGTCCATGGCTTGTTCCCGGCTGATATGAGTTGCAAAAAGAATTGATGTACAGCTGGTCATCAGAAAGAAAACCAGGTAGAATTTTATAGTATTCATGAATTAAATCTTAGATAAAAAACTGAATATTTTTCACAAAGATAAAGATGAAATTCATTTATTGAGTTAAAATAAATATCTTCGAAAAATTTTCTGTTATGAAATGTTGGAATATAATATCTTTTGTTCTACTGTTACTGACGGCTAATTTAGGCTGCGCTCAAAACAAAAGCATTGCCAGAGTACCTTTTAGCATGCTGGGCAGTTATATGGTGGTCAAAGCCAACATCAATGAGTCTTCAGAACTGAATTTTATTTTGGATACAGGTATACGCAGCACCATCATCACCGAGTTACAGGCTAATGACAGTTTGTCACTGGCGTTCAACGAAGAACGCTATGTACAGGGACTGGGAGGGAGTGATCCCATATTTGCCTATGTCAGCGAAAACAACACTATTCATCTGGGGAGAAAACTGTCTTTCGAAAACAAAACAGTAGCTCTTTTGCAGGAAGATGTACTGGAACTGAGCCGGCAAATCGGCAGCCCGATCAACGGTTTACTGGGCGCCGATTTATTAGAAGAGTATATAGTGCAGATCGATTTTATTGCCCAGAAACTTACTTTTTATGCTAAAGAAGACTTTGAATTACCTCCAAAATACCACAGTCTGCCCTTGATGGTTGAGCAGCAGAAACTCTATGTGCCATTGAAAGTCACAGATATTCATGCCAAAGAGTATCAGCTGAAAATGCTCCTTGATACAGGAGCCGGCCTTTGTGCCTGGCTCAGGACCATTGGAACCGATGTTGTGCCCTTACCCGAAAACAAGGTTTACGGGCGAATAGGTGAAGGCATCAGCGGCGAAGTAACAGGATATCTGGCCAGAATCCCATCTGTATGTCTGGGCGATTATTGTCTTTCGAACCCGGTAGTGGTTTTTCCGGATTCTGTTTGTATTTCTGATTTAGTCATCAATACCGGCAGAGATGGCACCATAGGTAGTCAGTTGTTGAGCCGCTTCAATCTTTTTGTCAATGTCGAAGGTAAACAATTGCATATACGTCCCAACAGTAATTTTAAAAAGGAATTCAGCTACAATGTGGCCGGGTTGGAGCTTATTCAGAGCATTGCCGGTTTGCCCAGGTACGAGGTTGTCGAAGTCTGGGCAGATTCTCCGGCAGCACAGGCAGGTATCCTGCCGGGAGATATTATTCGTGAAGTAGAAGGTGATAATGCCTATTCCATGAGTTTGTCAGAATTGAGAGGTTATTTTGAACAAAGCAAAAAGAGAACTCTGCGTATCGAGTTGGAACGTGATGGCAATGTGCTTACATTAAACCTGAATCTGAGAGCAAAAATTTAAAACCTGGCTTTTATTAATGATTATATAAAAGTCAGATTATCAATGATAAAACGAGCCATTCTGTATAAAAAATGGTACAAAATTAGCTCATTTTGCAAAAAAATATTACTTTTACACCAGTTGGTTGGTTCTGAGTACGGCAATCATTCATTTGTCTTACATAACCATTTGCAGGTACCACATCCGCCAGCTCTGTCGAAAAGGATGTCGTCATTGGTTTTCGGAATAATTCCGTTAAAAAACCAACAATTCCATCAGGGATTACACTTTACTAGTACAACCATCTAGCAGGCTTGTATAAAATCAAACAAGACTGCGAAAAACAAGCTCTGATTACCTTATGAGAATAAGACCTTCAGAACTGGAAATAAATACATTTATATGAAAGAAATTATTTTTACTAAACATCAACAGGAAATTACATTAAAAATTGACCCCGAGGCCGTCAAAGAACAGTGGACAGACTGGAAGTGGCAAACCAGACATTCCATTAAAACTATTGAAGATTTTGAGTATTTGACCGATATTTCATTTAGTGAAGATGAAAAAGCTCTTTTGAACCAAACACGCAATCGTTTCCCATTATCTATTACTCCTTATTATCTCTCGTTAATCAATAAAGAGAATTACAAGAATGATCCAATATATAAGCAAGCATTTCTGGATAACCGGGAATTGACTGTATTAGCCAATGAAATGGGCGATCCATTATCAGAAGATAAAGACAGTCCCGTTCCTGGAATTACCCACCGGTATCCCGACCGTGTTTTATTTTTGGTAAGCAATGTCTGTGCCATGTATTGTCGTCACTGTACGCGCAAACGTAAGGTAGGCGATGTGGATTCCATTCCCGGCCGCGAACAGATAAAAGAAGGGATTGATTATATTCGAAATACTCCTCAGATAAGAGACGTGCTTTTGTCCGGAGGAGATCCCTTTATGTTGTCCGACGATTACCTCGACTGGATTTTGACAGAACTGGAAGCCATACCTCATGTACAGGTTATTCGCATTGGCACCAGAACGCCTGTGGTCTTGCCTTATCGTATTACGCAAGATCTGGTGGAAATGCTTAAAAAGCATCAGCCTCTTTGGATTAATACTCATTTTAATCACCCCAGAGAAATCACTTCTTCTGCCCGTAAAGCTTTAGCCAGAATGGCTGATGCCGGTATCCCCTTGGGCAATCAGTCAGTTTTACTGGCTGAAGTAAACGATTGTCCAAGGATTATGAAAGAATTGGTCCATCGTTTGGTAGCTAACCGGGTCAGGCCTTATTACCTGTATCAATGCGATCTCTCGGAAGGGCTTTCGCATTTCAGAACCCCGGTAGGAAAAGGAATCGAGATTATGGAGAGTTTAATAGGTCACACCAGCGGTTTTGCTGTGCCCACCTATGTGGTGGATGCTCCTGGTGGTGGAGGTAAAATTCCGCTTATGCCTAATTACATTCTTTCCTGGAGTGTCAATAAGGTGATTCTGAGAAATTATGAAGGAGTGATTTCTTCCTATCAAGGTCCCGATGACTATAAATCGACTTATTGCGATCGTAATTGTGAAGATTGCAGACTCGAATTAAATTTAAAAGACGGCGAAGAAATCAATGCCATAGGTATTGAACAATTACTGTCGGATTATGACGATACCATTTCATTAATTCCGGCAGATAATGAACGATTTAAAAGGCGTACTGAAACTGAGAATGCCCAGGAGTCTGATGAATTAAACAAAACCATATGAGATATATGTCCAAACTGGCTCACGACCAGGCAAGCAGCCGGATTTATCTGATGGATTTTCATTCCGAAGATTTTCCTCACATTATACCCTATTTGGATCAGGAGGCTTTGAAAAACAACTTTACCAAGATTTTTGCCAAAGTACCTGCCACTTATTTGCCTTCTTTTATTAATGCAGGTTATGAAACAGAAGCCTGGATCCCTGGTTTTTACAACAATACAACAGATGCGTTCTTTATAGCTAAGTATTTTTCTGCCGATCGCAGATTGCCCGAAAAAGAAGCTATGGAGGCTTTTCAACAATTATTATTTCAGCAGACACCCTCCTTTAAAACCGGTTCTGCAAAGGGGTATTTTCTAAAGACGCTGGGAGAGGAGGAAGTATTTAACATGACAAAACTTTTCAAAAAAGTTTTTTTAAGCTATCCTTTTCCTATATTTGATACGGATTATTTAGTGAAAAGTATGCGGGCAGAAAGCCGTTATTTTGGCGTCTTTTATTCCGGAGAACTGGTAGCATTAAGCTCGGCTGAATACAACCATCGTTATCAACATGCAGAGATGACCGATTTTGCGGTCAGCACAGAACACAGAGGCCGGAAACTGGCTCTGAGATTGCTGAACTTTATGGAACAGGAGCTTGGTCAAACCGGCTGCCAGACTTTTTATACTATTGCCCGGCTGCATTCGTTGCCCATGAACAAAGTTTTTATGAACCTGGGCTACAGTTATTGCGGTACTTTGGTTAACAATACTCAGATTGCGGGTAATATAGAGAGCATGAACGTATGGTACAAGAAAACTAACCAAAGAAATCAATGAAAATAGGATTAATAGGATTCGGAAAAACCGGTAAATCGGTGGCTTCCGTATTGATAAACGAAGAGGCTTTTACCCTGGAATGGGTATTACGCAGAAATCCGGCAGGCAATAAAGAACAACATTTCCAATTCATGGAAACCGGGCTGGCAAAACCTCAATTGATCTTTTCAAAAGAAAATATTTCAATTCAAGACCTGCTGGAAAAGCATCCGGTAGACTGCATTGTGGATTTTTCTTCTGCTGAAGGAATATATTATTACGGGGAAACAGCTGCCCGGCAAAATATAAAAATAGTGTCCGCCATTTCACATTACGGAACCAAGGAAATGGAATTGCTCAAAAGCTTGTCCGAAAAAACAGCCGTATTCTGGTCTCCGAATATTACCGTGGGAGTGAATTTTTTGTTACTGGCCTCAAAATGTTTAAAACGGATTGCTCCCTACGCCGATATTGAGATAGTTGAAGAACATTTCAAGAAAAAATCCGGCGTTTCGGGAACTGCCTTAAAAATTGCCGATGCCCTCGATTTGGATAAAGAATCCATCAATTCCATCAGGGCCGGTAATATTGTGGGCAAGCACGAAGTTATTTTTGGTTTTCCATACCAGACGGTTCGACTTATCCACGAATCCATTTCCCGCGAAGCTTTTGGCAAGGGGATAGTCTTTGTACTGCAACATATTCGTGAACGTGAACCGGGCTTTTACAATTTCGAAGATTTTTTACTTCCTTATTTCTTGTTCGAACGCTGAGGAAAGCAAAAATTTTCTAAACACTCCCAATACAGGAAATCAAAGGTTTAAAATAGTATATTTGTATCAATAAAAATTACTGATATGAATATTCTCGCCTTTGGAGCTTCCTACAGCTCTACATCCATTAACCGACGTTTTGCACAATATACCAGCCGTTTTTTTGAGCAGAACAATACTGTTGAAATTATTGATCTCAGGGATTTTGACCTGCCCCTGTTCACCGTAGACCTGGAAGCCTCACTGGGCCATCCTGCAACAATCAATCGTTTTCTGGAAAAACTCGAATGGGCAGATTTCTTCCTTATTTCCATGTCGGAACACAACGGCAGCTTTAATGCCGCATATAAGAATCTGATGGACTGGACTTCGAGAGTGAAGCGCGACATGTTCGAAAACAAACCGGTACTGCTTTTGTCCACCTCTCCGGGTCCCCGTGGCGGGGCGGGTTCTCTCAAAGCCGGAGAAGAGCTGATCGGACGTTTAGCCGCCCGAGTCATCAACCGCTTCTCGCTGCCTCAGTTTGCCAAAAACTTCAATGAAACAGACGGCATTACTGAGCCTGGCTTAGAGGCAGAATTCAGGCAGGTAATCCAGACAGTGAAAAAGGAATTAAATTTAGCCTGACACTATTGGCCAGGCTAAATTGCAAAGTCTTGATCCGGATCCGGTCTGATTGCTTTATCGTATAGACTGCATCGCGGTTTTGATTGGGATTCTTACAGATTGCGGTCCTGATTCACCCAAATCAGTTTGGACACATCGTAACCTCTCTGAGTGGCCTTTTCCAGTAGTTCGTTTTTGATTTCTTCGGGCAGAACAGGCGTTCTGCTCAGAATCCAGAGAAATTTGTCGGAACTGCCTCCGATTAATACATAATTGTAGTTTTCCTGATCCAGTTCGAGCACATTATAGTCGCCGTAAAACCACAGGAAAAAAGATACCTGCAAGTTGCCGGGTGCTGTTTCGGGATTGGGAAGTTTGGCTTTGCCTTTGGATATCTTCCATTTGTCTTTGCCTGTTTTGTATCCGGTGTTGATGACTTGAATTTTGTTATCGGGCCTTAAGCTGTATTCGGCGGTGCAAGCTTCGGTACCTCGTTCAAAAGAGTGATCAAAACGGGCAATCTCGTACCATTTGCCTAAATACCTGTTCAGGTCGAGTTGATCGACCGTACGAAGGTCAAGATCTGTTTTGTCTGCTGCCTGTGCGCAGGAAGTAAAAAAGAAAAGAGCACATAAGGCCGATAAAGAAACAAAGAAGGTTTTCATGACAGATTATTTTAAGAGTTAATAATGCTTGATTCGTGCTGAGACAGTATAGTTGCAGTTGTGAATTCAGATATAAAAATATCAAAAAGTTCTTAGAAGGACAGTAGAAAAGCTTATTTTTGTAAAAAATTTTACCCCTTTGTGGTAAACAAAGAGAAATATCATGAAAAAAACAGCTTTTTGCCTAATGGTCTTGCTGCTTTTATGCGGCAAGGCTCCGGCTGAAACAGCAGCTTTGCAGACAACTGCACCGGCGGCTCCTGTGTCCACGGAATGGCCCGAAATTCGTACTGTACACAAACCAGGCACTCGTTGGTGGTGGCTGGGCAGTGCCATAGACCGGGAAAATTTGAACTGGAATCTGCAAAGTTTGCAACAGGTCGGTATCGGCAGTGTGGAAATCACTCCGATTTACGGTGTTCAGGGCGAAGAAGCCCGTGAAATTCCTTATTTATCACCGCAATGGATGGAAATGCTCAATTATGTGCAAGACGAAGCTGCCAGATTGGATATCATAGTGGATATGAACGGAGGCACCGGCTGGCCTTTCGGAGGCCCTGAAATCGATCCTGCGCACGCTGCCAGTCGTCAGCTGATACAACGTTACCGCCTCGAAGGTAAGATCAAATCTCCATCTGCCGGCCCGGAATCTGAGCAAAAACAAAGCATTAATCTCGAAGTAAAGGACAGCCGGCAGCAGCCGCATGCTCAGTTGCAGGCTTTGTTGTTCGTTGCTGAAGACGGCAGTCGTGAAGTCCTGTCTCTGGACGGAGTAAAAAACAATATACTGGAATTGGCGGCCGATAAAAAAGGCGAGCTCATTGCCCTGTACTGCGGCAAAACCCTGCAGCAGGTCAAGCGTTCGGCACCCGGGGGTGAAGGCCTGGTTATGAATCATCTTTCGAAAGAGGCTCTCAGTCATTATCTACAGAAGTTTGACCAAGCTTTTGAACACTCAGATGCCGACTGGCCCAATGCTTTCTTTAACGATTCTTACGAGGTGTACGGAGCCGATTGGTCGGAGCAATTGCTGGAGGAATTCCGTCAGCGCAGAGCCTACGATTTGCGTCTGTATCTACCGGAGTTTTTGGGTGAAGGCGATCCCGATGTCGTTGCCAGAGTTGTTTGCGACTACAGAGAGACCATTGCAGATATGTTGCTGGATAATTTTACCATCCCCTGGACCGAATGGGCACACAGTCATGGTTCCAAAACCCGCAACCAGGCTCACGGTTCTCCGGGTAACCTGCTTGATCTTTATGCCGCCATGGACATACCTGAATGCGAATCTTTTGGATGCACGAACTTTGAGCTGCCCAATCTGCGTGTAGACGAAGATATCCGTCGTAACGACGGTAATCCCGCTACCCTTAAGTACGCTTCTTCGGCTGCCCATGTCAGCGGGAAAAACTATACCTCTTCCGAAAGCATGACTTGGCTGACCGAGCATTTCAGAACTTCCCTGGCATTGATCAAGCCCGAAATGGACCAATTGTTTCTGAACGGTGTCAACCGGGTGTTTTATCACGGCACACCTTATACTCCCAAAGAGGCCGCCTGGCCGGGCTGGCTGTTTTATGCCTCCATACTGGTGAATCCCAACAATACAATTTTCAGGGATATGCCGGCTTTGAACGACTACATAGCCAGAGTTCAGTCTTTTATGCAGGAAGGCAAACCGGATAACGAGCTATTGCTGTACTTCCCCATTTACGACATTTGGCAAAACTATCGTCAATCAAACTACCTTACCTTCGTCATTCACAGCCTCTCAGATAAATTGCCCCGGTTCAACGGATTGGTTTATGATCTGCGTGAAGCCGGTTACGATATGGATTACATTTCCGACAAACAATTGGCGAAAACAACCTTTGCAGATGGTTTACTGCAAACTCCCGGAGCAAAATACAAGGCGATACTGGTGCCGGATTGTCAGGTAATGCCTCCAGCCACCCTGCAACACTTGCTCGGTTTGGCACGCCAGGGTGCACATGTGATGTTTCTGGGCAGCCTGCCAACAGAAGTACCGGGCCTGCACAAGGCCGAAGAAAGGCGCGGGCAAGTCCGGGAATTATGGAAAGAAACCGGTTTGACAAACGATATACAATCGCTTCAATCTGTCGCGTATGGTCAGGGCACACTGACAATGGCTCCCGATTTGACAAATCTTATGAAAGTTTCCGGCATTGAGCCTGAAGAAATGAGATCTGTTCAGGGTCTGGATTATATCAGACGTCGTTACGATGACGGTTATGTCTATTTTATTGCCATGCAGCACAATCAAACGGTCGATGCCTGGGTGCCCCTGGCCAAACAGGCCTCTTCGGTACTTATTTTCGATCCTCTGACCGGTCATAAAGCCCCGGCCCCCATGAGCCGGAATGAGGAAAATCAACCCATGGTGTATCTGCAAATCAAACCCGGGCAATCCCTGATCCTCCGGACTTTTGATCAGGGCATCTTGTCGGGAGAAACGTTTCCTGTATACGAGTCCTGCCCACTCAGCTACGGCTGTCGCAAAGATCAAAAAAATCAGGAAGCTATGCCTCTGCTTGGCAAATGGAGCTTCGAATTCAGCGATGGCCAGCCTCTTATTCCCGGGCAATTCAAAATGAAAGGGCAGCCCTTGCCATGGACTGAATTGCAGGCAGAAGGAGCCGACACCTATGCAGGTACCGGAGTCTACAAACTGGAGTTTAAATTACCCAAGGTGGAAGCCGATGACTGGTTGCTGGATTTAGGCTCTTTGGCTGAGAGTGCCCGGATTCGCATTAACGGCAAGGATGCAGGCCTGGTGTGGTGTGTGCCTTACGAAATCAGGCTTGGAAAATACCTGATTCCAGGTAAAACAAACAGCATTGAGATAGCAGTGACCAACATGCCGGCTAATCTTATTGCCGATTACGACCGGCGAGGCATAAAATGGCGCATCTTCAAAGACATAAACCTGGTGAGTGTTTTTTACAAACCCATCACTTTTGATGTATGGCCTGTACAGCCTTCCGGATTGATACAGACCCCGCGATTAATTCCATTAATAATTAAAAAATAGTTTTATCTTTGTCTTTGCATAAAAAATGT
>CAZAUQ010000006.1:0-57683 GCA_964488495.1 uncultured Bacteroidales bacterium
GATTATACTGTGTGCCCTGCTGGCATGCACCGGCCTGTATGCACAGGACAAAGGACTGGTAAATACCACGAAAAGCCCTTATGCAAAAATGTGGAACACCGATGTGTCGGCTGTCAGTTGGACAGATGGTTTTTGGGGAGAACGCTTTGAGGTTTGCCGCGATACCATGGTAATTAATATGTGGCATGTAATGAGCGATCCCGAAGTTTCGCATGCATTCAGAAATCTGGAAATTGCTGCCGGCGAAGCCGAAGGCCGGCACGCCGGCCCTCCTTTTAACGACGGAGATTTCTTCAAATGGTTCGAAAGTGCAGCTGCAGTGTATGCTGTAACCAAAGATCCCAAGCTGGATGCTTTGATGGACAGAATTATTGCCACCATTGCCAAGGCCCAGCGCGAAGACGGCTACATGCATACCCAAGTGATTATTCCCGAACGTAAAAGGCAAAAAGAACAAGCCTCACAACAAGGCGGACCGGTGGGAACTGCAGTCGGAACGGCCAAGGGAGGAGCTTTCAACAACAGGTTGAATTTTGAAACCTACAATCATGGTCATTTGATGACTGCCGCCTGTGTGCATTACCGGGCTACCGGTAAGCGCAATATGCTGGAACTGGCCATTAAAGCCGCCGATTTTCTGCTTCACTTTTACGAAACAGCCACGGCAGAACTAGCACGCAACGCCATTTGTCCCTCGCATTATATGGGTATAGTCGAAATGTACCGAACCACCGGCGACCCCAAATACCTGGAATTGTCCAAAAACCTGATTGATATCAGAGGAATGGTCGAAAACGGAACCGACGATAATCAGGACAGAGTGCCTTTCCGTCAGCAAAAAGTGGCCATGGGACATGCCGTCAGGGCTAACTATTTGTATGCCGGAGTAGCGGATGTGTACGCCGAAACCGGCGAGGCATTGCTCTTGGAAAACCTGGAGTCAATCTGGTCAGACATCGTTCATCGTAAAATGTACATTACCGGCGGCTGTGGAGCCTTGTACGACGGTACTTCACCCGATGGGACCAATTATACGCCAGACTCCATACAAAAAGTACATCAGGCCTATGGCAGGGCTTATCAATTACCCAACTCTACAGCCCATAACGAAACCTGTGCCAATATTGGAAATATGCTTTTCAACTGGAGAATGCTTCAGCTCAGTGGTGATGCCAAATATGCCGATGTTCTGGAACGCACATTGTACAATTCTGTACTTTCCGGTATCAGTCTGGGCGGAACCAAGTATTTTTATACCAATCCGCTGCGTTTGTCAAAAGATTTTCCTTATGTGTTGCGCTGGCCCAAAGAACGTACAGAATACATCAGCTGTTTTTGTTGCCCGCCCAATACGGTGCGTACTATTTGTGAGGCTCAGAATTATGCCTACAGTCTTTCGGAAGAAGGTGTCTGGTTGAATCTTTACGGTTCCAGCAATTTAGCCACTAAATTGGCGGATGGATCTGCTATTGAACTGGCTCAACATTCAGATTACCCATGGAAGGGCAAAGTGAATCTGGAGTTTAGCAAACTTCCCCGTAAGGCTGAATTCAGCTTGTTTTTTAGAATTCCCGAATGGTGTGATCAATACGAACTCAGCATTAACGGCAGTCCGGTTGATTTGCAGATAGAAAAAGGCTATGCACGAGTTCAACGGAACTGGAAAAAATCCGATAAAATTGAATTCAATATGGAAATGCAGGCAAAACTGATCGAATCCAATCCCTTGCTCGAAGAAACCCGCAATCAGGTTGCCGTAACATGGGGACCCCTGGTATATTGTCTGGAGTCTGCCGACCTGGGAAACTATAAAATCGATAACATCAGCATTCCCTCGGACATCAGCCTTCAACCCGAAATGATGGAAATAGACGGCAGCCGCCTGATGAGCCTGAAGGGACAAGCCTGGTATGTGGAACAACAAAACTGGGATAATGAACTTTACCGCGAAGTTTCTTCCGCCAAAACTAAAGTACCTGTACGATTAATTCCTTATTATGCTTTCGGAAACAGAGGTTTTGAAGAGATGACAGTCTGGATGCCTCTGGATCGCTAAAAACATGCTATGAAAACAATCAGACGACTACTAACTATTGGCCTCATATTCACCTCGTTTATAGGTGGCGCTCAAACATTTCGCCCCATTTGGGAGAATCACAAAGTGTTGGAAATAAACAGGCTGCCTGCAAGAGCTTCTTTTATTCCCTTTGTCGAAACGACACAAGACCGTACTATGACTCTCAACGGAAATTGGAAATTTCTGTATGTCCCTAAGGCAGAAGAAGCGCCCTTATCTTTTTTTCAATCAGACTTTGACGATGCCGGTTGGGCGGAGTTGCCGGTGCCTTCAAACTGGGAAATGCAAGGTTATGGTACACCGATTTATGTGAGTTCAGGTTATTCCTTCAAGATTGATCCGCCATTGGTGAGCTCGGAACCAAATCCCCGAAATACCTCGTACATCGAAAGAACGCCGGTGGGTTCTTACCGGCGATATTTCGAATTGCCCCAAAATTGGTCCGACAAAAAAGTTTTTTTACGTTTCGATGGTGTACAGAGTGCTTTTAATGTCTGGATCAACGGACATTATGTAGGTTACAGCCAGGGAAGTATGGAAATGTCGGAATTTGACGTAACAAGCTGTTTGCAACCCGGTAATAACCTGATTGCCGTACAGGTGTTTCGCTACAGCGACGGCAGTTATCTCGAAGATCAGGATATGTGGCGAATGTCTGGTATTTACAGGGATGTCACTCTCTACGCCACCGAAAAAATCCGTATTTATGATTTTGGCGTACGCACCGAGCTTGATAGTACTTACACCAACGCTCGTTTGCTTATTGAACCCAAACTCTCGGTGTACGACGGGCAAACAGCCGAAGGCTATGTGCTCAAGGCTGATTTGTACGATGCCGAGGGAAATGCTGTCTTTGATAAAGCTTTGGAACAGGACGCTGTACCGGTGTTGAACAGGGAAATTCGTTCCAACATTCTCAATGCCCGTACTCCCCAACGAGGTGCCCGCAGTTTTGGCTGGTTCGATGCCGAAGTGGTTTCTCCTCATTTGTGGACGGCCGAAACGCCCTATCTCTATACCCTGGAATTGGGCCTGTACAACGAACAGGGACAAGTAGTTGAACGGATTCGTACCAAAGTTGGGTTTCGGAGTGTTGAAATAAGCGAAGGACAGGTGCTGATTAACGGAAAACCCATACGTTTTCGCGGAGTAAACCGCCATGAGCACGATCCCTTTACCGGCAAGGTTATGACCGAAGAGCGTATGCTTCAGGATATTCTGCTAATGAAGCAAGCCAACGTGAATGCGGTTCGCACGGCTCATTATCCCAACGTAGTCCGCTGGTATGAGCTTTGCGACGAATACGGTATTTATGTAATGGATGAAGCCAATATCGAAACCCACGGACTAAGGGGCTTTCTGGCCAGTGAGCCCGACTGGCATGCCGCCTTTATGGACAGAGCTGTTCGCATGGTTATGCGCGACCGCAATCACCCCAGTATTGTTTTTTGGTCTTTGGGCAACGAATCGGGCTATGGGCCCAATTTTGCTGCCATATCGGCTTGGATCCGCGATTTTGATCCCAGTCGTAAGATTCACTACGAAGGTGCTCAGGGCCTGGAAAAAGATCCGGAAACGGTTGATGTAACAGCTCGTTTTTATCCAAGGGTTTTGGACGAATACCTGAATCCTAATATACCGGAAGGATCAGACAAGGAACGTCCCGAAAACGCTCGCTGGGAAAGGCTCCTGAATATTGCCCGCAGCAATGCTGATGACCGCCCTGTCGTAACCAGCGAATACGCCCACGCTATGGGTAATGCCATGGGTAATTTCAAAGAATACTGGGACGAAATTTACAGTCATCCCCGTATGTTAGGGGGCTTTATCTGGGACTGGGTCGATCAGGCCCTGGCCAAACCATTGGAAGACGATCGTACACAAATGTCCTACGGAGGTGATTTTGGAGATATTCCCAATTCAAAGGCTTTTTGCCTGAACGGAGTAATACTAGCTGACCGACAGACAACACCCAAATATTGGGAAGTAAAAAAAGTCTATCAGCCGGTTTTGTTTGAACAAGGCAAAGACAATCTGCATTTCTGTATTACCAACCGTCAACATCACTTAAGCCTCGATCAATACAGCCTTAACTGGCAAGTGCGAGTCGATGGAAAAACCATAGAAACAGGCAATATGGATCTACCGGCTGTTGCTCCGGGAAGCAGCCATGAAATCGAGCTTCCCCTGAGTTTTGGCAAAAAATACCGGGGCGATGTGCGTCTTTTGCTGAGTATGGTGCTCAAAGAGGATGCTTTTTGGGCCAAAAAAGGACACGAACTAGCCTGGGAAGAGTTTTGTCTGAAAAAGGCTGAATTGGTCGCTCCGGAGCTCAGGAAAGGAAAAATTACACTCAGCGAAAAAGAGAGCATTTTACTTGTTGAAGGCAAGAATTTCTCCCAACAATGGGACAAACAAACAGGAGCTTTGATATCTCTTGTGTATAATAAACAAGAAATGCTGGCACGAAGTGAGGAACTCTTTACTCAGCCGAATCTTCAGGCCTTTCGGGCTCCCACCGACAACGATGCCGGTTTTGGCAACTGGCTGGCCAAAGACTGGAGCAATCATCTGATGGCTACTCCGGTAAAGAAGCTGGTCGGTTTCAGCTGTCATCTCAACAAAGAAGGCTTGGCCGAAATCAAATCAGAGAGCCTATATACTTACCTCAAGGGAACAATACGCTGTACTTCTGTTTTCAAAGTCGGAGCTGATGGCAGTATGGACGTTGAACATAAATTTCATCCCGAAGGGGAATTGCCGGTTCTGCCGCGTTTGGGAGTAGCCTGGGCTTTTGCCGAAGATCTGCAACAATTGCAGTGGTATGGTCTGGGCCCACTGGAAACATATCCAGACCGTAAAAGCGGTATGAGAACGGGGATTTGGTCGTCAAAAGTGGCTTATCAATTGTTCCCATATCCCAGGCCTCAGGAAAGCGGAAATCACGAAGAAACCCAGTATTTGATACTAAAGAACAATAAGAATAAAGGTTTAAGAATCAAAGCTCTGGAAGAAGTCTTTGCTTTTTCTGCTTTGCCGTATTTAGCCACTGATCTGAGTGCCTGTCGTCATTATACTGATTTACAAGCCAGAAAAGCGGTGATATGTTCCATAGATGCCCAACAACTGGGCCTGGGTAACAGCAGTTGCGGCCCGGGTGTCCTTAAAGAATATACAGTAAAGAAAACTCAAGTTCGTTACAGGATAGAAGGTTTGTAAAAAAGTAGAAAAGCAAGCTTTTGTTGTCCGGGTTTTGACTGAGAAGAATTAAACAGCTGGTTTGAAAGAAAAATATAAACAAACAACATGAAAAGAATTTGTATAGTCTTACTGAGCTTTTTGCTCCTGGGCGTTTTTTCCTGCCGGCAGGCAGATTCCCTGGGAAAAAACTTTTTGAATCCTCCCGATGCAGCCAAACCCTGGATTTTTTGGTACTGGATCAACGGAGCAGTAACCAAAGAAGGCATCAGAGCAGATTTGGAAGCCATGAAAGAAATCGGGCTGGAAGGGGCTTATTTAATGCCTATACGCGATTCTTCCAGGGTGCAATATATGTCCAATACTGTTTTGCAACTTTCAGACCAATGGTGGGAAATGTTGCGTTATTCCATGCAAGAAGCCGATCGTTTAGGCCTGAAAATGGGTATGCACATTTCGGATGGTTTTGCTCTTGCCGGAGGTCCCTGGATTACTCCGGAAATGTCGATGCAAAGGGTTGTATATTCCGAAACCCTCGTTAAGGGAGGACAGATAGATCAACTCCAGCTGATAAAACCCAAAACCAAAATCGATTATTACCGCGATATAGCCGTTTTCGCCCTGCCTGCACCCGATATGGAGAGCAGCGAAAGCCTGAGACCAAAAGTCAGTTCCGGTAACAAACAAGATTTAAGTTTTCTGCTGGATGGTTCAGGCCGTTTCAAAACCAAAGAAGATTGCTGGATTCAATATGCTTTTGATCAGCCATTTACTGCCCGTTCGCTCACAATTGTGACGGGAGGCAACAATTTTCAGGCCCATCGTTTGCGTGTTGCAGTCAGTGATGACGGAAAAAACTTTCGCGACATCAAACAGCTGGTTCCTGCCCGAAGAGGCTGGCAGGATACCGATGCTGATGTCACTTACAGTTTGCCCGAAACCAAGGCCAGGTATTATCGTTTTTACTGGACAGCCGAAGGTACTGAGCCGGCTGCCGAAGATATTGATCCTGCCAAGTGGAAACCTGAACTTAGTATTAATAAAATCAAGCTTAACAGCAGAGCTCTGATAGAAAATTTCGAAGGAAAAAGCGGAGTGGTTTGGCGCTTAAGCCAACGAACCACAGAAACCGATTTATCGACAAGCAATTGTATTCAAGCCGGAGATATCATCAACATAAGTGATAAAATGGATGAGTCCGGGAACCTGAGAAATTTGAACCTGCCTCAGGGTGACTGGATGATATTGAGATTGGGGCATACCTCCACCGGACACGAAAATGAAACCGGAGGAGGAGCTAGGGGACTGGAGTGCGATAAATTCAATCCCGAAGCTGTCCGTCTGCAATTTGAAAATTGGTTTGGTGCTATTTACAAGCATGTAGACAAGAAGTTGCTGAGCAGGGTATTAACTAATATGCATTCCGACAGCTGGGAATGCGGCAGCCAAAACTGGACCCCTGCATTTCTGGAGGAATTCCGTCAGCGCCGCTCTTATGATCTTTTGCCCTTTTTGCCCTTATATGCCGGAATTCCCATTGGCAGTGCTGACATTTCTGAAAGCGTTTTGCTGGACATCCGTCAGACGGTTGCAGAACTGGTCAACGAGGTGTTCTTTGCCACTTTAAGCGAGCTAGCCAGAGAAAAGAATTGTGTTTTTTCGTCGGAATGTGTTTCCCCCACCATGCTCAGCGACGGCATGCTTCATTATCAGCAGGTAGATCTGCCCATGGGTGAGTATTGGCTGGACAGTCCCACGCACGACAAACCCAACGATATGGCCGATGCCATCTCGGGAGCGCATATTTACGGCAAAAATATGGTGCAGGCCGAAGGCTTTACCCAACTCAGAGGCGAATGGAACGAACATCCCCGTATGGTAAAAAAACTGGGCGATTTCAATTTTGCCCAGGGAATGAACAAATTATTTTTCCATGTATACTGTCATCACCCCTTTAGCGGAAAATATCCCGGGATGACCCTGGACGGCATAGGTTTGTTTATGCAAAGAGGACAAACCTGGTGGCCTTATGCTTCGGAATGGATCAATTACATCAATCGTTGTCAGTTTATGCTGCAGCAGGGAGTTTCTGTAAATGATATTGCTGTATTTACAGGCGAGGAACTTCCCCGTAGAGCCCTGCTTCCTGACCGCCTGGTGTCTTCTTTACCGGGTCTTTTTGGAGAAGAAAGTGTGGCCTCTGAACAGGAACGAAAGGCTAACCGCGGAGTGCCGATGCATTCTACTTCGGTCAATGTAACAGCCTCAGCCAATATGTATACGGCCAATCAATGGATAGATCCTCTGAGAGGTTATAAATACGATTCTTTCAACAAAGACGTCTTATTGCGTTTAGCTCGTGCAGAAAATGGCCGCATGGTCTTACCCGGAGGAGCCAGTTACAGGGTAGTGGTATTTCCCGAACCGCATCAGATGTCGCCTGATTCCAGCTATCTGAGCCTCGAAGTGGCCCGTAAAATAAAAGAATTACAAGACGCAGGAGTAGTGGTGCTCTTACCATCTAAACGCCCGGCCGGCATTCCCGACTATTATCAAAAAGAGCAAAGCAACCTGGAATTGGATCAATTGACAGCTGCCATTTGGAAGCAAGCTCAGGAGCAATCTTGTCTCTTGCCTTATCAAGAAGATAATTTAAATCGCTTCGGCCTGGAAGCAGACATTCTTTTTAAAGATACCCAGAACAGAGATTTGTATGATCTTGCCTGGAATCATCGCAGAGACGAAGAAACTGAAACTGATAGTTGGTTTATTTCCAACCAGCTCGATTCGAAACGCAGCCTTGAAGTATCCTTGCGTGGAGCAGGAAGGGTTCCGGAGTGGTTTGATCCTCAAAGTGCCGAGATTTCAGAAATAAAAAACTGGCGCATAGAACAGGGCAGAACCATTGTTCAACTGAATTTGTCTCCTGTTCAGTCTGGTTTTATAGTATTGCGAAATAAAACCAAGCAAGAAAACAGCAGTCAATCTGAGCTATGGCAGTCAAAGGATTTGGACATAAATTCCTGGAATATTCATTTCAATTCAATTAATAAGGAAATAGAAAGCCCGGGCTTTTTCGATTGGAGAAAGTCAGAAGACCCGGATCTTAAATATTATGCAGGCATAGCAGAATACCGCTCAACTTTCATCCTTGATAAAAAACCTCTGACTGATAAAATATATCTCTCATTTGATAGTGTGAATGTTATGGCCGAAGTTTTTCTGAATGGAAAATCCTGTGGTATTCTTTGGGCTCAACCCTTCATATTGGATGTAAGCAAACAACTGAAATCAGGCAAAAACGATCTGAGAATTGATGTTGCCAATACCTGGTACAACAAGGTACAGGCCGTCAATCACAAGTTGATTCAAGAGGAGGACTTTTGGACGAATGCTCGTGTATGGAGAATCAAGAGGCCTCGTTCGTACGAGGGCTTTGATTTACGGAATTTTCCTGTTGAATACTTACAAGAGTCAGGTATTCAGGGAGATATCAAATTATTATGGGTAATACTTCAACCCTGATGCTATGAAAAGGTTGATTTATTTGTGTCTTTTTATCGTTTGCCTTGTGCTGCCTGAAAATACGGAGGCTAAACTGCGTTTACCTGCCTTCGTTTCCAGTAATATGGTGTTGCAACAACAGCAGGAAACCAAAGTCTGGGGATGGTCAGAACCGGATATCAACATTAAAGTAAAAACCTCCTGGAACAACAAACAATATAAAATAAAAGCAAACAGCGAAGGCTATTGGGAATTCAAATTGAATACTCCGAAGGCCGGCGGACCTTATACCATTCTTTTCGATGACGGCGAAAAACTTTTGCTCGAAAATATTTTGATAGGCGAAATCTGGTTCTGCTCCGGTCAGTCCAACATGGAGATGCCCATGAAGGGTTATCCGGCTCAGGGGATAGAAGGCAGCCTGCAGGACATCCTGCAATCAAAAGACGATCAGTTGCGCTTGTTTACTGTAAAAAGAGCAGCTCTGGCCACAAAAGCAGCAGATGTAAACGGCCGGTGGCAGGAAGCCAATCCCGAAACAGTAAATGATTTCAGTGCCACAGCCTATTATTTTGGCCGTTACCTGCGAGAAATGCTCGGTGTACCGGTAGGCTTGATAAACAGCAGCCTGGGCGGTTCTTTTATTGAATCCTGGATGAGCGTCGAAAGCCTGGAGGGTCTGTCTGAATTGTCTGTTCCCCTGACTCAGGAGGAAGTGCGCTCCTCCAACCGTACAGCGACAGCATTGTATAATGGGATGATTCATCCCTTTCATGGTTTTAACATAAAAGGCTGTATCTGGTATCAGGGAGAATCCAATACCGACCGGCCCGAAAGCTATAAAGAGCTTTTTGTACAACTGGTTACAAGCTGGCGTAAAGAGTGGGGAATAGGTGATTTCCCTTTTTATTATTGTCAGATTGCCCCCTACGATTACGGTCTGATCACTCCAAAGGGTGAAAAAGCAGTGAATTCTGCCTTGATTCGAGAGGCTCAGGCTCAGGCCGAAGATTTGATTCCAAATGGCGGCATGGCCGTTTTGATGGATGCAGGTCTGATTAGTGACATTCATCCCAGGAAAAAACAAGAAGCAGGAGAACGACTGGCTGTATTGGCCCTGAACGGAAGCTACGGCCTGAAAGGTCCGGAAGTCCGCAGCCCTCGTTACACGCATTGTGAGCAACGCGACAGTATGCTCATACTAAGTTTTGACAGGGCAGGGCTGGGTTTGGACAGAACTACGGGCAAACTGCAGCATTTCCTGATAGCCGGTCCGGACAAGGTCTTTTATCCTGCTCAGGCCAAAATCAACCGCGACAAGATTCAGCTTTGGTCTGCCTCTGTTCCTAAACCGACAGCTGCCCGTTATGCCTTTGACAACTGCTCTGAAGGTGATTTATTTGGCGTGAACGGCCAACCCGTTTCTTCTTTCAGAACAGATAACTGGCATGAGAACGAAATAATTATTGAAAAGCATGAAGAATAAAAAACAACTTATTTTTAGCCTGCTTTTAGTTTCAGTATGGACTTTGGGATTTGCAAAATCCGGCAGCGAATTAGTAAAAGAGTATGAGCTGAGCTGGACTTCACAAAGTCTGGGTTCAAACGAATCCATGCCCTGTGGAGGCGGAGACATCGGAATGAATGTCTGGGTGGAGCAGGGGGAATTGTTGGTGTATTTTTCGCGCAGTGGCAGTTTTGATGAAAATAGTTGTTTCCTGAAATCCGGCCGCATACGTCTTAGCTTTCCCGATGGACCCCTGGATACGGCCGTTTTTGTGCAAGACCTCAGGTTGAACCAGGGTCTGGTCAGCATTCAGGCCGGCAATAAGGACAAAAGAGTGGAAATTGAAATATGGGCAGATGTTTTTAAGCCTGTCATTCATTTGGACATTCGCTCTTCCAGCCCCCGTAAAGTAATTGTTGCATACGAAAACTGGCGTTATCGCGACAGATTGCTCAGAAAAAACGAAAGCCAGAGTAATTCATACAAATGGGCTCCGCCGGCCGGACTGAAGACCAGTGCCGACAACATTGATGTGAATGAAAACCGAATCGTTTTTTATCATAAAAATCCCTCCTCCGGAACCATGTTTGATGTGGTAATTAAACAACAGAACATGGATGCTGTAAAGGAACAAATGACAAATCCTTTGTCCGATCTTTGCTTTGGCGGTGAACTCAGTGCTGAGGATTTTGTGTTCAAAGATACACTCTCCGGAGTCTATGCCGATACAGATTTTAAAGCCTGGAGGCTGGAAAGCAAAAAGCCGTCCAAAAATCAGGCAATTCAGTTGGTGTTGTATAGTACTCAGAAACCGGAAAGTTGGTATTGCGGCCTGGACAGCATCAAAAACTTAATTAAACCCTGCAGGGATAAGCAGCTGAACATCGACTGGTGGAATGATTTCTGGCAGCGCAGTTTTATTCGCATTGATCCCGGACTGCCGGATGCCGAAAGCTGGAAAGTGGGTCGTAATTATCAATTATTCAGATATATGCTGGCATGCAATCTGAGGGGAGAGGCTCCCACCAAATTCAACGGAGGGCTTTTTACGTTCGATCCTCGTTATGTTCGTGAAGACAGGCCTTTTACACCTGATTTCCGCAATTGGGGCGGCGGGACCTTTACTGCTCAAAACCAACGTCTGGTGTATTTTGGCATGCTCAAAAACGGGGATTTTGATTTGATGATCCCTCAATTTGAATTTTATCGCAAAAGTCTTACTAATGCCGTACTACGGACTAAGCATTATTGGGGTCACGACGGAGCTTGTTTTACCGAACAGATGGAACATTTCGGTTTGCCCAATCCCAGCGAATATGGCTGGAAACGCCCCGAAAACTACGATTCGGGCATGGAATACAATGCCTGGCTGGAGTACCAGTGGGAAACTGTCCTTGAGTTTTGCCAGATGATACTCGAAAGTCATCGCTACGCCGGCACCGACATCGGTCCATATATGAACTTTATTGAAAGCTCACTGACTTTTTTTGATGAGCATTATCGCTACCTTGCCCGACAACGGGGAAGCAAGGAATTGAATGCCGAAGGTCACCTGATTTTATATCCAACTTCAGCTTGCGAGACCTATAAAATGGCATATAATTCAACTACCTGTATAGCAGGACTTAAAGTAGTACTGGAATCTTTGCTGGCCTTGGAAAACCTGAGTTCAGATCAGCGACAGCGCTGGGAAAATATGCTGAAAACCATACCTCCGCTGAGCTTCCGCGAGATTAATGGCAAAAAAGTCATAGCGCCTGCTTTGCATTGGGAGAGAATCAACAACAGCGAAGCCCCGCAGTTGTATCCCGTATTCCCCTGGCGTCTGTACAATGTGGCTTCCGACGATAAAGAGACAGCCATCAATACCTATTGGAACGATCCGGATGTGCAGAAGTTTTACAGTCATGTGGGCTGGAAGCAATACAATATTTTTGCGGCTTGCCTCGGTTTAAGGGAAGAAGCAAAAAAAATGACCCTGATGAAATTTAAAGATGCAGAACATCGTTTTCCCTGTTTCTGGGGTCCCGGTTTTGACTGGACGCCCGATCATAACTGGGGGGGCAGTGCCATGATCGGCCTGCAGGAAATGTTGTTGCAAACAGAAGGAGAGCGCATTCTGCTTTTCCCTGCCTGGCCGGCAGATTGGGACGTGCACTTTAAATTACATGCCCCGGGGCGGACCACCATAGAAGCCGAACTGAAAGACGGCAAATTGCTTCGTCTGGAAGTAAGTCCCAAAGAAAGGCTGGCGGATGTGGAAAATTGGCTGGAAATCCAGTAAGAATCAGATACTATTAAGTTATTCATAATGAGAAAGTTTGTTTTTTTTATCGCCTTATTTTTTTCTATAACAAGCTTGCAGGCTTATCAGCCGGAAGTATCCATTGCGGGATTTTTCCCCCTGGAAGGCAGTGGACGTTCAGTATATAATTTCAATCCGGGCTGGCGGTTTTTTCGTGGAGATGTCCAGGGAGCAGAAAGCACTGATTTTGACGATCAGGCATGGCCGGTAGTGAATTTGCCCCACAGTGTTCAGCTGATGCCTGCCGAAGGCAGCGGCGGACGCAATTATCAGGGCAAAGCCTGGTACAGAAAACGTTTTGTTCCGGATGCTTCTTTGCAGGGTAAACAAATTCAGTTGTATTTTGAGGCCGTTATGGGACGTTCTGTCGTTTATATCAACGGAAAACAAGTTTTGGAACACCTGGGAGGTTATTTACCCTTTGTCGTGAATCTGAACGAATATGGAGTAAAGGCCGGAGATACTTGTATGATAGCCGTTTGCGCTGACAACAGTGACGATAAATCCTTTCCTCCGGGCAAAACGCAGTACACCCTTGATTTTACCTATCACGGAGGCATTTACCGCGATGTCTGGATGATAGCCAAAGCGCCTGTACATATAACGGATCCTGTGGTGGAAAGCCGACAGGTGGCCGGAGGAGGCCTTTTTGTTCATTACGATAACATCTCCGAAAAATCAGCTCAGATCTTTGTGGATACCGAAATTGCCAACACTGACGGACAGAAATGTTCAGTAGTTTTGGAAACTGCTTTATACGATACCGAAGGCATACTGGTAAAAAAAGTTCGTAACAACCTAAGCCTGGCAGTCGGCGAAAAAAAGACCGTAAAGCAACTTATTGAAGTCAAAAAACCCCATTTGTGGTCGCCATCCTCTCCCTATTTATACCGGGTTCATTCTCAGCTCAGACAGGGTAAAACCATGATGGACGGAGGTATAAGTCGTATTGGAATACGCCTGGCTGAATTCAGGGGAAAAGAAGGTTTCTGGCTAAACGGCAAACCGTATGGCCAGTTGATCGGAACCAACCGGCACCAGGATTTTGCCTATGTAGGTAATGCCATGCCTAATTCCCAGCATTGGAGGGATGTGAAAAAGCTGCGTGAAGCGGGTTGTGAAATAATCCGTTCAGCTCATTATCCTCAGGATCCTGCCTTTATGGATGCCTGTGATGAACTGGGTATTTTTATGATAGTGGCAACTCCCGGCTGGCAGTATTGGAACAGAGATCCTCAATTTCAGGAATACGTGCTGAACGATGTCACCCAGATGATACGCCGTGATCGGAATCATCCTTCTGTGCTGCTCTGGGAGCCTATTTTGAATGAAACCCGTTTTCCCCTGGACTTTTCTATGAAAGCACTGGGAATCACTAAAAACGAATTTCCTTACCCAGGAGCACCCCTGGCAGTAGCCGACATGAATTCCGAGGGAGTAGCAGAACATTATGGAGTGGTTTACGGCTGGCCCAAGGACGAAGGAGCCGCAGAACAATGTATTTTTACCCGCGAATTTGGGGAAAATGTGGATGACTGGTATGCCCAGAACAACAACAACCGTGCTTCGAGGAGCTGGGGAGAATTGCCTCAACTGGTTCAGGCATTATCGCTGGCTCGTTCTTACGACGAAATGTTCCAAACCAGTGGCCAGTTTATCGGAGGAGCCCAGTGGCATTCCTTCGACCATCAGAGAGGCTATCATCCCGATCCTTATTGGGGAGGACAGACAGACTGTTTCCGGCAACCTAAATACGCTTATTACATGTTTAAAAGCCAGGTGTCACCTCAGCTGGAGCATCCGCTTATCGAAACAGGCCCGATGGTGTACATTGCTCACGAAATATCTCCTTTTTCAAACGCCGATCTGGTAGTGTTCAGCAATTGTGATTCCGTACGTCTGATCTGTCGTGAGCAAGATACTATTATCAAACCTGTTATTCACAAAGAAAAGGGCATGCCCAATGCACCGGTTATTTTCGAAAATGTTTTTGATTTCTGGCAAATGAGGGAATTGAGTTATCTACAGAAAAACTGGCAACAAGTGAGTTTTGTGGCCGAAGGCATCATAGATGGGAAAACGGTATGCAGCACAAAAAAAATGCCCTCGCGTCGTTCCACCAGACTTAGTTTAAGAATAGATCACGACGGGCAGCAATTACAGGCAGACGGCAGTGATTTTCTGGTAGTCATTGCAGAGGTTACCGACGATAACGGTAATGTACGAAGACTGGCCAAGGATAATATTTTGTTCAGTGTAGAAGGAGAGTGCGAAATAATTGGTGATGCTTCAATCGGAGCCAATCCCAGAGCGGTGGAATTTGGGTCTGCACCGGTCTTGATTCGCTCAACTAAGCAAGCCGGAAAAATTAAAGTCAAAGCCAGGGTTTTATTCGAAGGACAACATGCACCGTCTCCTGCTGAGATTGATTTTGAGAGTATTCCGGCAAGCTTGCCCTTTAATTACCTTGAATCTTATCAGTCTTCCAATCAGGAAGATTATTGGTTTGACAGCGGCAAAGGCAGAAGAAAGTTGTCCGAACAGGAAATTAATATTCTGTTGAAGGAAGTGGAACAACAACAAAAAGACTTTGGAGTTGAAAAATAGAGACTAAGAAGGTCCATTTGATATTTTTAATAATTTTGTATTCGATTAGCCAAGAAATGAAAGTAGAATTCCAATCCAACACTACCAAAGTCAAACAACTGGCAGATGCTCTAAGACAAGCTATTGCCCAGGGAGAATACAAAGAAGGAGAAATGCTGCCTTCGATTAATAAATTAAGTGCAGAATTAAGTTTAGCCCGGGATACGGTTTTTAAAGCATTTCAGGAATTAAAGCTTTCCGGTGCCATTCAATCTGCCCCGACCAAAGGTTACTACGTGTCATCCTCAATCAATCATGTTTTGGTGATGCTGGATATTTTTAGCCCCTACAAAAACAAACTCTACAACGCACTCACCGAAAACTTATCGCCCAACGATCGTCTGGATTTGTATTTCCATCATTACAACGAAGATCATTTCAATATTATCATAAAAAACAGCTTGGGCCGTTATAATAAGTATGTGGTAATGAATCTGCTGAATGATGAATATTCCGAAGTGCTCAATTTGCTGGATCGCAGTAAAGTCTTATTAATCGATTTCGGAAAATTCGACAAATCGGGTTACGCTTATGTATGCCAGGGATTTGATACTACTTTGTACGATTGCCTGAGTTCCGGCAGTCATTTGTTCCTGAAATACGAAAAATTGAATTTTGTGTTTCCGCTTGATTCTGAGCATCCCCGGGGAGGAATACGTTTCTTTCATCGCTTTTGCGAAGAAAACGATTTGGGTAGTCAATTGATAGAAAGACATATACGCAAAGAGGATATCCAACCGGGCGAAGCTTATTTGGTTGTTTCACATATGGATATGATTGAGGCGGTAAAAATCTGCAAGGCTAAAAATTTAACTCTGGGAAAAGACGTCGGCCTGGTGACCTTTAACGATGCACCTATGTTGGAAGTAATTGATAACGGAATAACCTGCATTTCGATAGATTTCAGAGAAATGGGTTTGCTTGCGGCACGTTTTATTAATCATAACGAACGTTTACAAACCTATATACCCACTCGTTTGATTATCCGTGGATCTCTTTGAAAAAATAAATTCAACAATGACCAATCTGGTTATAGATCAAGGAAATTCTGTATGTAAATGGGCATTTTTCGAAAATGTTCCAGGGACAAAAGCAGCTAAAACACGACTAGGGGGAGCTGAACCTACGACAATATTGTATACCAGTAATCCTGAAGAATTGCTTTCTGAGGATGTGTTTAAACAATTCAAGCCTCGGGCAGCCATTTATTCATCTGTTTTAAATCATGCAGATGATACCAAATACGAAGCCATCAAACAAAAAATAGCCCTTTGTTGGCGTTTTGATTCGACAACCCCGATTCCCATTAAGAATAATTATTCTCAGCCCCAAAACCTGGGAGCTGACCGTCTGGCAGCAGCAATAGGAGCCTGGACACTTGCACCCGGTCAATCTTCACTTATCATAGACCTGGGTACAGCCATAACCTACGATTTGCTCACGGCCGAAGGAGTATACGAAGGAGGCAATATTGCACCAGGCATCTATCTGCGAATGAAAGCCTTGCACGAAAATACCAAAGCCTTGCCCTTGCCTGAACTATCGGTTGGCGATTTTCCGGAATTTGGCAGGGATACTCTTACAGCTATTAAAGCCGGAGTTCTGCAGGGTATTTTTCATGAAATCAATGGCTATATAATTCAGCACCAACACAAACACCCCGAACTTTTGACATTTTTAACCGGAGGTGATTTAATTTATTTTGTAGGGAAACTAAAAATTGGCATCTTTGCACGCCCGAATTTAGTTTTAACCGGTTTACACAGAATACTCATAGATTATGTTAATACCTAGCGTCCGTCCAGGCGGAAAAATCCTACTAACAGGCTTTATCCTGTTCCTGTTTTCCTGGTCGGTTTCTGCCCAAAACAATACCTTTTCACCCTACAGTCGTTACGGATACGGAATAATTACCGAACCGACCTTTGGCGGGGCTTCCGGAATGGGTGGAATCGGTTATGGTTTACGTACTTCGGGCCAGATTAATCCTATGAATCCGGCCTCTTATTCTGCTGTAGACAGTTTGAATTTTTTATTCGATTTCGGTTTAAGTGCTACATACACGCGTTTTAGGGAAAACAATCTGAGAGAAGCCAGGTTAAATTCCAATATAGAGTATGCAGCCATCAAAATACCTCTGAGCAAAGATTGGGGCTTAAGTCTCGGTCTTTACGAATACACCAGATTGGGCTATGCTTTTACTTCTGCGGGAAGCCTGACCGACCTTGAAGGCAACAGCCTGATCTATTCCAATGCATACAGTGCTACAGGGGGTATCAATAATGCTTATTTAGGAACTTCCGTTTTGTTGTTCAAGCATTTATCTTTAGGTGTGAATTTGAATTATAAATTTGGATCACTGGTAAATAACTCCGTGCTCAGTTATCCATATAATTCCGATATCAACTCTACCTCTATCTCCAATGTTTTGACTGTTAATCACTTTAATATAGATGCCGGATTGCAATACGAACAGCAATTCAGGAATAAACACCGCCTGGTGCTTGGAATGTCTTATACGCCCGGTGGTTTGATGGACGTGAATTATACCAGCACTACTATTACTTTGGACACGCTTACTCAGGAGCATCCCGGGCTCTCCTTCGGTTTTCCGCAAAATCTGGGCCTTGGTTTATCCTACACTTACGATAACAGGTTGATCCTTGGAATGGATTTTCAACATCAGGCCTGGAATAAGGCTCCTTTTTTTGGTGTAAGCGACAGTTTGTCTTTGCGTACCAGGCTCGCATTGGGTGTCGAGTACCTGCCTTCAGACATTGCACAGCGTTATTATCAGGCGATTAAATACAGAATGGGTTTGCATTATTCAGATTCATATATTAATTTTGCGCAGGGAAATTTAAAAGAGATAGGCTTTAGTCTTGGACTCGGCCTGCCATTGAGAAATCAACGCACAGCTCTGAATATGGCAATGGAATTCGGAAAAATACTTACTCCGTCGCCAAGTATGATTCAGGAACATTACTGGAGAATTAAACTGAACCTTTCCTTTAATGAAACCTGGTTTGTTAAACGGAGATTTAATTAGTTAAACATGAATAGGAAAATAGGATTTTTTGTTTGCGGACTGTTTATCAGTTCAAGCATAATGGCTCAAAAAGGGGTAGAAGACGGATCTATGTACGGACATGGCGAAGACAGTATCCGTTGTTTGCAAAATCTGAGTTTATACCAGCCTTATGCAAAACAAGGGGATTACGCCAGTGCTTTGGAGTTTTGGGAAATTGTATACGCCGAATGCCCTGCTTCCAGGGTAGGTATTTATATTGATGGTGCTAAAATTAAAGCCTGGCAATGGAACAAAGAAAGTGATCCTGCAAAAAAAGCTCAGATTTTTGATGAACTGATGGCTGTTTACGATCAACGAATCAAATATTTTGGCAATCACAACCGTTATCCCTCCCCCTGGATACTCGGGAGAAAAGCCCTGGATTATCTTCAGTTTAATCCCAAAGGCGACATGAAAACGCCTTATGAATGGTTGAAAACGGCGATTTATGATTCACCTACCGCCAATTTTGAACCAGCTTACGCAACTGCTTTCATCTCGGTCTCCAAGGATTTGTTGTCGGACGAAGCTCATAAAGAAAATTTCTTAAATGATTACATCAAAACAACGGAGAGACTCGATGCAAAGTTGGCTATTACGGCTCCCGGCCCTGAAAAAGACAGGATTATTGGCATTAAGAATGGTGTGGATGTGCTCTTTTCAAATTCAGGAGCAGCCGATTGTGAAACACTGACCACTCTTTTTGCAGAACGTATTGAACAGAACAAAGGCAATCAGGATTTTTTGAATAACATCATTTCTTTGTTCAAGAGGGCTAAGTGCACAGATACTGATACTTATTTTTTGGCTTCCGAATACAGACATGCTATTAATCCAACGGCAGAATCGGCTGAAGGTTGTGCCTATCAGTCTATTAAAAAGGAAGATTACAAAAAAGCTTCCGAATACCTGAAAGAGGCCATAGAGTTGGAAACAGACACCGAAAAGAAAGCTGATTACGCCTATTTAACAGCCAGTACCTTATTCGCCGAAAAAAGCTTTGCAGAAGCCCGCACCATGGCTCTGAAAGCTGCAGAATACAAAAATAACTTCGGAGCTCCTTATATGCTGATCGCCAAAATGTACGCCAATAGTGTTGACCATTTTGATGACCCCGTAATCAAAAGAACAGTCTATTGGGCAGCAGTAGATAAACTTCAAAAAGCCAAATCGGTTGATCCCAGTGTAAGCGAAGAAGCCGATGATTTAATTATGAAGTATAAAGAACAATACCCCGACACCGAAGACATATTTATGCATCCGGACATCACCGTTGGAAAAGCGTACAGAATAGGGGGATGGATTCAGGAAAGCACCGTGGCCCGCAACAAATAGAATATGTTTTTAAAGAACCTTTTCGGTAAGCACAGAGGTATAACAGTTGCATTTTTTGTAACTGTTATACTGTTTTTACCCCTTTCTTGCAAAAGGGAAAAAACAGATATTTTACCCAATTTTGGTTCCAGAGATTCTGTTCCAGGTATGAGGGCAGACTCCATTGTGACTTTGATTTCTGATTCAGGACGTATTCGTTACAAAGTAATTACTGCTTCCTGGTTAATTTACGACCAGGCGCCGGATCCTTACTGGTTTTTCCCTGAAAAAATTTATTTCGAACGCTTTGACGACAGTCTGCGTATTGAATCTATCGTTAAAAGTGATACAGCCCGTTATTATACCAAAAGAAAACTCTGGGAGCTTAAAAATAATGTGCAGGTTATGAACCTGGCCGGAGAAAAGTTTGAAACCCCTTTGTTGTATTGGGATCAGAATCAGCATAGAATTTATTCAGACTCTTTTATCCGAATTGAACAACCAGGCTGGATATCCACTGGCATAGGATTTGAATCCAACGAATCCTTAACCAAATACAGTATTCTCAATTCCCAAGGTGATTTTCCAATAGATTCCGAAGAAGAAAATCAGGACAAGAGTTTTTAATTCTCCGGTCGTTCAATAATTGATATTGCTGCGTGTTTATTTCATATTTTTTTGTACATTTGCGGGATTTTTCAATAATACCATACAACTGGTAGTCAAGAATAGCTTAAAGAACATAATTATAACCTATAAATAGTATATGGCAACCTTACAAAAAATCAGAAGTCAGGCCGTCCTTTTGTTGATCGTGGTCGGTGTTGCATTATTTGCATTTATAATCGGAGACTTTTTAACTTCCGGTTCTTCCATTTTGAGGCAATCACAGGAAACAATTGCCGATATTGACGGCAGTCCCCTCAATTACAAAGAATACGATGCCCGCATTCTGGAGATGGAAGAGGTGTATAAAATGCAAACCGGACAAAACAACCTGCAGGCAGATATTATGCATCAAATCAGAGAATCAGTTTTCGAAACTATTGTTCGTGAACGCCTTTTGGATGAGCAAGCCGAGGATTTAGGTGTAAGTGTTACAGCAAAAGAACTTTACGACATGGTCAACGGGCAGAATGTGCACTATATGGTACAACAAATGCCTTTCTTTCAGAATCCTGAAACCAAACGTTTTGACCGCAGCATGATGATGAACTTCCTCAGAACCATACAACAGGAAGATTTTTCCATGTATTCAGCCGAGGCTCAGGAACAAATCAAACAAATGAAAAATTACTGGTTGTTCTGGGAAAACAATCTTAAATACGTTCGTCTGGATGAAAAAATGGCCAATTTAATCACCAAAGCCGTTGGAGCAAACAGTCTGGACGCCAAAGATGAATTCGAAGCAGCCCGTCGTTCGGTTGATTTTGAATATGCTTCCAAATCCTATGCCAGTATGCCCGATTCAATCTTTAAAGTGTCTCTAAAAGAACTCAGTCGTCGTTACGAAGAACAAAAAGAGCGCTTCAAACAAGAACCTTATCGCTCAGCTGCATATGTAGTGGTTGATATTCTCCCCAGCCAGGAAGACAACGAAGCCATCAAAGCCAGAATCGAAAAAACAGCTACTGAATTTAGTACTGAAGATAACATTGCTGCCACCGTAAATTCTGAGTCGGATATACCTTATATGGATTGTTATATTGCCAACAGCCAATTCTCCGGAAATCTAAAAGACTTTGTGCAACAGGCTGCCGTAGGAGAAGTGAAAGGTCCTTATTTTGAAGATAATGCCTGGATTATGCTGCGCATGGTAGACAAAATCAACCGCGCTGATTCCGTAAAAGCCAGGCAGATTTTTATCAGCAACACCAACGATCGCAAAGCTTCAGAACAATTGACCGACAGCTTACTTAATGTTTTACGCAAGGGAGAAGATTTCGCTGTACTGGCCGGACAATATTCTCAGGACCAGACTGCCAACGACGGAGGAGAAATGGGGTGGTTCCGCGAAATTGACGCTTACAGCGGAATTGGTCCGGAATTTGCCGAAGCTTGCTTTACAGCTTCCAAAAACCAACTCTTGTCAGTACGTTCAAAGTTTGGCTGGCATATAGTACAGGTACTGGACAAAACCAATGCTGTAGAGAAGTCAAAAGTAGCTCAATTATACTTGTCGGTTACACCAAGCTCCAAAACCTATAGTGCCGAATACAACAAACTCAACAAACTTCTGGCAGACAATCCCAAAGCTGAAGATTTCCTGGCTGCAGCCAGAGAAGCAGGGCTTCAGGTTTCCAATGCCGCAGTAGTAAAAAGTTCAGACAATACTATAGGTAATGTTCCCGATATGCGTCAGGCCGTTCGTTTTGTGTATAACAACAAACTGGGTGCGGTATCGACCGTTTTGGAAAACAGCAACAATCAGTTTATGGTAATAGCCGTCACCGGTGTTCACGACAACGACTATTTAACTCTGGACCAGGTTCGCGATGAATTAAGCCGCGAAATCATCAACGAAAAGAAATCCGTTTCTATCATTGCCTCTTTGCAAATGAACGAGAATACAGGCTTGTCAGAACTGGCAAAAGCCAATGCCATGCAAACGGATACAGTACGTTTGGTTAACTTTTCCATGCGCAGAATTACCGGATTGGGCGAAGAACCAGCTCTGCTGGCTGCTGTAATGAATGCTGCCAAAGGTGAATTGTCAAAACCGCTCGCCGGTAAAAATGCGGTCTATGTGTTCAGGGTCATTGGCCAGGTAGAACCCGAAACTGAATTTGATGCGACTGCCGAAAAAATAAATCTGGATATGAACAGCAACTATCGCTTGGCCTATCAGGCATACGAAGCTCTTCGTGCTGCCAAAGAAGTCGAAGACAACCGGATACGTTTTTATTGATTCCAATCTAACCAACTTAATTAAGGCTGTCTCCAGGGACAGCCTTTTTTTACTGCTATGGATAAGTATATACTGTTAGGTAAATCGTTTGACGAACTAAAAACCTGGACTGTTGCTCAGGGATTACCTTCGTATACTACCACTCAATTGTTTGAATGGATCTATCTCAAATCGGCCAAAAGTTTTGATGAGATGACCAATCTTTCGCTTCAAAACAGAAGTCTGTTAAAGGAAAAGGCAGAACTTGGCTTATACCCGCCCATACAAAAAAGTAGTTCAAAAGACGGAACTGTTAAATATCTTTTTTCAAACACCGGAGGTTACGGAGTCGAAGCGGTTTTTATTCCTGAAAACGATCGTGCCACACTCTGTGTTTCATCGCAGGCAGGATGCAAGATGCATTGCGCTTTTTGTATGACAGGGCGCATGGGATTCAAGGCTCAGTTGTCGGCTGCCGAAATTCTCAATCAAGTCTTATCGCTGCCCGAAAGTGCCTCCTTGAGCAATATTGTTTTTATGGGTATGGGAGAGCCGGCAGATAATGTTGATGCCGTTATTCAAAGCCTGAATCTGCTAACTTCGCCCAGGGCTATGGCCTGGAGTCCAAAACGGATTACAGTTTCCAGTATTGGCGTGCTACCCGGCCTGAAACGCCTGTTGGACGAAACTCAGTGTCATATTGCCATCAGTCTGCATGCGGCAGATCCCGCTCAACGTCTGTCCTGGATGCCTGCTGAAAAGTCCTGGCCCTTGCTCTCAACCCTGGATTTGCTTAAGACTTACGATTTCAGTAAACAGCGTCGTTTGTCTTTTGAATATATTATGTTCAAAAACCTCAACGACCGTATCGAAGACGCCAAAGCTTTGCTCCGTACGTTGAACGGGCTCAGGTGTCGGATCAATCTGATACGTTTTCATGCTTTCCCCGAAAGCGAACTCAGGGGATCGGACGAAGAACAAATACAAACATTTGCTGCATACCTCAATAATAAAGGTTTACAAACTACTATCAGGCAATCCAGAGGAGAAGATGTGCAAGCTGCCTGCGGTATGCTGTCGAACTTGTATAAATCTATTTAGCTCACAATCTGAGTTTTATGTTTAATGACAAAAAGTCAGATGTTTTCTTAAAAAATCCGGAAAAGCTGCTGAAATACCGCAAAAGTATGCTATTTTTGTCATTTAATGATTTAAAACTTTTGTATATGAACAGATTTGCCCGAATTTCCATTAAAACAATCCCTCTTTTGTTTTTGACGGTATTGTTGTTTTTTGTATCGTGCAAAGACAACACAATACGCAATCCCTTGGCTCCTTCTGCAGTAGGTACCCCTTGGGAAGTGCTTGTGGTGTTGGACAAGGAGTATTGGGATACTCCGGCAGGTAAGAGTATTTTTTCTTTGCTTGACGAAGATATACCCGGCTTGCCCCGGCCAGAGCCGCGTTTTGTTATATCGCGTTGTGATGACAAAGAATTCACCGGTATTTTAAAACCGGTACGCAATATTATTCAGATTGAAATCTCCAATAAATACACCGAATCGAAACTGCATTATTATAAGGATATGTGGGCCAGTAATCAATATGTCCTGAAAATTGTTTCACCCGACGAGGAATTGTTTGTCTTTTTTGTGGAAAGAAATGAGGAGATGATAACCGGTTACTTTGAATTGGCCGAAAGAGAGCGTTCTTTGCAATATATCCGTAAAACTCACAACCGAGAGTTTTCTGAAAAAGTGTATCAGCAATTTGGAATCAAAATCCTGGTACCCGGTTTTATGAAACTTAGTAAACAAGCTGACCAATTTTTCTGGGCTTCGAATTACAAAAACAAAAAACGCCAGGATATGGTGATTTATACCTATCCTTATACAGACAAGAACACCTTTACTCCCGAATACCTGAACGCCAAAAGAGATTCTGTGATGAAAATAAATATACCCGGAGGACCTGAAGGTTCCTACATGAGTACTCAGAAGGCTGATCCACCTGTATTCCAAAGCATAAACATAAAAGGAAAATACGCTGCCGAAATCCGCGGTTTATGGGAAATCAAAGGTGATATTATGGGGGGGCCATTTGTAAGTCTGACCCGTTTGGACGAAGTTAATCAAAGAGTAGTGACAGTAGAGGTCTTTGTGTATGCTCCCGAAGAGGATAAACGAAATATCTTACGACACAACGAAGCCGCTTTGTATTCGTTGGAACTACCTGGAGAATTTGAAATTGAAATAGAAAAACAAAAAGAGCAGAAGTAAATGGAAAACAATAAGTTAAAAATAGGAATTACCCAAGGCGACATAAACAGCATATCTTACGAGGTTATTCTCAAGACCTTGATGGAATCCAAAGTTTATGAACCACATGCCGTAGTTCTTTATGGCTCGGCCAAAGTGGCGGCCTATCACAAAAAAGCATTAGATATTAACCAGTTAAATATTAATGTAATCAATTCTGCCAATGAAGCGGAATGGGGAGCCGTTAACCTGATTAATTGTACAGACGAAGATGTAAAGGTAGAATTCGGTAAGTCTACCCCCATAGCCGGCAAGGCTTCTTTTCAAGCCCTGGAAGCTGCAGCGGCTGATATGAAAGCCGGTTTGATTGATGTGCTGGTGACGGGCCCCATCAATAAAAAGAATATTCAATCTTCAACCTTTCAATTTCCCGGCCACACGGAATATCTGGAACAGGTCTTAGGCAACGGGGACAAGGCTTTGATGTTTATGTTAAGCGATGTCTTACGTGTGGCTGTGGCAACTGGTCATATCGCTTTGTCCGAAGTGCCTTCGGCTTTGTCGGTTCCTCTCTTGCTGCAAAAAATCAAGTTGTTGGATCAGTCACTTAAAAAAGATTTTGGAGTGTCCAAACCGCGCATTGCCGTACTTGCCCTGAATCCACATGCCGGCGAAGAAGGCTTGTTGGGCAGAGAAGAAATGGAAATAATAAGTCCGGCCATACAAAAAGCCCAGGATCAGGGGTATTATTGTTTTGGACCGATAGCAGCCGACGGTTTTTTTGGAAACGATTATTTTAGCCAGTACGATGCCATCCTGGCAATGTACCACGATCAGGGGCTCATTCCTTTCAAAACCTTATGCCGCGACGAAGGGGTGAATTTTACCGCCGGTTTGCCCGTGGTACGTACTTCGCCGGCACACGGCACCGCATATGCACTGGCAGGTAACAACGTGGCTTCCGAAAGTTCTTTCAGATCTGCTTTGTACCTGGCCTGTGATATTTTTAAGAATCGTGTTCGTTATTTCGAAAACAACAGCAATCCTCTCAAGAAACAACATATTGTCCATTCGGGCGATTTGTCCGATTTACCTGTTCAAGACGAAGAATAATGGCTACAGTCGATTTATTGCAAGTTAAGCAACGTTTTGGCATCATAGGAAATGCAGCCGGTTTAAACCGGGCTATAGATGTGGCTTTTCAGGTTGCTGCGACCGATCTTTCCGTATTAATTACAGGTGAAAGCGGGGTAGGAAAAGAGAGTTTTCCTCAGATTTTGCATCAATACAGTCACCGCAAACATGGTCCTTATATTGCCGTAAACTGCGGAGCGATTCCAGAAGGTACCATTGACTCGGAATTGTTTGGACACGAAAAAGGTTCTTTTACCGGAGCACTGGCAGAACGCAAGGGATATTTCGAAGTTGCGGACGGAGGAACCATTTTTCTGGACGAAGTAGGAGAATTGCCCGTTCCCACACAGGCCCGTCTGCTCAGGGTGCTGGAATCGGGTGAGTTTATCCGGGTGGGTTCTTCCAAAATTCAAAAAACCAATGTCAGAATAGTGGCTGCTACCAACATTGATGTTGGCCAGGCAGTGCAATCAGGGCGCTTCAGAGAAGATTTGTATTATCGTCTGAACACCGTACCCATCAAAATACCGCCTCTGCGTGAACGGGGCGAAGATGTCATTCGCCTGTTTCGGAAATTTGCGTCCGATTTTTCCGAAAAATACCGTATGCCCGCCATTCAACTCGAAGAAGAAGCCCGTCAGCTTTTGCTGACTTACCGTTGGCCGGGCAATATTCGTCAGCTGAAAAACATAACAGAGCAAATTTCAATTATTGAACGGCAACGCGAGATTACTGCAGAAATATTGGAGAAATACCTGCCCGAAAATTCCTTCGAAAAATCGCCGGCTATTTACAGAGGCCATCAAACTTCCAGTGAAGGCGCTTTTTTCAACAACGAAAGAGAAATATTATATCAGGTCTTGTTTGATATGAAAAAAGATATGCGCGATCTGAAAGTACTGGTTCATGACCTGATGCAAAATGCCGGTATGGATGAAGGTTTGGCGCACAACAAGGACTTGATATATCCGGCCTATATTGATAAACCGACCGAACTGATCAGTAAACGTGACGAAAGTTTGGCGGGCAAAAATGTGCACACCAAAGACATACCTCAGATTCAGGATGCTGCCGAGTATGTTGAGGAATCGCTTTCGTTGGATGAGCTCGAACGTGAAGCCATCAAAAAGGCCCTTGAACGCAACGGCGGCAAACGGAAAAACGCAGCTTCCGACCTGAATATTTCTGAAAGAACCCTATATCGCAAAATAAAGGAATACAACCTGGAGTGATCATGAAAACACGTCTTTTATTTCTTATTTTACTCTTGCTCCCGGCCTGTACTATTTCATATAAGTTCAATGCCGCTTCCATCGATTATACTACCATAAAGTCGATTTCAATTAAGGATTTTCCCAATCAGGCTGTACTGGTATATCCGCCTCTTTCCCAGAAATTTTCGGAAGGATTAAGGGATATCTATACACAGCAAACCAGGCTTAAGATTTTGAAACAAGACGGAGATCTGCGTCTGGAAGGCGAAATCACAGGCTATGAACTAAGCTCACTGGCGGCACAAGCCGATGGTTATGCGGCCGAAACTAAACTGACCGTCACGGTCAATGTGCGTTACGAGAACACCAAAAACGAAAAGGAAAATTTTGAACAACGTTTCAGCGCTTTTCAAACTTTTAGCAGTACTTCCATGCTCGAAGACGTTCAGGATGCTCTTTTGGAGGAGATAATCAAAGAAATTACCGAAAGTATATTCAACAAAACGGTAGCCAATTGGTAATATGAGCCCCGAAACACTCAGGAACTGGATCGAAAATCCCGGTTTAATGGATCGTCACAGTCAGAGCGACCTTAAATTGCTTTTGCGAAACTACCCTTGTTTTGCGGGAGCTCAGGTTTTGCTTCTGAAAAACCTGGAGCAGGAGAGCGATTTGAATTTTTCGGAAGAAATGTTCAAAACCTCTTTGATGGTTCCAAACAGAAAGGCTTTGTATTATTTCATAAAGGAATTGCCTTATCCGCAGGAAACTGTCAGTACGACCAATCAGGCTGATTTTGGACTGGTCGATCAATTTCTGGAAGAATACAGTGGCAGCGAAGAGCAACTTAAGGCCGAAATGCCCGATTATTTTTTGCTGAGTGCTCAACAAACCGGACAAATCCGCCAGCCCGATCCGGAAAGCAGCCTGTCCGAAAAACATTCGGATCAGGATCTGATTGATAAATTCCTGAATCAGCCTGCAGAACATATACAAATGGACAAATCTTATGAGGAACCAGCACCGGAAACCGGCTCCTCTGATGAGTATCCTGAGTCTTCTTTTACCGAGACCCTGGCTAAAATCTACCTGAAACAGGGCAAATACGAAAAAGCTCTTGAAATATTCAACAAATTGTTATTGAAATATCCAGAAAAAAGTATTTACTTTGCAGACCAAATCCGATTCTTAAATAAATTGATATATCATTTAAAAAATAATTAATATGTACCTGGCCATCACTATTTTAATCTTTATTGTAGCCGTAGTTCTCATTCTTATCGTTCTGGTTCAAAACTCAAAAGGTGGCGGATTGGCCTCTGGCTTTGCCTCCTCTAATCAGGTAATGGGTGTGCGCAAGACTACCGATTTTTTGGAAAAGGCTACCTGGACCTTGGTTGGTATTGTACTCCTCGGCAGTATTGTTTCTGCTGCATTCATAGATCGCACCACCGGTAATGAACGTCAGTCTGCTCTCAAAGAACAGGTAGAACAAGCCGTTGAAATGAATCCCAATCTGACTGCTCCCAGTTTTGAGGATGAAGAATAAGGGCTGATTTTATTATAGTATAAAAGGGCGTCATCCGTAGGCTGGCTCCCTTTTTTGTTTATTTTTGCAGCCTACTGATATGAAACACCTTGTATTTGGCCTTATTACGGTCGTTCTGCTGCTGAACTCCTGTGGTCACCGTGGGGGTGGACAGGTCGTGTCCTGCAATGAAAAGCCCGATTCCGTAATGAGGCTGCATTACGCCCGTGGTTTTGAAGTCAGCTATTTTAGCGGCTATACCAGAGTAGTGGTGTTTAATCCCTGGATCAACCAAGAGATCATGGCCCGTTACTATCTTTACAGGGAGGACAGTTGTTCTTTACCAAAAGACGGCCTGCAGATACGTATTCCCCTGAATTCGCTGGCCATAGCCTCCTGCACTCATGTGGCCTTTTTAGATTTACTCGACGAACTGGAGCTGATCAGGGGCGTATGCAATGCCTCTATGGTTTATAATCCCCGTATGACAGAGGCCCTCAAAAAGGGAGAAGCGGCCGATTTGGGCGATGCCTTCCGCATCAACCGTGAAAAGTTGCTTCAGATACGTCCTCAGGCACTTATGGTCAGCGGCTACAATCAATACGACGAGCATTTAGAGGCAATTTCCCGTGCCGGTGTGTTTGTTATTTACAACAACGAATGGATGGAACAAAACCTGCTGGCCAGAGCAGAATGGCTGCGTTATGTAGCCTGCTTTCTGGATAAAGACAAGCTGGCCGATTCGCTTTTCAGGCAGACTGCAGTCAATTATTTGTATTTAAAAGAGTTGGCAACGAAGGCCCAGAGCCCCAATCCAGTCGTTATGCCTGGCGACAATTTCAGGGGCAGTTGGTACATGCCAGGAGGCCTTAGTCATCAGGCTCAGCTGTTCAGAGATGCCGGTGCCTCTTATTTCTTCGAAAATGACAGTACTATCGGTAGTATTGCCCGCAGTTTTGAACAAGTCGTTAAGGATTTTAATCAGGCAGATATTTGGATAGGGGCCAGCAATGCCCGCAGTCTGAATGCTCTGTTGGCTTTGGATGAGCGTTATGCCTGGTTCAGGTCCGTACAGAATAAACAGGTATATGCTTATCAGGGAAGGCTTACTGCAGACGGGGCTAACGATTATTGGGAAAGTGCGGTGGTCCATCCGGATTCCTTGTTGGCCGACTTTATAAAATTGTTTCATCCCGAACTTTTACCCGGGCATAAGTGGATCTATATAAATCAATTGCAATGAAACGCCCGACCCTTATATTCGTGATTTTGTCTGTGTTGCTGTTGTTGCTGGCAATGGCCGATTTATATTGGGGAAGTATTGCCATACCGCTCAGGGATATTTTAGCTGCTTTTAGCCCGAAAGCATCCACTGGTGTTATGGGGGAAATTGTCCTGAATTATCGCTTGCCTAAAGTGCTGACCGCCATAGTGGCCGGTTCAGCTTTATCGGTATCTGGACTGATGATGCAGACTTTGTTCCGCAATCCTCTGGCCGGTCCTGATGTGCTGGGAGTGAACGCCGGAGCTAGTCTGGGCGTAGCTACGCTGACCATGTTTGCTTCCTCTTTTGGTGGTTTTGCTCTGGGCCTGGGTTCCTGGGGACTGATTTTAGCTGCCATTACAGGTGCTCTACTGGTTTTGTTGCTGGTGCTTTTTGTTTCTGCACGCATTCCAGATTTAGTCTCGCTGCTTATTGTGGGTATGATGTTTGGTAATATTTCCGGTGCTATAGTCAGTATGCTGCAAAGCCTGAGCAATCCTGATTTACTGAAAATATTTGTTGTATGGACTTTTGGCAGTTTAAGTGCTGTCACCTGGTCAATGATGCCGATACTGGTGTTGCTGGTTGCGATAGGCCTGATAATGGCTTATATGATGCAGAAAAACATGAACGCCATGCTTTTGGGAGAACGTTATGCCCAAGGCCTGGGCCTTAGGCTTAATGCCGTGAGGTTATACATGATTTTGTCAACTGCTCTGTTAGCAGGCAGTGTTACAGCATTTGCCGGCCCCATTGCTTTTATCGGTATTACGGTACCTCACATTGCCCGCGGTTTGTTCAAAACCTGGGATCATAAGATCTTACTGCCTGCCGTTATGCTCTGTGGCTCTATTTTGTTGATAGCCTGTGATCTGGTTGCTCAATCGGCCGTATTCAACAACAGCTTGCCCATCAATGCCGTAACCGCTTTAATCGGAGCTCCGTTGATTATTTGGATTATTCTGAAGAACAACAAGTAAGGAGATAATCCTCTTGAATGAAATAGTCGATGTTAAAACGGATTTGTTTCGGGAAGTAACAGGCTTTGAAATTCCCTTGCTTGTTTTGAAGGAAATATTTGGACAAGCAAGGCTCTCCCATTATGGAATGGTCCCCTGTTGTGAATTTGTCTCCCCAATTCATTCCGCAAAAATCTACTCCCAAATCCTGCTTAAAATCAAGACCAGGAATATCCAGGGCTTTGTACATGGCTTCTTTGGCACACCAATGAAGGTACAACAAAATCAGTTCTTCTTTGGATGAATAAGCCTGTTTTGCAAATATATGGTGGAGTAGGCTCTCTTCTTCATCGTTCAAAAACCTGGATCGGATTTTTAGTATCCTATTCGAATATTCTTCAATATCTATACCTGTACGACATTGCTTACTAATCATAAAAGCAGCATAATGACGGGAATGACTGATGCTGATATGTGTTTCGGGCATACTCTTCAACAGAGGCCTGCCCGAAACAGAGTAATCAATTTCTAACGGATCAACTCCCATAGCCAGAGCCAGTTTCCGTACGGAAACAAATTCCAGCTTTCTGTGCGTTGCTTTAAATTCCGGTACGGGAAAGTTGGGCTTCACAGTGTCGATGCCTTGCTGCTCTGTGTCCATTTTCCAGATACCGAAGCGGTAAGTGTTCAAGTCTCCTGCATAAACCAGGCTCATGTGTTTATGCTTTGTTAAAAGGGAAGGTCGTCTGCATCATCAGCAGGATTGTTTTGACCTGGATCAACCAGAGGAGCAGATGCAAGTGGGGGATTTGCCGCTGAGGGATCGGCTGAGCCGCTGTCTGCGGGAGCAGGGTTATTCCCTTCGGCCTGATTTTGCTGACGACGTCCCAGTAATTCAATGTTTTCGGCCACTATCTCTGTGGTGTAACGAGTCTGGCCGTTTTTGTCTTCCCAGGTCCGGTAGGTGATTTTGCCTTCGACGAAAAGCTGGGAGCCCTTGCGAATGTATTTTTCGGCCAGTTCGGCCAAACCTCTCCAGGCTACTACGTTGTGCCATTCAGCTCGTTCAGGAACCACTGTCCCGTTTGCCAGTGTATAACCTCTTTCTGTGGTAGCCAGTGAAAATCTGGCAACGGAAACACCATTATCGAGATAACGGACGTCGGGGTCTTTACCCACATTGCCCAGTAGAATAATTTTGTTAATAGACATAATTGTTAGATTTTAAGTGTGTTTTACTTTTGCATTAGTCGAATGAATTTACATTCGAGTCCAAAAATAACAGTAAAATATCGGAAAAACAAATGAGAAATAAACATTAAACTAATATTAACTAATAATCTTGTTCGAATTAAAATCAAGTTCACTTCTGTTATTTTCCAGGTAAATATCAGTAAGTCGGGATACTGCCAGTTTATCGATGCTGTTTAATTCAAGTCTGATCCATTCTGCAGGCAAAGCCTCGATGTTTTCCGGAATAAGAATGGTAAAGAAGCGGGCTTGTATGTGTTGATGAGACAAGAGGTGGTTAAGGTCCTGCACTGAGCTGATTACCATCTCATTAGTAAAAGCATCAACCATTTTGGTTTTTTCAGACTGCAATACGACCTGTGCAGAAAGTAATTCGGTTTGGTCAGAAAGCAAGTTGGAGATCGGTACAGTCGGTCGGGTAAAAAGTAGTTCTGACAGAGCAGTTATAGCTGCCGGCCATTCAATCAATTCCGTAGTTTCGTACAAAGGAAATTCCCAGAGATTTTGCCATATATCTTTGTTTTTGCGTTGTTGCAGCCAGGTATGACGGCCATCACTCAGACAGAAATAATTGAAATAACGTTTTTTCCGTATAGAAGCCTGTTTGCGTACAGGCCTTTTGTCGACCACACCGAGCGAAGAGGCCAGACAAATTTTTTCCAGAGGACATTCTGAGCAATCAGGCAGACCTGGTTTGCACTGCAGGGCTCCAAATTCCATCATGGCCTGATTGTGTCGGGCCGGATTCTTTTTATCGATCAAAGCCATGGCCAGTTCATTGAAAAAAGCGCCTGCCCGGCTGCTGTAAATGGGCAGGTCTATATTGAAAATTCTGGACAGGACTCGAATAACATTGCCGTCTACCACAGGATAAGCCTGGTCGTAAGCAAAAGAGGCAAGGGCTGCAGCCGTATACGGGCCAATGCCTTTTAAGCGGAGCAGAGCTTGATGATCTTTTGGAAAAACACCTTTATATACAGAAACAATTTCGGAAGCAGTCAGGTGCATATTACGGGCACGGCTGTAATAACCCAAGCCTTGCCAAAGTTTCAATACATCTTCTTCCCGGGCTCGGGCAAGGGAATATATATCCGGAAAGTTTGAAATGAATCGCAGATAATAGGAAAGCCCCTGGTCAACCCTGGTTTGTTGAAGAATTATTTCGGAAAGCCATATTTTATAGGGATCGCGGGTGTTTCGCCAAGGCAGATCCCTTTTATTTTGTTCGTACCATTCCGCTAAAATAAGGCTGATACGTTTTTCGTTTTGTTCAGTATTCATGCTGCAAAGTAAAGAAAAAGCACGCTAAATTCCCTAGAAAAGGCAGTAAATCAGCTTTTAAGGTAAAGAAAAATAATGCCAACCATAAAATCCATACTCTTGAGAAAGAAAATAAATAAATTTTTTTTGAAAGATTTTTTTTGTAGAATATAAAGCTATATATTTGCAAGCCAAAAATATAGGAAACTCACGATTTATTCATTGTATAACTTTTAATCCTTATCAAAATGACAAAAGCTGATATCGTTAATGAAATTGCTAAAAGGACCGGTGCCGAAAAGGCTGTTGTTCTTTCAAGCGTAGAAACTTTTATGGAAGTAGTCAAGGAATCACTTGTAGGTGGTGAAAATGTGTATTTAAGAGGCTTTGGCAGCTTTATTATTAAGCAAAGAGCAGAAAAGACAGCCAGAAACATATCCAAAAACACGACAATCATCATTCCTGCTCACAACATCCCCTCTTTTAAGCCGGCCAAGTCTTTTTTGAGTGAGGTTAAAGAGAAGTAATTTGTACTTACATTAATATATACACCAATGCCTAGCGGAAAAAAAAGAAAAGGACATAAAATGTCCACTCATAAGCGTAAAAAAAGATTGAGAAAAAACAGACATAAGAAGAAATGATTTTCTGAATCTGAATTAACAAAGAGAACAAACTTCAAGCTGTATTCAGTCTTCAAGTTTGTTCTTCTTTTAAGTGGCCGGAGTTAAGAATTTTCTTCTAATCATTCCGGTAAGGTATTTAACATAAAATATTCTCATAGTAAAAAAAAACAAGTGGTAACAGAACTAGTAGTAGATGTTCAAGCCAAAGAGATTTCCTATGCTATTATCGAAGATAAAAGTTTGGTAGAGTTTCAGCAGGAAAGCATGAATCTTTCTTTCTCGGTGGGGGACATTTTTTTGGGTCGGGTGCATAAAGTAATGCCCGGACTCAATGCTGCTTTTGTAGATGTGGGCTATGAGAAGGATGCATTTTTACATTATTTGGATCTGGGGCCTCAGTTTAATTCACTGAATTCCTTTACCAAACAACAACTTTCGAACAAGAAAAAACAACTCACTTTAAGTAAGTTCAATTTATTACCCGAAATTCCAAAAGACGGACAGATAGCCGAATTACTAAGTCCCGGTCAGGAAATACCCGTTCAGATTGCCAAAGAACCTATTTCGACCAAAGGCCCCAGGCTGACTTCTGAGATTTCGATAGCCGGGCGTTTCTTGATTCTGATGCCTTTTTCAGACAAAATATCCATTTCGACCAAGATTAAATCGCCCGAAGAAAGACTTAGGCTAAAACAATTGCTGCAAAGCATCACTCCCAAAAATTTCGGAGTGATTGTTCGTACGGTAGCAGAAAACAAAAAAGTAGCCGAACTGGACACTGAGTTGAAATTATTGTTGAAACGTTGGGACGAAATTGTACTCAAGTTACAAAACAAAAGCAAGGCACCCCAATTGATTTTCGAAGAAACCAGCCGTTCAGTGGTAATATTGCGTGACATTCTGAATGCTTCTTTCGAAAACATCTATGTCAATTCCCCAGAGGTTTACGAAGAAATAAAAAACTACGTAAGCCTGATTATGCCTGAAAAAGCAAATATAGTCAGTGAATTCAAACGTAAAACCCCCATATTTGATTTTTTTGGTATCACCAGACAGATCAAATCGGGTTTCGGGCGAATTGTCTCCATCAAAAGCGGTGCTTACCTGATTATTGAACATACCGAAGCCTTGCATGTAATTGACGTAAACAGCGGAAATCGTTCCAGAACCAACAAAGGCCAGGAATCCAATGCCTTCGAAGTAAATATTGCTGCTGCCGATGAAGTTGCCCGCCAACTTCGTTTAAGAGATCTGGGTGGCATCATCGTGGTGGATTTCATTGATATGCTCGAAGGCGATAATCGTCAAAAAGTGTTTGATAGGTTGAAGGAAAAAATGTCGACCGACAGGGCAAAACATAATATTCTGCCTTTGAGCAAGTTCTGCCTGATGCAAATTACCCGGCAAAGAGTAAGGCCTCAAACCTTCGTTCAAACTTCCGAAACCTGTCCTACCTGTTTCGGCAAGGGTGAGATCAGGCCTTCCATTTTATTTACGGAAACTTTGGAAAACAAGCTTGAATACCTGATCCGAAAACTGAAATTAAAAAAATGCACCCTTAGAGTTCACCCTTATGTGGCAGCTTATATTGAAAAAGGAGGATTAAGCTCCTTGAAATGGAAATGGAGACGAAAATATGGCTTAGGCTTCAGTGTTGTAGCCTCCCAGGCTATGACTTTTCTTGAATATGCTTTTTTTGATGGAAAAAATCATGAAATTGATATGAAAGAAGAATTGGAGTTAAAGTAATACCATAAGTCTTTAATAAAAAAACCGGGTTAATTGTCCGGTTTTTTTATTAAATATAGAATTAGTTCAGTAGAACATTATTTGTACAATTTTTCAATACGATCGGCGTATTTTTCCTGAATTACATTCCGTTTGATTTTGAGAGTGGGGGTCAGAATGCCGTTTTGCTGATTCCATTCGTCGGCAATTAAATCAAAGCGCTTGATTTGTTCGTGAGGAGCAAAAAAGGCATTGAATTTTTTGACTTCCCTTTGATAAATGGCAATGATATCCTGGCGTTTAACCAAGTCTGCATTGTCAACCAGCGGCATATTGTGTCGTTTGCAGAAATCCTTCAGATAATTAAAATCCGGAACAATCAAGGCGGTGGCAAATTGTTTGTTTTCGCCCAGCACTACTATGTTCTCGATAAACGGCGATTTGCTGAATTTATCTTCAATCAGGAAGGGGTTGATGTATTTGCCAAAGGAGGTTTTAAAGATGTGTTTCAACCTGCCTGTAATAACCAATAAACCTTCGGGAGTGAATTTGCCGGTGTCGCCGGTGTGGAACCAGCCGTCTTTGTCTATGACTTCGGCTGTTAGTTCAGGATCTTTATAATAACCGAGCATCACGTTGGGGCCACGGCAGATGATTTCCTTGGCATCAGTTATTTTCACTTCCACGCAAGTGAGGGGAGGCCCTACGGTTCCTTCTTCACGCTGGTTTTCACCTCTGCGGCTTACGGCAATTACCGGAGCTGTTTCGCTTAGTCCGTAACCTTCGAACACCGGCATATTAATCGCGTTAAAAAAGGCAGATTGGTGCTTTTGAATAGCAGCACCACCAGAAACAATCAAATCAAAATTTCCTCCGATAGCCTGACGCCATTTGGAATAGATTAATTTATCGGCGATTTTATGTTGCAGATTATACCACCAGCCATTCCTGCTGAGTTTGTAGTGAGTTGCCAGTTCAAATGCCCAGTAATATAATTTTTTCTTTAAACCCTTTTGAGTTTTACCTGCCAGATACAGCTTGTCGTACATTTTTTCCAGTACGCGTGGTACTGCAGACATCATGGTGGGTTTAACTTCTTTGATATTTTCGGCAATAGTGCCAATATTTTCGGCATAATAGATTGAAATGCCACGGAAGTGATACAGGTATATCAGCAGGCGTTCATAAGCGTGACATAGAGGCAAAAAGCTCAGGGCTGTTGTGCTCCAGTCGGCAGGAACATTTTGAATATCAATAATCTGGCAAAGTATATTCTTGTGACTGATCATCACACCTTTGGGCATACCAGTGCTGCCGGATGTGTAAATAATACTGGTCAGATCGTCTTCTTTAATATTAGCTTTGCGCCTGCTTACCTCTTCAGGATTGGGATTGGCATCTCCCAATGCTCGGAAATCGGCCAGACTGATGGCGTTTTCGGTTTCGTACATACAGATGAATTCTTTGAACATAGGATTCTCTGCCACCAGAGGCTGGAGTTTACGAACCAATTCTTTGCTGTCCACAAAGACGTATTCAATATCTGCGTGTTTTAAAATGTATTTATAATCGCTTTGGCTGATAGTTGGATAAATAGGTACGATGATGGCTCCAATCTGCATGATGGCCATATCAAAGAAGTTCCATTCCGGGCAGTTATTACTGATAACTCCAATTTTACAACCGGGTTGAACTCCTTTTGCCAAAAAAGCATAAGTTAGGCGATTGACTTCTTTAACATAATCCTGAATACTATAACGAACCCATTGGTGGTTTACTTTACCGGCCAGGGCTACTGCCTGATTGGGATATTTTTCCACATAGTTGTCAAGCAGGTCAAATAGACGAGTAACTTCCATACATTTCCTCTTTTAATGTAAAAATCATATTTCGAAATATTCGAGCTGCAAAAATAGACATTTAAACTATGTCTCAAGAAAAAAGTGGTCAAAAACGAAATAAAGGGACGATTGATGGTGGATTAAACACTTCCTTTCCACTCCGAATAGGGTTTTGTCTGCAAACTGGCATTAAAATACCGTGCATCTCCTGTTACTTCAGTTCCAAGCCATGAAGGTTTTTCGTAGGTTTCCTCCTCACAGTCCAGCTCCAGTTCTGCCATAATCAGCCCCTTGTTTTTGCCTTCAAACACATCTACCTCGAAACAATGCTTCCCCTGAGGAATGTAGTAGCGGGTTTTTTCTATAACTTCAAATTCGGACAGTTTAATTAAGTCGCGGGCTTCGTCCACTGTCAGTTCGCGTTCCCATTCGTAACGGCTCAGGCCTGATGCCGAACTTTCGCCCTTGATGGTTAAATATGCTTTTTCATCGCAAATCCTGACGCGTACACTGCATTTCGGACTGATGCTCAAATAAGCCTGTTCGATAAAAACACTGTTTCGGGCAAATTCTTTGAAAGAGGCTTTTACTAAAAATTTTCGCTCGATTTCGACTGACATAAAAGTTGTATTATTGCCGTCAAAATTAGAAATTTTACTTTACCTTCGTTCTGTTTTTCAAATGTATTATTATGAAAACTAAAATCAACTGGCTTATTATGCTATTTATAGCTTCGGGCCTTAGCTTTATCCAGGCCGCAGCTCCTGCTACGCCCAAAGCTTTTATCAGGCAGTTTGAAAAATTTGTCGAAGAAGTGGAAGAATCACATCAGGAATACAAGCTCGAAGATTGGAAACTTGCTGAAGAAAAATACCGGGAATTTATTAAAACCTATTATCCAAAATTCAAGGACCATTTCAACCAGGAACAACAGGAAAAAATCAATTACTTACAGGGAAAATACATCGGATTTCTCACCAAAAGCAAGTTTAAACAAATTCGGGATCAGGCCAAAGATTGGCTGAAATACGCTTCGGAATCTTCTGAAGGTTTCCTGGAGGCATTGTTCGGCAAAGAAAACACAGAAAAAGAAGACTCAGAAAAAGAAAATCCTGCGAAAGAAAAGACAACAAAAGAGAATAAAGAAAACCAGAAAGGAGAGGATATTTAAATTCTTCCGTGAGGATAGAATTTAAAAGGGCATATCGTTGCTTCCCTGTAAATCCTGGACAGGAGGATACTCTTCGTTGTTTTTGTAACTTGCTGTAGATTTCTCGTTGTCCTGAGCATCGGCTTTTTCGACCTTCCAGGCTTTGACGTCGGTATAATACCTGCCGTTGTATTCACGACTTTCAAGATCGAAAGAAACTGAGACCTGCTCGTTCAGCTTGAGAGGAAACTGGTCGATGCGGTTTCCTCTGAGACTAAAGCAAACTATTTTAGGATATTGATCACCGAATTCCAACACAAATTCCTGTTTTTTCCATTGTCCGTTGCGTCCTTCGCCGCTTTGGGCCGGTAAGATCTTGATAATTTTCCCCTTGATTTCCATATCAGGTACAGATTTAAAATCAGTTAATCAGCTGACAATAATTTAGCGGAGGAAGAGGGATTCGAACCCCCGGAACCTTGCGGTTCAACGGTTTTCAAGACCGCCGCAATCGACCACTCTGCCATCCCTCCATCTATCGGAAAAGGACTTCCGGTAGATTTTTATTAAGCCTTTTTTCGCCCTTAATTTCGTTGATGAATTCTGCAGTTTGTTATGCTTCAGGAGTAGGAGCTTCCTGTGCGGGCTCTTCTGCAGCTTTTGCTTCTGCAGCTTCAGCTGCGGCAGCATCCACTTGTTCCTGCAGCAATTCTGCTTTCTTTTTGGCTATAGCGTTGGCTTTTGCTTTGTTAACCTCTGCTTCTTCTTCGAGACGTTGTTTGAGTAAAGCTTTTCCGGCTTGGCTCAAATTGGAAATTTTAGCATTCAGAGCTGCCTGTTTTGTTTTTTTCCATGCTTCGAATTTCTGTTCAGCAGCTTCGGCACTGAAAGCGCCTTTCTTTACTCCTCCATTGAGGTGTTTTTTCAGCAATACGCCTTCTCCGGAGAGAATGTTACGAACGGTATCGGTGGGTTGAGCACCCGTTTCCAGCCAATACAAAGCACGATCGAAGTTCAAATCTATTGTAGCAGGATTGGTGTTCGGATTGTACGAACCTAATCTCTCAATAAACTTACCATCTCGTGGTGCCCTGCTGTCTGCGGCGACTATGTGGTAAAACGCGTACCCTTTTCGCCCATGTCTTTGCAATCTGATTCTTGTTGCCATTTGGTTTGAAATGAATTAAAATTTTTGCATTAGCGGCCGCAAAGGTAGGCAAAATTGTTTATTTAAATGCAAAACACTCAATATTTTTTAGTCAGAGGTGCAGACCTACAACAAACTCCAGGCAACAGTCAATCCGGCCATGACGATGGAAACCATACTCATCAGTTTAATAAGTATGTTCAGGCTGGGGCCGGAAGTGTCTTTGAAAGGGTCGCCAACGGTATCGCCAACCACTGTGGCTTTGTGGGCATCGCTACCTTTTCCTCCGTAATTTCCTTCTTCGATATATTTTTTAGCATTATCCCAGGCTCCGCCTGAATTAGCCATAAAAACGGCCATAATAAATCCGGTACTCAAGCCTCCGATTAATAAACCCATAACACCGGTGACTCCGAAGATCAATCCTGTCAAAATGGGTGCTGCAATGGCAAGTAGAGAGGGGAAAAGCATTTCGCGTTGGGCGCCTTTGGTGGAAATCTCCACACAACGGGCGTAATCGGGACAGGCTTCACCGGTCAGAATGCCTTTGATTTCGCGGAATTGACGCCGGACTTCTTCGACCATCTTTTGAGCAGCCCTGCCCACGGCATTCATGGTTAAGCCGCAGAAAACAAAAGTCATCATTGAGCCTATAAACATCCCTACCAACACTTTGGGATTCATCAAATGAACTTCGTAATAAGCCATAAAGTCACTAAAGCTGGCGCTGGCTGTTTGAATAATTTTGTCGCCCACTTCTATGGTGGTAGTGCCAAGCCTTTCAAGCCCGATTTTAATTTCTTCGATGTAGGAAGCCAGCAGCGCGAGTCCTGTCAATGCAGCAGAACCTATGGCAAATCCCTTGCCGGTGGCAGCAGTAGTGTTGCCCAGTGAATCCAGGGCATCGGTGCGTTTGCGTACTTCGGGCTCCAGACAGCTCATTTCCGCATTACCGCCGGCGTTGTCAGCAATAGGCCCGTAAGCGTCGGTGGCCAGGGTGATACCCAGGGTGGAGAGCATACCTACAGACGCCAAACCAATGCCGTATAAACCGCTGGAAATATGTTCAAAACTAAATGTGCCCAGCTTAAATCCGGAAGCAAACAAAAAAGCAAAAATCACCCCGCAAACAACCGAAATTACAGGAATGGCAACAGAGAGCATACCCGTCCCCAGGCCGGCAATAATGACTGTGGCAGGGCCGGTTTTGCCGCTTTCGGCAATGCGTTTGGTTGGTCTGTACGACTGAGAGGTATAGTATTCAGCGGACTGGCCTATTATTATGCCAACCAGCAAACCTACAACCACCGAAAGTGACAGCCCCAGCCAGTTTTCAATCCCCAGCAAATAGAGAATCAGGAAACTGGCTCCTGCAATCAGCACTGCACTCAGGTTTGTGCCAAAAGCCAGAGAACGCAGCAGAGATTTAACTCCGGCATTTTCTTTGGTTTTGACCAGAAATATACCGATGATGGATAAAAAGATGCCAACGGCAGCAATCAGCATGGGAGCCAAAATGGCTTTACCTTGTTGCTCAAGACTGAGAACCTGGTATGAAGCTGCTCCAAGAGCAGCCGAAGCCAGAATGGAACCACAATAGGATTCGTAGAGATCAGCTCCCATACCGGCAACATCACCAACGTTGTCGCCTACATTGTCGGCAATGGTGGCCGGATTGCGGGGATCGTCTTCGGGAATGCCGGCTTCCACTTTGCCCACCAGATCGGCGCCTACGTCAGCTGCCTTGGTGTATATGCCACCGCCTACACGGGCAAACAAAGCCTGGGTAGAGGCACCCATACCAAAAGTCAACATGGTGGTGGTAATAATCATATTTTTTTGTTCCGGGCTTGCCGCATCCACAAAATAATTCAAAATAAGGTACCAGATAGAAATATCAAGTAAAGCAAGTCCGACAACTACCAGGCCCATGACAGCTCCGCTGCGAAAAGCCACCTGTAAGCCCTGGTTGAGGGAACTACGGGCAGCATGTGCTGTACGTGCAGATGCATAAGTAGCTGTTTTCATGCCCAGGAAGCCGGCCAGACCCGAGAAAAAACCACCGGTCAGAAAGGCAAAAGGCACCCAATTGTTCTGCAGACCGAAATAAGCCATCAGGGCAAAAATCAAGGCTAGTACTATAAAAACAATAATGACGACCTTGTATTGTTGTTTGAGATAAGACATTGCACCTTCGCGCACAAAACCGGCAATTTTTTTCATTATGTCGGTTCCTTCGTCTTTTTTCTTCATTTGCCTGTAGAAATACATAGCAAAAAATAAGGCTGTGACAGCCGCCAGCGGGATTAACCAAAAAAAAGTGTCTACCATGGTACTTTTCGTTAGATTCAATTTTAGACAAAAATAGAAACTCCCTACGCAAATGACAACATATAAGCGGCATTTTATTTCAGCAATTATTTATTTAAAGAGAATGCTGTCTTATAAACCGATCTTTTTTATAACTTTGTGTGGCACAAATCGCATTGCGGACTGAACAAGAAATAAAGCTCAATAAAGTCCATAAAAATAGAGGAATAGCAACACGAATTAAAACATAGGAATCACAAAAGTAACTATTTATTAATATTTAACAGCCCTCTGTTTGCCGGTGGTAAAGTAGTATGTTATCTTTGATTCGCAAACATCATAAACCTAACAAATATGTCAAAAGAACAAACAGAACAAAAAAGTCCTGCAGCTGAAAAACTGAAAGCCTTACAGATGGCTATGGAAAAAATAGAAAAGAGCTACGGAAAAGGTTCCATTATGAAGATGGGAGACGATAAAGTAGTGGATGTGCCGGTTATTTCTTCCGGTTCCATCGGTTTGAATGCTGCCTTGGGAGTTGGGGGCTTTCCCCGGGGCCGGGTGATCGAAATATACGGCCCGGAATCGTCGGGTAAAACCACTCTGGCCATTCATGCCATCGCCGAAGCACAAAAAGCCGGAGGCATAGCTGCCTTTATTGATGCCGAGCATGCCTTTGACCGTTTTTATGCCGAAAAACTGGGTGTGGATATTGCCAATCTATTGATCTCCCAGCCCGACAGCGGGGAACAGGCGCTCGAAATTGCCGAACAACTCATACGTTCTTCAGCCGTGGATATTGTCGTTATAGACTCTGTAGCTGCCCTCACTCCCAAAGCAGAGCTGGAAGGGGAAATGGGTGATTCAAAAGTAGGTCTTCAGGCTCGTTTAATGTCTCAGGCTTTGCGTAAGCTGACGGCTACCATCAGCAAAACGAACACTACTTGCATTTTCATCAATCAACTGAGGGAAAAAATCGGTATCATGTTTGGTAATCCCGAAACAACCACCGGTGGTAATGCACTCAAGTTCTACTCTTCGGTGCGCCTTGACATCCGTCGCATAGGGCAGATCAAAGACGGTGAAGAAATCATCGGTAATCAGACCAGAGTAAAAGTGGTCAAAAACAAAGTAGCTCCGCCTTTCCGAAAAGCAGAATTTGATATTATGTACGGCGGGGGCATTTCCAAAACCGGGGAATTGATCGATTTGGGTTCTGATTTAGGCATAATCAAAAAGAGCGGTTCCTGGTATGCCTACAAAGACAGCCGTCTGGGACAGGGTAGGGAAGCTGCCAAAGATTGCATGCGTGACAATCCTGAATTAGCCGAAGAGATCGAAAAACAGATCTACGAAGCTCTTAAAAAATAGGACTTATAATTTACTTAAATCCATACAATTATGAAAAGTGAAGAAGAAGACCTGTTGGAATACGACGACGAAGAAGCCTTGAGTTTCATTCGCAATCAACTTCCTCAGGAAATGAAATCCAAACATAGTGATGACGATTATTACTATCTGTTGGACAGCATTTACGAATATTACGAGAGTAAGGGTTTTCTAAACGATGACGAGCAGGAAGTGTCCGTTGATCTTGATGAATTGAGTGATTTTGTCTATAAAGCAGCCAAAGAAGAAAAACTGAGTTTCAGCAGGGAAGAAGTAGGCTTTTTCGTAGATGCAGAAATCGCTTATTGCGAAAGCCTGGGTATATTTGAAACTGAAGAATAAATAAAAGCTTGAACGCTTCTTGCAATAAAGCGTTCAAGCTTTTATTCTCTTTTTGGGTTGGTTTAGCTTATTCGGAGTATTCGATTCTAAGCTTGTTTTTCTGTTGCCGGTTTTTCTGTTGCCGGTTCTTCCTCTTTAACAGGAGCAAATTCCGTATAGCCTTTTTCAATCAGTAAATTATACCAATTCAGCAATTTCCGGATATCGGAAGGATAAACCCTTTCTCTGTCGTAATCGGGCAATACACCGGCAAAAAAGGCTCTGAGTTCGTCGTTGCCGGCTTTGGGATCGATACTGAGTTTTTCTCCGCCTGACTGGGTTTTGAGCAATTCCAATACTTCGTGCAAAGGCTTTTCTCCGTTTTCGGTATACATCGAAATTTCCCCCAGGGACATAATTTTATCTTTGCTGTAGGCGGGCATTCTTTTGCCGTCGACCAATGATTCTACTATCAGCATATTCTTGCCCTGGCTGAGCATTTTATACAAACCAGGTTTGCCTGAAACGGCGACAATTTTTTTCAACATCTTGGTAATTAATTTTTTTGGTGAGTTATTACATTAATTAAAGAAATCTTCTAGTAAGGGTATTTTTTTAGTTTTGTATTTTTTTTATCAATTCTGTAACCTGGGGTAACAAAGCAAGCTGACCGTCGTTATTTATGACAAAATCGGCTTTTGATATCAGCAAATCCTGCGGCAACTGCCGACGGATACGTTCTCTTACCTGCTCCGGACTCCAGCCTTTGTAGCGGCAAACCCGTTCAATGCGCAAATTCTCGGTTGCGGTAACCACTGCTACATAGTCGCTGAATTTGTCCAGTCCTGCTTCGTACAAAAGGGCGGTTTCGTGCACAAGCAAGGGGTAATCCCTGTGTGCATCTTTCCATTCACCGAAGTATTCAATCACAGCCGGATGAACCAGCTCATTTAATTGAGCAAGTCGTACAGGATCATTAAAGACGATGGAAGCCAATAGTTTGGTATTTAGTTGGCTTTTTTCGTCAAAAATTTCCTTGCCAAACAAGTCAACAAGTCCCCTGCGCAGGGCAGGACTTTTTTGGTACAGCTCTTTGGCCGCAGAATCAGCATCGAAGACAGGAATACCCAGTACTCTGAATATTTCTGCAACAGTCGATTTGCCACTGCCAATGCCGCCGGTCAGAGCCAGGATTTTCATCGGGAAATTATTTTTTTTCGATCAGACATTCAACCTTATCCGGGTGTAGGCTGAGCCGCCGCACATAATCCGGTATCTTTATCAATTTAATGCTTTGCAGGTCTTCGTTCGATTCGATTAAATCGCGATAAGAAATGCCCAGGTGGAAATCCTCCGGTTTGACCAATGGATAATTGGACTTGCTGAGTAAAAAAGAAACCGTCACTTTCGATGGGAAGGAACGTAAGTGCAGATTCTCGGGGAAATCCAGTCCCATAACGGGAATTTCGTAACGAACCTCAGTGAATTCTTCTACCTGCAAATGTACTCGTACAGTAGCCTGAGAAAAATGGACGCCTTCTATGGTCTTGAGTTTTACATTCATACTGATAGAATCTTTCAGTACGGGTAATTCCAGGAGTTCGGTTTCTACCAGCCTGAGGGTATCTAAGATGGATGAAGGAGCGTAGGCTCTTATAAATGCAGGTTGTACAGAAGGTTCATCAACCAGCATATATTGCCGTGAAAGGCCTATCTGGGCATTCAGTTTGATGGGGAGGTCTTTTTGTTCTTTTTCGACAAAATACAGAATCAGGCTGTCCGGGCTAATCCTTAGTATCTGAGCGCTTGGTTTAAGTTTTGCAAAAAGGACAGGTTTTAGTTGTTCAAGTGGAATTCTGCTAATACCTTCTTCCGCACGCCAACGCATTAAATCAAGCTCAAGGCTGAGTTTTCGCCGGTGGGTAAAATAATTATAAAGATGACTGCCCTTGTCTCGTACGGTTACTTTTATGTTGGCAGGTAATTCATTGGTTATGAATACGTTTTCGGGTAGTTTTCCGTATTGTAAAGGAATGGATATTTCTGCTTGCGAAGTAGCCTGAGTGCTTTGAAGAAACCAAAATAAAATAGATAGCCCCAAAAACAACAGAAAAACATAAAACTCCTTGTTCTTGTTCAAAAACAGGAGATTATATGTTTTTCTGAAAAATTTTCGGACCAGGGTCCATTTTTTTTTGAAATCCATTATTTTGAAGGGTTGGCAGCAGGTTCGCCAGCAGCGAATACCGCTGTTTTCTCTATACGTATACGAACATTTTCCGAGATTTCAACTATAAAAGCATCGTCCTTAATGTCGCGAATTTTGCCGTAAATTCCGCCGGAGGTTACTACGCGGTCACCTACCTGCAGGGCGGCACGGGCTTTTTGAATTTCTTTTTGTTTCTTGTTTTGCGGGCGGATCATAAACAACCAGATAACCACAAAAATCAAAATAAGCGGCAAGAATTGCATAAAACCACTTTTGGGTGCTTGGGCAGCCGTTTCAGTACCCGCCTGGGTAGCTGTCTCGGCAACAGCTTGTAATAAAATAAATAAATTCATAACAATTGAGATTAAAAATTAAAAATCAGGCTTTAAATAATTTGTTTTCTTTTTTAAGTTCCTGGACTATATGATCCAGGGTCCCGTTGATAAATAAACCACTTTTTTCGGTGCTGTAGCTTTTGGCAATATCAATGTACTCATTAAAACTGACACTTAGAGGAATATTTTCTATTTCCAAAATTTCGGCCAGGGCTACTTGCAAAATAATTAAGTCCATAAGGGCCAGGCGTTCCAGCTCCCAGTTTTGAACAGCTTCGGTAATTATACTTCTGTATTCTTCGGCATGCTTAATGGAAGCCCTGAATAAATCAAGCGCGAACTGACGGTCGCTTTCGTCTTTGTACATGGGTAAAAGCGCCTGGCTTGCGCCTTTGTCCTGCTCAAAGCGCTTGATGGTTTTCAGTACGAAAGTAAGAACAATGTTCAAATCGTCGTTCCAATAGATGGATTGCTCTTCCATGGCTTCTTCCAGATAACTATTGTTTTGGATGATTTGTTTGAATATTTTGCGCCAGATTTCTTTGTCGGCTTCGTAGCTGTTGTTTTCAGCTTGCATATATTCAATGTAAAAGGGAGCAGCCTGAATCTGATCGTACATTTTTTTTATCAATCCCTCGTAGGGAGCCCAGGATAATTTTCTGTTGTTTATCTCATGTTTGAAGCAGGTATTTTGCCTGAGTTGAGCCAAAAAAGCATTGTTGACAAAACGTAAATTCGGATTTTGTTCCTCCGGACTGGGCAGGTATTTACTGCGGGCCAGGTCGATGCGTTGTTCGGCATAATAACTAATATCCGAAACCAGCAACAAAAGATATAAATACAGATCATAGGTTTTTTCTAAACTAAAAAATAATTCCTTTTCGGCTTTTGCCAGGTTTTCGTTGTTGTTCTGGTGACATGCATACACCATTTGCAATACCTTGGTACGAATAAGAACGCGGTTGATCATTATGAAATATACAAAAAAACAATGCCACAAAGATAATATATTTTACTAAGAAGATTGCATCCTAAAAATATTATGTCTAATTTTGAAATCCGATCTAAAGCAACTCTGGTTGAACCTTTTATCGATTTTATTTATGTAATACCATGAAAACAGACACAGAGGATACTAAGAAAGTAGACAAAGACATCGTTTATAACAAAACAGTAAAAGCAGGTAAACGCATCTATTATTTTGATGTAAAGAAAAGCCGAAATAACGAAATGTATATGGCGATTACCGAAAGTAAAAAAATTGTAAGCGGCGATTTACTCACTCCGGATATAAGTTTCGAGAAACATAAAATATTTCTTTATCACGAAGATATGTCCAATTTTGCCGAAGCTCTTCTTCAGGTGACCCAATTCATTAAAGAAAGACAAGCACCACCTCCGCCCCGGGAACAATATTGGAAAAAGAGGGAAGAAGCCGACCAAAGTAGTCTGGATGAGGACGACCACCTTAAGGATTTAAGCAACTCCGGAGATCAATAGAGGCTAAAAATTTCACAGGTAGTGTTTGTTGCTATAAATCTTTTAATTACCTTTGCGCCGCTTTTGACTAAACCCGTGTGATGGGAAAATTTAAAAGCCTGTTTTAAATTTTTGAGTAACACAATTCAATCACAATGAAAACTTTAGAACTTAATGGCAGCCCGAGAGCCGATTTCGGGAAAAAAGCCTCAAAAAACGTTCGCAATAGCGGTAACGTACCCTGTGTGCTTTACGGAGGTGAAGAAAACCTGCATTTCCAGGTTAAAAAAGAAGATTTGCGCGCTTTACTTATTACTCCTGCAGTTCATCTGGTAAAACTTAGCATTGCAGACAAGGCTTATATGTCAATACTGCAGGACGTACAGTATCATCCTGTCAGCGATGATCCTCTGCATCTTGATTTTTTGCAAATATTCGAAGATAAACCCATCGTAATTGAAGTTCCGGTCAAACTTAATGGTTTGGCAGCCGGTGTTAAGGGGGGCGGTAAATTGAGTCTGGATATGCGTAAACTCAAAGTGAAAGCTTTGTATAAATACATTCCTGATTTTCTGGAGATTGACATCACCAACTTAGAGCTGGGCAAAACAGTACAGGTGGGTGACCTCAAGTTTGACAATATGGAACTGATGAACGCCAAAAATGCTGTGGTTTGTGCCGTCAAACTGACTCGTGTAGCCAGAGGTATAGCTGCTGCTACTTCTACAGGTCCGTCCGAAAGCTAAACAGAATGAAATACCTGATTGCTGGTTTGGGAAATATTGGTGAGACCTATCAACATACCCGACATAACATCGGATTTGACATATTGGACGCTTTCTCGGAAGCGTCCAATCTTGTTTTTGAGCAAAAGCGTTATGGCGCAGTGGCAGAAGGCCGGCTCAAGAACAAGCAGTTTGTTTTGCTGAAACCCTCCACATATATGAATCTCAGCGGTAACGCCGTGCGTTATTGGCTACAGGCCGAAAAAATTCCCTTGGAAAATTTGCTGGTAGTGGTGGATGATCTGGCGCTGCCTTTTGGCAGAATACGCCTGCGCCCTGACGGAGGTAATGCCGGTCACAACGGACTAAGTCACATTCAGGAGAGCCTGGGTACCGAAAAATACGCCCGTTTGCGTTTCGGCATAGGCAATGATTTTCCTCCGGGAACTCAGGTAGATTATGTGTTAAGCGGCTGGACTGCCGAACAATTGGAAACATTACCCGAGAGGATAAATCAGGCTGTAGAAATAATCCAAAGCTTTTGCCTGACCGGCATTCAGCTTACCATGACCAGGTACAACCGTAAATAAACATGGAACACAGCGTACGCATTGACAAATGGCTGTGGTCTGCCCGTATCTACAAGACCAGAACACTGGCCACCGATGCCTGTCGCAAAGGCCAGGTAAGTATAGCCGGGCAAAAAGTAAAACCCTCAAGAATGGTGAGCGAAGGTGAAATACTCAGCGTACGCAAAAATCCTATTACTCTGACGCTTAAAATACTGAGCCCTATTCAGAACCGAGTTTCCGCAAAATTAATTTCGGAGGTCCTGTTGGATCTGACTCCTGCCGAAGAATTCGATATGCTTGAATTGGCACAGATTGCGAGCTTTGGCAAGCGAACTGCCGGCAGCGGCCGTCCTACCAAAAAGGAACGTCGTGACCTGGAAAGTTTTTTGGACAGCGACGAGGAGTCATAATAATAAGACCCGATCAGTTCAAAGCATATGGCAATAAGCTAAAATCAGGGGGCAATCAGCTGAAATACAGCAATATCTTTGTATTTTTCCAGCCCCATATTCCAATCTTTCAGCAGACCGCTTTGCTCAAAACCCAGTTTGCCAAAAAGAGCCAGGCTGCCTGTGTTTTCAACAGGGATATAGGCATATAGCTGATGAATGTGCAGAAAACCAAAAGCGAATTCTGTCAGCAGTTTCAAAGCCTGAGTGGCATAACCCTTGCGCTGATACGCCCTGTCAATCAGAATGCCTGCGCCGGCGCGGTTGTGGTATGGGTCAAAATCGTATAGATCAATAGTGCCAATTATACATTCTTCCTTTTTGTTTTCTATCATAAAACGCAATTGCCTGGAAACAAAAATGTTTTGTTCTGCCTGACTTATGTATTGAAGCAGGGTGTATTTAGAAAAAGGCGAAAGAGTGCTGCCGTATTGCCAGAGATCGGGGTCGTTTTCGCAGCGGTAGAGGAATTCCAGGTCTTCGGGTTCGGGCGCTCGTAAACGCAGTTGCTCGTTTTGCAGGAAAGTTTTCATGGTTTTGGGTATTATTTCAGATCGTTTTCGTCTTCATGATCGTTTAAATCCAGTTCTTTTATTACCTGCCCTTTGACCGGAATGCAAAACAAAAAGAAGAGCATGGTCATCATAAAAAAGATCAGAGCGTTGGGCATGGTGGTGAAAACCCTGAGAAAAAGAGCAAAAAGAGCAATTAGACTAAAAGCGTACATTCTTGCAGAAGCCGCTTTCTGATAGGCCGGCAGACGTTCTTCCATCGTTTTTTCAAGGCGTATTGCCCTGGTTTTGTGATGGAACCAGCGCAGGCTAAAAGGCACGCCAATCAAAAACAAAAGAATGCAAAAGCTTTGAAAAGACAGGGAGAACTCTTGTGACAACAAAAGCGGCTGTTGTGGAAAAAAATATGCCAAAAGGCCTAAAAGAAGGAGTATGCCGACACTGAGCGCAAATTGTAAGCGTAGTTTCTTTAGCACAAGATTAAGAGCAGCTTCCATATCAGGAGGTTTTAAAAGGAATACGATTAAGAATGGAACGTCCCAGTGTGATTTCGTCGGCATATTCCAATTCATCGCCCACAGAAATTCCCCGGGCAATGACGGTAATTCGCAGAGGATAAGTACTGATTTTCCGAAATATGTAAAAGGAGGTGGCATCGCCTTCGGCAGTAGCCGAAAGAGCCAGAATGATTTCGCTGATCCGGCCCTGGGCAACCCGTTCCACCAATGAATTGATTTCAAGATCAGAAGGCCCAATGCCGTCCATGGGGGATATCAGGCCTCCCAGTACATGGTAAAGGCCGTTGTATTGCCTGGTTTGTTCAATGGCCATTACTTCGCGCACATTCTCTACTACGCAAACAGTGGAGGCATCCCGTCTGGGATTGCTGCAAATCAGGCATTCTTCGTCGTCAGAAATATTGTGGCAAGTCTTGCAATAGGCGATTTCATTTTTCAGGCGTATCAGGGTGTTGCCAAAATGATGCACATCTTCTTTGTTCTGACGCAAAAGATGCAACACCAGACGCAAGGCGGTTTTCCTGCCTATACCGGGCAGACTGGAAAAAGCCTGCACGGCTTCTTCCAATAAAACGGAGGGGTAGATTTGATCCATTTTAAATCGAATACTGACAGGCAAAAGTACGTTCAAATCCTCAATTTTAAAAATAAACCCGTATTTTTGCAGCTTATTCAGAAGCTTATGAATGAATTTCTTGTGCTGGGGCTGGTATTGGCTTATTTCGGATTGCTCTTGCTGATATCTATCTTATCCAAAGGATCTGACCAAAACAACAACGCTTTTTTTCTTGGAGAACGCAAATCACCCTGGATAGTAGTAGCCATAGGTATGATTGGCGCTTCGATCTCGGGAGTGACTTTTGTTTCAGTCCCGGGCATGGTACGCGAAAACAGCTTTTTGTACATGCAAACGGTGTTAGGATTTTTTGTTGGTTATGTTTTGATTGCCCGCATCTTACTGCCGGTTTATTACCGGCTGAATGCTCCCAGTATATATGTCTATCTGAAACAACGCTTTGGAAAGTATTCCTATAAAACAGGTGCTGCCTTTTTTTTGTTGTCCAAAACTATTGGAGCGGCTGCCCGTCTGTATGTGATGGCTATTGTTTTGCAAGTATTTGTCCTTGAAAAATGGGGGGTGCCCTTTGCCCTTACTGCAGCTCTTATCATAGCCATGATTTGGATTTATTCTTCGCGCAACGGCATCAAAACGATAGTGTGGACAGATATGCTTCAGACTATTTGTTTATTGACAGCCATGGTATTGATAATAATACAACTGACAAAAAGCCTGCAACCCGAAAGCGGTTCTGTCTGGGGGCTAATGAAGGCCAGTCCCTATATGAAAATGTTTGAGTTCGAAGACTGGCACAGCAAGCAACACTTTGTCAAACAATTTTTCAGCGGCATTTTTATTGCATTGGTCATGACGGGTCTGGATCAGGACATGATGCAAAAAAACCTGAGCATTCCCAATCTGAAAAAAGCAAAAAGAAATATTTATACTTACGGTTTTGCCTTTATTCCGGTCAATTTTTTATTTCTGAGTCTGGGAGTCTTGTTGTTATTGTTTGCTCAAAAAAATCAGTTGGAACTGCCGCTTTTGTCTGACGACATTTTGCCGTTCATTTCCACCGGATCATATTTAGGGCTGGATGCAAGTATCTTTTTCATTATTGGCATAATCTCAGCCGCTTTTTCAAGCGCAGACTCAGCCCTGACTTCGCTGACTACTTCGTTTTGTGTGGATATACTGGACCGCAGGGACGATGTCCGCCTGCGCAAATGGGTGCATTTGCTGATTTCGATCTTTTTTCTGTTTATCATTCTGATTTTTAAAGCAGTAAACAACCGCAGCCTGATCGATGCCATATACGTGATTGCCGGCTATACCTACGGGCCTTTACTGGGTTTATTTACTTATGGCCTGTTCAGCAAGAAGCCGGTCAGGGATAAGTGGGTGCCTTATATTGCTTTAAGCGCGCCTTTGCTGAGTGCTTTTCTTCAATTTATCTCGAGCCGCTATTGGTCATATTCCATGGGTTACGAGCTCCTGATGCTTAATGGTGGGCTGACACTTCTGATGTTGTGGCTCAGCGGTAAAACCTTGCATCCGGATCGGCAGCTTATTCAATAATACATTTCAAATAATAGTAAAGATGGAAATTAGCAGTGCAAGATTTGTAATAAGTAGTACTTCGGTTGATAAATGTCCCAAGGATGCTTTGCCCGAATTTGCCTTTATTGGCCGTTCCAATGTGGGAAAATCGTCCTTGATCAATATGTTGCTGAATCAAAAGAATTTAGCCAAGACCTCCTCGACTCCGGGTAAAACCCTGCTGATCAATCATTTTTTAGTAAACGAAGCCTGGTATCTGGTGGATTTGCCCGGTTATGGTTATGCCAGGGTTTCCATCAGGCAAAGAGAGCAATTGCACCATATGATCAGCGATTACGTCTTGAAAAGGTCAAATTTACAATGCGTATTTGTATTGCTCGATGCCAGACATCAGCCACAGGAAATCGATCTCGATTTTCTGGAATTTTTAGGAGAAAATCAGGTGCCTTTTGCCCTGGTGTTTACCAAAACAGATAAATGTAAAAAAGCGGAATTGAATCTCAACATCGAAAACTATCGAAAGTGTCTGCTCGAAAGCTGGGAAAGCCTGCCTCCGCTCTTTTTGAGTTCAGCCGAAAAAAAACAGGGCAAAACAACGTTGTTGAATTATTTTATGCAAATTTTGAAGGATTTATCCAGCCAGGGTTTGGAATAACGCTGCATACACCAATAACAAAGCAAGGCAGTAAGGCTTCCTATCAGAGAACCTGCACTGACATCTACCAGAAAATGCTGGGATAAATATACCCTGGAATAGGCCGTCAGGCTGGCCAGGACCAGAAAAAACACTTTCCAAAAAGGATTTTTGACAATCAAAGCCAGCACCATAAAAATGGCAAAAGCTCCTGTAGTATGACCCGAAGGAAAACTATGTGATGAATGTAAATGCACCCCCTCGACTACATGTAAATCGTAGAGATCTTTGAAGAAGACTTTAGGTCTGGGGCTGTCGGGCCAGACCACTCTTTTGAAAAATTGAGTAAACAAAGGGGCTAAAATGCTGGAGGCAATGGCCATTATGGCGTAACGAAAGCGCACAAACAACAAAATGACACAAATGGGAACCAGCACCCAGCCTTCGCCCATGTAAGAAGCGTATTTAAAGAAAAAATCGGCAAAGGGGCTGTTGTGTTGGTTCATCCAGATATGGATATCTGCTTTGGAATAGCTCAGGATAAAAAATACGCTGAGGGCCAGTATCAGCAGATAGGGGATAAAGAGCCAAAAATTGTCTTTGAACAGAGAACTTCGTTTCATAGGGCAAAACTTAAATACTGCAAAGATAGTTTTTTGTCCTGTAATGCAAAACGGAGTGGTGTGAAATGCTTATCTTTACAAGCTTTTAATGAGTGAGGACATGTACCTGTCTGCAACCGACAAGGTATGAAATACTTGTCTTTACTAGCTTTTTACAAGAGGATTATGGGAGCTGAACTACATTTTGAATTATGCCGCTGGGACAACAGCAAACATACCAGGGCTTTTTTGGATTTGTTGAATCATTACATGGCCGATCCTATGGGTGATTTTCCACCCCTGGACAATTCAGGACAAGTAAAGTTGCTGGCCGATCTTAGTGCTCATCCTACGGCAGAAGTCTTACTGATGAGCCTGAAAGGACAATACATCGGCATGTCGACCTTTTTTGTGAATTATTCCACCTTTCTGCTCAAACCTTACATCTACATTCACGATGTCGTTGTGCATAAATCGCAGCGAAACCTGGGTTATGGCAGTTTGATGATCAGGGAATTGATCCGTTTGGCCCAGGAACGCAACTATTGCAAGCTGACACTCGAAGTGCGCAAAGACAATCCCGCCGCTCAAAAAGTGTACACTAGCCTAGGCTTCGAAGCCGGCAGTCCTGAGATGCTCTTTTGGAGTAAAATGCTTTGATCTGTTTATTTTCCCATTTCTTCCAGAGCTTTGTTTGTGGCTCTGAGCAAAGGCTCTGCCGAGAGTTTTTGACCAACTGCTTTTTGCATCCAGCATTGCGGAATCAGTCGTCCCTGAGCAAAAATGCGCTGAATTTCAGCACCCATATCTTTGCCTTCGAAGTACTCGTTCAATTGATAATGAATCAGATGCCCCAAGGGATATGCCGGCAAATAAAGAGGAATTTCGATCATGTGCGAATAAACGGCCAGAATGTTTTGGTCTTCGATGCCAAACACCGGGGCATAATAGTCGTTCCAGACTTCCCGGGCTATACGTATTACATTTTCCTTTAATTGGGCAGCATCGGTAGTGGGATTCTCGTACATCCAACGCCAGACCTTCATGTCTACCAGGGCAACGCCCATAATTTCGTAACTGCTCCAAAACAAATCCAGGGTGTTCTGGCAGCCGGCCAGAGGATCCTGCTGTTTTAAACCCAGCAAGTCCAGGTCTCTTTCCTGAAATACAAAGGCCAATGCTTCGGTAAAAGCGTTGTTGGGCACGGAACTCAGGAAATAGTTAGGTACATCGTAAAGCGAAATATATTCCTCCACATTATGACCAAATTCGTGGGTGGCTATGTTGTAGGCTTTGTAATCGACTCCGTTTTCGCGAAAACGTGCCCGGAGATGAATCTTATCGTTTTTCATGGCTGCCGGCCAGGCATGGCCCGAACCCACCGAAGGATTCACTTCGACCTGTGCACAGATTTCGTTGGCTTTTTGCTCGCTGAAACCCATTTTTGCAAGAATAGCGGGCAGGTCTTTTTGGAAAGCCTGCAAAGAGGGATACTTATCAAGCACCATTTTATCCAGAGCAGCCGGGTCGATGCTGCTTCGGCTTTTGAAACCGTCGTACCAGATATCGTAAGGCCTCAGTTGGCGGCCCAGCCTTTGCTCTATCAGTTGGCCTATCTCTGCAGCCTGTTTCGAAGACAATACTTCTACAAAAAGAGCTTCAACCTCTTTTTCGGCAATTTCAAGCTCGGCTTCAAAATTGCGGGCAATGTAAGTGGGATATTGTTCGTTGTATTTATCCTGGGCTTTGTAAGCCTTAAACAGATTCAGAAAATGCTGATAGCGGGTATTTGGTTCAGTTTCAAAAGCGATTTCTTTGCCCCCCCGATATACTTTATTGCTGATCGGGTCCCAATCGTAGTTTGGATTATCAATCACCTGAAGAGGAATGCTTTGTTCAATAATATGCTGCATTACTTTGTAGATGATTTCCTGCTTTTGCAAGCCCTGCTCTTTGTCGGCATAATTCGATTTGAGTTCGTCCCGGAGGCCCCAGTGAGTGATAAGTACCATATTGTCCGGAAAAAGCTTTTTACCTTGGTCCAGGAGTCTGCCCATGTGAATGTTGTAGTTCGAAATATAATCCTCGGCCTTGGTGGCGGCCAGGGTCATTTCCTGTTTAACAGAGGCAGGAATGCGTTCAATAAAGAAATCGCCCAGGCGGGCATAGCCCCATTCTTCGGAAGTCCATTTTTCAGCCAGAGCGGTTTTTTCGTCCAGGCTGAAGTAAGGGAAGTTCAAAGCTGTCACAAAAGCAATTTTGCTGCTGTACATATCCTCTTCGAAGTGGGCTGCGTTGTCGTAGGCCCCAAAAAGCTGATCGACCGGCAGGTTTTGGTAACCCGTTTCGTGCAAGGGCCTTAGTAATTCAACTCTGACCCTGTTTTGATGGCCCAGCAGGGTTTCGAAATGGCTGGCCATGCGTTCGAACAACAGGCTTTTTTGTTCTTCATCGGTACAGAGGAAATCCTGACAAAAGGCAACAAATTCCTCGGGACTGCCGTCTTTCGAAGTCCAGAGACCGGCGCATTGACGTATGCCTTTTTCGATGAGAGCATCCGGCAGTTCAGATTGCTCCGTACATGCCTTGAGGGTATGCTGTATTGCGCTTTCGGGGACGTTAGTATCAGCAGTGTTTTTACAAGAAATCATAAGCAGAATTACTGAAAAGAGTAGAAAATACGGTTTCATGGTGATTGATTTTTTCAGGAGGGATATAGTCTTCTTTTTGTTGATTTGTAAGCGTATTACTCGTTTTTGGGTTTGGAGGGTTTTTTGAGTCTTTTTGCCTGATTTAGTTCCACCGCTTTGCTCACCAGATCCTGGTCTTTGAGTCGGTTGGTGTAGAAGCTGTAATCCTTTTTAATAGGTTTATACTCCGGATCCAGAAACAAGGGACTGCTAATGACGTGATCGGCGGTAGAACGGTTGCAGCAAAACACGATGTTTTCGACACCGGCAAGGCGAGTCAGAGCCTTGATGTCGGTATCGTGAGGTTGCAAGGTCATGGAGTCGGTAAAAAAGAAACAATAATCCACTTCACCTTCCACAATGCGGGAACCCATTTGCTGATCACCGCCCAAAGGCCCGGATTTCAGAATGGTTATATCCCAGTCAATATCGGGATGTTTTCTGCTGAGGGCTTCCTGAATCAGCTTGCCGGTGGTGCCGGTGCAATAAAATTTATGTCCGATCAGGCGTTCCGAGTTCCAGACAGCCCATTCAATCAGGTCCTGCTTCATACCGTCGTGTGCAACGAGACCTATTTTGCGAATAACTTTGTTCATATATTCTAATTTAGTTTGTAGATTAAGTGTTTGTTTATCCGGGTGGAAGAAACCAGGATTTGAATCTGCGTACCGATTGTAACAGTGCAGAACAAAAGAACAAATTCTTTTGCAAAAAGCAATACAGGGACAAAGGTTTTTTATAAAAACAGAGGCTGTGTCCAATCTCAGAAACAGCCTCTGCTCTTTAGTACAATTCTTTGCCTCCTTCTCGTTGAGTTGAGTTCTTCGGCAATTTTTGTCCTGCTTTTTCTATGAATTTAGTCCTCGGGCAAGAAATTGGGATACATATAATTAGTAGGAGACACAAACGTTTCTTTGATGGTGCGAATCGAAGTCCAACGCAGAAAGTTGA
>CAZAUQ010000006.1:57783-60575 GCA_964488495.1 uncultured Bacteroidales bacterium
GGAGACACAAACGTTTCTTTGATGGTGCGAATCGAAGTCCAACGCAGAAAGTTGAAGACCGAGCCCGCTTTGTCGTTGGTACCCGAGCCTCTGGCACCGCCAAAAGGTTGCTGGCCTACCACGGCACCGGTAGGTTTGTCGTTGATGTAGAAATTGCCCGCTGCGTTCACCAGCTTTTTTGTCATTTTCTCGATATTGTATCTGTCTTGCGAAAAGATAGCTCCGGTCAGGCCGTAGATCGATGAACGATCCAGCAGATCGAGGGTAGCGTCCATATCTTCGTCCTTATACACATAGATAGTAAGCACCGGCCCGAACAATTCTTCGACCATAGTGATGTAATCAGGCTTTTTGGCCAGAATCACTGTGGGTTCAATAAAGTACCCCAGCGATTTATCGCAGTTGCCGCCGAAAATTACTTCGGCATCGGCGTCCAGGCGAGCCCGGTCGATGAATCCTTTGAGTTTGTCAAAAGAGGCTTCGTCAATAACTGCGTTAATAAAATTAGTAAAGTCTTCGGGAGGCCCCATTTTTACTGTAGAGAGCTCTTTGCCCAAACGCTCGCGGACCTCTTTCCATAAACTGGCCGGGACATACGCCCTGGATGCAGCCGAACATTTTTGTCCCTGGTATTCAAAAGCACCCCGCAGCAGAGCTATGGCCAGTGCCTGAGGATCAGCGGTGGCATCGGCAAATACAAAATCCTTGCCGCCGGTTTCACCCACAATGCGGGGATAGGATTTATACTTATAAATGTTTTCGCCTATGGTTTTCCAGATACTTTGGAACACGGCGGTGGAGCCTGTAAAGTGAATGCCTGCAAAATAGGGAGAATTCAACACCACTTGCGAAGTAGAAGGACCATCGGCAAATACCAGGTTGATGACGCCATCGGGCAGGCCGGCTTCACGGAAGATTTCCATAATAACGGCAGCCGAATAAACAGCTGTTTTGGAGGGTTTCCATACAACAACGTTTCCCAGCATGGCCGGGGCTGCGGGCAGGTTGCCGGCGATGGAAGTAAAGTTGAATGGTGTCAGTGCAAACACGAAGCCTTCCAGGGGGCGGAATTCATTGTAATTCCACATACCGGGCGAAGATTCTGGTTGCATGTGGTAAATATCTGTTACGCAACGCACACCAAAGCGAAAGAAGTCTGCCAGTTCGCAGGCGGCATCAATTTCGGCTTGGAAAGCGTTTTTAGATTGTCCCAGCATGGTAGCTGCGTTCATCTTGTACCGATAGGGGCCGGCCAGCAAATCGGCGGCCTTCAGGAAAATCGCAGAACGATGCTGCCAGGAGAGGGTCGCCCATTGTTCCCGGGCTGACAGAGCTGCATCGATTGCCATTTGCACGTGGCTGCCGTCGCCCTGATAATAATAGCCCAAGGTATGTTTGATGTCGTGGGGCGGAAACATACGCACTTTTTTATCGGTACGAATTTCTTTGCCTCCGATGATCATAGGAACATCCGTTTCTTTGGACCTCAGTTCGGTCAGCATTTTTTTTAAGGCTGTCCGTTCCGGCGTGCCCGGAGCGTAAGTTTTGACCGGCTCGTTCTTAATTTCCGGTATAGTATAAAATCCTGTAGACATAGTGTGGAGTTGTAAATAGTTAAGAATTCTGAGCGTAAAATTACCAATTTTTCAGACTCAAAATTCAAAAAATGGTACCGATAAATGACGCTATTGTCCACAAGAAAAAACACCCGGCTTTCGGAGGCCTTGCAACCTCAGCTACTCGTCGGGTGAATTCACTAAACTATTCGATCCGGGTAAAGGATTCAGGAATCAAGCCGGTTCAGTGCGACTATCCGGTCATTCCATTGAGCTAAGGGACTAAAACCAGGCGGAAGCCCAAATTGTTGTTGCGATTGTCGGCCTGGTCGTTGTTGCGATTGGACACGCGACAGTTCCTGGCGTTGTTGTTCCAGCTGCCGCCGCGATTCACACGGTTGGAGCCCTTTCAGCTTAATTCCGTATTGTTGACAAGTTTTCGTCTCAGCTCTGTGCTGTTTGCATATTGTACAAACGAGAACAGAGGAGTGATATGATTCGAAAACTCCTTTTGAGACCAAACAAGGGTGTTTAAGTTTTTCTCATAGTTCTTGTATTTATCAATAAAACGTTTTTTGCTGGTTTTGTTTAAACGGACAGAATCTTTGCATAAAACATAACCCAGCAAGGGCAATCCTTTTTCGACTGGTTGAATAACTGGAGGTTTTAGAACAAGTTGCAAGCGATTCTGAATATATTCATTAATTCTGTTGTATTTATCTAATAAAACCATTTTACTGTTTTCCCATAGAACCATATCATCCATATATCTTAAATAGGCTTTGGTTTTGAGAGTTTCTTTACTAAAGTGATCGGCATGGGCCAACATAAAGTTGGCGAAATATTGACTGCTCAGATTACCGATAGGAATGCCACATCCTTGTTTAACGTGATAACTGTCAATGATTTTTGCAAACAGTAAAAGAAGTTTCTTGTCTTTGAATTTATGTTCCAACAGACTTAACAACAGTTCATGATTAATGCTGTCAAAGTACTTACGGACATCTAATTTGCAGAACCAACGATTCGATTTTGAAAAATGTTTAGCTCTTTCCAAGGCTGCGTATTGCCCTTTATCAATTCTGGTGGCATAACTATCGTAAATTTGATAGTTTTCAAAGAATCTGTGGCAGACATTCATGATGGCATGATGTAGTACTCTCTCTCTAAAAGAAGCCGCACAAATAAGCCTCTCTTTAGGGTCGTAAATGCGGAAATAATGATAATCTCCCAAGC
>CAZAUQ010000007.1:0-60269 GCA_964488495.1 uncultured Bacteroidales bacterium
TTATCCCTGTCTGCCCATATTACCGGCAAATCGTCCGGACAATTTAGATCGAAAAGTATGCGATGCTGGTGAGCCAATTCGGCGAAATTTTCCATAATATGCGATAAAATTTCTTTTACATCCAATGGCTCGATCAATAAAGTCATTTTGTTATGCTGAAGTTTACGAAAATCCAGTATCTGATTTACCAGATTCAGTAATCTGCGTACATTTTTTTGGACTACTTCCAAATAATAGCGCGATTGTTCAGATAACTGTTTATCTTCCAAAACTTCTGCCACCGGGCCATCAATCAGTGTGAGCGGTGTACGGAGTTCGTGGCTTATGTCTGTAAAAAAACGAAGTTTGGTATTGGTGCTTTCTTGTTCAAGAGCCAGGCGGTGGCGCAACCGGTAAATATGCAGAAAGTAATAAACAACCAGTGTGATAAAAAGTAAGACGGCCGAAATCAGGATAAGACGGCCCGGCAGCGTCTCTTGAAAGTGTGGTTTAATGTAAATAAGCATGGTTTGCTCATTATCAGTCCAAATACCATCGGCGTTAGTCGATTTAACGTGAAACAAATTGTTGCCGGGCGGTAAATTGATGTAGGTAACAGTATTCTCTGTTGTGATATTCCAATCTTTGTCCACTCCGTCCAACATATAGGCGTATTTTAGATGTAGTTTGTCGTGATAATCCAAGGCAGCAAAACGTATACTAGCCGCTCTGGCCTGATGCCTCGATTTAAGATCCTGCGACTTGCTGCTGACAATCAAAGGAGGGGTATAAATATCTTTAAGAACCTTCGAAGAATGTATAGTAACAATACCGTTCATGGTTCCAAAAACCAGGGTGTCGCCCTTTATTGTGGGATGGCCTTCGGAAAATACTACCTCTGAAGGAAAAGAGGTCCTGTCGTAAATGGTAATAATTCCCGAATCTTGCAGGCCCGGGCTGTTTGAGTTCAGGTTGCCTTGCAGACGGGAAAGCGCCCGTCCGCTGGTTATCCACAAGTCGTTTTGAGAATCTTCGATAATTGAGTAGGCGACATCACTGGCCAGGCCGTCTTCTTTGCTTATTGATTCAAAACGAATGTTGTCGGAGAGCAACTCTTCGGTTTGGGAGAGAATACGACAAATGCCTCCACTGCTGGTGGTTAAATAAATAATGCTGTCTTTTGTGACTAAAATGCTCATAACATCGTTGTCGGGCAGGCTGTTGATATCCAGAGAACGTTTTGTGTTGTGAAACATGTGTATGTTTTCCGGATGGTCAAATTGATTATTAAATGAAAATAATCCGTTTCTGGCTCCTATCAGCACCAAGCCTGGTCTGATTTCGCAAATGAAACGGATAGTTTCGGGCAATTCACTGTTGTAGCCCAAATGGTTGTTTTGGTGATGGAAAGTGCCTTGGTTGAACAGATTAATTCCTCCTCCGAAAGTGCCTATCCACAAATGTCCCTGACTGTCTTCCACAATGCTGTAAATGTCGTTGTGACTCAGGCTTTTGGGGTCGTTGGTGTCGTGTTGGTAGCGACTAAGCTTGTAATTGTCTGAGTTATCAATAAATTCCAGGCAGTACAAACCGCCCGGTTTGCTGCCTATCCAGATGCGTTGATTTGAATCTTCGTAAAGGCAATATGCTGTACCTTCTATTTGTATATCATGCACTAATATATTGTCCTGAAAACATAGCACTCTGTTCTCTCTTAGTCCGAACCAGTAGCGAGATTTGGAATCTTTGAGCATGGAGCGCACTTCTTCTCCGGGAAAAGCGTTGATTACTTCGAAAGGCTGGTTGTGCAAAGTGAGCATATCTATGTGCCTGTTCGTCCGGTACCACAGATTGCCTTGTTGGTCTATGGCGACTCCTTGCATATTGGTTATCATCCCTTCCGGGCTGATGGGTCTTTCAAATCGTCCGGAACTTTCATTATAATACAAAATGTCGTTCGTGTCAAAGAAAAACACCCATATAAGTCCGCTTTTGTCTTCGTAAAAATTCACGCGGGGATCCGAAAAGTAATGATCAGCCGGGAGCTCTATTTCTTGGCTTTCAGCTGTTACACCGAAATTATCTTTAGTGTTTATTTTAACTATATCTTTCTCGGTAGTAAGACCCCATACGCAGCCCCGGCTGTCAACAAAAAATGTCTGCAGTATTTCTTTACTAAGACATCTCGCCTGTTTGTCAGCGATCGAGCTCAGATAGAAACCGGCTCCGGTAGCTGTATAAATAATAGTATCTTTGAAATGTTGTTTATAGACATAACCGTTTACAGGGACGAAATCCATATAAGTTATTTTATCGCTTTTATAGGAATATATCCCCATTTGTTTGCCGTCGGCAGAGGTAAGCCACAATCCATCCTCGCTTTGGGCAGGAAAACGAAAGGGTATTTTGGAAAATGCTTGATCAATACCGTAGCGATAAGTGCCGGTTGACGTGAGAATCCATTCAAAACCCGCTTTATCCAAAAAAACCAGGAAAATATCCTTCAGCCCCGAAGTTTTTAGTTGTATCTCCTGACAGGTATTATAGGGATCTGAATCTTTGATTCGAAAACATTCTCCCTCTTCGCTGATCATATAGCTTACTCCATTGTCCAGGGGAAAGATATTCTGAATGTTTACCGTTCTATAGTGTTTTTGCTCAAAAACTGTCTGAAGATTGGTGAATTCTTCTTTTTCAACATCGAATAAAAAAATTTGGTTGCCCGCTTCGCACCACAAATTGCCGCTGCTGTTTTCCCACAAATAATTGATGCGATTGGTATTCAGTAGTGATTTTTCGCCGGGGCGTGACTTGTATTTGGTCCATTGATAACCGTCGAATTTGTTGAGTCCGTTGAAAGAGCTTACCCAAATCAGTCCACGATGGTCTTGCAATAAATAGGTGATGCTGCCTTGCAGAAATTCATCCTCGCTGCTGTAGCGGTTGTAGGTTATAAAAGGTTTTACTGTTGAATTGGCCAATAAAGAAAACTCTGCCGGAGCAAAATTTAAGAAAGCAATTATAAATACAATCAGTAATTTCTGCAAAGTGCTTATTGCTTTCATGGAATTTATTTTTTTGGCAAAAGCCGGTATGGTATTCGAAGACTGGCCCCTTATTCAGATGCTCTTCAGGTGTTGAAGGGGGTACGATGTAAAGGTCTGTGGATTGTCAATAAAAAAAGGAAGAAAAGCAAAACGTTTTTCCTCCTCAAGGTATAATCAGTGTCTAGCTTATTCTACTTTCTTGTTGACGTAGATCTGTGTAAGCATTCCAATCAAGAACAGGCCTGCAGCCACCAGAAGCCAGGTATTGCTGAGATTTCCTGTAAATTGAGTAGCGGCAAGCACAGCCGTGCCTCCGAGAACAATAATAATGCCGAGGTTTTTGAGCAAAAGGGTGAAAAACTTTTTCATCGTATTTTAATTGAATGAGTTGTTTTTGCTACTAAAGTTTGCAAAGTTACACTTTTTATTCAAATATCGATAAAACTTGGCCTTTTTTACAAGCAGATTTTTTTTAAATCATATTTTGTCAGAAAAAATAATCTTACTACCTTTGCGCCGCTCTTTTTGTGAAAAACCTATCCAGTGTTTTATTAGCAAATGAGTTAGTATAAAAACATTTATAAATTTTCTTATGAACAATTACGAAACCGTTTTCATTTTAACTCCCGTTTTGTCTGAGCCTCAGATGAAGGAAGCGGTAGAAAAATTCAAAAACCTTCTCGTTGCAGAAGGTGCTGAGATTGTGCATGAAGAAAACTGGGGGCTGCGCAAACTGGAATATCCTATCCAGAAAAAGTCCACCGGTTTTTATCAGCTGCTCGAGTTTAAGGCCAATCCGGAAATTGTTGCCAAACTGGAAGTCAATTTCCGTCGTGACGAATCAGTACTTCGTTTTCTGGTGTTGAAGCAAGATAAATTCTTTGCTCAATACGCCGAGAAAAGAAGAAGTTTGAAACAAGCTAAAAAGGAGAATTAAATCATGGCACAGAATAGCTCAGAAATCCGTTATCTGGTTCCTCCCACGGTGGACACCAAGAAAAAGAAATATTGCCGTTTCAAAAAGAGCGGTATTAAGTTTATTGACTACAAGGACCCCGAATTCCTTAAAAAGTTTCTCAACGAACAGGGAAAGATCTTACCCCGCCGCCTGACAGGAACTTCGCTGAAATTTCAGCGCAAAGTAGCCCAGGCTGTAAAACGTGCACGCCACCTGGCACTCTTGCCTTACGTAACCGATTTGATGAAGTAAAAGGAGGAATAAACATGGAAGTTATTTTAAAAGAAGACGTAATCAATCTCGGCTACAAGGACGATATTGTAAAGGTAAAAGACGGCTACGGCCGCAATTACCTCATTCCAAAAGGTATGGCCGTTATGGCAACGGAATCCGCCAAAAAAATGCTGGCCGAAGACCTTAGGCAACGTGCCCACAAGTTGGAAAAAATGAAAAAGGATGCCCAGGATATGGTTTCAAAATTTGAAGGCATACATCTGAGTATAGGAGCCAAAGTGAGCAGTACAGGCAAAATATTTGGTTCAGTGGGACCGATACAGATAGCCGAGGCGCTCGAAAAACAAGGCCTGGACATAGACCGCAAGAGTATTTTGCTCAAGGATGCAGTTAAGGAAGTTGGAGAATACAAAGCAACCATCAAGCTCCACCGCGAAGTTCAGGTGGAAATCAGCTTTGAGGTAGTCGCTGAATAATTCTACAGAATACAAAGACAGGAGGGCGTCTCAAGTTATTGGGACACCCTCTTTTTGTTTAGTCGTCTCATGAACCGCAAAGTCGCCACACAGCCCCCCACTTACTTGTTTTATACCCTGGGATGCAAATTGAATTTTGCTGAAAGTGCGAGTCTCGGTATACAAATGCAACAAGCAGGATATCTGCCGGTTAAAGCCGGTCAGGAGCCTGATGTCTGTGTTATTAATACCTGTACGGTAACCCAGACGGCCGAGCAAAAATGCCGTCAGAATATTCACCGGCTCATTCGCAAACATCCGGAAGCCTTTGTTGTGGTGACCGGTTGCTATGCCCAACTAAGAGCAACCGAGCTAGCTGCCATTCCCGGTGTGGATCTTGTGCTGGGATCAGATCAAAAGATGGATATTCTGCAACATTTACAGAGCAGAAAACTCGAAAAGTCCGAAGTTTTTTCCGGGCCCAATACCGAAATTCATCGTTTTTTCCCGGCTTGTGCCCGGGGCGATCGTACTCGTTATTTTCTGAAAGTGCAGGACGGTTGTGATTATTTTTGTACCTATTGCACCATTCCTTTTGCCAGAGGCCGCAGCCGCAACCTCAGTATCGAAGATGTAGTTTTGCAGGCTCGTGAAGTAGTTGCCGAAGGCGGACGTGAAATTGTTTTGACAGGCGTAAACATAGGAGATTTCGGTAAAAGCAGCGATGAAAAACTGATTGATTTACTGCGGGCTCTTGATCGGGTCGAGGGCATTGAGCGTTATCGGATTTCTTCGCTGGAACCCGATTTGCTCAGCGATGAGATCATAGAGTTTGTGGCTGCTTCCGATCGCTTTGTGCCCCATTTCCATTTACCTCTGCAAGCAGGCAGCAACGAGATGCTTCGCCTGATGCACCGGCGCTATACCAGGGAATACTTTAGTTCCAGAGTGGCAAAAATTCGCCAAAGTCTGCCCGGGGCTTTTATCGGTGTTGATGTGATTGTGGGCATGAGAGGTGAAACACAGGAACGTTTCGACGAGACCAGATACTTTCTCGAAGACCTGGACTTCAGTCAGCTTCATGTGTTCAGTTATTCCGAAAGGCCCGGAACACAAGCTTTAAAGATACAACCGATAGTGAGCAGTGCTGAGCAAAAAAATCGCAGCGAGATCCTGCATCGTTTATCTGAAGAAAAAAGGCTGCAATTTTATTCCGCCCGCCGGGGAGAGCAGGCCGTCGTGTTGTTTGAAAAAGGGGAAAAAAACAATCTCATCCATGGTTTTTCAGAAAACTATGTGCGGGTGGAAGCCCCTTGGCGCAGCGATTGGGAAAATCGCAGCATCCGTCTGATCCTGGGTGATTTTAACTCAGATCAATCGGCATTGCAGGCTATATTTCTTCCCTGAATCTTAAAAAAATCCACTACCTTTGTGTTTAAAAATTACCAGGTATGGGCTATCTGCTCTTATACGGATTTTGTCGCCTGCTGGCCTTCCTGCCGCTTAGTCTGCTCTATGTCGTTTCGGATGTGCTGCTGTATCCCCTGGTTTATTACCTGGCCGGCTACCGAAAAAAAGTAGTCCGTTCCAATCTGGCTGCCAGTTTCCCTGATAAAAGCACCAGTGAATTACGCAGGACCGAAAAAGACTTTTTCAGGTATTTTTGTTCCGTTGTAGTAGAAACCATTTATCTGGCAGGGATTTCTCCCGAAGAGGCCAAAAAACGCACTTCTTTTATCAATACCGGATTACTCGAAAAATACCAAAACCGGGGACAGTCTGTATTGGTTTATCTGGGCCATTACGGCAATTGGGAATTTCAGACATTTCTAAAGCTTCATTATCCGGGCATTCACCTGATCAATGTATACAGGCCTTTGACCAACAAGACTTTCGATCGTCTGATGTTTAAACTCAGAAACCGTTTCGGCGCTGAACTCTTAGAAAAGCAGGCTGTTTTACGAAAAATAGTCTTTCTCAGACAACAAGCACAGGCTGGCGTTTTTGGCATGATAGCCGATCAAAGTCCTTCGAAAACCAATTTGCACTACTGGACTCATTTTTTGAATCAGGACACCTCCGTGTTAACAGGAGTGGAACGCCTGGCCAAAAGCAGTGGCGCCGCGGTGGTTTATGCCGACGTCAGAGTGGTAAAACGGGGTTATTACAGCACAGAATTCAAGCTCATAACAGACAATCCCAGGGAGACAGCCGACAACGAAATTACAGAACAATACAGCCGCCTGATGGAGCAAAGCATTTTGCGCAATCCCGCCTGTTGGTTATGGACTCACATGCGCTGGAAGCACAAACGGAATCAGCCTGAAAATCAACCTAAATCATCCAATACGAAACCAAAACAATGACCAAGGTAAAAATCAAAACATCTGTAGTCATTCTTAATTGGAACGGCAAAACCCTGATGGAGCAGTACCTGCCGGTATTGATCGAAAACACCCCTTATCCCGATGTGTCTTTGATTGTGGCAGATAACGCCTCGACAGATGCTTCTGTAGAATGGCTAAAAAGAACTTATCCAGAAATTCAGCTCCTTTGTTTAGACCGGAATTACGGTTTTGCAGAGGGTTACAACCGAGCTCTGGCAGCTTTGGAGACCGAATACCTGGTGTTGCTTAATTCCGATGTAAAGGTTACCCCGAACTGGTTACCTCCGTTGATAAATTACCTGGATCAACATCCCGATACAGCGGCCTGTCAGCCAAAAATTTTAGACCTGAAACAGCCGGATTATTTCGAACATGCCGGAGCCTGCGGTGGATTTATAGACAGTCTGGGATATCCCTTTTGCAGAGGGCGTATCCAGGATCATCTGGAACCCGACCAGGGGCAATACGACAAGCTCTGCGATGTATTCTGGACCGGAGGTGCCTGCCTGTGCATACGGCGTGAAGATTATTTTGCTGCCGGAGGCCTGGACGGACGTTTTTTTGCCCACATGGAAGAAATAGATCTCTGTTGGCGTCTGCACAACAGAGGCCGTCGTCTTGTCTGCCTGCCCCAGAGTGTCATTTATCATCTGGGAGGTGGTACTCTGAACAAGGATAATGAACACAAAACCTTTCTAAATTTTCGCAACAATTTGTTGATGCTCTACAAAAACCTTCCTCAGGGCCGTTTGTGCGGGGTTATGACCTTGCGTCTGGTGCTGGACTATCTGGCTGCTCTGAGCTTTCTGCTCAAAGGCTGCCCAAAAAGTGCATTGGCGGTGTTTCGCGGACGTTTGGCCTTTTGGAAGCTTCTTCCCGGTTTTAAACAAGACCGAAAAAGCCTGAGTTCAGGTGTACAAAAAAACATCCCCGAAATCTATCGGGGATGCATAGTGTTTGATTATTTTCTGAGAGCTAAGAAGCGCTACAGTCAGTTGAAATTTTAATCAGAACAATTGTGCGCTTCCACGTCGGAATTTCAACCCCGACAAGAAGTTTATTAATAGCCCAGAATCTTGAGCATAGACTTGTAACTCTGTTCTTTGGCAAACAATTTGGTAGTGTAGTTGCCTTCTTCGTCCTGGTCAATTATAACCATCTTGGGTGCCGGAATCAGGCAATGTTGTATGCCTCCGTACCCCCCCAGCGATTCCTGATAGGCTCCGCAATGGAAGAAGCCGATGTATTGCTCTCTGTCCGGGAGTATTTTTGGTAAAAAAACAGCATTGGAGTGGGCTTCGGAGTTATAGAAATCTTCGCTGTCGCAGGTGAGACCTCCCAGGTGGACCCGTTGGTATTCGGAATCCCAGTTGTTGATGGCCAGCTGGATAAAACGCTGGTTGATGGCCCAGGTATCGGGCAGGGTGGTAATAAAGGAACTATCGATCATATTCCACAACTCACGGTCGTTTTGCTGTTTCTGGTTGACAATGGAATAAAGCATTGCGCCGCTTTCCCCCACAGTGAAGGATCCGAATTCGGTAAACACATCCGGTTCTTTTACTTTATTGTGAGTACAAATAGCCTTGATCTGGGAAATAATTTCTTCGGCCATATATTCGTATTCAAAATTGAAATCCAGATGCACCTGAATGGGAAATCCTCCGCCGATATTTATGCTGTCGAGTTCAGGGCAGTATTGTTTTAGCTCGCAATAGAGTTCTACAGCCTTGGTCAATTCATTCCAGTAATAGGCGGTATCCTTAATGCCGGTGTTAATAAAGAAATGTAACATCTTTAAATGCACATGCTGGTGCTGTCTGATGTTGTTCAGATAATAAGGAATGATATCGTTGTATCGGATGCCCAGACGAGATGTGTAAAAATCGAACTTAGGTTCTTCTTCAGAAGCAATACGGATGCCAATCTTGAAATCTTTATCAAGATTATCATTCAATAAGTCCAGTTCAAACTTGTTGTCGAGTATGGAAATAGTGTTCTCGAAGCCGTTTCTTATGAGTGATTGTATGTTTTCGATGTATTGAGGACGTTTAAATCCGTTGCAAAGAATAAATTTGTCTTTGTTGATTTTGCCTTCTTCGAACAAGGATTCTATAATATTTATATCGAATGCCGAAGAAGTTTCTATATGAATATCTTGCTTCAGGACCTCATCCAGAATAAACGAAAAATGAGAGCTTTTTGTGCAGTAACAATAGTGGTAATCGCCCTCGTAGTCGGCTTTTGCCATAGCTACGTTGAACATTTTCTTGGCTCTTTGAATATTTTGAGTTATTTTAGGCAAGTAGAAGATTCTCAGTGGTGTACCATATTGTTTAATCACATCCATCAAAGGGATGTCAAACCACTGCAGTTCGTCTTCAACCAAAGAAAATTCCTCATTCGGAAATTCGAACGATTGTTCAATTAAATGCCTGTACTTGTTTTTCATTACGCAATAATTGTTCAAAAAGAAAGATCCAACTAAGTTGGATTGAAATAAATTTTAAAATCCGACTAAAATAGATTCGTCGAATCTTCAGAAAAAGAGCGACAAAATTACAATAAATTGAATAAATACAATGAAAAAGAAGAAAATATTTGGTCAACGCTCAAGAATAATTTCTGCACTTTGCATGATGCCCACAATAGGGGGATTGCATTTTTTAAGCCGGATTTCAATGTGCAGAATACCCGGGAAGCTGTTACGCAGTTGCAGGCAAATCTTTTCGGCAAGATGTTCTATGAGATTACAAGGGATTTGCATAACGGCGGCTACCTGTTTATAAACCTTGGCATAATTGAGCGTGTCTTCGAGTTGGTCACTTTGGCAGGCTTTTTTCATGTCCAGGCCAAGTTTAATGCTGACCACATAAGTGTTGCCCACAATGCGTTCTTGTTCGTTTACACCGTGATAGGCAAAAAACTTCATTTCGTTCAATTGCAGGTAGTCCATAATGAGGCTATGAATGAGAGTTGATTAATACGACAAAAATACGATTTTTTATAAATTTACTCGGTTCAACAAGCAATTTAGATATTTAATAGTATATTTGCGCATAAACAAATCAGCTTTATAAATTTAAATTAACTTTTATGTCAAAAGACAAGCCTGTCAGCAATGGTGTTATACACAATGCTATAGCCCCGGGAACTCAAATAACCGGGAGCATCACTGCAGAAAATGATTTTCGCATAGACGGCAATATAGACGGAGATATTCTTTGTCAGGGTAAAGTAATAGTTGGCCGGCAAGGCTATGTAAAGGGTAAGATTGTATGTGTCAATGCTGAGATCGTCGGGCAGGTGGATGGCAGAATACAAGTGTCGGAAATCCTGACTCTGAAAGCCACAGCCATAGTTCAAGGCGAGATAAAAATTTCCACCCTGATAGTGGAACCCAATGCTCAATTCAACGGTACCTGCGAAATGTTCAAAAAAGAGGCTCCTGTAGAATAAAACATAGTTACTAAGAATAAAAAACGGCTGAGAATAAATTTCTCAGCCGTTTTTTATTTCATACTTTCAAAGAATCTTATCCGCAACGTGAATAGTCGCAATTGACACAATGGGCGCATTTTTCCTGATAAATCAGAGGATTACCACATTTGGGACATACTTCTCCCTGTACTTCAGAACCATCGGGTAAATAGTTTTTGAGGGCACGTTCCACCCCGTTTTTCCAGGTATTGATGGATTTGCTGTCAAGCTCCAGACTGCCGACAAGTTTCAATACCTGATCGATGGGCATGCCGTAACGTAAAACGCCGGAAATAAGTTTGGCGTAGTTCCAGTATTCCGGATTGAATTTATCCGACAAGCCCTCAACGGTGGTCTTGTATCCCCTACGGTTACTAAACTGGAAGTCATAGCGTTTTACTCCGTTTTCGTCCACGTTTTTGATAATCCTTCCCCTGGTAACATTCTTGGGCAATGCTATGCCATCGTCGTCGTCTTCGATACCGGTAAAGATTTCGTAAGGACGTCCGTTTTGCATACCGATAAAAGCAATCCATTTTTCTTTGTTGTTCTGAAAACGAAGCACGTCGGCAACCAGTTCCTGGGGACGCTTGGGCGTAAGTTCCGGGAAACAGATCACCCTTCCTTTGTCTTTTTTCTCTGAGGCATCCAGCAGCACACCCGAACGCGAGCCGTCGCGGTAAACGGTGCATCCTTTACAGCCCGAGCGCCATGCTTCTACATAGAGTTGGTTGACCAATTCCTCGCTGACATCGGCGGGCAGGTTGATGGTCACACTAATGGAATGATCCACCCATTTTTGTATACGTCCCTGCATCTTGACTTTTTGCATCCAGTCCACGTCTTTGGAAGTCGCTTTGTAATAGGGCGATTTGGCTATCATTTCATCCAGCTCCTCCTGTTCGTAACGCTTGGATGTGGGATAACCCTGGGCTTCCATCCAGGTGACAAACTTGTGATGGAAAACGATGTATTCTTCGAAGCTGTCTCCGTTTTCGTCGGTAAAGTCTATCCGCGATTCAGGATCGTTAGGATTGATTTTGCGGCGGCGTTTATAAATGAGGCTGAATGCCGGTTCCACGCCCGAAGTGGTTTGAGTCATCAGACTGGTCGTACCTGTAGGAGCAATGGTCAGACACGCTATATTGCGCCTGCCGTAGGTTTTCATATCTTTTTTAAGCTCAGGTGCTTCGTTAAACAGGCGTTTAATATAGGGATTGTTTTTTTCGCGTTCATAATCATAAATACTGAATGATCCGCGATCTTTGGCCAGGTTCACCGAAGAACGGTAAGCCTCGATGGCCACCAGGCGGTGAATCTTTTCGGAAAAATCAGAAGCTTCTTCGGTGCCGTAACGCAGATTGAGAGCTGCCAGCATATCACCTTCGGCAGTAGTGCCTACACCGGTTCTGCGGCCCTGGGCTGTTTTTGCTTTGATCTTTTCCCAAAGTACGCGTTCTGCACGTTTAATTTCGGGATCTTCGGGATCAGAATCAATCTTTTCGAGAATCATGTCGATTTTTTCCATTTCCAGATCGATGATATCGTCCATGATGCGTTGAGCCAGCGCCACGTGTTTTTTGAAAAGTTCATAATCAAAAACAGCCTCTGTAGTAAAGGGATTTTTTACATAGGAATACAGATTGATCGCCAAAAGGCGGCAACTGTCGTAGGGGCAAAGAGGAATTTCACCACAAGGATTGGTGGAAACCGTACGAAAACCCAAATCGGTGTAACAATCGGGCACCGATTCGTTCACTATGGTATCCCAAAACAGCACCCCGGGTTCGGCCGATTTCCAGGCGTTGTGAACAATTTTTTTCCACAAAGCTTTGGCGTTGATTTCTTTGGTTATAAGCGGATTGGAGGCGTTAACCGGATATTGTTGCACAAAAGGAAGGTTTTCGGTGGCGGCCTGCATGAATGCATCCGTCAGCTTTACCGAGACATTGGCTCCGGTTACTTTACCTTCGGTCATTTTGGCGTCAATAAAGGATTCAGAATCGGGATGTTGAATGGATACTGTCAGCATCAGTGCACCACGCCTGCCGTCCTGAGCCACTTCGCGGGTTGAATTGGAATAACGTTCCATAAAAGGCACGATACCAGTGGATGTCAGTGCGGAATTCTTTACAGGTGTGCCTTTGGGGCGAATGTGCGAAAGATCGTGACCGACTCCGCCGCGTCGTTTCATCAGCTGAACCTGTTCTTCGTCAATTTTAATGACGGCGCCGTATGAATCGGCCTCACCGTCAATGCCAATCACAAAACAGTTGGACAGCGAGGCTACCTGGAACTTATTCCCGATACCGGTCATGGGGCTGCCTTGAGGAATAATGTAACGGAAACGGTCGAAGAGTCCGAAAAGCTCCTTGGCCGAAAGAGGATTGGGATAGTTTTTTTCTATCCGGGCAATTTCATTAGCCAGACGCCAATGCATATCTTTCGGAGATTTTTCGTACAAATTGCCAAAGGAATCTTTGATGGCGTATTTGTTTACCCAGACTCTGGCAGCGAGTTCGTCACCCTGGAAATATTCCAGCGAAGCATCAAAGGCTTCCTCTCGTGTGTAGGTTTTTTCTTCCATGATAAATAATAAAAAAGTTCTATAAGTTGATAATATTTAAATTCCTCTGCTAAAAGTTCCGGGTTTGTATTATTGGATTTGCAATATTAATCCAAATATTCAAGTGAAAAAAAAAATCAATATGAAGATATCATTAATTCTTTCAAATAATTACAATGTAATACATAAACATCAGAAAATGAGTAGTATAATAAAAATATATAAAAAGGAAAAATGGTAAAAAGGAAAATATCCAATAAAAATAGCATTAACCAAGTTGATAAAAAAAATAATTGGGAGGAATTTTTTTTAAAACTATCTTTGCAAAGAGAAAAAACCACAGCATAAATATCGCCCCTATGGATTCGATGAAAAAAAGAGCCACTGTACGTGCCTATTCCCAACAAGATATCAACCAAGAGCTGTTGGATGAATTGCTGGAAATTGCCTGCCGTTCTTCCAATACCGGCAATATGCAAGCCTACAGTATTGTTGTGAGCCGCGATCCCGATCGCAGAAAAGCCTTGGCGGCCTGCCATTTCAATCAGCCACAAGTGGTTAATGCGCCCGTAGTTTTGACATTTTGCGCCGATTTCAACCGTTTTAGCAAGTGGTGTGCCCAACGTAATGCTTTGGCCGGCTTCAACAATATCCAGGCCTTGACCTACGCTTCCATCGATGCTGTCATTGCAGCCCAGACTTTTTGTGTGGCTGCCGAAGAAATAGGCCTGGGTATCTGCTATCTGGGTACAACTACCTATATGGCTGCAGAAATAATCGAACTTCTGGAATTACCACCTTTGGTATTTCCGGTGACTACTGTCAGTGTCGGCTATCCCATGGAAGCTCCCAAACAATGCGAACGCCTCCCGCTGGAAGCCATTATCCATTCCGAAACGTATCACAATTACACACCTGCTGATATCGACCGTCTGCACCTGGCCAAAGAACAATTGCCCGAGAACCGGCATTTTGTGGAAATCAATCACAAAGAAAACCTGGCCCAGGTTTTTGCTGAAATCCGTTACACCAAAAAAGACAACGAACATTTCTCCGACACCCTGGCCAAGGCTGTAAAAAAGCAGGGCTTCTGTTGAACAGCCCTGCTTAAAGTGTAAAACCTGAAGTTTACGTTTTTATCGAGAAAGTGCTTAGCTGAAAAGTTCGCCGGCTAAACTCTGTGTTCGTTTTTATTGAAACAAAATTTTTTCAATTTTCTGAATATCGCTGCGCAAACTTTTGTCGGTCTCTATCCAGTCGTTCACTGTTTTGCATGCATGAATCACGGTGGCGTGATTGCGCTTGCCCAGCAGTTCGCCTATGCGGGCATAGGAACTGTCGGTGTATTTTTTGGAAAGATACATGGCAATCTGGCGGGCGTGAGCCACTTCCTGCTTTTTAGAGCGGGTTTGTATCAGTTGAGGTTCAAGTTTGTAGTATTTACATACCTCATTTTCGATCAATTCAACCGAAATCGGGCGTTCTTTCACCTGAATGGAGTTGTCTACCACCTGTTTGCATAGCTCCAGATCAACATTCTTACCAATAATGATGGAATGGGCCATTAGTGACACTACGATGCCTTCCAGGTCACGGATATTGTCTTTTGCGTGCCGGGCAATATACTCCACCACTTCTTCGGGAAATTCCAGGCCGTCCCGCTGGATCTTACTTTTGAGAATGTCCAGGCGCAATTGGTAATCGGGTTGGGTTATTTCGGCAGTGAGCCCCCATTTAAACCTGGTCAGCAGGCGATCTTCCACTCCCTGTAAATCTTTGGGCGCCCTGTCGCAGGTCATAACCAGTTGCTTGCTGTTCTGATGCAGGTGGTTGAAAATATGGAAAAATACGTTTTGTGTACCCTGTTTACCTGACAACTCATGAATATCGTCTATTAACAACAAGTCGATGCTTTGGTAAAAATGGATAAAATCGTTGATGCTGTTGTTGAGGTATGCCTGTGAATACTGCACCTGAAACAAATGCGAGGAAACATAAAGCACTCTCAGATCGGGATTTTTATACAGCGCATGATTTCCAATAGCATGTAAAAGATGGGTTTTACCCACGCCGGACTTACCATAAACAAACAGAGGATTGAAAATGGTTTTGCCCGGGCTTTCGGCTATGGAAACGCCTGCAGTACGTGAAAGTTTATTACTGTTGCCGGCAATAAAGTTTCCGAAATGAAAACTCGAGTTAAGTTGAGGATCCAGCCTGTTAGGAAGCAATTGCTCGAAAGGGCTTACCAGGGCGGCTTTGCTGTTGGTTGGCAGGTTCTGAATTGCCTTTTCTTTATTGGGGTGCTGATCAGGAGTAATATCGATGAAGTTGTCTGACAATTTAATTTTGTACAGCAGCCGGGTGGGTTTGCCTGTAATACGTTGCAGGCTTTTACCGATTACATCCGAAAAATTACTTTCGATGTGCTCAAAAAAGAAATGTGTGGGAACCTGTATGAGTAAATCTTCGTTTTGATACTTAAGAGGAATGATAGGAAGTAACCAGGTAGAAAAGTTAGATTCCGGAACAATGTCCTTGACAATGTCGAGGCATTTGCTCCACAATTCTTCATGGTTAAAATTAAAATCCATAATTATTCCTCTGAGTTTAGCTTGAATCGTACTGCAAATTTTTGAAGAAAAATCGAATAAAACAAACGAAGATTTTGTTCAAAAGTTTTGTAAATGCGTATCTATTTTAGGCTTAATCGATTAGATTTAAAAATATGATAATCAGTGTTTTATGTAAAAACTAAAATCGCAACAATCTTATAAATAGAGCTTTGTAATTTTGACAGTTTGAATTGTTAAATTGGCAGTAAATTCTCCAATCGCTTTAGAGCAAAGGAAATAACAGACTTGTGTTATTTTTACATTAAGTTTTAAAACCTGCTATTTAATTCTAAAAACAGCTTGAAATATCTGTATAATTATTCAAACAATTTTCCAATCTGCCTTTATTCCGTCTTTCTCTATTTCTGTTTTTATGCCCTCAGTTATTTTTTGGAACCAAAGAGCGAAAAATGAACGTAACGTTTAGGCTGCGCCCTTAAATCCAACAGAAGTTCGTTGGCACTTGAGGCCGTTTGGTTCAGGTTAAAGTACAATTCAGTATCGTTCAGCAACAAGCCCAGACTGTTGTCAGGCCTGGTCAGACGCAGGCTTATGTCTTGTAATATCAGCACAGTACTGTCGACCCGATGGCTTATGCCGGCAAAATCAACAGCCCTGAGCTCCTGTCCCAGAGCATTAAAATTACTACTCAGAGAATCGATGTTTCTGACTACCGAGGGAATTTCGTTGGCTAGCAGCAGATCAAGGCTGGCCGATGCAGAGACAAGCTTTTCACCTGCCTTGCGTACCGAAGCCAGGCTTTCGTTCAGGTCGCCTCCTTCTTCCAGCTGGGCCTCGAGTTGGGCAATCACCTTGCCTGTTTGTTGAATCATATCCTGTATGCCCGGTAAAAGCTCTTCTTCAAGCACATCCAGCAAACCGGCTTTGTGTTCGGCCAGCAGAGTATCACCATCGGCCAGCAATTGAGGACCCTGGCCCAGAATCAGACTGATTTCGGGATTGCCCATCAAGGCGGGTTCTAAAACCGCCCTGGTGCCGGCGGGCAAGTTGAGTTCGTTTTCCAGGCTCAGTTCCACCAGAATATGACCGGGAGAGTCGTACTGATATTCGATGCTTTTAACCAGTCCTACCTGAAAACCGTCCAGCATCACCGGCGCTGAGGTTACAAGACCGTCAATTTGATTGTATACAATATAATACTGCTGAGCTTGTTTGAGCAGATTAAGGCCTTTGAGGTAATTCAGCCCCCAGACAAACAGGGCGATGGCGATAATGACCGTCAACCCGATCCGGCTTTCTTTGTTCAGTTTAAATTTCTTCATAATCTTGTTATTGCTTTTACCGCAGGATATTAGTTGGTTTAAGACCGACTTCTTCCGTTTTGGTGCATTATGGTTTTGATCTGGCTTCTTCAAGGCTGATACGGTTGTTATCCTTAAAAGCGACTATGAAAGCATCCGGAAACAGCGAGGCGATCTTTTTGCGTTCGGCAGCCGCTTCCTTTTCTGTAGAAAAAACACCGTAGGTATATTTATATAATTTCTTGTCCTGATAAAAATCGATGTTCTTCAGCCCGCGGAATTCTTTGTCGTTTTTTTCCAGGAGTGTGCTTGTGACAAAGAGTTGTATTTTGTACACCGGAGCACCCTGAATTCCTTGAATTTCCTGTGTTCCCTGAGCGACTGCCGGTTCAACGCCCGTATTATCGTCAGAGGTCTTGGTTATTGATTTTCGTTGGTAATCATTTTTGAACTTAACTACGGCATCGTAGATGCAATACGCTAACTCGTTCTGACCTTTCTCACTTTTCAGATAGCGTTCTTCGTCGGAATTGGTGATAAAACCCAGTTCAACCAGTACCGATGGCATACCGGTGTCCCAAAGCACCCAATAGGGAGCTTGGCGCACACCCCGGTCAGTACGTTTTTTGTGTACAAAACCCTTCTGTACCAGCGAGGCGAAAGCAATACTCTGATCCATATGGGCATCCTGCAAAAATTCGAACATAATATACGATTCCGCCGAAGTAGGATTGAAACCCTCGTAACGTTGTTCGTAATTCTCTTCGAGCAGTATAACACTATTCTCGCGTTTTGCCACTTCGATGTTTTCATCGAGCTTGTCTTGGCCCAAGGTAAACACAGAGGCTCCTGTAACCTTTTTGTTGTCCACTCCGTCGGTATGAATAGAAATAAAAAGATCGGCTTTGGCTTTGTTTGCCATTCTGGACCTTTCTTCGAGTTTAATAAAAACGTCGGTGTTGCGTGTGTAAATCAGTTTTATGTCTTTATTGTTGGTTTCGAGGAGTTTTCCAACTTTCTTGGCTACTGCAAGCACTATGTTTTTTTCGTAGGCTGTGGCGCCGACCGATCCCGGATCTTTACCTCCGTGCCCCGGATCGATAACTACCGTAAATGGCTTTTCTGCTCCCGATAAGCTCTGGTTTAGTGTAATGGCAAGAAATAAAGCCAAAAACAGGAGTCGAAAGTACATAGATTCAATGCTTAGCGAAAATTAATACAAGCACAAAAATAGAAAAAAAACCTCGATGCGACAAATAGGAAGTTATTCTTGATAATCCGGATACAAAAGATAATTTGACCTTAATTGGCGATACACTGCCAGGTCGTTTTGCCAGCCGGCACGGATTTCTGCCTGAGCCCGTCCGGCCAGTATTTCTTCTCTTAGCGAGGAGTTACCGGCCAATAAGTCGAAAAAACGGGGATGGGCAAAAAAGGCTGCTCCCATACCTGAACGGCGATACATACGCAGTATATAATTTAGGTTCAAGCCACGGGGACAGTCTTCCTCGCTCAAATCCAGCCCGTAACAAGGCTGATTCTGATACAAACTTCCTTTCCCGGTCGGAATAAAAATAAACTCACCAAAGCGGGAATCGGGATAACCCACTATCTTAAAAGGAGTTTCGGTACCTCTGCCCACACTCATAAGGCTGCCTTCAAACAGACAGAGCGATGGATAAAGACAAACAGCCTGTTGATCACGTAGATTGGGCGAAGGTCTTACAGGCAGTGAATAGGATTGCCCGTGACGCCATCCGCTTACAGGAATCACCCGGAGCTTGCAGCGCATATCGTTGGGCAGCCAGCCTTCTCCGTTGATCATCATTGCCAGTTCCCCCAGCGTACAACCGTGTAACAACGGAATAGGATGCATACCCACAAAAGAGGAATAATCTTTTTGCAGCACAGGTCCGTCAATGGTGTCGTTGGGATTAGGCCTGTCAAGTACGATGAGCTCCACCCCCGATTCAGCACAGGCTTCCATCAGGTAATGCAGCGTGCTCAGGTAAGTAAAAAAACGGGTTCCCACATCCTGGATATCAAAAACCACCAGGTCGAGTTCTTGCATTTGCTCAGCACTCGGTTTTTTCTGATCGCCGTAGAGGGAATAAACTTTGAGGTTAGTCAAACTGTCCAGTCCGTCAGTGATAGTTTCTCCTGCCTGGCCCTCGCCTCTGAAGCCATGCTCGGGAGCATACAAAAAAGCCGGTCTCAAACCTGCCCGACAAAGGCTGTCGGGCAAGCTGACTTTGCCGATTCGTGAGCTTTGGTTCAGCACCAGGGCAAAACGTTTGCCCTGCAGCAGAGGAAAATAGGCCTCGGTTTGTTCTGCACCGGTTCTTATGGAGCTTTCTGTGGTTTTGCCCTGACTGTTGTTGCGAAGGCAGGAACACAAGCAGCTGCATAAGCAAACTATAAATAGCGTGAATTTGGTCATGTGACAGGTCTGGATAGTTGTGTGTACAAAAATAATTCTTTTTCTTTGCCTTGCAAGAATCCCGGGACGAAAGCTCCGGGTGCCAACTACCGTAAATAATGGAAGCACTACACTTGTTGCACCGCTACCTGGATCCTCACGCAGGGCTTTTTGATATAGTCTGTTCTCATGGCCAGGCGGTTGCCGGCAAAGTGTTGTCCATACTGGACTCACATCCCGAAATACAAGCAGACAGGAAGTTTATCGAAGAAGCGTCCCTGTTGCACGATATAGGCATATTCAGGACTTTTGCGCCCGATATTGCCTGTTTTGGCATCCAGCCTTATATTTGTCACGGTTATCTGGGAGCCGATATCCTCAGGGCAGAAGGTTATGAACGTCATGCCCTGGTTTGCGAACGGCATACGGGTACAGGTATAAGCCTGCAGGAGATCAAAGAAAAACAGTTGCCCCTGCCGCATCGGGATATGTTGCCTGTCAGTATCGAAGAGCAGTTGATCTGTTTTGCCGATAAGTTTTTTTCCAAAACCAAGCTGCAAAAAGAGCGCAACACCGGGGAAGCCCGAAGCAAACTGGAACGATTTGGACCAGAAACCCTGGAGCGTTTCGATTTTTGGTGCAAGAGCTTTCTGTAATCCATCGGATTTGCGTACTTTTGTCCCTTTGATCCCTGGGTAGTATGATGGATGTACAACCTGATTTTAAGTCAATTACATTGAAGCAGCTCAAGAATCCCGTTCAGCACTTTAACGCGACCCGTCCCAAAAGCAGATTCTTTGGAGGTTTTTTTGGCTCCTTACTCAGGTGTATATTGCTGATTCTGTTCTTTTTTTCTATCTCTGCCGGGCTGAATGCTCAGAATAAAACCCGCTTGAGTGCTACCAGTAACGAGGATTCGATTCCATCCGCACCAATCTCAGAAAGTAATCTTCTTCCCGACAGCCTGCAAGCTACCCCCGACAGCCTGCAAGCTACCCCCGACAGCCTTCAAGCCACTCCCGACAGCCTGGCTGCCAAAGCACAAAAAGCAGACAAAGGCCTGGAAGGCATCAACGCTGTAGTGGAATACCAGGCCGAAGATTCTCTTATTTTCGAAGGCGGAGGCATGGGACGCTTATACAAACAGGGGCAAGTGGTATACGACGATCTCAACCTCGAAGCCGACTATATTCAAATGGCAATGGACAGCAGCCTGATTTACGCCAGCGGAGTAGAAGATTCTACCGGAACGGTGACAGGAGATCCGGTGTTTAAGGATACCAGCGGCGAATACGTATCCAAAAACCTTAAATACAATTTCAACACGCGTCGTGGCATCATCAGCCAGGTAGTCACTCAGCAGGGAGAAGGTTATGTGGTAAGCGGCCTGACAAAAAAGATGGAAGACGATGCCCTCTATATGATTGACGGCAAATACACCACCTGCGAGGACCACGAGAATCCCCACTTTTACCTGCAATTGAGCAAAGCCAAGGTTCGTCCCAAAAAAGACATCGTGGCCGGTCCTGCTCATCTGGTAGTCGAAGACGTGCATTTACCATTGATTGTACCCTTTGGTTATTTTCCTTTTACCGAATCCTACTCCTCGGGGATAATTACACCCACCTATGGTGACGAACTTTCGCGTGGTTTTTACCTCAAAGACGGCGGTTATTATTTTGCCATCAGCGATTACCTGGATCTGGCACTGACAGGTGAGCTGTATTCCAAAGGATCCTGGGGAGCCCGGCTCAGAACCAATTATCGCAAACGCTATAAATTCTCGGGTGCCCTCAACGCCTCCTACCTGGTGAGTGTCACCAGCGAAAAAAACTTGCCCGATTATGCCCAGTCCAAAAACCTGAGCCTCACCTGGAGTCATTCTCAAGATCCCAAAGCGAATCCTTTCCGCAGTTTCTCGGCCAGCGTCAATTTTGCCACCAGCGGTTACAGCCGCAACGACATAGCCTCCTACTACAATCCCGAAGTCTTTTCGACCAATACCAAAAGCTCGAGCATCAACCTGACCCAGCGTTTTCCCAATTTTCCGCTCACACTGAGTGCCAGCATGAGTGTCTCACAGCGCAGTAAAGACTCGGTGCTGACGGTTTCGTTACCCAACCTGACAGCCAGTGTTTCGCGATTCTATCCTTTCAAACGTAAGAATCCGGTGGGCAGGGAGCGTTTTTACGAAAAAATCAGCATGAGTTATACCGGGTCGCTGGCCAACAGCATCAGTGAAGTCAAAGAATACGATTTTTTTAAAAAATCGCTGGTACGCGACTGGCGCAACGGCATGCGCCACAGCATACCCATATCGGCCACTTTCAATGTGTTGAATTACATCAACATTACCCCTTCCTTTTCTTATACCGAACGCTGGTATACCAGCTCCATCGATAAATATTACGATCCCGGGCTGGATCAACTGGTTACCGACACCCTTTGGGGTTTTAACCGGGTTTGGGATTATTCGGCCAGTGTCAGTGCTTCCACCAAACTGTACGGTTTTTTTCAACCCTTGCCCCAGTTATTCGGAACCAAAGTCAATATGATCCGTCATGTATTCACTCCCAGTGTTTCGCTCAGTTACAGGCCCGATTTCGGTGAGTCGCAATACGGCTATTACGAAACCCTCAATTATCTCGATGTGAACGGTAACGAAAAGACTCATACCTATTCGCATTACCAGAATTCCTTGTATGGAACTCCGGGCAGAGGAAAATCGGGAACAGTCAGTTTTAACGTGGCCAACAATCTCGAGATGAAAGTCAGAGACGACAAGGACACAGTCAATCAATTCAAGAAAGTAAGCCTCATCGATAATTTCTCTTTTGGCACTTCGTACAATATGGCAGCCGACAGTTTGAACTGGAGCAATATTTCGGCCAATATCCGTATCAAATTCGGCGATTTGTACACCCTGAACCTGAGCGGTTCTTTCGATCCTTATACCTACATTCTGAACAGCGCCGGCAATCCGGTGCGGGTCAATGTTACCCAGTTCGAAAAATACGGAATTCCCGGCCGTTTGGTAGGTACGGGTACTTCTTTTTCATACTCAATAAATAACGATACTTTCAAAAAGAAGGACAAAGACAAGAAAGGCAAGGGAGGGGGCACTTTGTCCGGCTCAGGAGGAGATCTTTCGGGTTTGGATGGCGATCTTTCAGACCTTGGTGATGAACCCGGAGTCTTAGAGGAACCTGAAGCTCTTCCCGATCCTGAAGCTGCGCTGTACCAGCCTTTCAAAATGCCCTGGAACGTAAGCCTGAGTTATACTTTGCGTTATGCCCGTGCCGGCTTCAACAAAGAACGCCTGGAGTACGACATGAAACTGATGCACAACCTGAGTTTCAACGGTAATCTCTCGCTCACCGATAAATGGAAATTCACAGTAGCAAGCAGTTACAACTTCAATACCAAGCAATTATCAACGGTCAACTGTACCGTTTCGCGCGACCTGCATTGCTGGCAAATGTCGGCCAGCTTTATTCCGGTGGGCCGCTTTAAATCTTATAATTTCTCCATCAGGGTCAAGTCGGGCATGTTGCAGGACCTCAAGTATGAGCAACAACAAAATCCCCGCGATAATGTGGTTTGGGGGATTCGTTAACTATACCACAACGATTTCCGGTTGGTTTTTTGCCCGACAAGAGTCGGGCTTTTGCTTTTGGAAAGAGAGTCCGGCAAATGATGTCGGTATGAGTTCTTCAGCGCCAATCTACAGGCAGGGAGCCTTTGCTTTGCAAATATTGATTAGCCTTGCTGAAATGGTGATTGCCCAAAAAGCCACGGTAGGCCGACAGGGGCGAGGGATGCGCCGATTTGAGCACCAGATGACGGTTGTTGTTGATGAATTCACCTTTGCGCTGGGCATAAGCGCCCCAGAGTAAAAACACCAGGCCTTGCTTTTCTTCGGCCAGACGATGCACCACCGCATCGGTAAATCGTTCCCAGCCTTTGTTTTGATGTGAGCCGGCCTGATGAGCCCTGACACTGAGGGTAGCGTTGAGCAGTAAGACGCCCTGCCGGGCCCAGCGTTCCAGATTGCCCGAGGGCAGAGGCTCCAGACCCAGATCCTGACGTATTTCACGAAAAATGTTTTCGAGCGAAGGGGGTAAAACCACGCCCTCCTGTACCGAGAAGCAAAGCCCGTGGGCTTGTCCGGGTTCGTGGTAGGGATCCTGCCCCAAAATCACCACCCTGACCTGCTCAAAAGGACAGAGATCAAAGGCATTAAAAATCAGGCGGGCCGGCGGATATACCTTGTGTTGACGGTATTCTTCGCGCACAAAGGCGGTAAGCCCGGCAAAGTATTCCTTTTCGAATTCTTCGCTCAGCCGCGATTTCCAGGAGCTTTCGATTCTTACATCCACCGTTCTGATGTTAAATGAGCGGAATGCCGTGCGCAGCACAGCGTGCTATCATGTCTTCGGGCCAGATGCTGGCCTGAATTTCTCCCACATGGGCCTTTCGCAGTAAAAACATGCAGAGTCTCGATTGCCCGATACCGCCGCCTATGCTCAGGGGCAGCTGGTCGTTGATTAATTTTTGATGGAAATACAAGCCTTTGCGTTCTTCGGTTCCACTCAGTTTCAATTGCCTCAACAGGGCTTTTTTATCGACGCGGATGCCCATGGACGACAACTCAAAAGCGCAGCCCAGTATGGGATTCCAGAGCAAAATATCCCCGTTCAGACCGGGCAGGCCATTTTCGTCTTCGCTGCTCCAGTCGTCGTAGTCGGGAGCTCTCATATCGTGTGTTTTGCCGTCTCCCAGATTGGCTCCGATACCGATGATAAATACTGCTCCGTACTCTTTGCTTATGCGATTTTCACGTTCCTTGGGCTCCAGGTCAGGATAACGTTGGCGTAATTCTTCGGCGTGAATAAAATGGATTTCTGCCGGCAAAGAAGGTTTGATGCCGGGGAACTGTTCGTACACCATGTATTCGGTTTGGAGCAGGACCGAGTAAATACGTTCGACTATAGCCTTGAGATAAGCCTTGGTTCTGTCCTGTTTGCCTATGGTGGCTTCCCAGTCCCACTGATCTACGTAGATGGAATGTAAATTATCCATTTCCTCGTCCGGACGAATGGCGTTCATATCGGTATAAATGCCATAACCCCTTTCGATTTCGTAATCGGCCAGGGTGAGGCGTTTCCATTTAGCCAGCGAATGCACGATCTCTGCTCGTTGGTCTTGCAGGTCTTTGATGGGAAAAGTCACCGGACGTTCGATGCCCGACAGATCATCATTGATTCCCCTGCCTCCCAGCACAAACAGGGGAGCCGTCACCCGCCTCAGGCGTAGTTCGGCAGCCAGGCTCAACTGGAAAAAATCTTTGATACTCTTAATACCCTGTTCGGTTTGCTTCAGGTCCAGCAAGGCTTGGTAATTTTTGGGAAGAATCAGGCGGCTCATACGCTAATTTTAATGGATGATACTTGGTGCCCTCAAAAGGGCGTTGGGCGCAAAAATACTCAAAAATTTTGTTTGGCTTTCACTAATGCTATTTTTCGGACTTCGTCCTGGAAGATAGCTACGCTCGGCAAATGCAAAATTGAATGTTTTTGCTCTCACTTAACGTTATCTTTTCGGACTACGTCCGAGAAGATAGCTACGCTCGGCAAAAACAAAAAATAATGTTGTTTGCTCTCACTTAGCGCAATCTTTTCGGACTACGCCCGAGAAGATAGCTACGCTCGGCAAATGCAAAATTGAATGTTTTTGCTCTCACTTAACGTTATCTTTTCGGACTACGTCCGAGAAGATAGCTACGCTCGGCAAAAACAAAATATATTTTGTTTTTGCTCTCGCTTACGCTATCTTTGTCCCCCGGAAGTGAGATCCCGTAGTTCAATGGATAGAATAATGGATTCCGGTTCCATCGATTGGGGTTCGACTCCCCACGGGATTACAAAAAAACCACAGATCGCTCAAAAGGATCTGTGGTTTTTTTAATGGCGTTTTTGTCCGCCTTATGGTTATAATAAATTAAGGTATACCGCTGATAATCACGTGGATGCCAAAATTACTTTAACACCGTCCCCTCCCAATTTTCAGGTTTCTCCGGCTTGCATTGTTCGAAGCGGATGTTACGACTGAGTTCGCCTTCGAACTGACAGAGGATGTTGTTATTGGGATTGGTAAAAGTCACTTTTTCAAACAAAATGTTGCGGCCGTCCAATACGCTTATGCTGTTTTCCCTGGAACTTACCTGCACGTTTTTCAGGTGAATGTTGTCCACGTCGCGCAGTTGGATCAGACGTTCGCAGTTTTCGGCTGTGACGTTCTCCAGGTATAAGTTGGTCAGGGGCGTTTCGGGAATGCCGGTGACTTTGATAAACTGAGAGGCTCTTTCGACGATGATGTCTTTGGCTGTGATGTTTCTGTAGGAGGGGGTCAGGGGAGTGATTTCCCTTACCGGCAGGCGGTCGGCCAACAGACCCACGTAGGTACGCGAGCCCAGCATATCCCAGACAAAGGCATTGCCGGAAAGGTTCATGCGAATACGTTCGTAAGTGATGTTTTCGCCGCCACCACCACGATTTCTACGGGTTTTGAAGCGGATGCCTGCTCCGGTTTCGTCAAAGACGCAATCGTGCACATATAAGTTGCGAATCATACCCGCTGTTTCACTGCCGCAGGTAATGCCGCCGTGGCCTTTTTTGGCCAGGCAATAGCGAACCACCACATTTTCGGTGGGTTTGTTCACCCGCATACCGTCCTCGCAGCGGCCTGCCTTCATGGTAAAGCAGTCGTCTCCGCAATTCAGGGTAGAATATTCGATCAGAACATTACGGCTCGATTCTACGTCGATACCGTCACCACGGGGAATACCCACGGAATTCACTGTGATACCCCTGATAATCACTCCGTCGCAATAAACGGGTACTACGTTCCAAAAAGCAGTTCTTTCGAGCGTGACTCCTTCGATGTATACATTGGTACAAGCGGTGGGTGAGATAAACATGGGCAGGAGAACGGGGCTTCCTTCCAGGCCGGTATAAATTCTTTCTTTGACGGGAGTATCTGCCGAAATGACATTTTCGATGACACCAGATTTAAGTACCTGCCTGCGTATGGCGCAATCCATGGGTGGGCCGGTGAGTTTACCCTTGCCGGTAACGGCGATGTTGTCTTGTTTATAGGCGTATATAAGTGCTCCCAGCGACATCATTTCCACGCCTTCGTTGCGGGTAAAGACGGCTGGTTGATAATCTTCCACTTCTCCGCTGAAATACACTTCGGCTCCTTCGTCAAAATGCAGATTGACGTTGCTTTTGAGGATGATGCGTCCGCTTTGCCAGGTTCCGGCAGGTACAATTACCTTGCCGCCACCACGGGCACAGAGTTCATCGATGGCCGATTGCACTATGCCGGTAATTTTTTCATCGGCCCTGGCTCCCCTGTCGGCAATGTTGATTTCGGCCTCGGGGAAAACGGGTTTTGTAAACTGAGGCATATCAAAAGGCGCTTTTACAGCCCTGATTTCGTCGGGGAGCATAGCAGCTCCCACCTGGTCTTTGGTGGGAATATTAACTGCTTGGGTACAAGACAAAATAAGGCTGCAAAGTGAAAGACTGAGTACAAGCTTTAGGTTCATATATGTAGATTAAGGGTTATGAGAATTCATGCAAATGTATTTAAATATCAGAAAGTCGCAAGAAGGCTTAACCTACTTTATTGATTAGTAGACTTTCTTTAGCAGAGATCATACTTGGCCGTCAGGGAATTGTCTGTCCTGTTGCCTGAGCCCAGGCGGTTTGGAAATAGGCCTGGTTGAGGTTGGTGATTTTTTGGCTGTAGGGCAGGTCGTAGCGGGGAATGTAGGTGCTCAGTCCGCAATAACTGCCTACATCAAACCAATGCGAAGAATTATATGCAGAATAGATTTGATTGGTGCAATCTTTGTAGATAACTGTACGGTTGAGTTGATTCAAAAAGTCATTGTAAAACATCGGATAGCGCGAGATGGCCGCCATGTAGTCGTCCAGGTCGTAAAACAAATGCGGATCCATCAGTTCGTAGTACTGAACAGCCGATAAATCGATGTTGCTCACCGGTAGGGGATCGGCCTGGAAAACAGCCCGGGCGCAAACAGCCAGCGAATCCATTTCGCTCAGCTTTACCAACACGGTACTGGCCGAAGGATAGGTCGTATTAGCCCTGTAGTTCGTCATATAAGCCTGGCAAAGCTGACGGCAGAGAGCTTCGGTACTCAGCTCCTCTTTGAATACCAGCCGGACAAAGTCTTTGTAAGGGAAACCGGCTCCCATCACCTCAGCCGGAGAGCCGATCAGATAGTCGGCAGCATACCTTAAATCGTAAAGCATTTCTACCGAGGCGGTAAAGCAAGCATCGAAGAGCAGAAATTCCAGTTCCTGCCCATCAAGTGCTTCTGCCAGATCGGGGATTTCCATATAATAATAACCGTCCTGACCAAACCAGCCAAGCAGATCTTCGTCTTTGATTCTTTCGGCTGCAGACCGCAGGGCGGGTGGATTGATGTTGTCCGGAGCCAGTGCCGAAGTATAGGGATGCCAACCCATGGCGTGCGACCACAATACCATACCATAGGTTTTGGCCGGAGCCAGCCTTTTGGCATCGCGGACAACCTGCTTCATGGCGTTTATATCGAGGCTGTTATCGAAACTGTATTCATGCAGTAAAAGGGTGTCGCCCTGACCTGTTGATGTATTGATTTTTATTTCGAGCAATTGCTGGGTTTCGGAATAGCGCGGCACATAAAATACCAGCAACCTGCCCGTTTCCATATCGTCGGCATTCAGGTTTTGTATCATAGCGTTCATGTTCTGAACGGCATAGGAATTCAGGTTGTTGTTGGCCACCATATACACCAGGACGGTTCGGTGGGTGTCCTTTTTTACCGAAGGCGGGTTGCAGCAACTCAATAAAAAAGGCATTAACAGCCAAAAGAAGATAGTACTCTTCAGATAGAAAGCTGGCCGCATTAAGCTGCTATTCCTGAACGAGGCAAAGCTCTCTCCCTTTGAAAGAGTCCGGTTGTTCCGCCGGTTTTTTAATCCTCTTAAAAAAGCGTTCAGCTTTATATACATGGCTTCGCATTTTAAGCAGTCCTGTCTAAAGTTTTCGACAGCTGTGCCCGGGCAGGTAAATCTCCCGGCAACAATCCATCAATACAGGCCAGGCCTGCGTCAGTTCGTCCAGACTGTGATATATGAGATCCGCCTGAGCCAGATAAGTGTCGTTCAAGGGACCGGTGTTGACGGCGATGGTAAAAAGCCCGGCGGCTTTGGCGGCCTCAACTCCCAAAGGAGCATTTTCAATCACCAGGGCCTGATGAACTTCTACACCTGCTTTTTGCAAGCCTTTCAGATAAGGCTCCGGATGGGGTTTGCCCTGTGTGACGTCGAAGGCCGTCACCATACGATCCGCGCCGAAATGTCCCGGAAAATGGTGGTTGATACGGTTCAGGAGTAATTTTTGTCCGGATCCCGTTACCAGAATGCGGGTCAGGCCTTCGGCGGCAATAGTATCCAGTAGAGCGACAGCTCCTGTCATAACAGGTGCTTCAGGCAGCGAATCGAACAAGCCGGCCTTTTTGCCGTAAATGCGTTTTACTTCCTCGTCGGTGGGCTCACGTTTCAGATGATTTCTGAATACAATTTCGATGGTCGACCGGCCTGTGCGTCCTTCGTGCATATAAGCCTCTTCTTCACTCATATGCAGGCCTTCTTCGGCCATGGTTTTGTTCCAGGTATAGGCGTGAATAGGCATGGAATCAAACAACACTCCGTCCATGTCGAGTAACACGGCTTTTAAATCCAGCTTATTCAGCCCCTTTTTGGCCAGATAGCCTTCAACAGCAGTTCGCAGGGTCGTTTTAATCATAAGCGGGAACGTATGGCGGCCGATTCGGCTTCGTAGCCCGGTTTTTGCAATAAGGCAAACATATTCTTTTTGTAGGCTTCCACGCCCGGTTGGTCAAAAGGATTGATGCCCAGCATATAGCCGCTGATTCCACAGGCTTTTTCGAAAAAGTAGAGCAATTCGCCCAGGTGATATTCGTTCAAGGCCGGCAGTTCAATTTTAATGTTGGGCACTTCTCCGTCCACGTGGGCGATCTGAGTGCCCAGTTCGGCCATTTTATTGACCTGATCCACTCTTTTGCCGGACAGGTAATTCAAGCCATCCAGATTGTCGGCATCCGTGGGTATTATGACTTCCCGATTGGGACCGGCAATGGAAATAACCGTTTCAAAAATACTGCGTTCACCTTCCTGTATCCACTGGCCCATAGAGTGCAGGTCGGTGGTCAGGTCGACGGCTGCGGGAAACAGGCCTTTGTGTTCCTTGCCTTCGCTTTCGCCGTAGAGTTGCTTCCACCATTCAGCAATGAAATGCAGCTTGGGATGGTAATTGGCCAGGATCTCGATTTTTTTGCCCTTGTTGTACAAAGCATTGCGGGTAGCTGCATAGAGAGCAGCGGGATTTTGATCAAAAGCTGTTTCACTGCGTTTTTCCATAGCCAAAGCACCGGCCAGCAATTGACGAATGTCGTAACCGGCCACCGCAATGGGCAGCAAGCCCACCGGTGTAAGAACGGAATAGCGTCCGCCTACGTTGTCGGGAATGACATAACTCTTATAGCCTTCCTGTTGGGCCAGTTTGCGCAAAGCCCCTTTGGAGGCGTCGGTCACAGCCACAATACGTTCACGGGCTTCTTCTTTGCCCAGCTGATTTTCGAGCTGAGTCTTGAGCAGACGAAAAGCCAAAGCTGTTTCGGTGGTAGTGCCCGATTTGGAAATATTGATGATGCCAAAACGCTTGCCTTCCAGAAAACGACTGAGTTCAAAAAGATAATCTTCGCTGATGTTATGTCCGGCATATACTATTACCGGATTCTGCCGATTTGTGTTGAGCCAGTCAAAACTGTTGTTCAGAGCGTCAATAACGGCTTTGGCTCCCAGGTAGCTGCCTCCGATTCCGGCCACCACAACTACTTCGCATTTTCCGCGCAGTCGTGCAGCGGTTTCCTGAATGTCATCAATCAATTTTCCGTCCATCGAAGAGGGCAGGTGCAGCCAGCCCAAAAAGTCGCTGCCTTTGCCTTTGCCGCTGTTCAACAAATCCATGGCCTGCAGGCAGGTGGAGCGCAAAGCTTCTATTTCGCAATGGGGGACAAAGTCGTAAACCTTGGTCAAATGTATTTCAAGTTGCTTCATAGTTGTAAATATATAGTATTCATTATCAGCGGAGCGATTCGCTCAGCAATTTAATTTCGATGCTTGGAGAAATGCGTTCGTACAGCACGTTGTACACGGCATCCAGTATGGGCATATTGACGTGGTACAATTCTTCGTTGATCTCTTTTATACATTTGGTGGCGTAATAGCCTTCGGCAATCATTTCCATTTCCATATGCGCGGTCTTGACCGAATATCCCTTGCCAATCATGGTGCCAAAAGTGCGGTTGCGGCTGAATTTTGAGTAAGCCGTCACCAGCAGGTCGCCCAGGTAGACCGATTCACAGATCTTGCGGTTTTGCGGAAAGGCCGCCTGGGTAAAGCGGTTCATTTCCTGAATGGCATTCGAAAGCAATACAGCCTGGAAGTTGTCTCCATATTTAAGACCATGGCAGATACCCGCAGCTATGGCGTAGACATTCTTGAGCGTCGAGGCGTATTCTATGCCGAACACATCGTCAGTTATGGTGGTACGCACAAATTTGCATTCAAAGCTGCGGGCCACGGCCCGGGCTTTTTCTTTGTCGCTGCAGGCAATGGTCAGATAAGAGAGGTGCTCCAATGCCACTTCTTCTGCATGGCAAGGCCCGGCAATGGTGGCAATGTTTTCGTGAGGTACGTTGTAAATCTTGTTGAAATACTGCGAAACCAGCATATTTTCGTCCGGAACTATACCCTTGATGCCCGAAAGAATAAATTTATCGCTGATGTCCTGCTGCAATTTTTTCAAATGCAATTTGAGGTAAGGCGAAGGAGTGGCCAATATCAGGGTATCGGAGTTTTTGACGGCTACGTTGATGTCGCTGTAAAAACGGATACGGTTTATGTCAAATGGAATAGTGGTCAGATAGGAATTGTTGTATCCGAAACGCTTAAAATCTCTGATCTGTGCCGGCCTTCGCATATACCAGTTGATCCGGGCCTGGGGATTCATCAGCAGCATCTTGGCAATAGCCGTCGCCCAGCTGCCTCCACCCAGTACACACATTTTATCGGGAAAGTCCATAATTTCTTTATTTTTAAATTAAGCCTGAGCTTCGGATTCCGTTTTGGGAGCCGATTTTTCGGGCCTCATTTGAGGAAAGAGCAGCACTTCCTGAATGGAGTTCTGCCCGGTAAGCATCATCACCAGGCGATCCATGCCGATGCCCATCCCCGAAGTGGGTGGCATACCGTATTCCAGGGCACGAATAAAGTCCTGATCAATAAACATAGCCTCGTCATCGCCTTTTTCGCTCAGGTGCAATTGTTCCTCGAAACGTTCGCGTTGGTCTATGGGGTCGTTCAGTTCCGAATAGGCGTTGGCCAATTCCTTACCGTTCACTATCAGTTCGAAACGTTCCGTCAGTTGGGGATTGTCGCGGTGCTTCTTGGTGAGCGGCGACATTTCTATGGGATAGTCGGTAATAAAGGTAGGTTGTATCAGTTTGTCTTCGCAGGTGGCTCCAAAGATTTCGTCGATCAGCTTGCCTTTGCCCATGGTTGTGTCTTCGGCAATATGGAGTTTTTTACAGACCTGCCTCAGTTGCTCTTCGTCCATGCCACTGATGTCCAAGCCGGTATATTTTTGAATGGCTGCGGTCATGGTCATCCGTTGGTAAGGAGCTTTGAACGACAAGGTATTATCGCCCACCTTAACCTCGGTAGTACCCAACACCTCCAGACAAATGCGTTCCAACATCTGCTCGGTGAACTCCATCATCCAGTTGTAATCTTTGTACGACACATAGATTTCCATGGCCGTAAACTCGGGATTGTGGCTGCGGTCCATGCCCTCGTTACGGAAATTGCGCGAAAACTCGTAAACCCCTTCGAAACCGCCCACGATCAGCCTTTTCAGGTAAAGTTCGTTGGCAATTCTAAGATAAAGCGGAATGTCCAGCGCGTTGTGATGTGTTACAAAAGGCCGGGCGGCTGCTCCTCCGGGAATGGCCTGCAAGACCGGAGTATCCACCTCCAGATAACCTCTTTCGTTGAAGAAATTACGCATAGAGTTGAAAATGCGGGTGCGTTTGACGAAAATATCCTTCACCCCTTCGTTCACTACCAAATCCACATAGCGTTGACGATAGCGGAGTTCGGGATCACTGAAAGCGTCGTATACCACTCCGTCTTTGGTTTTGACTATGGGCAGGGGGCGCAGGGTTTTGGACAGCACCCTGAGTTCACGGGCATGTACCGAAATTTCTCCCGTTTGTGTGCGAAACACATAACCTTTGATACCCACAAAATCACCAATGTCCAGCAATTTTTTGAACACGGTATTGTAGAGTTCTTTGTTTTCGTCCGGACAAATCTCGTCGCGGTTTACATAAACCTGGATGCGTCCCTGCGAATCCTTGAGCTCCATAAACGAAGCTTTGCCCATAATGCGGCGCGACATAATGCGTCCTGCAATGCAGACTTCGCGTTTAGGTTCCTCTTCGTCTTTGAAGCTGGCTTTAATTTCGTCCGAAAAGGCAGAAGTTGGATACATTTCGGCAGGGTAGGGATCAATACCCATATCGCGCAAAGCCTGCAGGCTCTGGCGACGAAAAAGTTCCTGTTCGCTGTATTCTGGTGCTGTCATAGGGTTGTAGTCTTAAAAAACCGGAGCAAGTCCTGCGGGCTCATCAAATCCTGTTGCCCGGTCTGCATATTTTTTACTGTAATTTTGTTTTGTTTCATCTCGTCGGTTCCGGCTATCAACACAAAAGGAATTTTTTTGCTGTCGGCGTAGCTGAGCTGTTTTTTAATTTTAGCTGTATCTGGATAGACCTCAACGCGAAAACCTTTTTCGCGCAGATCGGCCGCCAAAGGCAGACACCAGGCTGTTTCTTCTTCGCCGAAATTGGCGATGAGCAACTGAGTGCCCAGCATAGAAGTTGCGGGGAAAAGAGCCAGTTGAGTCAATACATCGTAAATGCGATCGGCTCCAAAGGAAACACCCACGCCCGATACTCCGGGTAAACCAAACACCCCTGTAAGGTTGTCGTAGCGGCCTCCTCCGGCAATACTGCCCATTTCGGCATCCAGAGCTTTAACTTCGATTATACAGCCGGTATAGTAATTCAGGCCTCTGGCCAGCGAAAGATCCAGTTCAAGTTTTGCTTTCTTCAGGAGTTTCTCGGCCTGTTTTACTACATAGTCGAGCTCTTCGATGCCTTGCAGGCCCTGCTTGCTGACAGACAAGTGTTGTCGTAGCATGGCTATTTTTTCACTGTTGCTGCCCTGTAACAAAAGCACCGGCTCCAGATCCCTGACAGCCTGTGCGGGAATGCCTTTTTCGGCCAGTTCCGTGCGGACATTGTCCAGTCCTATCTTGTCGAGTTTGTCTATAGCCACAGTAATGTCTGTCAGGCGCTCTTCCAGTCCCAGCATTTGGGCCAGCCCGGCCAGAATCTTACGGTTGTTGAGCTTAATGCAAACTCTGATACCCAGGTCGCTGAACACTGTATCGAGCAATTGCAGCAGTTCCACCTCGTTGAGCAGAGAATCGCTGCCCACAATATCGGCATCGCATTGAAAAAACTCGCGGTAACGACCTTTTTGAGGTCGGTCGGCCCGCCATACAGGCTGAATCTGGTAACGTTTAAAAGGAAAAACAATCTCGTTGCGGTGCATCACCACATAGCGGGCAAAAGGCACTGTCAGGTCGTAGCGCAGGCCTTTTTCCGAAATGAGCCGGGTCAGCCTGCCGGCCTCTCTGTCCAGCAATTCCCTGTCGCTGAGTTTGCCGGCAAAGTCGCCTGAATTCAGCACCTTGAACAGCAATTTATCGCCTTCTTCCCCGTATTTGCCCATCAGTGTGGACAATTGCTCCAGAGCCGGGGTTTCAATGGCCTGAAAGCCATAGCTTTCGAAGGCTGAACGTATATTGTTGAAAATATAATTACGTTTGGCTGTCTCCTCGGGTGTAAAATCACGGGTACCCTTGGGGATGGACGGTTTTTGAATAGCCATAAATATTTAGTTGCGATTTCTCCCTCCAAGAAAAATCAGGATGTAATAAATAAGTGTTGCCAGAGAGCTCAGGGCGGCAATCACATAGGTGTAGGCAGCCCATTTGAGTGCATCAGCCGCCATGGGATGTGTTGAAACATTGGTGATACCCGTTTTGTTGAGCCAGGCTACAGCCCTGGCGCTGGCATTGATCTCCACCGGCAGGGTAATAAAACTAAACAAAGTGGTCAGCCCGAAGAGTACAATCCCGAAAAGAAGCAGATAGGGGAATCTTTGCATAAGCAATATGCCGGCCAGCAAGACCCAATGCATCCAGTTGGAAGTAAAACTCACCACAGGCACCAGTTTGGAACGCATGGTCAAAAAAGCATAGGCGGTGGCGTGTTGCACGGCATGCCCGCACTCGTGAGCTGCTACCGAGGCGGCAGCAATGCTGTTGCCACTGTAGACGGCTTCGCTCAGGTTTATGGTTTTGGTCAGCGGGTTGTAATGGTCGGTGAGCTGACCCCGCACATGAGACACCTTGATGTCGTAAATGCCGTGCTCCTGCAACATCCTTTCGGCCACCTCCCTGCCGCTGAGGCCCGAGGGAAGGCGTATCTTGCTGTATTTGTCGAATTTGCTTTTCAATACGCTTTGCACTATCCAGCTAAGGAGGGCAAAGCCTATAAAAATCACATAAATTATCATATACTTATCAATAACGTTCAATGGTTTGAGCCCTGTCGGGGCCTACCGAAACATATTTGATGCGGACACCCAGCTCTTCTTCCAGAAAACTCAGGTATTGATTGAATTCTTCGGGAAATTCGTCTTCGGACTGCATCCTGGTCATATCCGTTTTCCAGCCGGGGAGTTCGGTAAGTACCGGCTCAATCTCAGTCTGAATGTCGAAAGGCAGGTCCTCGGTTTCTTTGCCGTCAATCTTGTAGGCTACGCAGGCTTTGATGGTGTCGAAGCTGTCGAGCACATCGCTTTTCATCATAATCAGGTCGGTAACTCCGTCTATCATTACGGCATAACGCAGAGCCACCAGGTCTATCCAGCCGCAACGGCGTGGACGTCCCGTGACTGAGCCGTATTCGTTACCCCGGTCACGCATCAGCTTGCCTTCTTCGTCAAAAAGCTCGGTAGGGAAGGGGCCGCTGCCCACCCGGGTGCAATAAGCCTTGAAAATGCCGAACACCCGGTCTATGTGACGCGGAGCCACGCCCAGTCCTGTGCAGGCTCCGGCACAAACCGTATTGGAAGAAGTCACAAAAGGATAGGAGCCGAAATCAATGTCGAGCATAGTACCTTGAGCGCCTTCGCATAAAATCTTTTTGCCTTCGCTGATTTTTTTGTTCAGAAAATGTTCACTGTCAATCAGTTTGAATTTTTTCAAACACACAAGGCCTTCGAACCATTCTTTTTCGATCTTGGCCAGTTCGGCGGTATCAACCGAAAAATTCATTTGTTCCAGGATGGTCAGATGTCTGGCGGTTGCTTCCTTGTACTTGCGTTCGAAGTCATGCAGAATGTCGCCCACCCTGAGCCCGTTACGGCTTACTTTATCGGTATAGGCAGGGCCTATGCCCTTGCCGGTGGTGCCTATTTTACCCTGGCCTTTGGAGGCTTCGTTGGCAGCATCCAGCAGGCGGTGGGTAGGTAAAATCAAGTGAGCTTTTTTTGAAATCAGCAGTCGTTTGGTCAATGTGTGTCCGCTCCTGGCTAGTTGATCGATTTCGCATTTGAACAAAGCGGGATCTATTACAACACCGTTGCCTATCACATTGATTTTGTCCCCCTGAAAAATGCCCGAAGGAATGGAGCGCAGTACATACTTATTCCCTTCGAATTCCAGTGTATGCCCGGCGTTTGGGCCGCCCTGAAAACGGCATACCAATTCATAATCAGGTGTCAGTACGTCTACCACCTTACCTTTTCCCTCGTCGCCCCATTGGAGGCCTAATAATACATCCATGATAAAATAATGATTGCCAGTAGTGTACACATAAAAGGGCACGAACATAGCGATGTCCGTGCTTTCTTTCGAAAAACCAGCTACAAAGATAAAAAATATTTTAGAATATCAGTTTATCCATAGCCTCAACTATTTCACGGCGAAGTTTTTCGGAGGCTGCCAACAGGGGGCTTTTTTGTACCTTCAGCCAGAATCGGCGGCTTCGATTGTAGAGTTTAATAATCAACACTTTAGACCGGAAGAAGATAAGCAGGCTCAAAGGCAGCACAGCCAGATAGGCCGCTGCAATCCAGAAAGTGCCGCTGATAATCCAGACCGCCGCAAACAGGATTAAATACCAAAGCGGAAATGTCACCAAAGTACCCAGGCCAAAATGAAAAGATGAATGTAGCATTTTGTCCTTGATTTTGCGGGTAATCAGACTGCCGGCGTAAAAAGGCAGCACATTGTTCAGGTAGCCAAACAGCCAGATGGGCGAAAACAACAACAAAGCAAAGGTCCTGAGCCAGAAGCCGGCCAGAAAGCGTTTGCGGAAAATCCAGTCCCTCAGTTTGAGCTGATCAAGGTTCTTATTGTATTGCCCGGCTTTAGTGATGAGTTGATCAAAAGCCGCCCGGTCTTTTTCTTTGAAATCGTCCAAAGCAGCCACTATGTGTTGATCGGCTTCCAGTTCGTTTGGGAAATAGCCGGGGTTGTTGTAACGTTTCCTGCAAAATACCGAAGCCTGTTTGTCCGGCTTGACGACAGGAGCAGGGCGTCGACGGATGTAAGTATCTCTGTAAATGGTGCAGAGCATGGCATACTCGTCGTAATGCTCCAGATCTTTGATGTCGAGCATCAGTTGTTGCACCCTTTCGCGGGCTTTTTGAGCCAGCAGGTATTGCGCCCGGTTGGGATCGGTTTTGTGCAGTTCATAAAGTTCGGTAAACTCAAAAGGTTTCCCGATGTTGATCATCAGTTTGCCCTGCATCCTGAAATAATGGGAGTAATGATTACCCAGGGGCAGGATCTTGAGCTTCAGTTTATAGTCCGACAATTCCACCGCCTTGAAGGCAATTCGGGCAAAACCTTTTTTGAAAGTACCCAGGTGATGGCAATCTTCGTGTCCGGCTTCGGGGAAGAGGCCAATAATATCCCCTTCGTTGATAATCCTGGCCGAATGGGCAAAAATGATCTCATTGTTGTCGAGGCCTGCCAGTCCGACATCCCTTTTGCGAAAAGCCGGCATAATTTTCAAAAAACGCAGCAATTTGCCCACAAACTCTTTTTTGAAAATATCGGCCCGGGCAATAAAGACCGGGAAGCGTCCCCCCATAGAAAATAAAATCCCCAGGGCGTCGTTCAGGCCGTTCTGGTGATTGCATATAACCATGAAGCCTTCGCCCCGGGGCGGAATATTTTCTTTGTTTACAACATTATAACGTCTGTAATAGATCTGATTGTGAACAAATTGCACATATCTATACAACAAGGAATACCTGAAATCCGGTTTGTTGATCCGTTTAAAATCCAACATGGCGGTTTTTTTTGAATTCTAGCCCAAAGATAGGACTTTTTTTAAAACCAACCGCCTTCAGACACTTTGTTCAATATTCCAGACAAAAGCCCTGACACCGATTTCTTCGTTACGTTTATCCAGTTTTTTGATACAATCAAGCAATTCCTCCACCTGATCGTCCTGGACCACAGTCATAGTGGCCGAATTCATTTCGGGCCAGGTGTGGGTGCCCATTCTGGGCTCCCCGTTCACCGAACCTCTGCCGTCGACCTTTTCCCAGGTGGTAAAGCCCCTGATAGCCAATCGGTCAAACATGTAATCCACCCTTTCGGTGTTGGCTTGATTGTATACTATAAATACCGCTTTCATACTCATTTATTCATAAAAACAAATTGTTTACGGGTTTTTTCCTGTTTGTCGCGATCTCCGTGACGAGCCATCAAACCGTACATGACCGGAATCAGGATCATGGTTATAGCCGTGGAAACGACCATACCTCCGATGATGGTGATTCCCATGGGTGACCAGATTTCGGAACCTTCACCTATTCCAAGAGCCATAGGAAACATCCCCAGAATGGTGGTGGCAGCCGTCATCAATACCGGTCTGAGCCTGGATTTGCCGGAGACGGCAATAGCCTCGTTCACTTCCAGTCCACGGTCGCGCATCAGGTTGATAAAGTCTACCAGTACGATACCGTTTTTGACCACGATACCTACCAGCAAGACCAGCCCCAGGGCGGCAATCATACTCAGATCGGTACCTGTAATCCACAAGGCCAAAGCAGCGCCGGTAACGGCAAAAGGAATGGAAAACATGATGACAAAAGGTCTTGAATAAGACTCAAACTGTGAAGCCATCACCAGATAAACCAACACAATCACCAGGAGGAAAAGCAAACCCAGATCGGCAAAAGATTCCTGTTGTTCTTCGTAATCACCGCCAATATTGATGATGACATCCTGGGGAATTTCCAGACCGTTCATAACAGTTTGTATGGAAGCAGCCATTTCACCCAGCGACACTCCCACCGGAGTGACCGAAACCTTCACAATACGCTCCCGGCGCTGGCGGTCGATCGAAGGAGGCGACCAGAATTCCTTGATTTCTCCAATTTCGCTGAGTTTGATCATTGTACCCGTGGCCGTGGAAATACTTAGTTGTTCCAGGTCGGTGATGGAATTGCGGTACTGTTCTTCCAGTCGGACAACGATATCGTATTCTTCGCCGCCTTCTCTGAAATAACCTGCGGTAGCACCATACACCCTGCTGCGGATGAAATTGGAAACTGTGGCTGAATTCAGGCCGTGCAAGGCTAGTTTTTCTTTGTCAAGCACCACCTGCAGCTCTGCTTTGTCGTCCTTGCGGCTGATGGTTATATCGCGGGCACCTTCCAAATTCTGGCACAGGATCTTGACATCCTGAGCCAGTGCATTGGTTTTGTCAATATCGTAGCCCAGAATTTCTACATCCACGGTGCTGGTGCCTCCCATGCCTCCCATGCCCGATCCTCCGGCTGATACGGTATAGTTGATCACTTCGGGCAAGGTAGTCAGGTAGGTTCGAATCTGTTCAGCAATTTCAATATCGCTGCGATCGCGTTGGTCAATATCCTTTAAACGAATGTTAAGATTGATCAAATGACTACCCGAATTCGACATCATGGCAGCGAAACCTGCCTCGTCTATAGATCCGGTGGAACTCGAAAGCAAAGTTACTTCGGGGCAATTATTCATTATATATTGCTCTATAGCCGAAGTGGTTTCAAGCGTTTGTTCCACCCGGGTACCCGTCTGTAATTCAATAGAAGCTGATAACCTGCTCTGGTCGGCAGAAGGCATAAACTCCGTGCCGATAAAGCGGAATAAACCCAAAGAAAGTATAAAAATAACTATCGAAACCAGCAGTATCAAGACTTTGTGTTTTAGGGCCTTGCGCAGCAATCTTTCGTAAGCATCGTCCATACTGTCGAGCATTTTACCTATCGTACGGTCGTACAGACGTGGTTTTTCGTCTTTGTCGCGGCTCTTGAGCAAACGCGACGAAAGCATAGGTGTCAGACTGATGGCCGCAGCCGTAGAGGTACATACCGTTATGGTGACAATCCAGCCCAGTTCTTTGAACATGATACCAGTCATTCCACCCAGCATAGTCAGAGGCATAAACACAGCCACAATAACCAGGGTGGTAACAATTACCGATACCCAGACTTCGTTGGTGGCATAAATGGCCGCTTCGCGGGGATTGCTGCCCCGGCGGATATGTTTGGTAATATTTTCCAGCACCACTATGGCATCGTCCACCACCATACCGATGGCAATCGAGAGCGAAGACATAGATATGATGTTGAGCGAACTACCCGTGGCAAAGAGATATATGGCGGCTACCACCAGCGAAATGGGAATGGTCAGCGCAATGATAAGCGTAGCCCTGAAGCGCCCCACAAAAAAGAGCACCACTACCACCACAAAAAGCAAAGCAAAAAATAAGGCTGACGACAAATTACTTATGGAGCTGCTTATGAACTTCGAAGTATCAAAAACCAGATGAGTCTCAATATCTGTAGGCAGATTGGTTTCGAGTTGTTCGAGTTCTTTTTTGACCTTTTTACAAACCGCAACCGAATTGGCTCCCGATTGACGGGTAATGGTCAGACGGGCAGCCTGAGCACCATTGGAGCGTTCTTCTAGACTCAGGTCTTTTACGGTATCGTTCACCTGGGCAATGTCGCGAATAAACACCGGTGCATCATTCGACACACCCACCACCAGATTGCGAATTTCTTCGCTCACTTCAAACTGACCTTCAACTCTCAGCTGATAGGTTTCCCGTCCCATTTTGACGTTACCGGCGGGCAAGTTCATGTTGTTGACGGCAATGGCGTTGGTCACCTGTTCCAGGTTCAAACCGGCCGCATCCATTTTTTTGGCGTCCACATTAACGTATACATAGCGTTTGGGAGCTCCGGTTACGCTGATGGAGCCGATACCGTCTATGCGCTTGAGCGGATTCACCACCTGTTCCTCCAGGATTTTATTGAGCCCGTTGTAGCTTTCGTCGGCCGTGACTGTATACATTAAAATAGGCATCATGCTGGTACTCAACTTGAAGATAGAGGGACGGCTGGTACCATCGGGTAAATAGTCGTAGTACATATCGATGGCATCGCGCACATCGTTTACGGCTTCGTCCAGATTGGTTCCCCATTCAAATTCCATGCTGATTACCGACATATTGTCCGAAGAGGTCGAGTAGATTTCCTTTATGCCCTGCACGCTGTTGAAAGCGTCTTCGAGCACTTCGGTCACATTGGTTTCTATCTCAGAGGCGTTGGCCCCCGAGTAAGAGGTCATAACCGTTACATAGGGCGGTTCTATTTCGGGAAACTGGTCTATGGGCAAATTGTACAGAGCGTACAGGCCTGCCACTATGATGGCAGCAAAAACCATCAGAGTGGTAACCGGTTTATTAACGGCAGTTTTGTAGATACTCATCTCACTTGAATTATTCGATCACTTTCAATTTAACACCATCTCTAAGCCGGGCTTGCCCCAACACCACCAATTGATCGCCCGCTTTGATGCGGTCGGAAATCAGCTCCACTTCGTCGTCAAAGCGTCGGCCGACCTGTACAGGCACTCTTTGAGCCAGGCCGTTGCTGTGAAGGAACACAAAGCGCTCATTGGAACCCTGCAGTTTAAGCACTGCCTGCGATGGTACCAAAATGGCTTCACTCATTCCCAAATCCATATGGATGCGGACAAACATACCGGGTTTGAGCATTTCTTTGGCGTTGGGAATTTCCATTTCCACTGCAAAGGAACGACTGGCCGGATTCACAGTAGGAGCAATTAAGTTGACTTTGGCTTCAAATTGGCGGTCGGGATAGGTGTCGGAATACACTTCAGCCTTCATTCCTTTCTTAATCAGGGGATAATAGCTTTCGGGTACGTTGATGTCGGCTTTGAGCTTGTCGATTTCCATCAGCCTCAGTATAGAAGATCCGCCCGGATAAAGTTCTCCGTTTTCGAAATTGCGCAGCGCGATGATGCCGTCAAAAGGTGCTTTAATCTGGGTGTTTTTTTCCAGATAAGCGAGGTTGGTTTTTTGTACGTTCAGGTTGGCCAGCGACTGGTCGTACACCTGTTGCGAAATGGCTCCGCTTTCTTTGAGCGCTTCGTAGCGCTTATGATCTTCCTCAAAATTGGCGATTTGAATGCGTGCCTGAATCAAAGTGGTCTGATCCATCTGAATCAGCAACTGATCTTTTTTGACACGGTCGCCTACTTCGACATAGATTTTTTCGATACGGCCGGGCGATACAGGACCCAGGTTAACCTGTTCGTAAGCCCGTGTATTGGCGGAGAATTCAAGGCTATTACCTACCATGCGTGAACTCAGGGTCAATACTTTGACGTTTTCGATCTTTTCCTGAACAGTATTTACCTGTGCCTCCTGCGATTTGGGAGCACCGGTGCAAGCATACAGCCCTGTCATAGTTATCAGGAGGACTGAAAGTACAAAAAGCGAATTTTTCATTGTATATGTTTTTATTGTTTTGTTTTCTGTTGTTTTCTTCTTTTTTTTTCTTGATTATAAAGTTCCCAGCAATTTTTTCAAAGCGTCGCGGGCGTTGAGCAGGCTCATGGCCGACTGAATGTAATTGCTTTGGGCGGTAAGCAGGTTGTTACTTGCGTTCGTAACTTCGAGGCTGGACGATAATCCTTGTTCGAATTTTTTGGTCACGTTATCGAACATCCGTTTGGAAACCTCTATGTTGCGTTCCTGTATTTCGTAAGATTCCAGCGCAGACTTCAGGTTGAAACGCAATTGTTTGTCCTGAATCTGTAACTGTTTTTGCATCAGCGCCAGATCTTCCTGCGCCGATTCGAAAGCCAGTTGGGCCTTTTTGAGACCGGCTGTGGTTTTGCCACCGCTAAACAGAGGCAAGCTTGCGGTGAGAACCAAGGCATTTTTGGTGGTAGGATCAAAGCCCGTTTTCAACAAGACCTCGTTGTACTGATACACGGCCGAGATGGTCGGCAAATAGCCTGCAATGGCGGATTGCACTTGTTTCTTGTTGATTTCCAGACCGAGTTGTCCACTCTTCATATCAACGTTTTCGGCCGGATCAAAACTCGCTGCCAGCAAGGCAAACATGTCTTGCTTGTCGGTAACGTCCTGTAGTCCGTCGCTCAGTTCTATCTGGTCGTCAGCGTTCAGCCCCAAAAGCAGCCGCATGGAATTGTAGGCCAACTCTATAGTTCTTTCGGTTTGTTTCAGGGTGTTCTCCAGATTGGCCAGCACAATTTCAATTTCGTCGGCTTCGGTCTGTTCGCCGATGCCCACTTCAACTTTAGCCTTGGTGGCCTGTGCCAGCTTGCGCATATTCTCCACATTCTTTTTGAGCAAAAGCTGGTTATTTTCCATCATCAGAATGGAATAATAGGTGGACTTCACGTTCTGTTTAACCGCAAGTTCCGATTGATTGCTTCCAAGTTCCGACATTTGTAGGCTGAGTTCACTCAGCTGCATGCCCAGGATGGCGTTGGCATTAAAAATCAATTGCGTAGCCTGTACAGTCATCTTACTCGAAGGATCCATGGGAATGTTTTGTCCGAAAATATCCAGCGAAGCACCCAGGTAATTGTTGTAATTCACATTCAGATTGACTTGAGGCAGGTAATTGGCAATGGCTGCCCATTTGGCGGCTTCGGCCTGACGTACTGCCAGGTTGGCCTTGATCATGGTTGTGTTGTGCACCAGGGCATGGCCGGCAGCTTCTTCGAGCGAAAAACGCCAAATCGCAGGATCAGTCTGTGTTTCTTGTCCGGCCTGAGCTCGCAGGACCTGACCACCCAGGCACAAAAAGCAGGTCAGACAGAGCGCAAACAGTTTTATTCGTTTTAATGGAATACTGGTTTTCATTGTGTTTAATTCTTTATCTTTTAATTTTTGTTTTTGAATTCTTTGTGGATAAAAACTTTGTTTTTTTGTTTTGGATTATGATTCAGTATGGTTTTCTTCGAGTTTACCAAGGGCTTGCAGGTAATAATTCAGGCCCCGCTCGTTGCACAGACTTCGTATAACTAAATCGGTAACCAGCATTATTACTTTTTGTTGTTCGTTTTTATTCAGTTTATCTCTGGAGAATTCCATAACAGACATCAACTCCAGAGTAATTATCCTGGCGGTTAGATCAACCTCAAGTTCTTCGCGGTACAGTCCCTGTTCAATCCCTTTGAGCAGCATATTGCGGATGTAATCTGTCACTATATGTTGATGACGATCCATGTGACGATTGAATACTTCCGGATAATATTTTTGCATATCAAAAAAGAAATTCTCGAACTGGGCATCGCGGTTCATAAAGTGAAAAACCGAAAAAAACAGCACCAGGTCTATCACCGTGGCCGATTCCGTAAGGTTGAGATTTTTGATTTTCAGTTCCATGCGTTTGGCGAAAGACTCATCGTATTCGATCAGTATATCTTCGATTAAAGCCTCTTTTTGCGAAAAGCAGGTATAGAAAGTTTTTTTGGAAATGCGCAGCTCGTTGCAGATGTCCTCTATGGACACACTGCGCAGGCCGAATTTAAAAAACAGCCTGGTCGAGGTTTTAAGAATATCGTTATGGAGTAAGTCTGCCATTTACCTATTGAAAAACGCCGCAAAGATAAAACCAATGCTACGCCGTTGTTTTTTATATATGTTAAATATATGTAATTGACAAAAGAAAGTTTTTAATAATAAGATATACAGCGTTTTACAGGAAACTACGAAAACTCTAAAGTTTCCTGTTTCGGCTTATTATGTTTTCGCAACAGGGAAAAAGCATGTGGACTTAAGCCCTTCTTAAAGCTTGTGCAGTTATGGGGAACATAAAATTCTAAGCAATCACCCCTTGAATGATCAGCATCATTATCAGGTAGCGCAGGGTTTTTCCAATAAACATAGATAGTAAGACGATCAGGGTATTGGCCCTCAAAAAGCCTAAAGCGATCGCTATGGCTTCGCCTGCGTAGGGCAACCAGGCAAAAAAACCCATCCAGGCGCCTTTGCCATGCAAAAAGGTAGTGTATTTATGCAAAGTTTCTTCTTTTACTTTCAGGTATTTGGTCATCCATTCAATTTTGCCCAGCCGGCCGATATAATAGCAGGTCATGCCGCCTACGGTATTACCCAGACTTGTGCTGATCAGGCAAGCCACAGGGTCGAATCCGGCCAGCATCATACTGCCGAACAAAACTTCGGAACTAAAGGGAACAATACTGCCGGCTAAAAAGGAGCCGAGGAAAAGGCCGAAAAGCCCCAGGCCTGTAAAAAAATCCATACCTCAAAAGGTTCCAAAAAGTGCGTACTCCTGTGTATTACAAAAAACTTTGCTGTAAATGTGCATACCCGGGCGGTTGGTCTCGATTTTTCTGTTCAATTGCAAGACCGGATGTCCGGCTTTGACTTGAAAATATTCCTGCAGATCCTTATCGGCCCTGATGGCATAAAGATGCTGCGTACCTCCGGTAACTTCGATCTGATAAGCCGTGCGCAGCAAATCGAACAAAGATCCGTTTTCGAGTTTGTGCATGGTAAAACGGGGCAGATTGATGTTGGGCAGCATAGTGATGTCAAAAAAGACCGGACGGCCATTAACCAGGCGCAGGCGCTCAAAATAGATACAACCGGCATCGCGTTCGTTCTGGTTGATGGCATAACCAAAAGCCTCTTTCCAGGAGCGGATCTCGGGTTTTACAATCAGACGGGTACTCAAATTGCCACCCAAAGCCGAAGAGGTACTTTTGAGCGACAAAATGCCCACTCCTTTGGCTTTGCCTTTGACAATGCTGCCCCTTCCCTGTTGCTTCACGATAAAGCCGTCGTTAACCAGACGGTCCAGTGCGTTACGTACTGTCGACCTGGCCAGTCCGTACAAGGTGCTCAGCTCGTTTTCGGAGGGCAACAGATCGCCTGAGGTATAGATTCCTTCTTCGATCTGACGGCGCAGCTTTTCGTACAAGGACTTGTAAAGCGGTAAACTGGTTTCTTCAAACATGGCGCAAATATACATTATTTTTTAATACAACAAACAAATAGTAAAAAATTGTACATACAAGTTTTGCCACTTGTAATTCTTTAATCGTCTGATAAAAAGGATATTGAATTTTTAATAAAATATTCTATTCAGAAAAACATGTATATACAAGTAATACTTTTATCTTTGCCGTCCGAAACTTGGTAAATACACTATTATATATAAATCCAAAGCTATGGCAGTAGTAATTATTATGCCCAAACAGGGGCAATCTGTGGAAAGTTGCATCATCTCTTCCATTAAGAAAAAAGGAGACAAAGTAGCCAAAGGTGATATTCTCTTTGCTTACGAAACCGACAAGGCTTCATTCGAAGAAGAAGCCCCTCGTGACGGTATTGTGCTGGAGTGCTGGTACAACGAAGGCGACGAAGTGCCGGTTTTGAAAAACGTAATGATTCTGGGCGATGCCGGCGAAGACTTTACAGCCTTACTGGCCGAAAACGCTCCGGCCACTGCAGCTCCGGCAGCGAGTTCAATAGGTGCTGCTTCGACAGCAGTCGGACAGACAGCTACCGAAGTCGGGTCTCCCACAAGTGCTGCCTCAGCGGGCACTTCAACTGTCACCGCTGCCAGTAGTGTGAGTACTGCGACTGCAAGTCAGCTTGCTTCAGGCGTCGCACAGACTGGAACCGGTTCAGCTTCCGGCAGCCCGGTCTTTATTTCACCCCGTGCCCGTAAACTCGCAGAAAAAGAAGCTCTCGACTTTCGTCAGCTCAACGGCAGCGGCCCCGGTGGACGTATCATCGAAAGTGATATTCAGGCTGCATTGCAAAACCGCCCCAAACTGAGCCCTCTGGCCAAAAAAACGTTGCACGAAAAGGCAGCTGCCGTACCCGAACAAGGCAGTGGCCTGGCCGGAACCGTACTGGCCTCCGATCTCAAGGCTCCGGTTAATGTGGTTTATGGAGTTGATTATCAGGATAAGAAGTTAAGCAATATGCGTAAACTCATTGCCAAATCCATGCATGCCTCCCTGCAAAACTCGGCTCAGCTTACTCACCACCTGGGAGCCGACGCCCGCCGCATGCTGGAATTGCGTCAGCAAGTGAAAAAAGCTATGGACCAGGGCAAACTCGACGTCAACATTACCCTGAACGACATGGTGTGCCTGGCTGTGATCAAAGCCCTTAAAAAATTCCCCAATGCCAACTCTCATTTTATGGGCGACAGCATGCGCTTATTTAATAAGGTACACCTGGGCCTGGCCGTCGACACCGACCGAGGTCTGATGGTGCCCGCCCTGCGCAATGCCGACGATCTGAGCATCAAAGGGCTGGCTTCGCAACTCAAGGAACTTGCCGCCGCCTGCCGCAAGGGAGCCATCGATCCTGACCTGCTCAGCCCCGAAGCCGCCAGCTTTACCGTATCCAACCTGGGCAATTACGGAGTGGAAATATTCACCCCTGTCATCAACCTGCCGCAATCGGCCATATTGGGTGTCAATACCATAGTGCCCCGTCCCAAAGACCTGGGCGGCGGTGTTTATGCCTTTGTGCCTTACATAGGCCTGAGCCTCACCTACGATCACCGGGCCCTGGACGGAGGCGAAGCCACCCGCTTCCTGAAGCAGATCGCGGTAGAAATCGAAAATCTCGAACTGGATTTGCCTAAAGATTTAAGCCTCGTTTCAGCCTACATTATCAACTAAACAATCAATCGAAATTAATAAACTCCAATCATTATGTACGATTTAGCAATTATTGGTGGTGGCCCCGCCGGATACGTGGCCGCCGAAAGAGCCGGACATCAGGGCTTGTCGGTGCTGCTTTTCGAAAAAGCCAGCCTTGGTGGTGTATGCCTCAACGAAGGCTGTATACCCACCAAAACCCTGCTCTACAGTGCCAAGACCTACGAAAATGCGATTCACGGCGATAAGTACGGCATTACGGCCACCGGAGTCGAATTCGACTTTGGCAAAATAATGGCCCGCAAAAACAAAGTCGTCCGCAAACTGGTCGCCGGCGTCGAAGCCCAAATGCGGGCAGGTAAGGTGACTGTTGTCAAAGCCGCAGCCTATATCAAAGGCCGTTCCGACAAAGGCATCGAATTGACCGTCGCCCCGCAGGCAGGTCAGGAGGCTGCCGAAAGCTATGTTGCCTCCAATCTGCTCATTTGTACCGGATCCGAAGCCATGGTGCCGCCCATTCCCGGATTGGCCGAGGCCGGTGAAATCCTGCTCACCAACCGCGAAATACTGCAACTCAAAGAACAACCCGCCGAACTGGTTATCATCGGCGGAGGAGTTATAGGCATGGAATTTGCCAGTTTCTTCAACAGCCTGGGCAGTAAAGTAACTATTATAGAAATGCTGCCCGAGATTTTGGGCGGCCTCGATCTGGAAGTGTCGGCCATGTTACGCGACATTTACGCCAAAAATGGCATCAACTTCTACTTGCAGGCCAAAGTGGTCAAAGTACAAGGCAACGAAGTCTTCTTCGAAAAAGACGGCCAGACTCAATCAGTCAAAGGCGATAAGATTCTGCTCAGCGTTGGCCGCAGGGCCGTTACCAAAGGATACGGCCTCGAAAACCTGGGCGTAGAACTTCTGCGCAACGGTATCAAGGTGGACGAACTTATGCGTACGAATATCCCGGGAGTTTTTGCCGCGGGCGACGTCACCGGTTTCAGCCTGCTGGCTCATACTGCCTCGCGCGAAGGCGAAGTAGTGGTCAACAATATCCTGGCTGCCCGTCAGGCAGCAGAGTCGGGCAACAAAGCCCGCTATGACCGTATGCGATACAACGCTATTCCCGGTGTCGTCTACACCAATCCCGAAGTAGCCGGTACAGGCCTCAGCGAAGAAGCCGCCCGGGCCGCCAACATCGAGTATAAGGTAAGCAAACTCCCCATGGCCTTTGCCGGACGCTTTGTGGCCGAAAACGAAGGAGGCAGCGGTCTGTGCAAAATTATCACCGACAGCCGTAACGGCCGGGTGTTGGGCGTACACATGCTGGGCAATCCCTGCAGCGAAATCATCTGGGGAGCCTGCATGGCCATAGAGCAGGAAATGACCCTCGAAGAACTCAAACAAGTGGTCTTTCCACACCCCACCGTCAGCGAAATCATCAAAGAAGTCGCACAAAACGCATAAAATAAAACGTAAAAAATATTCTCATTATGTCTAAACAACTATTCATCGATCCCCTGGAAATGCGCAAAGCCGGGGAAGTTACATTCAAGCCCATTCCTGTGAACCAATACAACAAAACAGCCAAACAGGAACTGGACGAAGGCAATTTCAGCAAACAGGATTTGCTCGACATTTACCACGATATGTTCCTGATCAGGGAATTCGAAACCATGCTGCACCTGGTCAAAACCACCGGAGCCTATAAAGACGTGGCCTACAACAATCCGGGCCCGGCCCACCTTTCGGCCGGACAGGAAGCTGCAGCCGTCGGTATGGCCTATACCCTGAGCGTGAACGATTTTATTTTCGGTTCGCACCGCAGCCACGGCGAAATTCTGGCCAAAGGCATGTCGGCCATTCGTAAACTTAAAGACGGCGACCTGAAAAAAATCATGGAAGAATTTCTGGACGGAGCCACACTCAAAGTAGCCTCTATGAACTTCAAAGGCGACACCCGCCAACTGGCCCGTCGTTTTTTGGTCTATGGCGCTTTGGCCGAAATCTTTGCCCGTGTCACCGGTTTCAACCGTGGATTGGGTGGCAGTATGCACGCCTTTTTTACTCCCTTCGGTATCTATCCCAACAACGCCATCGTGGGCGGTAGCGGCGACATTGCCGTAGGAGCAGCCCTCTACAAAAAAGTTAACCGCAAACCCGGTCTGGTGGTAGCCAATCTGGGCGATGCCTCCATGGCCTGCGGCCCCGTTTGGGAAGGCTTGGTCTTCGCTGCAATGGATCAGTTCAAAACCTTGTGGGACGACGATATGAAAGGCGGCCTGCCTTTTATCCTCAACATCATGAACAATCAGTATGGTATGGGCGGACAAACCCGGGGCGAGACCATGGGTTATGACATCGCTGCCCGCATCGGCGCAGGTGTCAATCCCGAACAGATGCATGCCGAAAGGGTAGACGGATACAATCCTCTGGCAGTGATCGATGCTTATCGCCGCAAACGTCAGGTGATTGACGGCAAGCAAGGACCGGTCCTGCTCGACGTACTCACTTATCGCTACAGCGGCCATTCCCCCTCGGACGCTTCGTCCTACCGCAGCAAAGAAGAAGTCGAAGCCTGGGAAGCCCAGGATTGCATTGTAGGTTATGCCAGTCAGTTGCTCGAAGGCAAGATATGTAAGCAAGCCGATCTCGACCAAATACAGGAAGACATCCATAAAATGATGTTCGAAGTCTACAATCTGGCCATCGACCTGGAAATTTCACCCCGTATGGACCTGAGCAAAAATCAGGAATTGCTGGGCCAGGCCATGTTCTCCAACCAATCGATCGACAGTATGATGCCCGGAGTAAAGCCCGAAGTGAATCATGCTATGAACGAAAATCCCCGGGTACAGCAAATCGCCAAAAAAGAACGCTTTGCTTTTGACAGCGAGGGTAAACCCTACAGCAAAATGAAGCAATATCAGTTGCGCGACGGTATTTTCGAAGCTATAATCGACCGCTTCTACAAAGACGCCTCGCTGATAGCCTATGGCGAAGAAAACCGCGACTGGGGCGGTGCTTTTGCCGTGTATCGCGGATTGACCGAAGCCTTGCCTTATCACCGTCTGTTCAACTCACCCATTTCCGAAGCCTCCATCGTGGGTACGGCCATCGGATACGCCATGTGCGGCGGCCGGGTGATCCCCGAAATCATGTATTGCGACTTTTTGGGACGTTGCGGCGACGAAGTCTTCAACCAAATGCCCAAATGGCAGGCCATGAGCGGCAACATTTTGAAAATGCCCATCGTTCTTCGTATTTCGGTAGGTTCCAAATACGGAGCACAACACTCTCAGGACTGGACCTCACTTTGCGCCCATATTCCCGGACTCAAGGTTTGTTTCCCAGTTACGCCTTACGACGCTAAGGGTTTGATGAATGCCGCCCTGCAAGGCACCGATCCGGTCATTTTCTTTGAATCGCAGCGCATTTACGACATCGGTGAGCAATTCCACCAGGGCGGAGTACCCGAAGGATATTATGAAATTCCCCTGGGCGAACCCGATATCAAACGCCCGGGCAAGGATCTCACCATCCTCACCATCGGAGCCACCCTTTACCGGGCTCTCGAAGCCGCCGACATTCTGCAGGAACAATACGGTATCAGCGCCGAAGTGATTGACGCCCGCAGCATCGTGCCTTTCAATTACGACCTGGTGATCGAGTCGGTCAAAAAGACCGGACGTATTCTGCTCTCGAGCGACGCCAGCAGCCGCGGATCCATCATAAACGACATGGCCCGCAACATAGGCGAACTGGCTTTCGATTACCTGGATGCTCCTCCCGTAGTAGTGGGTTCACGCAACTGGATCACGCCGGCCTACGAATTGGAAGATTCTTTCTTCCCCCAGGCAAGCTGGTTGCTGGACGCTATTCACGAGAAAATTCAACCCTTGAAAAATTATATCCCCAAAGAAAATTTTTCAAATTCTCAACAAATTATTAGGAATAAACAAGGAGTTTAGTATATTTGCGGTCAGAAAGTCGTTTCCGAAGATCTGTTAATGATTATTGAACTTAACAAGCTATAAAATTAAATATAGGCACAACTTTTTGCATAAAAAACAAAACAATGAAAATAGTTAACGTTAATGCCCATTTACATACTCCCTATTCTTTTAGTGCCTTCGAGAGCCTGACACAGGCTCTCGATCTGGCGCTGGAGCAAGAAGTCAGGGTGGTTGGAATCAACGACTTCTATTCCATGGACGGCTATGAACTCTGGGAACAGGAATGCCGCAAGCGTTCACTCTGCCCCTTGTTCAATATAGAATTTATAGGCCTCAACCAGCAGGATCAGGCCAAAGGCATTCGGGTGAACGATCCCAACAATCCGGGCCGTACCTATATCAGCGGCAAGGGCCTCAAATGTCCGCCTGCGCTGCCCGAGCCTTATAAATCGCAACTCAGCAGGGTCAGGGCCGAGTCCAACGCTCAGGTCAAAGCCATGTGTGCCAAACTCAACGACTTGCTCGAAAGCCTGAGCCTGGATTTCCGCCTCGATTACGAGCAAATCCTCAGCAAAATGACCAAGGGCAACATCCGTGAGCGGCATTTGGCCAAGGCTTTGCGCATCAAGGTTTACGAGGCCTCGCAAGCAGCCGGTGGTGCCGCATCCAAAGAGCAGGTTTCGGCCCTCGACGGAGAAGTCGCGGCAAATATCGCTGCCCTGTTTCAGCAACTCTTCGGAGGCAAAGCTCTCAAGTCTGATCTTAAGGACCATGCCGCTGTCGAAAACGAAATCCGCGGTAATTTACTCAAGGCCGGAGGCGCTGCTTTTGTGCCCGAAGATCCCAAAGCCTTTCTGCCCGTAGATAAAGTCTGCCGCATCATATTGGCTGCAGGCGGTATTCCCACCTATCCTTTTTTGGCCGACGACCTCAAAGGAGGGTACACCGACTTCGAAGGCGATCTGGAGAAAGTGGCTAAAACCCTGCGAGACAGAGGATTCTATTCGGTGGAATTCATCAGCACCCGCAACGACCTGCATCTGCTCGAAAAATACGCGGTTTATCTCTATGAGCTCGGTTTTCTTGTCACTTTGGGCACTGAGCATAACAGCCCCGCCATGGAGCCTGTTCTGTTGTTTGCCCGTCACGGACAAGCGCTGAGCGAACGTCTGCGCGAAATCAATTACAAAAGCGCCTGCGTGCTGGCAGCCCACCAACATCTGGTCCGCCAGGGCCTCGAAGGATACCTGGATGCCACCGGCAGTGCCCACGTAGATAAACGCGAAGAATACATCAAACTGGGCAACCAGCTCATTCGTTCCATCACCGGACAATAAAGCCGGAAAAAATGCACAAGTATGGACTCTCCAATTTCTAATCATTCAAATATTAATGCCATGAAAAAGATTGAACAACTCATCGACATTTCCCGGTTTTATGGCAAAGACAATCGCTTTGTCATTGCCGGCGGAGGCAACACCTCCTACAAAAATGAGCAGCAAATCTGGGTGAAAGCCTCCGGTTTTGCCCTGGCCACCATTGATCAGGAAGGCTTTGCCATACTTGATCGCGCCAAACTGCAGCTCATTTCGGAAAAGTCCTACAGCAGCGATGCAGACTTGCGCGAAGCCCAGGTCAAAAGCGATCTCGAAGCCGCCTGTATTACAAAAAACAGACGTCCTTCGGTAGAAACCTCCATGCACAATGCCATCAATTATGCCTTTGTCGTGCATTTGCATCCCACAGCCGTCAATGGGCTGATGTGTTCCCAACAGGCCGAGAGCAAGCTCAGGGAGCTTTTTGGCGATCAGCCTCTCTACATTCCCTACACCGATCCGGGTTACGTTTTGTTCAAAAAAGTCGAAGGAGCCATCGCTGCCTATCGCGCTGAGCGGGGCAAAGAGCCCTCAGTGATCTGGCTGCAAAACCACGGCATCTTTGTGGCCGCCAACGACATCGAAGAAATCCGTCGTACTTACGACCATATTCTGGAGGTACTCAACAAGGAAGTGCTAGCCGTCGCCTGTGATGACGCCCGGTCCCAAGCTCTGCAGGCTTATTTGCAGGCAGAAGAAAGCCCTGTGCCGGGCAGAGTGACCGAAGTATTGCCGGCACTCCGCATGTTGGTATCCCAAAACGAAAAACAAGAGCAGGGATCAGTTCAGCTGAAAACGCTCAAAATCCGCAACAATAAACTCATAGAGCACTACTGTGAGAAAACAGAGCATTATGCACGTATCAGCCGCCCGTTCACCCCGGATGCCATTGTGTATTGCAAATCCAACCAATTGTTTATAGATAAAGCCGAAGCCAAAGAGGTGCTGGACGATGCTAAAAATATGCTGCCCTTTTTCAGACAACATTTCGGCTATCAGCCCAAAGTGATCATCCTTCGGGGCCTCGGCATCGTAGCCGTGGGCGATAATGCAGCCCAATGCGACACCATACTCGATGTGTTCGAAGACTGCATCAAAATTGCCGCTCTATCCGAAGCCTTTGGAGGTCCGCATCCAATGAGCCAGGAACAAATCGACTTTATCGACCACTGGGAAGTTGAAAATTATCGCCGCAGCATCGCCGCAGGCGCTCTGGCAGGCAGAGCTCAAAATAAAACCATCGTGGTTACCGGAGCTGCTCAGGGATTTGGCCGGGGCATAGCCGACGAACTTCTGCAAGAGGGAGCCAACATCGTGGTGGCCGACCTCAATAGTGAAACCGGCCTGGCCACCGTAGCTGAATTCAACCAAAAGGCCCGCAGCAACCGGGCTGTGTTTGTAAAGACAGATGTGAGTAACATCGCCAGTATTGAACAGCTCTTGTATCAGAGCATCTGTCATTTCGGCGGTATCGATTGTTTTATCAGCAACGCAGGCATCCTCAGAGCCGGCGGCCTGGACGAAATGACTCCCGAGAGCTTCGATTTGGTAACTAAAATCAATTACAATGCCTATTTCTACTGCACCAAGGCAGTGAGCCGCGTAATGAAATTGCAAACTGCTTACGCCCGTCCCGACTATTTCGCCGACATCATCCAGATCAATTCCAAATCGGGACTGAGAGGCAGCAAAGCCAACTTTGCCTACGCCGGTGGTAAATTCGGCGGCATAGGCCTCACCCAGTCTTTTGCCCTGGAATTGGCTCCCTTCCGCATCAAGGTCAATTCCATCTGCCCGGGCAATTATTACGAAGGCCCGCTCTGGAGCAATCCCGAAAACGGACTCTTTGTGCAGTATCTCAAGGCAGGCAAAGTGCCGGGTGCCAAAACCATCCAGGACGTCAAAGATTTTTATCTGGCTCAGGTGCCCATGCGCAAAGGTTGCTCACCAAAGGATGTCAGCAAAGGAGTGCTGTATCTGATGGATCAGTGCGGCGAAACAGGCCAGGCCTTGCCCATCACCGGCGGCCAGGTGATGCTGAGTTAAACATCGGTGTGTTATCGGCCTGAATTTAGACGAAATACAGAAAGTCTGTTTCACAGCGATTAAGCCTCCTACTTTTTGTATAAAAATAAGAAAAATAAGCAGCCTGAAACTTACAATTTTTCCAAATATAGAATAGATTGACTACCTTTGCAGTCTTCAAAACCGAAGTAGAAAAAGGTATGGCCAAAAAGGTAAACGATAGCCGACTTCCCGACAGGATTTTCGAATCCAGTTGGGAAGTTTGCAACAAAGTGGGAGGTATTCACACCGTCTTATCAACGCATGCAAAACAACTCAAAGCCCTTTACGGAGAAGCTCTCTGCTACATAGGTCCCGATTTGCAAAACGGGGTACAAAAGGCTGAATTCAACGAAACTTCAAGCCCCCTGGACGAGTGGTGCGCTTATGCCCGCCAACACGACAAACTGCACATACGCTGCGGACGCTGGAACATCCCAGGAGAACCTCTGGTGATCCTGGTGGATTATAAAAAATACTACACGTTCAAAAACCATATTTACTCCCAGTTCTGGGAATGGTATGGCGTTGATTCCATTCAGGCTTACGGCGATTACGACGAAGCCTGTATGTTTGCCTATGCCTGCGGCGAAGTCATCCGCAGCTGGCAGAGATACCACCTGGAACGACAGCCTGCCGTAGTAGCCCATTTTCACGAATGGACCACCGGTATGGGCCTGCTTTACGTCAAAAAACACCTGCCCGGTGTCGCCACGGTATTTACCACCCATGCCACCTCCATAGGCCGTTCCATCAGCGGTAACGGCAAAAAACTCTACGGCTACATGGAAGGCTATCAGGGTGATCAGATGGCCCTGGAACTCAATATGGTCGCCAAACACTCGGTCGAAAAAACGGCGGCAGCTCAGGCCGATTGTTTTACCACCGTCAGCGGTATCACCGCCTGCGAATGTGCCCAGTTGCTGGGCAAAGCCCCTGACATGGTCACCCCCAACGGCTTCGAAGACGACTTTGTACCCAGGGGAGCCGTGGCCATTGCCAAACGCAAGGCTGCCCGCCGGCTTTTACTCGAAGTGGCCGAAAGCGTCCTGGGCTACAGTCTCGATAAAAACGTGCTGATGCTGGCCACCAGCGGACGTTACGAATTTCGCAACAAAGGGCTGGACGTCTTTATCGAAAGCCTGCATAAATTGCGTCACGACCGGAGTCTCGACAGGCAGATTCTGGCCTATATCCTGGTTCCCGGCGATGTAAGTGCTGCCCGTCAGGAAGTTCTCCAAAGGCTGGAGGCGCTCAGAAAGAATAAAAAAGCCTCGTCCCCGGTCGGTCAGCAGCCTGCTGCCGAGTCTTCGCAGCTTGTTTTCTCCAGGCCTGCAACGAAAACACTTCCGGAGGCAAAGTCTGAACAGCCCGGCCCCATTTACCATCCCTACAACACTCACTGGCTCAACCATATTGAGCAGGATAAAGTACTCAACACCATTAAATACCTGGGTTTTACCAACGGCCCGGACGAAAAAGTCAAAATCATCTTTGTACCCTGCTATCTGCACGGACACGACGGCGTATTCAACAAATCCTATTACGATATTCTTCAGGCTTTCGACCTGACGGCTTTTATGTCGTATTACGAACCCTGGGGATATACTCCCCTCGAAAGCCTGGCCTTTTCGGTGCCCACCCTTACCTCCTCACTCTCGGGTTTCGGCCTTTGGCTGCAAAACCAGGGTTACAAAGACAGGGACATCAGGCAGGGTGCAGCTGTTATTCCCCGCGACGACAACAATTACGCCGAAGTGGTGAAACAAACCGCCGAAGTCTTTGCCGCTTTTGCCGCTTTGCATCGCGAAGAACGCCAACAGGTGCGCCAAAAGGCCGGGCGTTTGTCCAAAGAGGCATTGTGGTCTAAATTCATAAAATATTACCAACAAGCTTACGAGATGGCTCTTTCCAGAGCTAAAACACATCAGTTATAACAGCTAATTACAACTCAATAATATGAAAACAAAGTATTGCAGCAATCAACCCCAATGGTCCAGCGTGACTGTTCAATCTACCATGCCCGCCGGTCTCGAAAAAATGCAGGAACTGGCCCGCAATCTCTGGTGGAGTTGGAACGACGAAGTCATCAGATTATTCAAAGATATCGACAAAGCCCTCTGGTCGCAAGTTTCGGGCAATCCAACCGCTTTTTTGGATAGCCTTTCCTATACCCAGCTGGAAGAAATAGCCAAAGACGAGGCCATGATGCAGCGGATTGACAACATTTACGCGAAATTCCGCAGCTATATGGATGTCCCCGTCAACAAAGAGGCTCCCTCGGTGGCCTATTTCAGTATGGAATACGGCCTGACCGATGTACTCAAGATCTATTCAGGCGGCCTGGGCGTATTGGCCGGCGATTACCTCAAAGAAGCTTCCGATTGCAATATTCCCATGACAGCCGTAGGTTTTCTCTATCGTAACGGTTATTTTACCCAGGGGCTCTCGATGGAAGGCCAGCAAATCGCCATCTATGAACCTCAGAATTTCAATACCCTGCCGATAGAGCAGGTCAAGGACGAACAAGACAATCCACTGGTGCTCAAAGTAGAATTCCCGGGCTACATAGTGCATTGTTTTATCTGGAAAGTAGCCGTAGGCAGAGTGAATCTCTACCTGATGGATACCGACCATCCGGGCAATGGTGAATTCGACCGTCAGATTACAGCCCAGCTTTACGGCGGCGACTGGGAAAATCGTCTCAAACAGGAATACCTGCTGGGCGTGGGCGGCATACAGTTGCTCAATACACTTGGCATCAAAAAACAGATCTATCATTGCAACGAAGGCCATGCCGCTTTGATCAACGCCCAACGAATGGTCGATCTTATCGCTCAGGAAGGACTCAACTTCAGCGAAGCCCTCGAAGTAGTACGCGCCTCTTCGCTCTATACTGTACATACCCCGGTTCCCGCCGGTCACGATAAATTTGACGAAGGTCTCATGTTCAAGTATATGAGTAGCTTCCCTCAAAAACTGGGCATCAGCTGGGCCGATTTTATGAATATGGGCCGCGAAAACGAAGACGACATTAACGAAAAATTCAGCATGAGCGTTTTTGCCTGCAACTGCTGCCAGGAAGTCAACGGCGTGAGCATGCTCCATGGCCAGGTGTCCCAAAAAATGTTCAGCAACATCTGGAAAGGCTATTTCCCCAACGAACTGCATGTGGGCTACGTCACCAACGGTGTACACATGCCTACCTGGACAGCCAGCGAATGGCGCTGCCTCTACGAAAAAACCTTCGGGCCCCAATGGATGAGCGATCAGTCCAACGCCGAACTCTGGAAAAAAATCTACGAAGTCAGCGACGAAGAAATCTGGAAAACCCGTCAGCAACTCAAGCTCAAATTGATTGAGTACATTCGCAAAAAATACAGAAACAGCTGGTTCAAAAACCAGGGCGATCCCTCGCGCATCATGGCCATTCTGGAAAAAATCAATCCCAATGCCCTGATGATAGGTTTTGGCCGCCGTTTTGCCACCTACAAACGAGCCCATCTGTTGTTTACCGACCTGGAACGTCTGTCACGCATCGTTAACAATCCCCTTTATCCCGTTCAATTCGTGTTTACCGGCAAGGCCCATCCGGCCGACGGAGGCGGGCAGGGCTTAATCAAACGCATCGTTGAAATTTCGCGTACGCCCGAATTCCAGGGCAAGATCATCTTCCTCGAAAACTACGATATGGCTTTGGCCAAGCGCATGATTTCGGGTGTGGACATCTGGCTCAACACCCCGACCCGTCCCCTGGAAGCCTCGGGAACTTCGGGACAGAAAGCCGAAATGAACGGTGTGCTCAATTTTTCGGTGCTCGACGGCTGGTGGCTCGAAGGTTATGTGGAAAAAGCCGGCTGGGCTCTGACCGAAAAGCGTACCTACGAAAACCAGGAATTTCAGGATCAGCTCGATGCCGCCACTATTTATTCCATGCTCGAAAACGACATCATTCCCCTGTTTTTTGCCAAAAACAGCAAAGGTTATTCGCCCGAATGGGTGCAATACATCAAGAATTCCATTGCACAAATCGCTCCGCATTTCACCACCAAGCGCATGCTCGACGATTACATCGAACGTTTCTACAGCAAACTGGTAAAACGTTCGGTGCTGCTCACCGAAAATTCCTATGCCAAGGCCCGTGAAATCAGCCGCTGGAAGCAGGAAGTAGTCGATAAGTGGGAGCAGATCAAGGTGTTGCAGGTAGATATACCCGACGCTTTTTTGCATCAACCTAAAGTGGGCAGCGAATACAACATAGGCGTAAGCATCGACCCGGCCGGCCTCAAAGAAAGCATCGGCGTGGAATTGGTGATTTTGAATACCCCCCTCGACGGCAATTCCCAGAATTATTCTTCGGAACTGGAACTGAAAAGCATAGACGAAAAAGGCATTATGCGTTTTGAAATCAAGTATCGCCTCAAAAAAGCCGGTACTTTCAATTACTCTTTCAGAATGTTCCCCAAACATCCCGATATGCCTCATCGCATGGATTTTTGTTATACCCGTTGGTTTTAATAATCAGTCATTTCAATAAGCTCAGAGCAAGGTTTTTGATGACAACTGCAGAATACTTGTTTTTTTATGTAAATTAGCGACAAAATTGTGAGTAATGTTGATTCGGCTTTATGAAGACAACCCCAATCCGAGGGTCGTGCAAAAAATCGCCAATGCTTTGCGCGAAGGCGGATTGATCATTTATCCCACCGATACGGTCTATGCCATCGGTTGCGACATTTTTCATGCAAAGGCGGTCGAAAAGATCTGCCGGCTCAAGGACAAATGCATAGGCAAAGCCAATTTGTCGTTTATTTGTCAGGATCTGAGCCATATCAGCGAGTTCGCCAAGGTGGATAATCCAACCTTTAAGCTGATGAAGAAGAACTTGCCCGGCCCTTTTACCTTTATTCTGAATGGGAGCAGTGCCCTGCCCAAATTGTTCAAACAACGCAAAACAGTAGGCATTCGTATTCCCGACAACGCCATTGTGCGGGCTATTGTCGAGGAATTAGGCAATCCGCTGATGACTACCAGTCTGATGCAAACCGACAACCAGGTGGAATACACCACCGATCCCGAGCTCATCGATGAACGTTTCGGGCATTTGGTCGATCTGGT